>CAWEYQ010000021.1:0-70391 GCA_963813265.1 uncultured Solirubrobacterales bacterium | reverse complement strand
GCCTGGGTGGCGCAGCGCGATCTCGGGCTGGTGCCCAAGGTGGAGCGCAAGCGGCCGGCGATGGAGGTCGAGAACCAGCGGAAGGTTGACGAGCTCGTCGCGCGCTCGCATGGGAAGGTCCGGGGGGATGTCGCGCATGGCAGGCTTGTCGCGCTCGGGTACCTCGGGTCGCCGAGGACGACGCGGCGGTGGGTCGCTGAGGCCAAGCGTCGGTGGCGGCGTGAGCATGGGCGGGTCACCCGGCCGTGGACGCCGGAGCCGGGGTTGTGGGCCCAGTTCGACTACGGGGATGGCCCGATCGTCGAGGGGCCCAAGACCGCGTTGTTCTGCGCGTGGTTGGCGTGGTCGCGGTTCCGGGTCGTGGTCCCGCTGCGCGACAAGACGATCGCATCGGTGGTGATGGCGATCGACCGGGCGCTGCGGATTTTCGACCGCGCGCCAACCTATCTGTTGACTGACAACGAGAAGACGGTGTCGGTCGATCATGTGTGCGGGATCGCGGTCCGCAACCGCAGATCGTCAGCGTGGCCCGGCATTGCGCGTTGAGCATCCAGACGTGTGCGCCGGCCGACCCGCAGTCGCAAGGCGGCAGCGAGGCGACAGTGAAGATCGCGAAGGCCGATCTGCTCCCGGCAGATCACAACCTCCGGCCGGCCGACGGATCGTTCCCGGAGCTGGAGGCCGCATGCCAGCAGTGGATGGCGGACGTCAATACGCGTTCGCACCGCTCCACGCAGGAACCGCCGGTGATCCGCCTCGCCTCCGAGCACGAGCGGCTGCACCGCCTCCCCCCGGGTGCCGCACACGGTGTGCTTCGGGGAGACCAGGAAGGTGAGCTGGCAGTCCACGATCTCGGTGGCTGGCGCGCTCTACTCGGGCGGACAGGCGGTGGTGGTGATGCCCGGCAACAACATTGTCGTCGCCGGTGGCGCTGGGAAGTCAGATGGGAGTGGGCAGGGCTTTGCGCTCGTCCGCTACCGCGCCAGTGACGCGCTCGATTCCAGCTTTGGGACCGGCGGGCGAGTGTTCACCCCATTCGGGACCGGCGACGATACGGTCGCGGCCCACGCACTCGCCCTGAAGAACGGCAAGCTGGTCCTCGCCGGCCTTCTCGACAATCCCTTCTCAGGAGGCGGCGCATTCGCTCTCGCGCGCTACATCGCTCGCACCGGGAGACTGGATACGTCCTTCTCAGGGGACGGCAAGGTTTCGACGGTGCTCGGCGAGGAGGCCGGCGCACAAGGGGTCCTTGTCCAGCCGAACGGGCGGATCGTCGCCGCCGGTCTCGCGCAGGTGCAGCCAGGCCAAGGAGACCGCTTCGCGCTCACGGGATATCTCACCAACGGGACGCTCGACTCGACCTTCGGTAAGGGTGGCATCGTCACGACCAGGCTCCCGGGCGGCGACGCCCTCGGCAACGCCATCGCCGCGCAGCGCGACGGCAGGCTCGTGGTCGTCGGACAGGCGAATCTCCCTGGCGGCAACACCTCGGTGTTCGGCACGGCTCGTTACAGGTCCAACGGGACGCTCGACTCGAGCTTCGGCACGAGAGGGATCGTCACAACAGGCATCCGGACGGGCAAAACCGCCGCGGCCAACGGCGTCGTCGTCCAGCCGAACGGTCGCATTGTCGTGGCCGGCGCGTGCGGTTCGTCATTCGCGCTCGCCCGGTACGTCGCAAAGTGAGATCACCCACGCCGCCGGACTCGACTGTCGCGCCGGCCGTCCGCCGCGGAAGTTCGGCCGCGGCCAAATGAACTTTGGCGTTCCACCGCCACCCGTCGGCGGTGAACACCATCGTTCGCGTCGGGCCGCTCGCTAACGCAATGGGGCTACCAGCATCGGCGTCGACGCAAGAATGACGCCGCTGCATCCGCGGGGCGCTCCCGAAGTCGACGCAAGCAGGCAGCCCGACCAGCGCGGCCGGGCGGTGAGCAACAGCGCGGTCGTGGTCGGGGCGAGGGACTGGGGAGCGCGGCGCTGGGTGCCGTCGGTCTGGGGATCCTGATCGGCTACGCGTGCTGCTCAGCCGAGCGACAGGGCCGCTCGACGGGGCGCTCGATGCCGGTGAACACGACCAAGCGCCGCAGTTGGCGCGGGTCGCTCCTGCGAGCGCCGACGGACACCAGCTGTCTGGGCAGTCGCGCAGCGATCAGGGCGCAGAGCGCGCGGTAAGGCTGACCCTCCGAGCTCAGGAAGCGCAGGCCCACTGCTCGGTCGTTGCGGTGCGCGACCGTCGCCAGGCCGGCAAATCGAAAGCCGGCGCCGACGAGCTCAAAGCTCGCGGTCTCGCCGACGTCGAGATTGCTCCCGGTGACGAGCATCCCCCCGTCAGAGAGGTTCAGCACCCGACCGGCGACACGTGCATGCCCGGCGGACCGCAGGGTCGCTGACAGGTCTTGGGTCTGGTCGGTGCGTGCCGGGCGCGAAGGAACCATGTGACACCTCTAACGATCGCGGGATTCGACCGGTTATGTCGGACGCTGCACGCGGATCCTTGGCGTGCACATGCGTGACTGAAGATGACCGACACCGATCGCTGTCAAAGGCATCAATCCATGCGCCAGCGCTCGTGACTCGGGCGGGAAAGGTACGCGTCCCCGTGACCGCGTGTCATCGGTGCGGCCACTGATAAGAGCGAGTAGTTGCCCACAGATCTCCAAGCGAACTCGTCCACACGACCGCACTCGCCTGCATGTTTGAGCAAACGACGCGCGTCGTGACGCTGGCCACGCTGCTGTACCCCCGGGCAACCCCTCGACCTTTCTCGATGTACGACGCGAACCCGATGTGGTCGGCGCCGCCCGTGGCACGCACGAGGGTCTCGATGGACATGTGCGCCCAGTTCGTGACCTGGACCCAGCCGTCCACGGGCGCGTTGTGGTCGATTGGTTGGCGAGATCCGCGCCGACGGCTCCCCGGGCGTGGATCCGGATGCCGACGACGACGGTACGCGTGCGGTTCCGGATCGCCTGGCGAACGCGGTGCAAGCACGACTGCTCTACGCCTAAACCGGCAGCGACGCGGTGGCGCCGAGGCTGCTGCTCCCGTGCTTGCTATCCAGGAGTTCGTGGCTAACGGTGGAGTGCGACCGTCAGGTCGGCGCCGCCGGAGTGCTGGATCGCCGGGGGGGCGGGCAGCCGTGGCCGTGTCGGTCGGCATGGCTGTTGGCGTTCCCATTGCAGAACTCGTGGGGCCCTCTGGTCAAGCCGCTCGAGACTTCTCCTTCTGGGGCGATACCAGCAGCGACCCAAATCCAGACAAACGCTTGCTCGACATGTAAGTCGCGGGGAGCCAGCTAACGGTCGCCGTGCTTGCTTGCGGCGCCCATCGCAGCAAACGACTCACTCGGGAAGGGCTCCCCACCCGCCCTCCCGGCTACGCGTCCGTTCGCGAACGACAAACGGATGCTGTCCAGAACGAGGAACAGGCCGTCATTCGTGCCTGCAGCCCTTGGGGGCAGCCCCCGCGACCGGTCAACGCGCGCCGCTTTGGACGCGCCGCCAACCCGAACCGACCGTCCAGGCGGTGCTGGCGGGCGCGGTCACCCGGGCGTGGCCTGTCACGATCGCGGGCCGACCGCGTCTCGCGCAGCCCAGCCGCCGGCGGTCAGTCGCCATAGGCGCTCACCGTCGAGACGGTCACGCCCAGCGCGCCTGAGTAAGCCCTTTGCCACCGCCTGCTCCCACGCCCGCGCGACCCGCTGCTCCTCCACGGACAGCTCCCACGCGGCCAGGCTCACGCTCGCGCCGCCGGATGAACCTCGTCGATACGTCCGGAGACCGATCGATGGTTGACAGACCCCGGCACGGCAGTGCAGTCGGCAAGGGCTGTTGAGCGACGCGCTGGATGGTGATGGCGCGGTTGTCGTGCGCCATGTTGGGTGGTGATGCGAGGCGGCGGGTGGGCGCCGGGGCGACAGGATGGTGGTGATCCTGTTGATTGAGGCCCCCTCGCCGAAACCTGACGGGGTGTGAGACGAGGGGGCCTCCTGACGCCGTTGGAGGACGTCGTGCTTATCGTCTCAGACGATCGTGTTGCGGTCGAGGTGGATCTCACTGCTGGGCGCTTGTTGTGCCCGTGCTGTGGTGGTGGCGTGCTGGGAGGCTGGGGCTGCGCGCGGCTGCGTCAGGTCCGCACGCACGCAGGGGTTCGTTGGCTGCGGCCGCGTCGTGGTCGCTGCCGTGATCGGGGTTGCGGCACGACGCACGTGCTGTTGCCGGACGTGTGCCTGGCGCGCCGCGTCTATGTGGCGGAGGTGATCGGCGCGGCGCTGCTGTCGCTGGGGCGGGAGGGCTATCGCCGGGCCGGGGAGCGGTTGGGGGTGCCCGGGGAGACGGTGCGTGAGTGGCGGCGGCGGTTCCGAGCTCGCGCGGAGGTGATCGCGGTTCACTTCCTGTGGTGGGCGCGGGCGCTTGACGCCTCGCTGGATCCACCGGCCGATCGGGGGTCGCTGGTGGCTGACGCGCTCGAGGCGATCGGCGTGTGCACCAGGGTGGCGTCGCTGGTTCTCGCTCGTCGGGCGCCGTGGTCGTGGGTGTCGGCGCTGACCGCGGGCGGGCTGCTTGCGATCAACACGAGATCGCCTTGGCCGGTGCCTGAGTGAGGGCGATCCTGGCCGCTCGGTGTCAGCGACGGTCAGGAGGTTGATGTGGACAGGGCGCAGGAGATCGGGGTGTTCCGCTGGAGGGTCGTCGGCGAGGCGGTCGATCCGTCGCTCTCGCCCCGAGAGCGCGGGATGCTGGTCAGGGCGTTGGCCGCTCGCGAGCATCTCGGCCCGGATGGGCGGTGGGTGCGGGTGTCGCGCAACACGCTGGATCGCTGGATCCGGGCGTATCGTGAGGGCGGGTTCGAGGCGCTGGTTCCGGCGTCGCGGCGGATGGCGAACCAGACGCCGGCCGGGTTGTTGGAGTTGGCGTGCGCGCTACGCCGCGAGCAGCCAGCGCGCACAGCGGCGCAGATCCATCGGATCATCGTGGAGACGGAGGGCAGCTCGCCGTCGGCGCGCACGATCCAGCGTCACTTCGTGGCGGTTGGGTTGCCGTGGAAGGGCGGGCAGATCGGGCGTGCGCTGGGGCGGTTCGAGGCCGAGTTCCGCAACGAGTTGTGGACCGGGGACGCGTTGCACGGCCCCATCGTCGACGGCCACCGCACGTTCCTGTTCTGCTTCCTTGACGATCACAGCCGCTTGTTGTGCGGGTATCGGTGGGCGGCGCGGGAGGATGTGCTCAATGCTTCGGCGGCGTTGCGGGCGGGGATCGCCTCGCGCGGGGCGCCGAAGGCCCTCTACGTCGATAACGGCAGCCCGTTCGTGTCCGGCCAGCTGCTGCGGGCGTGCGCGATCTTGGGGATCCGGCTGATCCATAGCCGGCCGGGCCGGCCGGAGGGACGGGGCAAGATCGAGCGGGCGTTTCGGACCGTTCGCCAGCAATGGCTGGTCGAGCTCGAGGACCATTCGCCCGCGAGCCTTCAGGAACTCAATCAGCTGTTCCAGGCGTGGGTGGAGCAGGTCTATCACCGGCGAGTGCACTCGGAGACCGAGCGGACACCGCTTGACCGATTCCTCGCTCAGGGACCGCCGGCGCTGCCTGGCGAGCGCTCGCTGCGCGAAGCGTTCCGCTGGAGCGAACGCAGGACGGTGTCTCGGACCGGCACGGTCGGGATGCACGGCAACACCTACGAGGTCGACCCCGGGCTGGCGGGTCGGCGGGTGGAGCTGGTGTTCGATCCGCTCGAGCTGGCCGAGGTCGAGGTTCGCCTCGACGGACATCATCGAGGGCTGGCCGTCCCGCGTCAGATCAAGCGGCATGTGCACCCACGCGCGCAGCCGCCGGCCAGGTCGGCCGAGCCGACGGGGATCGACTACCTCGGCCTGATCCGCCAGCGCCGCGAGCGGGAGCTCCAGAAGCGGATCGACTACCGCCACCTGCCCAGCCCGGGCAGCAACGACAACAACGCCGACGACGACCAGGACACGAAGGAGAGCATCGGATGAGCATCAATCGTCTCAGGGCGCACTGGGGGCTGTCGCGCACGCCGTTCACCAAGGAGCTGGCGACCTCGATGCTGTTTGGCTCGGCCGCTCACCAAGAGGCCGTCGCCCGCATCGATTGGATCATCTCGGAGCGGGCGCTCGGCGTGGTGTGCGGCGAGGTCGGCGCCGGCAAGACCGTCGCCGCGAGAGCGGCGACCGCGATGCTCGACGCAAGCCGTCACACGATCATCTACCTGCCCAACCCGGCCGTCGGGGCGCGCGGGATCTACACCCAGATCGTCTCCGCCCTCGGCGCCACGCCGCGGTTCTACCGGGCGACGCTGATCCCGCAGGCGACCGACCTGCTCGCCGCCGAGACCGCCGAGCGCGGCAAGACCGTGGTCCTGATCTTGGACGAGGCGCACATGCTGTCGGTCGAGCAGCTCGAGGAGCTACGGATGCTGACCAACGCCGAGATGGACTCCCGCGCGACCTTCGCGTGCCTGCTGCTCGGCCAGCCGACGTTGCGCCGCAAGCTCCGCCAGGGCGTGTTCGCCGCGTTGGATCAGCGGATCGCGCTGCGCTGCACGATCGACGGGATGGACCTCAAGGAAACCGGCGAGTACATCGCCCATCACGTCAAGCTCGCCGGCCGCTCCGACACGCTGTTCTCCGATGACGCCGTCGCGTTGATCCACGAGGCCTCCCGCGGGCTGCCCCGGCAGGTGAACAACCTCGCGACCCAATCACTGATCGCCGCCTACTCGACCAACAAGTCGATCTGCGACGAGACCGCCGCGCGCGCCGCGGTCACCGAGATCGCTGCCGAGTGACCGGCGAGATCATCTCGCTGTTCGATCCCGACAGCGCCCCGTCAGATCCGGCGACCGGCCAGCCCGCAGGCATCACGCTCCCGGCGCCGGCGGGCTGGCCGCCACCGCCAGCCACCGAGGCGTTCCACGGGCTGCCCGGCGCGATCGTTGACAAGATCGCGCCGAACACCGAGGCCGACCCGGTCGCGATCCTCACCCAGCTCTTGGTCTGCTGCGGCGCGCTGATCGGCCGCGGCGCATGGTTCCAGGTCGAAGCGACCCGGCATCACCCCAACCAGTTCCTCCTGTTGATCGGTGACTCAAGTCGCGCCCGCAAGGGCAGCTCACTCGACCACGTCATCAAGCTGCTCACCGAGGCAGACCCCGCGTTCCCGTCCCGGCTGACCACCGGCCTGTCCAGCGGCGAGGGACTGGTGTGGAAGGTCCGCGACCCCAGCGCGCAGGACCCCGGCACCGACGACAAGCGACTGCTCGTGATCGAGCCCGAGTTCGCCTCCGTCCTGAAATCCACCAGCCGCGAGATCTCGACCCTATCGCCGACACTTCGCTCCGCCTGGGATGGACGCCCACTCGCGCTCCTCACACGAACCGCCCCCGCCCGCGCCACCGACGCGCACATCTCGATCATCGGCCACATCACCCAGACCGAGCTGCGCCGCCACACCACCACCGTCGAGATCGCCAACGGCTTCATGAACCGCTTCGTGCTCGCCTCGGTCAGACGGGTGCGGCTGCTGCCAGAAGGCGGCAACCCCGACCCGCTCAAAGACACCGGCCTGCTCCGCTACCTCGCGACCACCCTCAAACACGCCCAATCCGCCGGGCAGCTCACACTCGATCACGCCGCCCGCGAGCTGTGGTGGCACACCTACCCGCAGCTCACCCAACCCGGCGACGGCCTCTCCAGCACTCTCACGGCCCGCGCCGAAGCGCACACGATCCGCCTCGCGCTCCTCTACGCGCTGCTCGACGGACAGCGCCACATCCAGCCCCCGCACCTAAAAGCCGCGCTCGCGCTCTGGGACTACGCCGCCCGCTCCGCCGCATGGGCGCTCGGGCAAGCGACCGGCGACCCGATCGCCGAACAACTCCATGCCGCGCTCACCCGCCACCCCGACGGGCTGACCCGAACCCAGCTCTCCGACCTACTCGAACGCCACCAGCCCTCAAACAGAATCCAGCAAGCGCTCGACGCCCTCGCCGCCACCGGCCGCGCCCACCACACCAAGATCCTCACCACAGGCCGCCCGGCCGAGCTCTGGCGCGCCACCCCACCAGCAGCCAACTGAAACTGAGCGCCCCCCAAGGATCAAGCGGCAACGACGCCGCGCCGTGACATCCGGACGATCCAGGCGAGGAACATTTCCTCTCGACGTCCGGCCGTCCACCGCGATGACCAACCTCCCGGCACCCCGGCTGCCACCTCGCCCCCCTCGCTGCCCAATCTGATCAGCGCCGAAGGGCGCGGCACCCCAAACCCCCGACCAACGCCCGAACGGAACGGCGCGACCGGTGCCAACCACCCCGAGACCTCTTTCGCAAATTCGCGGGTCTCCGCTCATCACCATCCCGGATGTCGCCGTCATCACCATCTTGGGTGTCCGTCAACAGCGCTTCGCTGACGACGGACGTATCTACGTCAGCAGCGAGCGCGCGGGACAGCGCGTCATGGCGAGCATCACGCAATACATCGAGCAGCGCCTGAAGCTGCGCGTCAACCGACAGAAGTCGGCGGTCGCCCCAGCGGTCGGACGGCCCCTTTTGGGGTTCCAGTTCTTCCGCTACCGGGACGACAGGATCGGCGTGACGGTCGCTCCGAAGGCTCTCAAGCGAGCCCAGGACCGGATCCGTCAGCTGACCACGCGCAACTGGGGCGTCTCGATGGAGCGGCGGATCAAGGAGATCAACCGCTTCACGGTCGGATGGACCGGCTACTTCGCGTTTGCCGACACCGTCCTGCCGTTCGAGAAGCTCGAGAAGTGGCTGCGCCGCAGGCTACGACAGGTGCGCTGGAAGGAGTGGAAGCGTCCACAAACGCGCTACCGGAACCTCCGCGCGCTCGGGATCCCCGACCGCGACGCCCGCTCATGGGCAGCGTCGCAGAAGGGGTACTGGCGCGTCGCGGGGTCCTGGCCGCTCCAGACCGCCCTACCGAACGCCTACTGGCACAAGACCATGGGCCTGAAAGGATTCACCGCTCCCTACCGCCGTGTCAGGGAATGCTGAGCGAACCGCCCGGTGCGGACCCGCATGCCGGGTGGTGTGGGAGGGGCCAGGGCAAGCCTGGCCTCTACCCGATTCGGGAGGGGGTCAGAGGAAACGGAGCACCGTCGCCACCGCGCCTCTGGCCTACCTCACGACGCGGGCGTACGACGGTCGTCATCTCGCGCGGGTGTGCGACCAGGCGGCATGGCTGTCGCGCCGGCGTCGGCGATGGTGTCGACGCGGCGCGGTGCCAGTGGTCTGCCTGGTTCGCGCACGCGGCGTCCAGCGGCTTGAGCAGAACGTTCTGGTGGTCTCGATCGACCGGCTGATCCCGGTGCTGCGAAGCGCGGTCCGTGGGCTCGGTCGGCCCGCCGACGAGCTCGGCACGCGCTGACTCTTCGGCCACCGGGAGCATCTCGAATGAGCCGGTTGCATAGGCAGCCCCGCTCCCGGAACGCCCGGACCAAGTTCCCTGAGTACCGCGCGCAAACCAGGGCGCGCAGCCCTGTTCCCTGGTAAGCCGGCGAAGCGGGACGCGTAACGAGGCGAATTGGGAGTTTGACGCTGCCCTGCTCTCGCCGAGAGCAGGGCCGGCACGGGAGGGTGTAAGAGCGCCCGACTGCCTATGCAGAGTCGCCGCGACCGCTCCGGCACGACGGCCCCGCCGGCCACGTCAGGAGCTTGATCTCTGGTGATTAGAATGTCGCCAATCCGATCGTGAGTGCAGAGTCGGGGTAGAGTGCGAATGCGATCGTCGGCGCCGTCGCCGGAACGCCGTCGACGGTGACGTGGTCGCCCCGAACAGCGTCGCCTGGTCACCGACCGCCCGCAAGTCCGCCAAGCGGTCACCGCCGTTCAGCGAGCATCACCGTCAGATCGCGGATCACACAGCCGCGGTCATGGCTTCCCGCCCGCAACCCCGGCTCGCCGACCGCGAACGACAAGAATCGCGTCAGCCTTGTTTGATCGGCTACCCGCGCCGGCAGCGCGCTGCCGGCGTGCGAGACCAACCCGTCTCCGTCCGCCCTGACATCTATCGTGACTCGGCGTCCGGCGTGCGTCACCTTCAAGGTGGACCTCCCGAGTCGATCCTTCGTGCTTCAGCAACCCGAAGAATCCCTGCCCGGCGGACAGTCTTGCGGCCCCGGCCACCGGGGCCGCAACTGTCTCATGCACGATCCTGGTTAGGACGCCGTATCGGCTGCGAGGGGCGCCGTTACGGGATCCGTCGGTGAGGCGCGGTGCACGTGGCGGGGCCGGGGAAGCGCTTTGAGTGGCATCCCCCGACCCCAGCCGAAGCGCCGACGGTAGGGGCACAGCGCCGGCGCGTGCCGGCGTCCTGCCAGCGTACGGAGTGTACTGGCCGTAGACAGTCGGTACGAGCGGGCGTGTCAAAAGTCGGCTGGCGCTTTCGGAACCTCCGCCAACCTTTCGGCTTCGTCTGCGTCTTAAGGGGCATAGGGACGCAGCGCCAGCGGGAACAGACCGCCTGACGACCGGTTCCGTCCGAAGGGGCGTTCGGGCATGAGCCGCCAGGGTCGGGGGAGGCCGGTGAGTCCTGCGGTTGCACTGAATCGAGCAACGACGCCCGGGGATGGGGGCGCACTCCCCGGGCGTCGCCTCGTCTGGCGGCGTGTGCCTCGGGGCGTGTTGGCGCGCGCAATACAATTTGGGGGTGGTGCAAGCATCAACGCTTGCACGGATTGGCCGTGCGCTACACGGGGGCGCGGACACGGGCGACGAGCAGCTCGTGGCGCTCGTTGGCGCGGGAGACGACCGTGCGTTCGAGGAGATTGTCGACCGGTACGGGAGCGGTCTGCTGAGCTTCTGCGTGCACATGCTGGGAAGTCGTGAATGGGGAGAGGACGCGCTGCAGCTGACGCTCGCCTCGGCCTACCAGGCGCTCAGCCGCGGTCGGCGCCCCGACGCGCTGCGTCCATGGCTGTACACGATCGCCCGCAACCGTTGCCTCTCAGAGCTGCGCTCCCGCCGCGAGTCGGCTGGCAGCGATGCGATCGTCGTCGAGCGTCCTGAGCTCGACGGCCCGCCGAACCTGGTTGCACGCCGTGAGCAGTTGCGGGAACTCGTCGCGGATATCCAGCGGTTGCCGGACGATCAGCGCGCCGCGCTCGTGCTGTTCGAGCTCGGGGACTATTCGCACGCGGAGATCGCAAGCGTGCTCGATGTTCGATGCGACAAGGTCAAGGCGCTGATCTTCCAGGCGCGGGAGGGGTTGATGCGCGGCCGCACGGCGCGGGAGAGCCCGTGCTCGGAGGTGCGGGAGCGGATGGCGAGCGCGCGCGGCACGGTTCCCGCCCGCGGTCTCGTGCGCGCGCACATCGACCGGTGCGCGTCCTGCCAGGCCTACGAGCATGAGGTTCGCCGGCAGCGCTCTGCGCTCGCGCTCATCATCCCGGTCGCGCTCAGCGCCAAGCTCAAGGAGTCTGTGCTCTCAGTTGTTCACGGAAGCGCCGGTGCGGCGGGCTTCGCGGGCGCGGGTACAGGCACCGCTGGTGTTACCGGGGGATCCGCCGTCGGTTCGGCCTCGGCGACCGGCGCGGTGGCTGTATCCGGACCTGGCGCGGTGGCGGGCGGGATGAGCGTCAGCGCTGGCGGCGTTTCCGTGGCGGCGGGCGGCGCGGGAGCGGCGGCGGCCTCGGGCGCGGGCGCCGCTGGCGTGAGTGCGCCGGCCGTGTTCGCTTCGGCGCTGGGCGGTGAGGCGGTGGTCGGTACGCTCGGATCCTCCGCCTCAACCGCGCTTGTGGCGAAGATCGCCACCACCGCGGTCGCGGTCCTCGCCGCCACCAGTGCGCCGAAGGTTCTCACCGAGCTGCCTCCACCGCCGCGGCTCGTGGCGGCGTCCGCGACAGCACCACAGCCAGCGTCCCATGCCGCTCCGGCCACCGCAGCACCAAGCAGCGGACCGTCGCAACCCGCCGGCTCGGCGTTCGGCGGCGCTGCCCCGCTGAACTCCTCCTCGACGATCACCACACCCACCTCCACTGCGCCCTCCGCTGCGTCCTCCGCAAGCCAACCGTCGTCCACTGCGCCCGCCGCCGGCGAGCAACTGGCTGGACCGCAACAGCCCGCAGCTGTTCCTTCCGGCGGCGCGTCCGGTTCATCGACCAGCACCGGCCAAGGCCCCGCCAGCGGCGCGTCCGCGGCGACCCAAACGCCCACCGCCGCCCCGGCGTCCGCTCCGCCATCTGGTGCGGAACCCACGACCGCAGCACCGGCATCCGCCGCCGCACCGGCCAGCGGAGGCGCCTCCGAAGCGGTGAGCGGAGCGACCGGCGAGGCCTTCTCGCCACCATCAACGACCGCCACGTCCGGCGCCGGCAACGTCGCTGACGCTGGCGCTCCCGCCGCAGGCACCTCGGACACGGCCGCCGCCAGCGGAGGCGCGACCCCAAGCGTGCAGGCAGCCGCCCAGAGCGTGCCCGCCCCGGCCGACAGCGCGGCCGCGGGAGGGTCCGACTCCGCGGCGTCCGGTCAGGCCCAGGCAACCGGCGAAGGGGCATCCGCGCAGAGCGCACCCGATCCGAACTCTGACTCTGGCTCGACAGCCACGCCGCAGCCGCCGGAGGTCCCGCCCGGCGGCTCGGCGCCCGATGCGTCCGCGCCCGCTCAGACGCCAACGCTGGCCGGCACGAGCACCGCGCCGTGCGCGAACACTCTGTCGTGCGCGGACGCTCTGCTCTGCGCGAACAGCCCGCCGTGCGCGAACAACTCGCTGCCTGCGCCTCCGGTTACCGCACCGTAGCTGTCAGCGGTCGCAACCGCCGCCCGCCTGTGAAGAGCCCGGAGCTGATCGCTTGGCCAGCGCTTGAGCCGCGCTCGAGAACACTGAGCATCGCCCGGACACGGCGCTCACGTGGACCCTCAGAGCGCATGCCACGACCGGCGGGCGAGCTCAGGAGGTCAGCTCCGCGAACCGCGACGCGGCGACATTGGCGCTGACGGTGTCGCACGCAAGCTCGCGGACATTCGACAGCTCCGTCGCGAACTCGATCGTTCCGGCCGGCGCTGCTCGCGGCGACCGCTTCTCGTCGCCCGCCCGGCTTCCGCGGCGCGATCGCCTTGGCGACGAAGGAGGGTCCGACGCCCGCGCGGATGACTGCGTTGCCACCAAGAACCCCGTCAGACTTCCGAATGTGGACGGCTCGCTGATCGATGATCGCGCACGCTGGCTGGCGGTGACGAATCTCCGGTCAGCCGTCGTGCCAGCGCCGCTGACCGGCCTTGTCCACGCGGTTGCCGCGGCTCGCCCGGAAGAGCTGAGCCGCAACGATCCCGTACCTGACACGGCCGCCGAGCGGCAGGCAGCGGTCCTGATCCTGATCGCGACCGACCGTGACGGCGGACCGGACGTCCTCCTGCAGCAGCGGGCGCCCAACCTCCGCGACCACGCCGGCGAGGTCGCGTTTCCCGGCGGCGCGCGTGAGAGCGGCGACACAGGGCCGCCCGCAACCGCGATACGCGAGGCGGCGGAGGAGACCGGACGTGGACCCGGCAGGCGTCCAGCCGCTGATCCTGCTGCCGCGCCTGCACATCCCGCCGTCGCGATTCGACGTGACCGGTGTGCTCGCGCACTGGCGCACGCCATCGCCGGTCAGCGCGATCAACCCGGGCGAGACCAACCGTGTTATGCGCGTGCCGTTCACCGTGCTGGCCGACCCCGACAACCGCATCATGCTCAGCACCAGCTTCGGCTGGCACGGCCCCGCATTTGTTGTCGATGGCGCGGTCGTGTGGGGATACACCGGCGAGATCCTCGCCGCGCTGCTCCGCCTTGCAGGTTGGGAACGGCCGTGGGTTGCCTCCAGCCCGGTCGATCTCGACCAGGCACGGCGGCAGGCGCGATGAGCTGCTCGGTGGCCAGAGCCGGCGGAGAAACCATTGTTCCCCGATGGTTCCATGCCACCCAGCGCCCGGCACCCCCTCGCCGCCGCCGGACGAGTGCTTTCAGCATGTCTAGCGCCCTTGGGCTGACGATCCGTATGGCGACGAGGCAGTGTTCCGCCACCTCGGCCGAGCTGACGAGCGCGTTCGTCGCGAAGCGCTCGCCGGCGATCGGGACGCCGAAGCAGCGCTCGGTCGCCCTTGCGAAAGCGAGCCCCGGCGCGAACGATCGACGAAAGGGATCGTCCTGGGGATGGCGCCCGGCCACGCGCAACCACGCACGTCGACCTGCCAGCGGCGCTGCCGCTTTGCACGTGGAACCAGAAGCGCGCGTCGGAACGTCTCGCCCGTAGCCTGCGTCATCCGGGAGCTCTATGCCCTACGGGCAATCATGCGGTTGCGGGTTCTGCCTTGTCCGTCGTCGGGGCCACGCGTCGCCGCTGGCTGTTCGGCGGCTGACCTGTAACCGCGCGGAAAGCCGTACCCCGGTCGGGAAGGTGTACGGGCCAGGCGGAGTCCTCCAGATTAAGGATCGGCGCAGGACCGATCCCAACCGCGCGCGCGTGGCGCGCAGGGAGGTTCATATGCACTTGATGGGTCCACCCAAGCCACTGACGAGGCTCGGCGCAGGCTTGTGGGTTAGGTTGCTCGCGGGGATTGCTGCGCTGGGTGTGATCGCCGCGGTTGCGGGAGCCGCGATCGCGGGACAGCGCGGCCACCGCAACGTCTATGACCGGGTCAACCTGATCTCTGACATCGACGGCGTGGCTCGGATCACCGATCCGAACCTCGTCAACCCGTGGGGCATGGCGGCCGGCCCGACCACGCCGCTGTGGATCAACAACAACGGCGCGGACGTGTCGAGCCTGTACACCGGCGGCGTGCGCGGCAGCATCCCCGCGATCGTGGGGCTCAACGTCGCGATTCCGCAGGGCGCCCCGACGGGCATCGTGTTCAACTCGACGCCCGGGTTCACGATCGCGATGGGCGGCACGACGGGCCCGGCCGCATTCATCTTCGACTCGGAGGCAGGCGTGATCTCGGCCTGGATGAGGACGAATCCAATCCAGCCGCAGGCGGTCACGGAGGCGACAACTCGCGACGCCGTGTACAAGGGCCTGGCGATCGCGACCAGCAGCCACGGACCGAGGATCTACGCGACCAATTTCCACGCCGGCACGGTCGACGTGTTCGATGACCATTTCAACCCGGTGAACACGCCAGGGGCCTTCACGGATCCGAGCATCCCGGCGGGATTCGCGCCGTTCGGCATCCAGGAGCTGAACGGCAAGCTGTTCGTGACCTACGCGATGCAGGACGCCGACAAGCACGACGACGTAGCCGGGCCCGGCAACGGGTTCGTCGACGTCTACAGCAACGACGGCGTGCTGTTGCGGCGGCTGATCGCCCACGGAGCGCTCAATTCGCCGTGGGGCCTGGTGATCGCGTCCCGGCACTTCGGCCCGTTCGGCGGCGACCTGCTGGTGGGCAATTTCGGCGACGGCGCGATCAACGCCTACGACCCGCACAACGGCGCATTCGAGGGCACGCTGATGAACCGCGACGGCAACCAGATCAAGATCAACGGCCTGTGGGCGCTGCGGTTCGGCAACGGCGTGACCGGGACCCCGAACGACCTGCTGTTCACCGCCGGGATCGGCGATGAAGATCACGGCCTGTTCGGCGAGATCAAGGCCAGAGGCGAGCACGACCACTGATTCAAATCGCGGCCGTGGGCCGGCATGAGGCCGGCCCACGCCCACACGCGCGATAAGCCAACAAGGAGCATCCGCGTCGATGAAGTGTCTGGCAGAGGGTCGTGCCGAGATGGCCCCTCCAACGTGATCGCCCGCCATCGCGCGGTCCCGCACGCCGCGAGCGACTCGCCGCCGACGTCCGCACCCGCTGTGCGCGGATGCTGAGACCAGCACAGTCGTGGCTGCGGCGGCGCCGCGATCGCCTCGGACTTCCGCGGACTCTCGTCTGGCGCGATCACGTTGGCGACAAGCCGGTCGCGCCGATGCGGCTCGTCCGCAGCGCGCATCGCACGTGCGCTTTGGGACCCCGGGGGCGCGCCGTACTGTCGGGTTCGTGATCGGCGGTGGTTACGAGGCCCGTGCCCTGCGGCGCTGCTGGCTGGGGATGCTCCTGCGGCGCTCAAGCTCGGCCGCGCGCTCCGCGATGCGCTCCTCGTCGGTGATCAGTCGCCACGCGGTCGAGCGGCGCGATCCCGACCGGCGGACCTGGCCCGCTGCCTCGAGTTCGCGCAGCAGCTTCAGGATCGGGTCGTAGCCGGCGCCGGTCTGCTCGGCGATCGCGCTCGCGCTCAGCCCCGCGGAGGTGTCGGCCAACAGCTCGAGCGTCTCGCTCCCGACCGCCGCCCGAGCTCGCCGCCGCGTGCCATTGGCCGCCGCCTTCGGTGTCAAGCGCTTCGGGGTCGTGGCGCTCCCGCCCTGACGCACGGACGTGGCCGGCTCGGGCGTGATGCCGGAGGCGCCCCGCGCGGTGGGCGTCCGTGAGGGCGTGCGGCGCGGGCGTCTCGTGCGAGGACGCGAGCGTGCTGCCACGGCGTCGGTAGCGCCGGCGGGCGATCGGCCAATCGTGCGCGGCCCGCCGAGCGCCGCCCTGGCGCTCTCGAGCGCGGCGATCTCGGCAGCGAGGTCGGCGAGGCGGCTGTCGATCGCGGCGAGCAGTTCGGGGATGTCGGACATGCTGCGAGGGTACGCAACATCCCGGCCGCGACCGTCCTCGACGCTGAGGCCGTGCCGGACGGGGGGCCCAGCTGCCACTCCCGACCGTGGGCGGTCGCGACGCTGAGGCTGTCGGTGTCGGTCGCCGGAACCTCGACTGCGACCGCCGTGTCCAGAATCAGCGGTAGGCGGCCCGGGTTGTCCGGCCAGTTCCGCACCGCCCTTGACCGTCGAGGTGACTGCTTGACGCCTATTGCAGCAGTCAGGGCGTAGCTACTGCTTCGGCGGCAGGAGCAGCCACGCCGCCCGTGCTCACCCCTCTGCTCGTTCTGGGCGAAAGCGGTCACGGGGAATTCGGGGGCTGATCGTTTGCTGCACGAGTCGAGGTGGATCCTGTGCAAGCACTTGAAGCACTTGGCGCTTGGCGCTTGCTGGATCGCCGCCGAGCAGCTAACTGCTAACGGCGAACCTCGTCTCTCTTGACACCGTCTGGGAGCGGCGTCGGTTGTCCTCAGTAAGACGGTCGCTCGCGGCGGATAAGCAGTATCACCAGCCGACCAGAGGCAGCTGGTCTGGCCTACAAGCCGTAGGCGGACCGGAGGCTTGCATCCCAGAAATGCAGGAGTGCGGCGTACCGGACCGCTCGCGGCTGCAACGGAACGCGATCAGGTGTCTAGCCGGTCGCGACGGGCGGCCGCCACTGGAGGCGAGCGGAACGAGCGAGATGAAAGCGGTCATCCACGGCGGCCTGCACCTGACCGTGCTCGACGGCTGGTGGGCAGAGGCCTACGATGGGCCAACGGCTGGGCGCTGGACGGCGAGGTCCACGCCGACCCTTGGGCGCAGAACGCGCGTGACGCCGCTGCCCCGTACGACCTGCTCGAGCAAGAGGTCCTCCCGGCCTTCTACGACCGCGATGCGGAAGGGCTCCCACGCTCCCTGGCTCGCCCGTATCCGCGCGTCGATGCGCACACTCGCACCCGGCTTCTGCACCAGGCGAATGCTCGACGACTACGTAGAGCGGATCTACACCCCGACGACAATCGGCGCTTGAACCGACCAACACCAGGCTCGCGGGCTATCACTGGGTTCCGACGCATTCATCCTGCAGCGGCTACCGACGCGTGGACTCGGTCCGGAGGTGAGCGCGAACCTGCGCGCTGCGGGGCTCCCGGGCGCCGACCGGTTCATCGCTATGCGCGAACGGATCACTGTGAGGCGCGCGGGGAGCGTGTGACCAGGACGATGCCCTGCCCGGGTCGCAGCTGATAGCAGAATGGGGCGACGGCCACGAACTCCATCGGGTACTCGGGTGATACGTCGACCAACGGCTGACCGGACTGCACGAACGCCCGCAGGTCGTTGACCTCGACTTCCTGGTCGTGCCAGCAGTCGGTGTTGAAGAACAACAAGGCCTCTTGACCAAGGGTCGCCGAGCCCTGCCACATGATCAGAACTGCCGGGTTGGACGACGGCAGGAGTAGCAGCGATGACTCCTGGGAGAAGAGCGCGATGTCTGTCTTGAGCCGGTTGACCGCATGGATGAACTCGCGAAGGTCAACCGAGGTGGTTTCCCAATCCTCCGGGCGGGTGTTGACGACATGCAAGGCACGCCGGAAGCCGAACTCGAAACCGATCGGCATTAGGCATCCAGCTGAGAACAGCGCCGTAAACAGGTACCAGAGCTTGGATCCGTTGGGATTCCCGTGCATCTCCTCGGCCAGGCGCGGCGTGTCATGGCTCTCGGGAAACCCGATCGAGGCGACCTGTTCCCCGATCAGCTTGCGTTGCTCCAGCAGCCAGTGGCTCCGGAAATTCCACCACTTCGCGCTATTGCAAACGAAATCGAAACCGGCGGCGGCTGTCGCGGCGGTTTCCCACGGCGTACAACCGAGCGTCTCGGCCACGAACACTGTGAGGGGCCGCTCGTCCTTGGTATCGGCGATCAGCCGCCGCCACAGCTCCGCTGGGACTCCGTACGCGGCGTCGCATCGGAAGCCGTCGAACCCAAGACCAAGGAGGTGGCGGACAACGGCAAGACAGTACTGATAGAGCCCGTCGGGGTCGGCTGTTCCGCGATGATCCAACTGAGCCAAATCGGCCCACACGACCGTGCTGCCGTCCTGCTCAAACGACGGATGGATAACCGCACCGTCGGAATCCAAAGCAACCCACTCAGGATGCTCGCTCACCAACCCAGAGTCAACCGCACAATGATCGATCACCAGATCGGCCATCGCCCGCAGCCCCCGATCCCGAGCCGACTGCAGAACCGACCTCAGCTGATCCTCCCCCGACCGAGAATCGGTCGGCTCGATCAGCGCCGGGTTGAGCTCGAAATAGTCGGCGATCGAGTAGATGCTGCCCGATGCCCCTGGACGCTGCACGGGGTTGGCGAACACCCAATCAAAACCCATCGCGGCAGCCCGCTCGATGTGCGGCACCCACCCGGGGAACGGGCCAGCCAGGAGCGGGAATACGTTGTAGACGATCATCGACTCCCGCCAGCCTAACCCTGCTCCCGCAAGATCGTCATTGCCGGCAGCGTCCGCAGCCAACGACCTCTGCGCTCGCTGCCGCATTCGAGGTTCCAGTCGCGACCGCGCGCATCTGGCACTGACGGTCTCGATCTCGCTATTGGCGGCGGGACCCCGTTCGGAGCCGGAGAGATGAGCCTCCCTCTGCGCCGTCACGCCCCTGTCGGCCGGCATGACCACGCGCGGCTTCATCTACAGGCTGCCGGCGCCCAGTTCAGCCGCGACAGCCGAGTGCTCTCGGGACATTGGTTCGGAGCGCACGGCGCGACGCACCGAGAGGAGCCTAGGTCAAGAGGGAGTCTGGCTTTCACTCGGGCGGTTGAAGGCGAGCGTCTCGCGACAGCGCCGAGTTCATCGACTCGGAGGAAGCTTCCCGCGGCTTCCATAAGTCCACCCCCGATAATCTCTATACGGTCCCCGAGCAAGAGGGTCACGGTTCTCTACCGACCCCAACGCGCGCACTCTGGCCGTGCGCCTGCGGCTGACGCCGCTGCCCATCGACGCCCTCTTCGATTAGCCCGTCATTGTCCCGGTCACGCGCGAGGGCTCGATCCGTAAGCTCCGGGCGATGGAGCCGATCACCGTACGAGAGACCCAGCGGGGTGATAAGGAGGCGCTCGCGCGGATCCATGCCGAGGTAGCGCGGTACTACCTCGACCTCGCTCCCGACTACTTTCAGGTGCTCGAGCGCTTTGGCGAACAGCTCGCTAGCGAGACTCCGGCGATCGACAGCGCCACGCTGCACCTCGTCGCTGAGGCTGAAGGTCAAGTCGTCGGCGCGCTCGTCGCTCGGCTGCTGCCGCCAGAGGACGCAGCAAAACGGGAAATCACGCCGGAGCTCGGAGAGACCAGTCTGCGGATCGAGTATCTCGCCGTCGCGGCGGCAAGCCGAAGGCAAGGCGTCGGTGCCCGCCTTGTAGAGGCAGCGGAGGCATGGGGACGAGCCGCGGGCGCGACGATCGCCGAAACAACGACCTACCACGGAAGCCCGCTCTCGGTTCCGTTCTGGGGGGAACACATGAACTACGAGGAGCTATCTGTGAACCTGCGCAAGCCCCTCTGACCGCAGCCGGCTCGCCAGCGCCGGCGACGACCGGGACGGTGCGCATCTCGGTTCGCTTGCGGACGCCGCGGCCGCTCTCGCGGACGCGTTTGCCAGGGGCCCATCCGGCTCACAGCACGCTGCTAGTGGGACGGGTTTTGCGCTCGATGACGGGGATTCTGTCGGCGGCCGCGGTCGCATCTTGCGATGGTGGGGGGGCAGCTTGCCGCGGTCCTGATGGGGGTGGACTTCGACAGCGGCTTGGCGCCGCTCCACGCAGGCGGCTGTTCGGACTGGCGGCAGCCGGAAAGACTGTTAGCGTCGCCACTCGACCGGGTAGCGCGGCGGGAGTGTTAGACGTTCCGGAACGAGGGAGAGCATGATGCCTCGGATCATTTGTGATGGCCGACAGCGCGACTGACGACGTGATGCTCAGCGAGCGTGTCGGTGTCGCCGACCTCGACAGCGAGCATTTCCGAGCGCAGCTGTTGGAGCGCGTGTCGTGGGCGGTCGGCGATGCTCACGTGGCCGAGCAAGCCGACCGCGAGGAGTGAAGTGCCGCCGCGCCGAGTCCCCGGGACGGTGCGGAGCGATCTAGCCGGGCGCTCACGCGGCAGACGGGTCGATGATCGTTCGCGGCCGCGTCGAAGTGACCGAAAACACAGGGGTGCTCTGGATCGGCGCGGCGGCTGGCGGAACCCCCGTTGAGGGTCGCGCCGCCGGGCTCGCGTCGTGAGGGTCCTCAGCTGGGTTGGTCGAACAGCGAATCGTTGGCGGCATCGGCCCATGCGAGCGATTCGAGGTGGAGCTCGCCCGAGTCGTGATGGATGGAATGCGCGAGGTCGAAGTCTCCGGCTTCCAGCGCGATGACGCAGTCGAGCAGTCGTCCCTTCTCGCCGCGATGGGCGATCAGTGCCTGTGATATGTCCTGGGGAAATGGGATCGAGGCGAGCACGTTTTCCATTGTGGAGTCCATGAGCGCGTCGATGACTGAGAACAGCCCCAGTGTGAACAGCTCTCCGGGGCTCGCGGGGGCGAGCAGGTGTCCTGCGAGCTCGCAGAAGCGGGCGCGGGCCAGGGCCGTGAGCGTGAGCTCGGGTGGTTTGTTGTCGATGCTGATCAAGACGTTGAGCGTGGCCCACCGTTTGATGTTTTCGACGCCGAGCAGCGCGAGCGCCTGGCCGAGCGATCTGACCTCACAGCGCAGTCCGAAGAACGCGGAGTTGATGTAGCGCAGCAGCCGGAAGCTGAGCGTGACGTCGCGGCCGATTAGGCGCTCGAGCTGGGGTAGATCGACTGCGGGGTCCTGCAGCGCGGCGACGACCTGCAGGAGCGGGATCCGGTTGGCGGCGATCCCGAGGTCTGACAGCAGTTCGGGTTCGCGGAAGAAGAACCCCTGGAACAGGTCACAGCCGACCTTGGAGCAGTACGCGTGGTCGGCGTGGGTCTCGAGCTTTTCCGCTACCAGTGTGATCCCGTAGGGCTTCAAGCGCGCCACGTGCCGCGCGAGGTTCTCACGCCCGAGCGCGAGTAGGTCGAGCTTGACCACGTCGACGAGGGGCAACAGCGGCTCGGCCTCGGGCGTGTATTGGAAGTCGTCGAGCGCGAGCTGATAGCCGTCGCGCTTGAGCGCGCAGAGCGCGGCGATCAGCTGTTCGTCGATCACCTGGTCCTCGAGGATCTCGAGCACGATCAGGCCGGCCGGCACCGTTTCAGCCAGTCCACTCAACACGAATTCCCGCGACACGTTCACCCAGGCAGGGTGGGAGCCGACGATCCGCTCGAGGCCGATCTCGGTGAACGCGTTCAGCACAACGCTCGCGGTCGCCCCCTCGGGATTGATCACGAACGCTTCGCTCGTCGGGCCACCACGAAACAGCAGCTCGTAGCCGGCAACTTTCATGCGGCGATCGAAGATCGGCTGTCGGGCGACGAATACTTCGGACATCGTGCGCAGGTCCTGGCGATATTCCCATAGGGCTAATCGACGAGTGCGCGTGAACCTCAACGCTCCCGTCCGGATGCTGGCCGATCGGGCACTGGGGTGCCAGATCTCACCGGGCCGTCCACGATCGGAGCATCGCGGGCGCGGGCGACACTGGTGCGGTGGAGGCGGTCACCGTCGACGCGCGTTGACCCGAACGTGCCGCGCTTGGGCCGCGGCCAGGGCAGACGATCGCGTTCTGGCTCCACGCTGCGCGAGCTTGGCGGGGCCGGACGAATGGCCGTCGTTGCAATTGGGAATGTCCCCGCGGGCGGTTTTTGCCGACCGGCAAAGTGTGGGCGCGCTTTCTTATCCCGTGCGGTGCCTGTCGGCGTGGCTGTGCCGCGATGCTGTCGAGCGCGCTGACTATCTCGACATGCAGCGGCGGCTGCGCCGGCCGACTCGGATCAGCGCCGCGATCATTCTGGCTGGGGTTGTTCCGATCGTGCCGTTCCTGCACGGACGTGCAGTCGCGCTGGTGCCGACCTTCGGCGCATTTCTGCTGTTCGCGCTGGGGCTCCGGGTCAAGCCGCGGTTGCCGTACGCGCAGGCGTGGTCGTTGTTGGCTGCGGCGGGCGGGTGCGTGTGCGCGACCGCGGCGCTGATGTTGGGCGACCCTCATCATCTCGCCAACCTCGCGCTCCTTGCCCTTCCGGTCGTCAGCGTCGGCGCCCGTTACCCGCGGCGGGTGATGGGTGTCTTTGCCGCGTTCGTCTGTGCATTGCTGGTGGGGGCTGCGCTCGTGGACGCGAACGCTGTCGTCCATCAGCCGTTGCGGATCGCGGTTCCGCTGCTGGTCGATCGGCACCACTGCGCTGTTCTCGCGTGCGGTCAGGGACGCGGAGCGCCATTTTCGCTCCGAGGCGCTGCTTGATCCTCTCACCGGCCTGTTCGGGCGTCGCGGGCTCGAAGTCCGAGCCAGAGAGCTTGATCAGCAAGACCGGGTTCTGAGTGAACCGCTGGCGGTGCTCGTCGTCGACGTGGATCGCTTCAAGTCGGTCAACGATGCGCACGGCCACGAGATCGGCGATCGGGTCCTCCAAGAGCTCGCGGCACGGCTACGCGGCGTCTCGCCGGACCCAGGGCTGGCCTTTCGCCTCGGCGGCGAGGAGTTCGCGATCCTCCTGCCTGGGGCTGACCGTGAGCTCGCGCAGGCGCGCGGTGAGCAGCTGCGCGCGGCGGTCCGCGGCCGTCCGGTGTGCGGTCTGCCAGTGACTGTTTCGGTCGGCGTGGCCGTGCGCGAGGCCGGGGTCGCCGACTCCGTGACACGCGTGCTGGCCCATGCCGACGAGGCGCTGTATGAGGCAAAGCGCTCCGGGCGCGATCGCGTGGTGCTCGCCGGAGAGCGGTTCTCGCCCACCCCGCCTGCGCCGGTGCCGATCCCGGCCCTCGATCAGCGGCCCTCAGCCTGGGCCGGGCGAAATCGCGCCGTGCTTCACGCCCGAGATCTCCGAACCGCCTGCCAGCGAGTTCAGGCCGTCCTGGCTCGCTCGAGACGCGCCCGAGCATGATCGCTTCCTCGACATGAACCGACGGATGCGGCCCGTCCTGAGACGCACCGAACTGCTGGCGATCGCGCTGCTCGTGCCGTGCGTCCCGTGGCTGCAGCACAAGGTCGCCGCGATCCCGTTCGTGCTGGCCGGCCTGATCAGCCTCCCGGTCCCGACGATCGCCAAGCGGGCCCGGCGACCCGAGGCGGTGCTGTTCACCTGGGGTCTGGTGAGCGCCGTCTTGATCGCCAGCGGCGTCGTGCTCGCGCGCGACCAGCCCGCCGATCTCGTGCTGCTCGCCTGGCCGGTGCTCGGCTTCAGCGGTCGCTTCCCGGTCCGGGTGCTGATGATCGGTGCCGCGGCGAGCATGCTGATGATGATCGCCGCCACACTGCTGTTCTGGTCAAGCGCCGTCGTGCATGACCCGATGCAACTGACACTGCCACCCGCGACGCTACTCACCCTCGTCTTCATCTCCGTGGCCGTGGTGCGCTCAGACGTCGAGCACCGAAAGGCATCAACCCGGGATTCGCTCACCGCGCTGCTGAACCGCGGCTCGCTCTCCGAACGAATCGCCCGCGGCCCGGCCGCCGCGAGCGCGATCATGTGCGACGTCGACCACTTCAAGGACGTCAACGACCGTCACGGCCACACGGTCGGAGACGACGTGCTCCGCGGGCTCGCCGAGCGGATCCGAAGCCAAGTCCGCGCCGACGACGCCGTCTTCCGAGTCGGCGGCGACGAGTTCCTGGTGCTGCTCGCAGACGACCGCCCCGCCCCAGAGATCGCCGAACGGATCCGCGACGCCGTCTCCGCACGCCCGATCGCCAACCTTCCGATCACGATCTCTTGCGGCATCGCCCACACCGAGACTCATCAGGCGTCGGGGTGGTCGCTCATCCAGCGCGCCGACGCCCAGCTCTACCACGCCAAGCACGCCGGCCGCAACCGCGTCTGCGGACCCGACTCAGGAACACCCAACAACGATCCCGACACCCTCCTGCGCGTCGCATAAACGGCTCACGCAACCCCTGCGAAAGGAGCCGCCACATGCCTCCCGGGCACGGACCTCTCGACCGGACGCGGGCCGCCAACGCTGGAATGCCCTGTTCGACGGAGACCGGGTTTGTAGGTCTTTGTTGTTGTCAGCCAACCTGGTCTGACACCGTATCTCGGAGACGACCCCGGAGGGGCCGTACTCCCGAGCAGCGTTCGCGGTGAGCAGCGGTGCTGTCGGCGTGGGCGCGGTCGGTTGTGAGGCGAGCCGGGCCCGCCAGGCGGCTTCGTGCTCGACGGGCGGGCGGTTGGCGATCGAGCTGTGCAGCCGGCGGGTATTGAACCACGCGACCCACTCGACGATCGCGAGCTCGAGCTGTGTGGTGGAGCGCCACACGCGATCGCGGATCAGCTCGGTCTTGAACGAGTCCACGAAGCTTTCGGCCATGCCGCTGGCGAAACCGAGCGATCGTCGCATGATCAGGCTTCTGATTCGCCGCGATCACCCGATAGGCGACGTTCTCCACACACGCCCGCTCGATCCCCCGCGACGACATCAACCCATGCGAATACGCACAGCACAACAAGCCCATCAACCGTGGATCAAACGCCGCCCGACCGTGCCCGTCCGGGCGATACGCCCGATATAACGCCGCCAAATCCAGCCGCTCGAACCGTCGCCAGCACGAACCACGCGAAGTGATCCTCCGGCAACCAATCCCGCTACGACGGCGGCATCAACAACACCTGCTCCCGGTCCTGCCACCGCAATGAAGCTCTGCGCCATGAACCGGATCCTCTTAACTCAACCCCGCCGGACAGACCCCTTTACGCGACAGCGTCCCGGGCGGCCCTTGCGCCGCCACCCAATGATGGATGAGAATCCTTGGTGCCGCCGGGCCGAGGCCGGTGAGGCTTGGTGCGGTAGTTAGAGCCCGTGCGACAGCGTGGCCCAGGAGCCTGTGGAACCGTTGATTGCTGCCATGAGCGCGAAGGCCAGACTCATGTCTGGGAGGCTCCTCCCGGCGGCACACACCGCCCCGTCGACCCAGGAGTCCGCGGACCCGAGCTGACAAGCGAGCGCGCTTTACCAGGCCCGACCAGTGGCCGGGCCCGTTTTCGCGTGCTCGTTACCGGCCCACGCGCGGGTGGGATTCACAGGCCAGCCACATCGAGAAGGCGCAGTCATCGCGAAGCTGCTGCCTGCGAGGACAGGCAGGTGTCTGCGGCCCGACTATGTCGAGATCCAGTCAAGTCGTATGTAGTGGTGTAACGGGTAGAGCTCGTCGGCGAGGGTAGTGGCGTCTCAGGCCTGGTTGAGCTCGCTCACCTCCCCGCTGTCCGGCTTGTCGGAGGGAAGGCGCGCGTGTTGGCGCGAGACCGAGCACGAAGGGCACGAGGCTCTGCCGAGCCCTGCGGGCGAGGGCGAGCGCCGACACGCGCGTGCGCGTCTGTCCGGGAGGGGGTCCTGTCGGTCGCGGGTGTCGGCCGGAGGGCCTCAGAGCGCCGGAGAACGCGCCGACCCGCAACCGGTCTGTTGCGATGGAGGGCGGTTGGGGTGCTGGGCGGCTCAGCCGGCGGCGAGGCTGCCCACCTCCTCGCCGGGTGCCCGTCCGAGCGCGTCCGGCTCGGGATCGGGGGCCTGGAGGATCAGCGCCATCGACTCGGCCGAGAGGTAGCGGCGGCAGCACAGCCATTCGTCGTTCTGCTCGATCAGCAGCGCGCCGACCAGCCGAATCGCTGCCTGGTCGTTGGGGAAGATCCCGACGACGTCGGTGCGCCGGCCGATCTCCTTGTTGACCCGCTCCAGCGGATTCGTGGAGCGCAGCTTGGTCCAGTGCTCGCCTGGGAAGCGGTAGAAGGCCAACAGGTCCTCCTCGGCGTCCTCGAGCAACTCGCAGACCTTCGGCGCCACGTCCTTGAGACGCTCGAGCACGCTGGTGACGCGCTCGCGGGCCTGCTCGTAGCCGTCGGCGTTGAAGATCTCCCTGAGCGCCGCGGCGACCAGCCCGCGCTGATCACGGCGGCAGTGCATGACCATATCCCTGGTGAAGTGCACCGTGCACCTTTGCCACGGGCAGGAGAGCACGCGGGCGATCGCGGCCTTCAGCCCCTCGTGCTGGTCGGAGATCGCCAGCCGTACGCCGGACAGGCCCCGGCGCTTGAGCGAGCGCAGGAACTCGACCCAGAACGCGCCGGACTCGACCTCGCCGATGTCCAGGCCGATCACCTCCCGCACGCCGGACTCGTGCACCGCGTACGCCACGACGATGGCCTTGGAAACGACGCGGCCGTGGTCGCGGACCTTGACCGTTTTCGCGTCGAGCCACAGATACGGGTAGGCGCCCTCCAATGGCCGCTGCCGGAACGCCTCGACCTGCTCATCCAGCTGCCGGCACAACGCGCTAACCCGGTCCTTGGTCATCCCGTCGATCCCCAGCTGCTCCACCAGCCGGTCGACCTTCCGGGTGCTCACGCCGTTGACATACGCCTCCAGCACCACGGCCACGATCGCCTGCTCACTGCGACGCCGCGGCTCCAGAAACGACGGGAAGTACGAACGGCCCGACCGCTTCTTCGGGATCAACAGCTCGATCTCACCCACCCGCGTCTCCCACGCCCGCGGACGCGTGCCGTTGCGGTGCGTCAACCGCCGCTCCGGCGCGACCTCCCCGAGCTCCGCCCCAATCTCAGCGCTGATCTCCGCCTCCATCAACTCGTGGACGACCAGCGCCACCGCCTCGCGAACGACATCCTCAAGCCGACCGTCGCGGACCCGCGCAACGACATCGGCAACCGTCATGCTCTGACCTTCGGCCATCGTGGTGCTCTCCTTCACGTCGACTGCAGAAACAGCCGACGAGTTCGGCGCCGCGATGGCCGACCCTCGCTCAGGTCGACCTACACGACGCCCGTTACACCACTTCTACCGACGTGACCCGAGATCCCCGCTCAGCCGCACTGCAGGAGCCAACTTCTCGTCGCGCTAACCGAGCGCGACCCAGCAAGCGCCAGCGACGGTCGGGGAAGGGATCTCGACCGCTTGCTGACGCTCGGCTCGGACCGTGTGCAGCTAGCAAGCCCCGCCAACGGCCAGACGACCGCTTTCGCCCAGATCCAAGCGTGTGCGGCCCGAGCTCGGCACGACTGTCACTGCCAAAGTGCTTCGTCGTCTGGGCGGTGACGTCCGACCCGACCGGTAGGTCCTTCGGGCTGGCGGCGGGCTGACTCTTGACGACTGTGTCGGCCGCTTTGGTCTGACCGACAAAGGTCTTGTCGCCCGCCGCCGTCCGAGGACCGCCGGCGTGACTTGATAGAAGCGTGGCTTTCGCCTCTCGTGAGAGTTGTCCGCCGGAGATCCGCTTCATTCGGCGTCAACCAAACGAAGGGACGGTCCACATGATCGTGATCGGAGCGGACACCCACAAGGGATCGCACGCGCTGGCGGCGGTCGACGAGGGAACCGGCAGGGTGCGCGGCAGTCGTGAGATCAAGGCTGACGATGCCGGGCATCTGTCCGCGGTTCGCTGGGCCCGAGGCCTCGATGACGATCGCGTGTGGGCGATCGAGGACTGTCGGCACGTGTCCGGACGCCTGGAGCAAGCGCTGTTGGCGTCCGGCGAGCGGGTCGTGCGTGTCCCGCCGCAGCGGATGGGCGCGTCCCGCAAGGGTGAGCGCGAGCCGGGCAAGTCCGACCAGATCGACGCGCTCGCGGTCGCCCGGGCCGTCGTCGAGGACGGGGTCCAGCAGTTCCCGGTCGCGTACCTGAACGGGCAGGCGATGGAGATCCGCCTGTTGCTCGATCATCGCAGCGATCTCGTCGCCGAGCGGACTCGCACGGTCAACCGGCTGCGCTGGCATCTGGTCACGTTGTGTCCCGAGCTCGAGGCCTCGCTCAAGCGCAAGGCGCTCAACGACGCGCGGGGGCTCGATCGCGTCGACCGGCAGCTCCGGAAACTGCCCGCAGGCGCGCGGACCCGGATCGCCCGTCACGAGATCGCTGATCTGCGCAGGCTGAACCGGCAGATCGACGCGCTGCACCAGCGAGCTGATCGAGCTCGTCGTCGCACACCGCCCCAGGCTGCTCGACGAGCAAGGGTGCGGAGCGCTGACCGCAGCGATCCTGATCGGCCACACCGCCGGCCACGAACGGTTTCGCTCGGATGCGAGCTTCGCCCGGCAGACCGGGACCGCGCCCGTCCCGTGCTCGTCGGGGAAGCGCACCCAGCACAGACTCAACCGCGGCGGCGACCGCCAGCTCAACCACGCACTGCACATCATCGCGATCACCCGCGCCCAACACGATCCCGCCACCCAGGAATACCTCGCGCGCAAACAAGCCGAAGGGAAGACAACCAAGGGCGCGCTGCGCAGCCTCAAGCGCCACCTCGCGCGCCACTTCCACCGACTACTCGCCGAGCCGCTCGCTGACCAGTCGACACCCATCGACGGCCAACCAATCATCGAACCTCGGCCGGCGGCCGAGCCCGCAGCTGCCCGCGATCCCTCCACCCCCTCCGCCAGCGCCGACCGGTCGACCCGAACATCAACGGCCAGGCGCCCTCCCCGATGGTCTGCATCCGCTAGTCCGGCCCCGACCGATCAACCCCGGGCCATTCTCCGGCCCGCTGTCGCCCGCGATGAGCGTCACCGCCACCATCGGCTGCCCGAAATCAGCGCGATCAGCCCCGATCACCGCTCGCCGCTACCCAACCGATCCGTTCTCAGCCCCCCTGACGCCCTCGACGACCGACCCGCGACCGACAGCACCCCCCAGATCCAGCCTCCAGCAGCCACCCCGCCGGCGCCCCCGAACTCCTTCAGAGACACGCAAATACCGACCGCCGCTTGACATAGAAGTGACCTTTTGTTCTCGGGCCCGCTTGGGCCGGGCTATCGCAAAGGCGACGCACCGATCACCAAGGGCGGCGTCACCGGCGCGATCGCTTCACCAGCAACGCGATGACGCGGCCTGCAGCAAGCGCAGTCGCCCGTATTGGTGGGGGAGCCGGCGTGGTCCCGCGGAGGCGCTCTGTCGCAGAGACGTGACACTTGCACCGCCCCGCTCGTGTGCTCGCATTGGCGCAAGGCAGCCACCGCACGGGCGGCGCAAGATGCGTCGGCTCGGACTGGACGCACGACGTCGTGAGCGGCGAGGCTCCCAAAGGCGCAGCGCGGAGAAACGGTACATAGACGGTACAAGCTCAGCCTGCGTAAGTGATCTTCGCCCAAACAAAAAACCCCGCCTGAGCGGGGCTTTCCTCAGATCGGGGAGACAGGATTTGAACCTGCGACCGCCCGGCCCCCAGCCGGGTGCGCTACCAGACTGCGCCACTCCCCGTGGTCAATCAAGCGATGATAACCCTCGATCGTGGCTGAGACCTTGCGACACGCGGTGCATGTGCCGAACCTGCGGGAGTACGGGGACCCGAACGTGCTGGTGGGGCTGGCGCGGGAGGCGGAGCAGGCGGGGTGGGACGGGTTCTTCGTGTGGGATCACATCCTGCACCGGCGCGCGGAGCCGGAGCCGGTCGTCGATCCCTGGGTGACGCTCGGCGCCTGTGCCGCCCAGACGGATCGGATCACGCTGGGCACGTTGATTACGCCGGTGTCACGCCGGCGGCCGTGGAAGCTCGCGAGGGAGCTGGCGACGCTCAACGCGATTGCGCAAAATCGTGTGGTGCTCGGCGCCGGGTTAGGCTCCCCGCGGCATGACGAGTTCGAAGCGTTTGGAGAGGAAGCCGACGATCGCCGGCGCGCGGCACGGCTTGATGAAGGGCTCGAGGTGCTTGCCGGGCTTCTCAGCGGCGAGCCGTACGAGCATCACGGCGCCGCGTACGACCTTGAGGAGATGCAGTTCCTGCCGGCCGCCCCGACCGGGAGCCGGCCGCGGATCTGGATCGGTGGGAACTGGCCGAACCCGCGGCCGTTCCGGCGCGCCGCGCGGTGGGACGGGGTCGTGCCGGAGAAGGTCGGCGGGCAACTGCCGTCGCCGGAGGAGCTGCGGGACGTGATCGCGTTCATCGATGCGCACCGAGATCCGGGGCTCGGGCCATACGACGTCGTCGCCGCCGGGTTCACATCGGCGCCCGACGCGGAGGGCACCGTGACCACGGATGCCTACGCGCAGGCCGGCGCGACGTGGTGGCTTGAGCGTTTTCATCCGCAGCGCGGAACCGTGGCCGACGCGCAACGGCGAATCGCGATGGGGCCCGCCCGATGACCCCCGTTCCGTTGGCGCTGATCGGCGCGGGGCGGATGGGCCGGATGCATCTGCAGGCGCTCACCGACTCCGAGGCGCTCCAGATCGTGACGATCGTCGAGCCGAGCGAGGCCGCCCGCGTGGCCGCCGCGGCGATCGATTCCCGTCCGACGGTGTACGCGGAGCTTGACCAGGCACTCGACGCGGGCGGCTTCGAGGGCGTGATGATCGTCGCCCCGACGCCGCTGCACTCGAGGCTCGTCGCGGCGTGTGCCGAGCGCGGGCTGCCGATCCTGTGCGAAAAGCCGTGCGGCAGATCGATCGCGGAGATCGACGCGGCCTCGACGGCGGTGGCTGACGCCGGCGTAATGCTCCAGATCGGCTACTGGCGGCGGTTCGTGCCTGAGCTCGTCGCGCTCCGCGACCGGGTGCACAGCGGCGAGTTCGGCGACATCCTGCAGGTGGTCTGCTTTCAATGGGACGGCGAGCCGCCGGGGGACGCGTTCCGCGCCGCGAGCGGCGGGATCGTCGTCGACATGGGCGTCCACGAGCTCGACCAGATCCGCTGGCTCACAGGCAGCGACCTCCGCGACTCGGCGTGCGTCGCCGCCGCCGGCCCGGTGCAGGGAGACGTCGACTGCGCGACGGTCACCCTCGAGCTCGAGCGCGGCGGCGTCGCGGTCGTGTCGCTCGGCCGGTACTTCCCGCACGGCGATGTCGTGTGGCTTGAGCTGATGGGGACGCGGGATCACGCTCGGGTCGAGATCCTCTGGGGCGAGGGCAAGACGTGGCATGCAGCGCTCCGCGCCCAGGCCGAGGACTTCGCCCGGTGCGTCAGCACCGGCGAGCCGAGCCATGGCGCCACCGCCGCCGACGCCCGACGCACACTTGAGCTTGCGGCCAACGTCCAGGCGCTGATTCCCGGCTCGTAGCCGCCAGGCCCCGGTCGATCACAGGGGGATTGTCTTTTCGGGAACGGGGGGTGTTCCCGAAACGCCAATCCCCTCGACGCACAGGTGCTGACGCCGTCCGATTGCGCAAGTCTTGACATCCGTCCGCGCCCTCAGAGAAAATCGCGCCCCTGAGAGGCCGAAATCGATTGCGCAACCGATTTCAACCCGGGATGGATGAGCGTGCGGCGGACGGACACGCGGGCGCGAGTGCGCCGTCGCATGCTCCCGGGGGCCCGGGAGACCCGGAGGACCACAGGGACGGCGGAGACCGCGGGGACCATCGCAACGCCGCCGGGGTCAACGGGCAGCGCCACGATGGATCAGACAGCCCGCACACACCCGCGCCCGACGCTCGCGCAAAGCGCGTCCGGCTGAGCGACGTCGCTCGCCGCGCCAACGTCTCGACCTCGACCGCGTCCCGTGCGCTCAACGGCATCGGCGAGCTCTCCGACGAGACCCGCGCCGCGGTGCTGCGCGCCGCCGAGGAGCTCGACTTCCGTCCCTCGCCCGTCGCGCGCTCGCTGCGCACGCGCCGCTCCCATACGGTCGGCCTGGTCGTCCCGACGGTCGCGCACGCGTTCTACGCGGCGGTCACGACCGGCGCCCAGGCCGTGCTGGAGGAACGGGGCTACCGGCTGATCCTGATCGACTCGGGCGAGGATCCCGCGACCGTGAAGGGCGCGGTTCGGACCCTGCTCGACCATGAGGTCGACGGGTTGCTCGTCTCAACCGCGCCGTTCGGCGCGCATCGAGTTCAACGCGCTGCTCGAGCGCACCCCGTGCGTGTTCATCGACGAGCTCGCGCCCGGCGCCGGCGCCGGAAACGTCGCGCTGGAGAACGGCCGCGGCGTCGAGTTGCTGGTCGAGCACCTCGCCGAGCACGGGCATGAGCGGATCGGGTTCCTCGGCGGTCCCGAGGACCGCACGAGCGGACATGAGCGCTACGAGGGATTCGTCGCCGGCATGGACAGCCGCAACCTGACGCTCGACCCGGAGCTCGTCATGGAATGTGAATGGACAATTGCCAGCGGGTACGAGCGCGCCGCCGCACTGCTCACGGCGACGCCGCGGCCGACGGCGCTCGTGACCGCGAGCGGTGAGCTTGCGCTCGGCGCGCTCGCCGCCGCCCGGCGCCAGCGAATCCGGATCCCGGAAGACCTCGCCCTCGCGGCGTTCGACGATCTGTACTTCGCGCCGCTGCTCGAGCCGTCGCTGACCGCGATCGCCTACGACGCGACCGCGATCGGGCGCGAGGCGGCTCGGCTGCTGCTCGGTGTCGTGGGCGATCGCGCCGCGGCGCCGAGCGAGGTCCGCATCGACGTCACCCTCGTCCGCCGGCGGTCGTGCGGCTGTGACTACGACCCGTCCGCGGACCTCGCCGAGGCGGTGGCGTGAGTTCGATCGAGCTCCGCGGCGTCTCGAAGCGCTATCGCGACACGGTCGCGCTGCAACCGACCGATCTCACGATCAACGAGGGCGAGTTCTTCTGCCTGCTCGGTCCGTCAGGATGCGGCAAGACGACGACGCTGAACCTGATCGGCGGCTTCGTCGAGCTCTCAGGCGGCGAGATCGTGATCGAGGGGCAGCGCGCCGACCGGATCCCGCCCTACAAGCGCAACGTCAACACGGTGTTCCAGAACTACGCGCTGTTCCCGCACCTCAGCGTCCGCGACAACGTCGGCTTCGGGCTCAAGATGGCGAGGACGAGTCGCAAGGACGCGGCCCCCCGGATTGCGGACGCGCTGAAGCTCGTCGGACTCGAGGATCAGGCCGAGCGCTTTCCGGCCCAGCTTTCCGGTGGTCAGCAGCAGCGCGTCGCCGTGGCCCGCGCGCTCGTCAACCGCCCGGCCGTGCTCCTGCTCGATGAGCCGCTCGGGGCGCTCGATCTCAAGCTGCGCAAGCGGCTGCAGGTGGAGCTCGCGCAGATCCACAAGGAAGTCGGCACGACGTTCGTGTTCGTCACCCACGATCAGGAGGAGGCGATGGCGATGGCCGACCGGATCGCGGTGATGAACGAGGGTCGGATCGAGCAGGTCGGGACACCGGAGGAGATCTACCGCCGGCCGTCATCACGCTTTGTCGCCGATTTCATCGGCGAATCGAACTTCCTGGACGTCGAGCGTTCGCCTGACGACCAGGTCGTTGCCAAGGACGGCAGCCGGGTCGCGTGTACGCCGCCGGATGGTGATTGGCGACGAGCCACGCTGATGATCCGCCCAGAGGACGTCCAGGTGATCGCCGGGAACGGTCATCGAGAAGGGCTTGCCGGGACCGTCGTTCGTTCGTCGTTCCTCGGCAGCTTCACCCGCGTCGCGGTGCAGTGCGACACCGCCGACGCTCAGATCATGGCGGCGTTGCAGGGCGGCGCCGCATCCCAGCTGGAAGAAAACGCAACCGCGACCGTGACCTGGGCTCCCCAGGACGCCGTGGTGCTCGACCCGCAGTGAGGAGGACCGAATGAAGCAGGTGCTGACTCGTCGTGAGGCCGTGACGGCCGGAGCGCTCGGGGTCGCCGGGCTCTATGTGGCGGGCTGTGGCTCATCGAGCAGTAGTAGCCAGGGATCGTCGTCCGGCCCGGTGACGCTCAACTGGGAGACGTGGAACGACCACTACCTGCCCGCGCAGCTGAGCGCGGTGCAGAAGCAGACGCAGATCACGGCGCGGCCGAGCCTCGAGTCCGACGACTCCGACGGCTACCTGAAGGTCAAGCAGACCGGTGGTCAGTTCGACATCGTCTCGACCGACGCGCTGTGGGCACCGAAGTTCCACACCGACGGTCTCACCGACGCGTTCGACATCAATTCGATTCCGGCGGCGTCGCAGCTGTACCCGTTGGCGCGCACGTTCCCGTTCTGGAAAACGAGCGGCGGCTACCTGGCGTACCCCAACGGGTGGTCGACGGTGCAGCTCTACTACAACCCGGCCCACGTCAGTCCGGCACCGACGTCGTGGCACGTGCTGACCGACAAGAAGTACGCGGGCAAGGTGGTCGCCGAGAGCCAGCCGACGGACCTGATGGCGATGGCCGGCCTGGCGACCGGCGCCAAGGAGCCGTACAACATGAGCACGGCGGAGATCGCCAAGGCGCAGGACTTCCTGAAGGCCGCGAAGCCGGCGTTCTTCAAGCTCGTCTCGCAGAACTCGGACTCCGTCCGGGCGCTTGCGGACGGGTCGGCATGGATCGCGATCGAGAACCTCGGCACCGACTTCCGCGTCAAGGCGGCGGGCGGTCCGACGGTCAAGCTCGCGACCCCGTCGGAGGGCGTGTTCGGGTTCATCGACGGGGAGCAGATCGTCAAGGCCGCCGCGCACAAGAACCGCTTCAACCAGTTCATGAACGCGATGGCCCAGCCAAACTGGATCGCGCAGAACTTCCTCGCCAACGGACGGCCGCTGTTCAACGAAAAGGCCTACAAGTACCTGGTCGACCACGGCTATAAGGAGCGCGCCGACCTGCTGTTCTACAACGATCCCGAGCGGGCGCTGAAGATGACGCTCAAGGGACCGTCGGGGAACGTGCAGGCATACATCGACGCGTTCAACTCGGTGTTCGGCGCGTAGAGCGCGCGACCGCAGGTCATGGCAGCCACCCCTCAGCCGGCGTACGCCGGAGCCCCCGCGGCGGCCGCGCCGCGGCGGCGGGGGGTGGCCGCACGCCTGGCGCAGTACACGGGTTTCACCCCTGCGCTCCTTCTGTTCGGAGGCTTCTTCCTGGCGCCGATGGCGCTGATCGTTGCGTACAGCTTCTGGGAGACGGTCAACTACAACGTCGTCCACCACTGGACGTTCAGCAACTACAGCTACTTCTTCAGCACCTCGACGTACGTCAGGACGCTGATCGACACCGTCTGGGTCGCAGCGGTGGCGACATTCCTCACGCTTGCCGCCGCGTTCCCGCTGGCGTACTGGCTCGCTCGCTACGTGCGTCCGGCGATCCGCCGGCCGCTCCTGCTGCTGATCATCCTGCCGTTTTGGACGAGCTATCTGCTGCGGGTCACGAGCTGGACGACGATCCTCGGCGAGAAGGGCGTGCTCAACCGGTTCCTCGAGGCGATCGGAATCATCCACCAGCCGCTGTCGTTCCTGCTCTACAACCGGCCGGCCGTCATTCTCGTCCTCATCTACCTGTACTTCCCGTTCGCGGCGCTCACGCTGTACGCGACGCTCGAGCGCTTTGACTGGTCTCAGCTGCGGGCGGCCATGGACCTGGGTGCGCCGCCGCGCACCGCGATGACGCGTGTGCTGTTGCCGCAGATCCGTCCGGGGATCACGACCGCGGTCATCTTCGTGTTCATCCCGGTGCTCGGGGAGTACCTGACGCCGCAGCTCGTCGGCGGGACCCGCGGGGTGATGATCGGCAACCTGATCGTCAACTTCTTCCAGGGCGCCGAGTACACGCGCGGGGCGGCCGTGTCGCTGCTGATCGCGCTGTTCATCATCGTGCTGCTGATCGTGTTCCGAAAGCAGCTCGACGTCGCCGAGGCATACGGGCGATGAGCATCGACGCGAACGACATCGTCGCGCCGCGCAAGCGCCTTGTCCGCGGCGCGCTCACCACCTGGGCGGTGTTCGTCTACTTCTTCCTGTTCGCGCCGATCATTCTGCTCGTCCTGTTCAGCTTCAACGCCAACCAGTACGGGACGCTCCCGATCACCGGCTGGACGACGCACTGGTACACCCAGGCCTGGAACGACTTTCAGATTCAGGACGCCGTCAAGACGACGCTGTCGGTCGCGCTCGAGGTGACGCTGCTCAGCACGTTCGTCGGAACCGCGGCAGCGTTCCCGCTCGTGCGCTCGAACCTGCCGTTCCGCAGCGGCATCCGCGCTGGTCTGACGCTCCCGATCATGCTCCCGGGCCTGCTGATCGGCGTCTCGCTGCTGTCGTTCTTCACGAGTGTGCTTCACACGCAGTTGTCGAACCAGACGGCCGTGATCGGTCAGGCCGTCTACACGACGCCGTTCGTGATTCTGGTCGTGGCGGCCCGGCTGGAGGGGTTCGACCGCTCGCTCGAGCGCGCGGCGAGCGACCTCGGTGCCAACACGTGGCAGCGGCTGCGCTACGTCGTGCTGCCGCTGATCGGGCCGGCGATCTTCGCCGGCGCGCTGTTCGCGTTCACGCTCTCGCTGGACGAGTTCGTGATCACGCTGTTCCTGATCGGAGGCGGCAACACGCTGCCGATCTACATCTATACGCAAGTCAAATTCGGGATCACGCCTGAGATCAACGCGATCGCATCGCTGCTGATCGCGGCGTCCCTGGGACTGAGCGCGATCGCGTTCCTGCTACCCAGCGGGATCCGGCGCCTGCGCCGGCGTCGGTGGCGCGCCGTCCCGGCCGCAGAGGCAACGAGTTGACGACGAGGAGGAGTCGATGGGCGAGCGATTGAAGGTTGGTGTCATCGGTTGCGGGCTGATCGCGCAGGTCATGCATCTCCCGCATCTGGTCGAGCTTGATGAGCTCTACGAACTGGCCGCCGTCTGCGACATCGCCGAGCCGACGGCGACCGCGTGCGCCGTGCGCTACGGGGACCCCGAGGTGTTCACGAGCTGGGAGCAGATGCTCGAGGCGACGGATCTCGACATGGTGATGGTGCTGACCTCGGGCAGTCACGCTCCTGCCGCGATCGCCGCCGCGCGCGCCGGTATCAACGTGTTCGTCGAGAAGCCGATGTGTCTGAGTGTCGAGGAGGGCGTGCAGATGGCGACCGCCGTCCAGGACGCCGACGTGCAGTTGATGGTCGGGACGATGAAGCGCTACGACCCGGCCTACGAGCGCCTGCTCGAAGTCCTGCCGGACGCCGGTGAGCTTCGTCTCGTCCGCGTGATGACGCTCGAATCCCCGTGGAAGCCCTATCTGGAGAACTACGTGCTCGCTCCGCCGGCTGACGCGCCGGCCGAGGTTCTCGCCGCGCTGAAGGCCGAGGACGAGCGGCGTCTCAATGCGGCGCTCCCCGATGCAGATGACAACACGCGGTACTGCTACCGCTGGATGCTGCTCGACAACCTCGTCCACGAACTGAACGCGCTGCGGGGCGCGCTCGGCGAGCCGGAGCTCGTCAAATACGCCGAGCTGAGCCCGAAGGTCGTCAACCTGAGCCTCGTGTTCGGCGGCGTCGACTGCCACCTGTCCTGGGTCGACGTCCCGGGGATGGCGCGCTACCGGCAGGAGTTCGCGTTCTACGGCGTGGGCGCTCGGGCGACGCTCACCCTCCCGTCGCCGTATCTGCGCGGAATGCCGAGCGAACTCGCGATCGAGGCTGGACGGCCGGACGAATCGCACTCGTGGCGCACCGTCGAGACGGTGTCCTACGTCGAGGCATTCAAACGGGAGCTGGTCGAGTTCCACGCGGCGATCTCCGAAGGACGCGCGCCTCGCACCGACGCCTCCGACGGGTTGCACGACGTCGCGCTGTGCCACGCGATCGCGCGCGCCCACATGACCGGCGAGGCGATCGCCGAGCCGAGTGCCACCAACCTCACGGAGGTGCAAGCGTGATTACCGTTGCCAACGCGCCCTGCAGCTACGGCGCCTTCGAGATCACCGTCGGAATCGACCCGCTGGTGCCGCCGGCGCTGGCGTTGCTCGACGACGTCGCGAATGCCGGGTACGCCGGGATCGACCTCGGACCGCTCGGCTACCTCGGCATGGGGGAGGAGCTCGCCGAACGGCTGCACACGCGCAATCTCACCCTCGCCGGCGGCTACTTCGCGGTGCCGTTCAGCGATCCGTCGCAGCTGCCGCAGGAGCTCGAGCGGCTCGACGAACTGCTCGACACCTTTGATGCCGCGTCGTCGGCATCGGACGGCGGCGAGGACACGCCGAAGCCACGACCGACGATCGCCGACGCCGGCTCGGACAGCCGCTCCGCGTTCCCCGGCCGTGCGGTCGAGGACCGGAGCCTCGGCTGGGACGACGACGGCTGGCGCCGGTTCGCCGATCAGCTCGCGCAGATTGTCGCCCGCTGCCGCGAGCGGGGCTATGAGCCGACGTTCCATCCCCACACGGCGACATACATCGAGGCGCCGTGGGAGATCGACCGCCTGCTTGAGCTCTCCGACATCGGCGTGTGCCTGGACACCGGGCACCTCCTACTCGGCGGCGGCGATCCGGTGAGCGCCGTCGACAGCTGGCGCGGACGGATCAATCACCTGCACCTCAAGGATGCCCGCATCGATGTCATCCAGGAGATCATCCGAGATTCCGCGCCGGTCGAGGAAATCTGGCGGCGCCGGGCGTTCTGCCGGCTCGGCGACGGCGACGTCGCCCTTGATCGCGTGCTCGAGGAGCTGCGCGGCGTCGATTACGACGGCTGGCTGATTGTCGAGCAGGACATCCTCCCCGATGCCGACGAGGGCGCCGAGGCGCCGGCCAAGGATCAGGCGGCGAACCGGGAGTGGCTGCGAGCCCGCGGGCTCTAAGCAGTGCGCCACGCGTGATCCGATCTCGGTCACGTTGCGTATGGACCCAAGACGGGCGAGGATCCACGGAGCCCGTCAATGCCCAAAAACACCATGTTCCGGCCAGGCTCGAATCGACGCACCGATCTGCGGACCCTCGCCGACGAGGACCTGATGGCCCTCGTCCGCGACGGTGAACCGCGGGCGTTCGAGGTCATCTTCGATCGTCACAGCGGACCCGCGTTCTCGCTCGCGTACCGCATGTGCGGCCGCCAGGCGATGGCCGAGGACGTCGTCCAAGAGGCGTTCGTGTCGCTGTGGCGCAGCGGTGCGCGGTATGACCCGCGGCGGGGGAGCGTGCGCAACTGGGTGCTCGGCGTCGTCCACAACCGGGCGATCGACGCGTTCCGCCGCGGCGTGGTCCGTGAAGGTCGCGACGTCAGCGACGAGGGTCTGGCCGAGCGGCTACCGGCGGAGGAGGAGACAGCGACGGAAGTGGCCCGGCGGGACGAGGCGCGCCACGTCCGGGCGAAACTCCAGGAATTGCCGGCGGAGCAGCGCCAGGTTGTCGAGCTCGCGTACTTCGGCGGGTTCAGTCACACGCAGATCGCGGAGATGCTGCACCTCCCTGCCGGAACGGTGAAGGGCCGGATGCGATTGGCCCTGACGAAGATGAGGATCGCGCTTGGCGATCCGGCGGGGTTCGTGCTATGACGGAGCGGGAGTCGATGTCTGAAAATCGTGACTGCGGCGACGCCGCGGCGTATGTCCTCGGGGCGCTCGAGCCAGCGGAGGCGGAGGCGTTCCGTGTGCATCTGGCGACGTGTGTCGTCTGCCGGGACGAGGTGACCGCCTTCCAGGAGGTCGCTGATCAGTTGCCGTTGACCGCGCCGCCGCAGCCGGCGCCGTCCGGCCTGAAGACCCGGATCATGGCCGAGGTGAACGCTGACGCGCGAGCCGCGGCCCCCAGCACGTCGCGTCGCGCACGGCGCGGGCGGCTTCCGTCGTGGCTCGCGATGCCGAGCCCCGTGTTCGCGGCTGCTGCCGCCGTCGCCGTCCTCGTTCTGGTGGTGGGCGTGATCGCGCTCGGCACGAGCGGCAGCGCGACGCACGTCTACAACGCGAGCGTCACGTGGCCGGGGAGCGCCGCCGTGCACGTCACCGACGGCCGTGGTGAGCTCGTCGTCAGGAAGATGCCCGCGGCGCCGGCGACGAAGGTCTACGAGGTGTGGCTCCAGCGGGGCAGCGCACGCCCGCAGCCGACCACCGCACTGTTCATCCCGACCGCGTCCGGCTCGGGCTCAGTCGACGTGCCCGGAGACCTCCACGGGGTCAGCCGGGTAATGGTCACCCCGGAGCCCGCCGGCGGCAGCCCCGCTCCCACTCACGCTCCCGTCCTGATCGCGCGACTGAGTTGACCAGGAACGCCACGGCCGCGCGATGACCAGCCAGCTGAAGCCCGCCCCGAGCAGCACGATGCACAGGATCCAGCCGAGCGCGGTCGCGCCGACGCCGACGTACTTCAGGCCAGAGGCGAAGATCACGAACGCGATCACCGGCCGCACGTAACGGTCCGGGACGCTCGAGGACAGCATCGATCCGATGAGGACCGCAGGGACGCTCCCGAGGATCAGGCTCGCCGTGACACCGATCTCAATGTGCCCGAAGGCAAGCGCGCCGAGCGCGGCGGCGAGCGTCAGCGGGACGGCTTGCGTGAGGTCGGTGCCGACGAGCTGGTTGGCGCCGATCGCGGGATAGACGAACAGGAGCAGGATGATCATCAGCGAGCCAGAGCCGACTGACGTCATGCCGACGATCAACCCGCCGAGCACTCCGATCGCGACCGTGACCGCTGGCCGCGGGACGATCTCGTGCACGAGCGCCGTACGCCGGTGGCCGCCTCGGCGATCGAGGAAGAAGCGCAGCACCATCGCGCCGGCGCCGACAAGCAACGCCACGCCGAGAGCGGTCTCGATGTGCGTCTGGGCGGACTTCGCGTTCCCCAACAGGTGGAGCAGATAGGCGCCGAGGAACGCCGCCGGGACCGAGCCGATCACCATCCAGCGGACGAGGCGGAGGTTGACCGTCCCCGCCCGCAGGTGCACGGCCGCGCCAATCGGGCGCATCACGAACGCGGCCACGAGGTCGCTGGAGATCGCGGTCGACGGCTGGACCCCGAAGAGCAGGATGAGCATCGGCGTCATCAGGGCGCCACCGCCGGCGCCGGTCATCCCGACGAGCAAGCCGACGATTGCGCTCCCAAGGACGATGTACGGATCGATGTGCATGGGGTCGTGTCCGCCGCGGGCGGCGCCTCGGCCACCACTGTCTCGAGGCCGAGAGTACTGGTGTGGATGGCGGCACGGCTCGTACGCATCGGCGTGGCTACTCGCCCACGCCGATTGCCTCGGTCGGACGGGTGCGCAGCGCCCGCCGCGTCGGCAACGCCAGCGCCAGCAGAGCAAGCAGCGCCGAGACCCCGAGGACGGCCGCGAGCTGGCCGAGCGGGACGTACGGCCGAATGCTGCCGGTCAATGCGTGACTGAGCGGCAGCAGCGCCGCAGCTGCGATCACCAGGCCGACGCCGAGCCCGATCGTGATGATCAGGCCGGCCTCCCAGCGTGCCATCGACCGCACCTGACGCCCCGTGCCCCCGACGAGGCGCAGGAGCGCCAGTTCGCGGCCGCGTTGCAACGCGAGCATCGTCAACGTGTTGACCACAGCGACGGACGTGAACGCGAAGATGATGATGACGAAGAGGGGACCGAGCCAGCGGTTGGTCTCGCGCTCGGCGTCAGTCGCGGTGGCGATTGACGCGCGCTCGGTCACCTGCAGTCCGGGATATCGGGGAGCCAGTGCCCGCAGACGCCCTGCAACGGCGGCGGGGTCGCTGGTTCGAACGAGGATCGTCCCGAGCAGCGGGCTTGACTGATGTCCGGCCGCGAGCTCGGGGGCGAGCAGGGCGTCGCCGAACGCCAGCGCCCGGGTGTAGATCGCCACGACGGTCGCGCGAGTCGTGGTTCCGTCGCCGAGCATGATCGGCACGCGATCGCCGATGTGCGCGTGAGCGGCGTTGGCACGCTGGCGCCCGAGCGCGATCGCGTCGCCGTGGAGCGCCGCCAGCGACCCGGCGGTCACGCCCACGTCGAGCCCGCCGCCGCGACCTCCGCTGAGGACCTCGGCGCCGATGGTGTCATCGGATATCCCGAGGCTTGGACCGAGGGTCGTGGGAGCCAGACCGACCGCCGATCGCACACCGGACGTGGCGCGTGTGTCGGCCAGCGCCCCCGCAGGCAGCCCGGGCCCGGTGCTCGAGATGGCCAGCTCGCCGGTTAGGCCCGCCGATCGCTGCTGACTGACCGCGTGGTCCTGGGTAGTCGAACTGAACAGCAGCGTGCAGCTCATCGCGACCGTGAGCACAAGCGGCGTGCTGGCCGCCGAGAAGCGACGCGTCGAGGCGCGGAGATTCGCCGATGCCAGAAATCCTCCGACGGGCGATAGGCGCGCCAGCGGCGGCCCCAACAGCCCGGCGGCGACCCGGGCCACGATCGGTCCGAGGAAGCCGACCGCGAGCACGAGGAACAGCGCTGTCATCTCCGAGGTCGCCGCGGCGGTCTCTGGAGACCGGGTGGTGGCTGCGACCGCGAACAACGGCACCGCGCCGCCGAGCGCGAGCAGTCCCCCGACGACGCGGCCCGGTCCGAGCAGCCGGGGCTGGACCGAGGCTTCCGCGAGCGCGCGGGTTGGTGGCACGCGCGAGGCACGCCGTCCTGCCGCAAGGACCGCGAGCAGTGCTCCCGCGACGCCGCCGGTGACGGTCGCGGCGATTGGCAGCCAGTCGACGCTGACCGAGTAGGTGGGCGGGGCAATACCGTGGCGAACGAGCGCGTGCCCGAGGGCTCGGCCGAGGATGATCCCGGGCCAAATGCCCGCGGCTGACCCCACGAGCCCGACGATGGCTGCCTCCCACGCGATCATGCGGCGGATCTGACCGGGCGTTCCGGCGACCGCGCGGAGCAGCGCGATTTCGCGCTCTCGCTGCAGAATCGACAAGCCCATCGTGCCGGCGACGACGAACATCGCGATGAACAGAGCCAGTCCGCCGAACGAGGCGGCGACCGCGATCAGCTTGGTCCGCGCCGCCTGAAGCTCGGGATACTCGGCCCGGCCGCGCGCGGCGCCGGTGAGCACCACGGCGTCACCGGCGGCCGCGTGCAGGCGCGAGGCGTCGAAGCCCGGGCCGGCGAGCACGCCAACGGCGTCGACCGTCCTCGGATGACCGGCCAGCCGCGTTGCCTCGGTGTCGGTGAGGAAGACCGCGGTTTGCCGCAGGACAGGGTGGCGGGGGCGAGCGACGCCGACCACGGTGACCGTGCGGGAGGCCGCGGTGGAGCTCAGGCGTAGCCGGGCACCGATCGCCGCGGGATAGCCCGTGACGACCTCGTCGGGCCCGGCGGGCGCGCGTCCCGCGCTGAGCACATAGGGCGTCAGCGCGGCGCTGCGCCATCCGTGCGCAAGGGTGGAGCGGCCGGCGACACTCGCCGGCACCGACACGTCGCTGATCGCGCTTCGGACTCCAGGGACCGCCGCCAGCGCGGCAGCGAGAGCCGAGCTCACGCGCGAGCGTTCAGCGAGCGCGACGTCGTGCTCGGCGCCGACGATCTGTTGCCCGCTCACCACGGCAGCGGTGCCGGCGTAGCGTTCGACGGGCGGATGGGAGCGGAGCGCGGCCTCGAGCATCATGCCGCCCGCCATCACGAGCACGGACGACGCGAACAGCGCCACCAGGGCACCGGCGAACGTGCCCAGGCGGCCGCGAGCACTGAGGATGGCAAGACGCAGCATCGTTCAGCGCCCCAGATGAGCCAGGTGCTCGGCGACTTCGTCGGTGCGCGGCGCCTCGAGGACTCCGGCGAGCCGTCCATCGGCGAGCATGATGACGCGGTCGGCGTATGCCGCCGCCTGCGGATCGTGGGTGACCATCACCACCGTGTGACCGTCTTCGTCCACGACCTCGCGCAGGAGTGCCAGCACCCCGCGCCCGGTCTCGCGATCCAGTGCTCCCGTGGGCTCGTCGGCAAACACCACCTCAGGGCGCGTGACGAGCGCGCGGGCGATCGCGACTCGCTGCTGTTGGCCGCCGGACAGCTGTGCAGGGCGGTGACCGAGGCGCTTGTCGAGCCCGACCCGGGTGGCGACCTCGCGCACCTCCGAGCGGCGCACGCGGCGACCGTCCAGCCGGAGCGGGAGGCCGATGTTCTGGGTGACGGTGAGCGAGGGCATCAGGTTGAAGGCCTGAAAGATGAACCCGATCCGTTCGCGCCTCAGAATCGTCAGCCGTCGTTCGCTGAGCTTCGCGAGGTTTGTGCCCCCGAGCGCAACGTCCCCGGACGTGGGGCGATCCAGCCCGGCGGCGACGTGGAGGAACGTGCTCTTACCCGATCCCGACGGTCCCATGATCGCGGTGAACGAACCCGGCGAGAGCCCGACGGTGATCCCGTCGAGCGCCACCACCGCGGCATCGCCCTGTCCATGGACCTTGCGAACCTCGCGAAGTGCCACCGCGGGAGCTAGGTTCCCGTTGCGCGCAGTCGCGCGGTCGTGAAGTGCGGTGCTCATTGTGATCCTCCTCGGCTGGTCGAACCCATGCCGCGACGCTATGGGGCAGAGGGGCGTGGCGCGTCGTCGGAAAGCCGGATTCGCGCTCGCACCAGGCGACGATTGCGGCTCCTACTCAGGTAGGAGGCGGCAACCGGGAACCTGGGGTACGTTGAGTCCGTGAGCCGCGTCAGCTATCTCGCGCGCAAGCACTGGTTCAACGCGGGGATCGCGCTCCTCGCGATCGTGGGGCTCCTCGACGTCGTGGCCAGACGCAGCGTGCCGGGCGCACCCCAATCGTCGCTCTGGTTCATCGTGCCGGCAGTCGCGCTGTTGGTGCTCACGCTGTTTGCGCGCCGGCCGTTTCCGCTTGCCGGTCCGGCCGTGTACTGGTGCCTGGCCGCCGGTATTGCCTTCATCGACTGGCGTCTGATCCCGTTCATGACCAGTCTCTTCGTCGTCGGGATGGCGGCCGCGTTCCTGCTCGGGAACCTGCGCAATGCTCGGCAGGCGGCCATCGGGTTGGCGTTCGTTCTCGGCGGCTCGACGATCGTGGTTTACAAGATCCCTGGGCATGCGACCGCCGATCTCATATTCATTCCTCTCGAGTTTGCGATCAGCTGGCTCGCCGGGTTTGCTCTGCGCGAGCGCGCCGAGAAGGCCGAGGCCGCGGAACAACGTGCGACCATTGCCGAGCGGGAGCGGGATGCAGCTGCGCGCGTCGCGGCGGCAGAAGAGCGTGCGCGGATTGCGCGTGAGCTCCACGACATCGTGGCCCACGCCGTCAGCGTGATGGTGCTCCGGGTCGGCGCGGTCCGGCACAAGCTCCCTGACCAGCTCTCCGAGGACCGCGATGCGCTGAGAGACGTCGAGCGCGCCGGACGCACAGCGCTCACCGAGATGCGTCGTCTCCTGGCCGCCATGCGGAGCGAGGGAGAAGAGGCCGAACTGGTCCCTCAACCGGGACTGGACGAGCTCGGGACGCTGGTACGCGGGATGAGCCGCGCCGGGCTGCCCGTCCAGGTGCACGTCGAGGGCGAGGCGTTCCCGCTCCCACGAGCGATCGATCTCTCGGCCTACCGAATCGTCCAAGAAGGCCTGACCAACGCACTCAAGCATGCCGGTGCCAGCCAAGCGGATGTGACCCTCCGCTACCGGCCGGTCGAGCTGCTGATCGAGGTGCGCGACAACGGCCGGGGCAGCGCGACGAGCGACGGCCTGGGCAGCGCGACGAGCGACGGCCTGGGCCACGGCCTCGTCGGCGTCCGGGAACGCGTCAAGATCTATGGCGGCGAGATGAGCGCGAAGACGGCGAACGGGGGCGGCTTCATCCTCAGCACGCGCCTCCCGGTCAGTCGGGAGCAATCGTGACGATTCGCGTGTTGGTGGCCGACGACCAGTCGATGGTCCGCGCGGGCTTCCGCATGCTCCTGTCCAGCGAACCGGATATCGAGGTCGTTGCGGAGGCGACCAACGGACTCGAGGCGGTGCGCAAGGCCGCCAGCTCACGACCCACCGTTGTGCTGATGGATATCCGCATGCCCGAGCTCGACGGCCTCAAGGCAACTCGCCGGATCCTCGCCGCCGACAACGAGGCTCGGATCCTGATGCTGACGACGTTCGACCTCGACGAATACATCTACGAGGCACTCCGTTCCGGCGCCAGCGGGTTCGTTCTCAAGGACGATCCTCCCGAGCAGCTCCTCGCCGCGATCCGCACCGTCGCCGGCGGAGATGCGCTTCTCTCGCCCGCGATCACGAAACGCGTGATCGAGAAGTTCACGCATATCCCGCGACACACTCCACCACGGCAGTTCGATGACCTGACAGACCGGGAGCGAGAAGTCTTCATGTTGATCGCCCGCGGCCTCTCGAACGCCGAGATCGGGCAAGAGCTCTACATCAGTGACACCACCGTCAAGACGCACATCACACACATCCTCCAGAAGCTCGGCATCCGCGACCGGGTCCAGGCCGTCGTCCTCGCCTACGACGCAGGACTCTCGACAGCTGACACGCGACCGTCGAGCGACCGCGACGAGCGGAGGTCCCATGATGGGGAGAGCGATTGACAACCGAGTGCAGGCGCCGCGGACGTCCTCGAGCCAGTCCGGATCAGAGTGCGAGCTCTCAGGGTCCTGCCGTGCAACGCAGACAGGGATCATCGGAAAGGATGGCGCGGGACCTCGGGCAGGCCGAGTTCAGACGCCAGACTTCACGTCACAACGGGGCTAGTCCTCGACGGGAGCCGCGAGCAGCTGGAGCTCGGTGGGCGGCTGGCCGAGCAGCAGCCAACCGTCGTCCATGGCCCGGACGACGTTTCGTCGGGAGAGATCGGAGAGCGCGCTCGTGACGGTTGGTCGACGGGCGGCGACGAGATCGGCGAGCACGGTGTGGGTCAGACGGAGGGGCAGGATCACGCCGTCGGCGCGGACGCGGCCCCATCGGCCGGCGAAATGCCAGAACAGCATGTGAAGACGATCGTCGACCCGCGCCTGGTGGATGATCGCCATGTTCACGACGAGCCGGCGTGAGCGGCGCACGGCGCGCTCGAATAGGCGGCCGGCGAGCTCCGGGTAGCGACCGAGCTGGCGGGTGAAGCGTCCGTCGAGGAGCACGAGCCGGACCGGGTCGACGATCGTCCAGCTCGTGCGCAGCGGCAGGGTCTGGGTGTCGTCGGGGAGCCAGGGCCTGAGCAGGTCGCATTCGCCGAGCAGCTCGACGGCGAACCGTCCGTCGATCGACACCCGCCGGAGCATCAGGCCCTGGAGGACGAGGTACCCAATCGCGTTCGCGGGGAGGGATGCCGGCTCGTTCCAGGGGCCGCTGGCAAGGCTGATCTCCGGGGCCGTGCAGTCCTCGACCGCCTGTTCGCGACGCTCGAGCGGCACCGCGTCGGCGAGATCGGCGTCCTCGTGCAACACGTGGCAGATACGGGGCGAACCTGGCCGCACCCCCACTCTCACTGACTCGGCCATGCGCGTTTCTCACTTCCGATATGCGTTTGCTCGATCACCTGGGCGAGATCATCGCCAGCGGCGCGCAGCCCCGAGGCGTCGATCGCTGCGAGCGCGGCCGATCGCCACGGCGCAAGCTCCCGCTGCCATGCCGGATTCGTCAACACGGAGAGGTCGATTTCCCCCGCCATCCCCCTAGTACTTCCCGGCCAGCCCAAGGCCAATGCATATCAAAGCTGGCCGCGGCTCGGTGAAATCGTGCGTTCGAGGGCAAACAGACCGGCAGGTGGTGCGACGGAGCGGCTTGCGGGTGGAGGTTTGCGCGGCAGCGGCGCCGTTCACGGCGCGGCGGGGGAGGGGTTCGTCGGCGCTCCGGCTTCGGCTCCCGCGCCGGCGCCGCCGTTGGCGTTGGCGTTGTTGGCACTGAGCGACGCGATCGCGTCGCTGACCTCGTGCGGGCGCTCGAGCGGCCCCATGTGACCGGTGTTCGCGAGCATGATCAGTCCGGCACTGTCGGGCACCAGTTCGGCGATCCGCTTGCCGTGCGAGGGCGGCGTCAGGCGATCCCGTTCCCCGGCGACGACGACGGTGGGCACGAGCAGACGCTCGACCGCGTGGAAGAGGTCCATCTCCGACAGCGCGATTCCGACATCGGCCCGCACCCGGGGCGGACACGTCCACAGCATCCGTTCGTAGAAGGCGATCTGGGCCGGCGAGGCCGTTGGCCCAAACGCGGTATAGCGCACCAATGCGTAGCTGGCGGGCGTCGAGAACCGCGGCAACGGCGCCCGCGAGCCGAGCAGTCCCCGGACCGCGATCGCGTCGCTGACCGTCCGCGCGATCGCCGGCACGGGGATCAGCAGCTGCTCGGCGAGGAGGTCGCCGAGTCCGGTGTTGATCATCGCCGCACCGCGCGCGCGACGGGCGGCGTCGTGGCGCTCAGCCCAGGCGGCGATCGACATCCCCCCGAGCGAGTGGCCGGCGATGATCGCCCGCTCGCCGTCGGCGAGCGTCGCGTCAAGCATCGCCTCGACGTCATCGCCGAATCGCGCGAGCGCGTATTCGCCGGCGGCGGCCGGCTGACTCTCGCCGTGGCCGCGGAGGTCCATCGCCACGACCCGGAACCCGCGGCGGGTCAGCTCCTCGGTGACGTAGATCCAGAACGTAAGCGTCTCCGTCCACCCGTGGAGCAGGAGGACGGTCTCGCCGTCGTCGGGCCCGAACACCTCGGCGTGGAGCTCGGTCCCGTCGGCGGAGCGCGCCGTGACGGGTCGGCCTCGCGGCGGTTCCTGCAGCGTCGCGCTCGCGGGGTCAGCCGCGATCCGGCGCATGTGGCGGCGCTGCCCGACCGCGCCCGCCACGGCGAGCGCGGACAACCCCGCTGTTCCTGCCAACAGCCGGCGACGTCGACGATCGGACATCCCACGAGAAGCCTACATCGACGTAGTAACCCGTGGCGCATAGGATTGCGAGCTATGCGAATCGGTCTACTTACCGGGGGCGGCGACTGCCCCGGACTCAACGCTGTGATCCGCGCTGTCGTGCGGAAGGGAATTTGGATCTACGGCGATGAGTTCGTCGGCTTCAAGGACGGGTGGCGGGGTGTGCTCGAGGACACCGGCGATCCCCTCACGATCGAGTCGACCGCGGGGATCCTTCCGCGAGGCGGCACGATTCTCGGGAGCTCGCGGACGAATCCCTACAAGCGGGCGGATGGGCTCGAGCAGGTGAAGCAGACGTTCGAGCGCCGCGGCCTCGACGCGCTGATCGCGATCGGCGGTGAGGACACCCTCGGCGTTGCCAAACGACTCAACGACGATGGTCTGCATGTCGTTGGGGTTCCGAAGACGATCGACAACGACCTCGGCGCCACCGACGTGACGTTCGGGTTCGACACGGCGCTCCACGTTGCGAGCGAGGCGATCGACCGGCTCCACACGACGGCGGAGTCGCATCACCGAATTCTGATCGTCGAGGTGATGGGCCGTCACGCGGGCTGGATCGCCTTGCATTCGGGCATCGCCGGCGGCGCGGACGTGATCCTGATCCCGGAGATCCCATTCGACATCGAAGAGGTGTGCGCCCTCATCCGGCGTCGCCACGAGCGCGGTCGCTACTTCTCGATCGTCGTCGCCGCCGAGGGTGCCGTGCCCGCCGAGGGCACGGCGATGACGCTTGAGACCGGTGAACTCGACGAGTTCGGCCATCCCCGGCTCGGCGGCATCGGCCAGCGCCTCGAGCGCGAGATCGAGAGCCGCACCGGGTTCGAGAGCCGGGCCACCGTGCTCGGTCACATCCAGCGGGGCGGTACGCCGACGCCGTTCGATCGCGTCCTCGCGACGCGATTCGGTCTCGCGGCGATCGATGCCGTCCACGACGGCGCCTGGGGCAAGATGGCCGCGATTCGTGGCAACGACATCGAGCTCGTCGATCTCGCCGACGCCGTCGCCTCGCTCAAGACGGTGCCGGTCGAGGAATACCGCCGATACGACGTTCTCTTCGGATAGAGCTGATAACCGCGGGGTAACAGTCACGCCTGTTGAGCGACGACGACAATCTGACTATGCTCCGCCCGAACCCGACCCAGGTGATCCGTGACAGCCACTGAAAGCGCCACCCAGCTCGACGAGCTCTGCATCAACACGATCCGGACGCTGTCGATGGACGCGGTCCAGAAGGCGAACTCCGGCCACCCCGGGGCGCCGATGGGTCTGGCGCCCGTCGCCTACACGCTCTACACCCGCATCATGCGGCACAACCCGAGTGATCCGGACTGGATCAACCGGGACCGCTTCGTGCTCTCCGCGGGTCACGCGTCGATGCTGCTGTACTCGATGCTGTACCTGACGGGCTATCCGCTGACGCTGGAGGACATCAAGACCTTCCGCCAGGTTGGCTCGCCGTGCGCAGGTCACCCAGAGCGCAAGTACTCGCCCGGGATCGAGGCGACGACCGGTCCGCTCGGCCAGGGCATCTCCATGTCCGTCGGGCTGGCGCTCGGTGAGCGGATGCTCGCCGCCCGGTTCAACCGTGACGGCCAGGACGTCGTCGACCACCACACGTTCACGATCGCGTCCGACGGCGACATGCAGGAAGGTGTGTCCGCTGAGGCGTCCTCGCTCGCCGGACACTGGGGCCTCGGCCGGCTGATCGCGTTCTACGACGACAACAAGATTCAGCTCGCCAGCCGCGTCGAGAAGGTCATGACCGAGGACGTCGCGATGCGCTACGAGGCCTATGGCTGGCACGTGCAGGACATCGGCGAGGACCTGTCCGTCGAGCGGATCGAGGCGGCGACCCGAGCGGCCATGGAGGTACAGGACCGGCCGTCGCTGATCATCGTGCAGTCGCACATCGGCTTCGGCAGCCCGCACAAGCAGGACACCTCGGCCGCGCATGGCTCGGCCCTCGGCGAGGACGAGGTGCGGCTCACCAAGGAGGCCTACGGCTGGGATCCGGACAAGCACTTCTATGTGCCTGAGGAGGCGCTCGCTCACTTCCGTGAGTGCTGCACTCGTGGCAAGGAGTTCGAGGCCGAGTGGCAGCAGCGATTCGACCAATACCGCGAGCGGAACCCGGACCTCGCGGCGCAGCTCGAGATGATCGCCCACGGCGACATGCCGGACGGGTGGGAGGAGGACGCGCCGCGGTTCAGCACCGACGATAAGCCGATCGCGACCCGAAAGGCGTCCGAGGCCGCGATCCAATGGGCGGCGGCCGCCGTCCCCCAGCTCGTCGGTGGCTCGGCCGACCTCGCGACCTCGACGAACACGGACATCGCCGAGGGAGCTGAGGTCGAGAAGGGCGCCTATGGCGGTCGCAACCTGCGCTTCGGCGTCCGCGAGCACGGGATGGCGGCGATCGTCAACGGCCTCTGTCTGCACGGCTTCCGCGCGTTCGGGGCGACGTTCCTCACGTTCTCGGACTACATGCGCGGCGCCGTCCGGCTGTCGGCGCTGATGAAGCTGCCCGCGATCTGGGTGTGGACGCACGACTCGATCGGCCTCGGGGAGGATGGCCCGACGCATCAGCCGATCGAGCAGCTCGCGGCGCTCCGGGCGATGCCGCGACTCAATGTCCTGCGGCCCGCGGATGCGAACGAGACGGTGCTCGCGTGGAAGTTCGCGCTCAGCCAGACCGAGGCGCCGACGGCGTTCGCGCTGTCCCGCCAGAACCTGCCGATCATCGACCCCGACGCGGTCCCGGCCGACGCGATCGAACGCGGCGCCTACGTGCTGCGCGACGCCGAGGGCGGGGATCCCGAGCTGATCCTGATCGGCACCGGCTCGGAGGTGTCGCTGTGCCTCGAGGCGGCCGATGCGCTTGACGGCGTGCGTGTGCGTGTCGTCAGCATGCCGTGCATGGACACGTTCACGAAGGCCGACGAGGCGTATCGTGAGTCCGTGCTCCCGGCGAGTTGCCGGGCACGGGTCGCAGTCGAGGCGGCGAGCCCGCTCGGTTGGGACAAATGGATCGGCGAGGAGGGAGCGTTCGTCGGAATGGAGACGTTTGGTGAGTCAGGGCCCGCCAAGGACGTCTATGCGCACTTCAACATCACGGCCGAGCACGTCGCCGAGGTTGGCCGAAAACTGCTCGGGCGATGAGCTGAACAGGAACCCATCATGAGCACCGTCGCCCCGCAGCGCTCCAGCGAGGAGAACCCGCTCGTCGAAGGACTCGAGCGGCTGCCGGTGCATCCCACGGCGCTCGTGATCTTCGGGGCGACCGGTGACCTGGCGCACCGCAAGCTGCTCCCGGCGCTCTACAACCTCGCGCACGAGGGCTCGCTGCCGGAGCGCTTTGAGCTCGTCGGTGTGTCGCGAAGCGACCATCCGGACGAGAACTTCCAGCAGATCGCGCGGGAGTCGATCGAGCGGTTCTCTCGCCGCAAGCCGGACTCCGACGTGCTCGACGGGCTCGTCGCGGGCATGCGCTATGTCCCCGGAGCGTTCGACGACGACAACGTCTACAGCCAGCTCGAACAGGTGCTCGGCGAGTTTGACGAGCGCGCGGGCGCGCCGATGAACCGCGTGTTCTACCTCTCGACGGCGCCGCAGTTCTTCCCGGTCATTTCGCAGAGGCTCGGTGCCGCGGGGCTTGACCATGCCAAGAAGGCTGAGGTCCGGGTCGTGATCGAGAAGCCGTTCGGGTATGACCTGGCTTCTGCTCGCCAGCTCAACGCCGAGGTGCTCGACATCTTCGACGAGTCGCAGGTCTTCCGGATCGATCACTACCTTGGCAAGGAGACGGTCCAGAACCTGATGGCGCTGCGGTTTGCGAACGCGTTGTTCGAGCCCGTGTGGAACCGCAACTTCATCGACCACGTCGAGATCAGCGCGGCCGAGGACATCGGCATCGGCGGCCGCGCCGGTTACTACGAGGGGGCCGGCGCGCTCCGCGACCTCGTCCAGAACCACATGCTGCAGCTGCTGGCCCTGCTGACGATGGAGCCGCCGGCGTCGTTTGAGGCGAACCGGCTGCGTGACGAGAAGCTGAAAGTGCTGGAGGCGATCGTCCCGCCGACGACCGATCAGGTGCAGGGCATGGCGCTGCGGGCGCAGTACGGCCCCGGCGTCGTGGCGGGCGACAAGGTGCCCGGCTACCGCGAGGAGGAGGGCGTCGCCGACGACTCACGCACCGAGACGTACGCCGCGCTGCGGTTACACGTGTCGAACTGGCGCTGGGCGGGGGTGCCGTTCTACCTGCGGACCGGCAAACGCCTCGCGCGCAAGGTCACCGAGATCGCCGTCACGCTCAAACCCATCCCGCACCTCGCGTTCCAGAGCTGCCGGCTCGGTCGGGGTACAGGCGAACCAGATCATCCTCACCGTGCAGCCGGACGAAGGCGTGTCGGTGTCACTGGGCGCGAAGATCCCCGGCCCACGGATGCGAATCCGCCCGGTGAACATGGAGTTCCGCTACGGCACATCGTTCCTGTCCGAGTCGCCCGAGGCCTACGAGCGACTCATCCTCGACGCGATGCGCGGCGACGCGACGCTGTTCACCCGCAACGACGAGATCGAGGCGCTGTGGGGGATCATCGACCCGATCCTCACCGCCTGGCACGAGGACACCGAGTCGCCGATCGCGCAGTATCCGGCCGGGTCGCAGGGACCGGAGGAGGCGAACGCGCTGCTCGATCAGGGACGAAGCTGGCGGCGCCTGTGACCGAGGACGTCTGGTCCGCGAGCAACACGACTCCGGACGCGATCGACGAGGCGCTGCGGCGAATGCTGCACGAGCGTCACGCCGAGAACCACGCGCTCGCGCCGGCGCGCGTGCTCAACCTGATCGTGATCGTCGACCGCGAGTGGAAGGGAGAGATCTCCAACCGCCTCGCGCTCGTCGGTCGCTACCACGCCTCGCGCACGATCCTGTGCGCGGTCGAGGAAGGGCGGACGACGCTCGACGCATGGGCAGCGATCTCCTACGACGAGGTCGGAACCGGAACGACGATCATGCACGAGCAGGTCGAGGTCGACATCGGTCCCTCGCATCTCGCCGGCATCGAGACGATCGTCGACCCGATCATCGTGTCCGAGCTGCCGACCGTGCTGTGGTCCCCGCACGGGCACGAGGAGGCGGTCGACGCGTTGCTCGACCTCACCGACGTCGTGCTCGTCGACACGGATGACGTGCTCGAGCCGGATGCCGGGCTCGCGCGGGCCACGGACTTGCTCAAGGAGTCCTACGTCGTCGACCTCGCGTGGCTGCGGACGACGCCGTGGCGCGAGCGGCTGGCCGCGAGCTTCGATCCGCCTCGCGCGCCGCGCCGCGCTCGCCCATCTCGACGCGATCACGATCCGCTACCGGGCGTCGTCGCGAGCGAGCGCGCTGCTGCTCGCCGGCTGGCTGTGCGCACGACTGCACTGGGAGCCGAAGTCGCTGCGCGCGGACGGGCGCGAGGGGCTCGCCGGCACCGCACGCCGCGGGGACGACGAGGTCCAGATCGCGCTCGAGATCACCGATCAGGACGTGCCCGGTCTCGCCGGCGTCACCGTCTCCTGCGGCGAGGCCTACGCGCTGTCGCTCGACCGCTCGCCCGGCGGGCTGCACGCCCGCGAACGCGCTCGCGGCGATCGAGCGTGAGTGGCAGGTGCTCGGCGCATCGCGCGGAGAGGGCGGGATTCTCGGCGAGGGCGTCCGCCAGGCGCTGCTGCGCGACCCAACCTACGGACCGGCGCTCGGCGCCGCGAGGGAGTTCTGCACGACATGAGCGTCGAGATCGAAATCGTTGAGGATCCGGCCCGCGCGTGCGCGGCGATGATGGTCGGCGCGGCTGCCGACGGTGGGCACGTCGTGCTCGCGGGCGGGTCGACACCCCGTGCCGCGAACGAGGAGTTCGTCGCCGCGGTGGGTGCGGTGGGCCTCGACCTGAGCGCGACGACGTTCTGGCTGGGCGACGACAGAGCCGTGCCGCCGGACGACGACCGCTCGAACTTCAAGATGATCCGTGAATCGCTGCTCGACCCGCTCGGCGAGGACAAGGTCGGACGCGTGGTCCGCATCAAGGGTGAGCTCGGGTACGCGGAAGCTGCGGACGACTACGAGCGCGAGGTGCAGGCGGCCGGGACCCCGGAGTTCGACCTGATGCTGCTCGGGATCGGTGCGGATGGTCACACGCTCTCGCTGTTCCCTGACCAGGACACGCTCGGCGAACGCTCGCGGCTTGTGATCGGAGTGCCCGAGGCCGGCCACGAGCCGTTCGTGCCGCGCATCTCGATGACGTTCCCCGCGGTCGGTCTCGCGCGCCACGCCGTGCTGCTCGCCTCCGGCGGCTCCAAGGCCGATGCGATCTTTGCCGCCTTCGGGCCGAATGCGGAACCATCGCCGCACGTCCCGTCGTCGATGCTCGGCTCGTTCGCACAGCGTCTCACGGTGCTGATCGACCCCGCCGCCGCGGCGCGCCTGTGACCGGGTCCTACATCGGGGTCGACGTGGGGGGGACGAAGGTCGCGGCCTCCCTGCTGCGCGGCACGACGCTGTCCGACGCCGTCGTTCAACCGACGAAGCTTGAGAGTTCCGACGCGTTGATCGAGCAGTTCGCGTCGCTCGTCGCGGAGGTGCGCGGCGAGGAACCGCTGGACGGCGTCGGGATCGGCGTCCCGTCGGTCGTCGAGTTCGCCACCGGCAAGGTCGTGTCCTCGGCCAACATCCCGCTCGCCAACGTGCCCCTGCGCGAGGTCCTCGGAGAGCGGCTCGGCGTGCCGGTGTTCGTGGACAACGACGCGACCGTCGCCGCGCTCGCGGAAGCCCACAATGAGTCGCTGCGGATGGTGGCCCGCGACCTCGTGATCCTGACGATCGGCACCGGGGTCGGCGGCGGCATGGTGCTCGGCGGCCGGATCTACCGCGGCGCGACCGGCGGTGCCGGCGAGCTCGGCCACACGCTGATCGGCCTCGACCTGTCCCATGGCGTCCCCGAGCCCGGCGATTTCCCTCAGAAGGGCTCGCTGGAATGGGAAGCCGCGGGACACGCGCTGGACCGGGTTGCCCGGGAGGAGGCCGAGGCACGCCCTGACTCGGCACTCGGGCGGCGTCTCGCCGCTGGCGAGCCGGTGCTCGGCCCGGACGCCGTGACGGCGGCGCGGGACGGCGACGAGGCGGCGCTGCGCATGTGCGAACGGTGGGGCTGCCGGATCGGCATCGGCATCGCGAACGTGATCAACACCTTCGATCCCCAGGAGGTCGTGATCGGCGGCGGCGGCGCCCAGGCGGGCGATCTGCTGCTCGCGCCCGCCAAGCGCGTGGCACGTCAGTGGGTCCTGCCCGGGCTCGGCGGCAAGACGACGATCCGGCTCGCCCGGCACGGCATCGGCGCGGGCGTGCTCGGGGCGGCGCTGCTCGCCGAGCAGGAGCTCGGAGCCGGTGGTGCGCGGGCGTTGCGGGAGGATTCGGTGCAAACAACGGAGGTGAACGAATGATCGTCGCGTGCGGATTCGACCACGCCGGCGTCTCGTTGCGTGACCGGCTGCTGCCGATGATCGAGTCGATGGGTCACGAGGTGCTCGACCTCGGCACCGATAGCACTGACCCGATCGACTACCCGGACAAGGCGCTCGCGGTCGGCCAGGCTGTCGTTTCTGGCGCGGCGGAGCGCGGCGTTCTCGTCTGCGGGTCCGGCGCCGGCGTGTCCGTCGCCGCGTGCAAGGTCACCGGCGTCCGTGCGTGCACCGTGCATGACACCTACACCGCTCACCAGGGAGTCGAGCACGACAACATGAACGTCATCTGCCTCGGAGGCCGGGTGGTCGGCTCCGAGCTGGCCGCGGAGATCGTGGCGACATTCCTGCGCGCGACGTTCAATGGCGAGGAGCGGCACGTCCGCAGGCTGGCCAAGGTCGCGGAGATCGAGCGGACCGGCGGCGTCGACACCGACCTCACCGCGGTCGGCTAACCGCACGGCGTCCATGGCAGCCGAGCTCGTCATCGTCCGCCACGGAGAGACGGAGTGGAGCATCGCTCGCCGTCACACGGGCCGGACCGATCTGCCGCTGACCCAGGCCGGTCGCGAGCGAGCGGCGGCGCTCGCCCGCGTGCTCGGGGGACAGACGTTCGCGCTCGTGCTCGTCAGTCCGCTGCGGCGGGCACGCGAGACGTGCGAGCTCGCCGGGTTCGGAGACCGGGCAGAGATCTGCGAGGACCTGCGGGAATGGGACTACGGCGACTACGAGGGTCGTACAACCGGAGAGATCCGGGAGCGCAACCCCGACTGGGTGCTCTGGCGCGATGGCTGCCCCGGTGGCGAGACGCCCGATGAGGTCGCCGCCCGGGCCGAGCGGGCGCTGGCGCGGCTGCGCGCGGGCGACGGCGATGCGATCGCGTTCGCGCACGGACACATCCTGCGAGTGCTCACGGCCCGGTATTTGCAGATGCCCGTCGCGGCCGGCGCCCGGTTCGTGCTCGGCGCGGGCGCGTTCTCAACGCTTGGCTACGAGCACGAGAACGAGGCGATGCTGCACTGGAATGACACCGGGGAGTAGGCACCCGCGGTCGTCACAAAACTGCGCGGAGGGGTTATCCGGCAGGGTGCGTAGCAGGAAAGCCGCCGCCGGAGCCGTGCATTTGTTCTTGCACGAACTCCGACGGTGCATTTCGTTACCCGGCGCTCAAGTTTTCCGAGCAGCTGCCGATTAAGGCGTGTCACACCGATCTGCTCACTCCGTTGGGAAAAGGAGGGGAACCTTGGCGTTCAAGGGCAGTTGATGCGATCGCGCGAAGAGGTCGTTGGGGCGGCCTCTTCGCGCCACTCTGTGGCTTTCTCCACTGATCGGCCGCCCGCTGTGAACATTTAGTCCGTTTCCGGGCAATTGGCCAAAAGTTGACGCGTTTTGGCCGATCACTCACCTATGAGCCCTGTGGGCCCTTCCGTGGCGCCCGAACCCCGGCAGCCTGGCCGTGGATTGGTGGTCGCGCACGCCGTCGCATTCGCCGGCGCGATTGTGGTTGCGCTGCTCTCGTCAGGGCGTGACCAATGGAACCTTCCGCTGCTCGCCGGGATCACGGTGTTCGCGATCGTCAGCGACCTCACGCACGTCGAGGTCGGCTCGAGTCGCCTCAAGGTCTCGGGAAGCTTCCTCGGGATCGTGCTCGCCGCCGTGCTCATGGGCGGCGGCCCGGCGGCGATCGTCGGCGTGCTCACGATCGCGGTCGGATGGCTCCGCTCCCGCGAGCCGATCTGCTACCTGCGCAACAACCTGGTGACGTTCGCCTGGGCCCCGCTGATCGGCGGTCTGTTCTTCTCGTGGATCACGGACGTGGCGGGTACCGGCACCGACTCCGCCGCCTACTACGTGTTCGTCTTTGCGACGTTCGTGGTCTCGCTCGCCATCAACTACGTCATGGTCGCCGGCTATCAGTGCTATCTCGACCGGTCGTCGTTCGTCGAGAAGACCCGTGAGACGCTCGCGCCGCTGCTCGCCGCGGAGCTGTTCTCGGCGCTGCTCACCATGGCCGCGGCCTACGTCGCGGCCCGGCTCGGGACGATCGGCCTCGCGCCGTTCGCGCTCGTGCTCGGCGTCTTCCAGCACCTCGTCGGCGAGCTGCTCACCTCCAAGGAGCCGCAGCGAGGCGCTTCGCCGGCTGGCGATCACCGACGAGCTGACCGGGCTGCCGAACCGCGCCCGGTTCCGCGACCTCGTCGAACGGCAGATCGCACTGCCCGAGGCCGAGACCGACGGGTTCGCGGTGATGCTCGTCGACCTCGACCGCTTCAAGGAGATCAACGACACGCTCGGCCACCACTACGGCGATCTGCTGCTCAAGCACATCGGGACGCGGTTCACCGAATGCGTCGGCGAGGGCAACGTCGTGGCTCGCCTCGGCGGCGACGAGTTCGCCGTCCTCAGCGCGCACGAGCGCGACCGACCAATCGAGCTTGAACTGCTCGCCGCTCGGTTGCTCGCGTGCGCTCAGGAGCCGCTGTCGGTCGAGGAGCTGTCGCTCGAGATCGGCGCCAGCATCGGCATCGCTCGCTATCCACGGGACGGCCGCGATGCGCACACGCTGCTGCGCCGCGCCGACGTCGCGATGTACGCCGCGAAGCGTGACCAGAGCGGCTTCCGGATGTACGCGCCGAGTCAGGACCACCACGCGCGCCGCCAGCTCAGCGTCGTGAGCGACTTCCGCCGTGCGCTCGGCTCCGGCGAGATCGTTGTCCACTATCAGCCGATCGTCGAGCTCGACGAACTCCGCGTTCGCGGCGCCGAGGGCCTCGTCCGCTGGGAGCATCCCGAGCGCGGGCTGCTCCCACCCGGGGCGTTCATGCAGGCGGTCGAGCGAACGCACCTGATCGGACCGCTCACGCACCACGTGCTTGACTCGGCGCTCGCTCAGTGCGCCGACTGGCGGCAGGCGGGGATGGATCTGTCGGTCGCGGTCAACCTGTCGGTCCGCAACCTGCTCGACCGCAACCTGCCGAAGCAGATCGAGCGTCAACTCGCCGGCCACAGCCTCCCGCCGGATGCGCTTCAGCTCGAGATCACCGAGAGCATGATCATGGCCGATCCCGAGCGCGCTCTGAGCACCGTCTCGCGGCTGAGCGGACTCGGAATCCATATCTCGGTCGACGACTTCGGGACCGGCTACTCGTCGCTTGAGAACCTGCGGCGGCTCCCGATCGACGAGCTGAAGATCGACCGGTCGTTCGTGACGCCGATGCTCAACGACAAGAGCGACCTGATCATCGTCCGCTCCACGATCAACCTCGCTCATGACCTCGGGCTGCGGATCATCGCCGAGGGCGTCGAGGACGCGCCGACGCTCGATCGGCTCACCCTGCTCGGCTGCGATCTCGCCCAGGGCTTCCATCTCAGCCGGCCGATGTCGCCGGAGAACTTCACCGGCTGGGTCGCCCAGCCACTCGATCCGGTCGAGGACGAGGAGGCCGCGTAGCCGCCGTCAGGGCGGCGGGCTCAGGCGAGGGTCGGGCTGCGATCCGGGCGCCCGAGCAGGTACCCCTGCGCGTGCGTGATGCCGAGATCGAGCAGCGCCTCGAGCTCGGACTCCGTCTCGACGCCCTCGGCCACGACCATCCGGTCGATCTCCTGACCGAACGCGGTCAGCGCTCGGGCAAGGGCCCGGCGCACGCTGTTGGAATCGATCCCCCGGCACAGCGAGACGTCGAGCTTGATCATGTCCGGCTCGAGGACGAGCACGTGGCGCAGGCTCGAGAACCCGGCACCGACGTCGTCGACGGCGAGCTTGACCCCGCGATCACGCAGCGGCGCGAGCGCCCGGTTGAGCTGGGCGTAGTCCGCGATGTCGGAATGCTCGGTGATCTCGACCACAACCCGCTCCGGCTCGTCGAGCTCGAGCAGCTCCATGCCCCGACCGGCGAACAGCGTTTCCGGTGCGAGGTTGATGTGCAGCGCGACCCCGAGGCGCCACTCGAGCGCCTCGAGCGCTTCGTCATCGGCCAGTCGAGCTCGACGATCAGCCGAGCGCGCTCGCCCGCGAACCGACGCGCCATCGGCGTGCTCGGCGAGCAGTCGGGTAGCGCCTCGACCGCGACCGGCGCTGTCGCAGCGCGACATGGCCGTAGCCACGCGTCCGGGCTTCGTCGCAGCTCGGACGCGCACCGTGAGGGCTCGCTCGTCGATCGGATCAGCCGTGTCGAGCGCCGACCGGTCAGGTCCGGGCGAGTCGACATCTGACCGTTCGCCGCCGACTGAACGGAGACGATCAGGTCGTCAGGCCGTACCGGCTTGGCGAGAACCCGCTCGCACCGGCCTTCAGCATCGCCATCACGATCTTCGGGTGGCGCTGGGCCGAGATGCCCACCACCCGGGTGGCGGGGCAGCGGTTCGCGAAGCTCGGAGACGACGTCGATGCCGCCGCCGGGCATCCGCCAGTCGATCAGGGCGACGTGCGGCTGGTACAGCACCGCGAGCGACGGCGCCTCGCTGGCCACGGTCGTCGAGCCGACGACGTCGAACCCGGGCTCGGCCTCGATCACCGCGACCAGCTCTCCGAGCAGGTCGTCGTTGTCGTCGACCAGCAACACGCGAGTCGGCTCGGCCAGGACCGCGGTGCCGGCGGCTTCGGCCGGGTCGGACGGGTGACCGCGAGGCTGGGCCGAGCAGATCGGAGCCGCGCCGCGCGCGTCAGTGCCCGCGTTCCGCGCGGCGACCGGTCTCGTTCGGCGGGAGCCACGCCTCGAGGACCGCGCCGGCGTGCTTGCGCACGTTGCGCAGCGCCTCCTGGGCGACCCGGAACAGGATCTGCTTGGACTCGTCGCGTGGCTGGTTGCGGAGCCGGTCGCAGACGGTCCAGATGACTGGCGATTCCCGTGCGTACTCGAGCATGTAGCCGCGGAGCGCCTCCGACAGCGAGGAGGCGGCGGAGGCCATGACCTGGGCGAATCGTCGTGGATGTCGGCGGCGATGCGCTTGCGCTCGACGCCTCGCGGAGCCATTTCTGCAGCGCGGCTCTGTCCGGATCGTCTGTGTTGGCGGCGATCAGCCACAGGTCAGACGCGTGCTCACGGACACCCTCGCGCTTGGACGAACCGGACTGCGGAATTTGCGGGATCGGTGCGGTCTCTGGGACGGCCCTCGTGGCCGAGTCACGCTGGCCTTGGGGCGGGCGACGGGTGACGAATGTCATGGCTGTTTTCGGCCGCGCGCCACTTATCGAATCGCGCCCGCGGACCTACCCTCGGGACCATGACAACGACGCACACACACAACGCAGGGACCGCCATCGAGGTGCGCAATCTGCGCAAGTCGTATGGCGGGGTGGAAGCGGTGCGTGGCGTGAGCTTCGAGGTGGAACAGGGCGAGGTGTTCTGTCTGCTTGGTCCCAACGGGGCCGGCAAGACGAGCACCGTCGAGATCCTCGAGGGCTACCGCGCCCGTGACGGCGGCGACGCCGCCATCTTTGGGATGGATCCGGCAAACGGCGAACGCGCGATGCGCGAGCGCGTCGGGATCGTTCTGCAGCAATGCGGCGTGCAGGGTGACCTGACCGTCGCCGAGCTCGTCGAGATGTACGGTCGGTACTACAGCCGACGCCGCCCGGTCGACGAGGTGATCGCGCTCGTGGAGCTCGATGAGAAGCGAGACGCCCGTGCGAAGGCTCTCTCCGGAGGTCAGCGTCGGCGCCTCGACCTCGCGCTCGCCCTTGTGGGCGATCCGGATCTCATCTTCCTCGACGAACCGACGACCGGGTTTGACCCGGCCGCGCGGCGCCAGGCGTGGGCGACGATCCGGTCGCTGTGCGACCTGGGCAAGACCGTATTCCTGACCACGCACTACATGGACGAGGCCCAATACCTGGCGAGCCGCGTCGCGGTGATGCGGGCCGGCGAGATCATCGCCATGGGGCGTCCGGACGAGCTCGGCGGCCGCGACGCGCGTCCGGCCGAGATCCGGTTCACCCTCCCGTCCGCGTGGTCGCTCGGCGACCTGCCGGACGTGCCCTCGTCGGAGCGCACGATGGAGGACGGGCGCGTGGTCGTCCTGACCTCGGAACCCGTGCGCGCAACGCAGGCGATCACGACCTGGGCGCTGGAGCATGACGTCGAGCTGGCCCACTTCTCGGTCGCCCAGCCGACGCTCGAGGACATCTATCTCGAGCTGACGGGCGCCGATCCGGGGGCCGCCGTCACCACCGGGACCACGACGACGACACAGGAGGTGGCGCGATGAGTGCGGTCATGAACCCAACCATGCGCCGCGATCTCGGGCTCGTGGCCTGGCAGATCCGGTACGAGCAACGCTCCTACTGGCGCAATCGCGGACGCGGGGTCTTCACGTTCATCTTCCCGCTGATGTTCCTGGTGATTTTCGCCAGTCTCAACAAGAACACCCACCTGAACTCGGCCGGCGGGATTCCGTACAACGATTTCTTCGTTCCGGGAATCCTTGCCTACGGAGTGATTACGACGACGTACGTGAACATGGCGATCGGGACGGCCATTCTCCGTGACGAGGGCATCCTCAAGCGGATGAAGGGCACCCCGCTGCCGCGGTGGGCGTACATCGCGGCCCGCATCGGCTCGACCGTGCTGATCGTGACCGCGATGGCGGCGCTGACGCTCGCGCTCGGCGCCGCCGCGTACAACGTGCACGTCCGACTGTCGACGCTGCCGGGGCTCCTGATCACGCTCGCGCTCGGGACGGCGGCATTCACGACGCTCGGGATCGGCGTGACCCGGTTCATCCCGAACGCCGAGTCCGCGCCCGTGTTCGTCAACCTGTCGGTGCTGCCTCTGACGTTCATCTCGAGTATCTGGTTCCCGGTCGACGACATGCCGAAGGCGCTGAAGACGATCGCCGACTTCTTCCCGCTGAAGCCGCTTGCGGAAGGGCTCCAGTACGCGTTCAATCCGCACACGACCGGAATCGGACTGAAGGCGCAGGATGTGCGGACGCTCGTGATCTGGACCGTGGTTGGGATTGTGCTGATGATCCGCTTCCTGAAGGCGCCTGAGCCGGAGAAGTAGTGCCAGACGAGACGGACACCAGGGCTGGGTACCGGCCGATGTTCGGCGGCGGGGGACTCCTCCGCCGCCGAGAACCGGCGGGCTACTTCGTGATTGCGGTGTGGTTCGCGTTCCTGGTGGTCCCGATCGTCAACGCGATCGCGCACAAGCAGGGGGCGCCCGGCCACGCCGCGACGATCGCCGCCGCCACGACGTTCGTCGTGACGTACTTCTCGGTCGTGGCCGGGTGGCGGCGTGCCGTCAGCCGGCCCCGGCTCGTCGCTCTGTTCTCGGTGGCGATTGGAGTCGCGATCGGGCTGACGGTCTTCGATCGCCCGGGCTGGGGCTACCTGTTCACGTACTGCGCGGCCTGCTCGGCATTACTGCTCCCGCCCCGGCGCACGCTGGCCGGCCTCGCGGCGTGCTGCGCGCTCGCGGGCGGTTGCTCGCTGCTCGGCGGTGCCGATACCGGCACCGCGGTCGGGTTCGTCGCGAGCACCGCGGGCGTCGGGCTGCTGATGGTGCTCGTGCGCGACCTACGGGTGCGCAACGACGAGTTGCTTGAAGCCCGCGCCGAGCTCGCCAGGATGGCCGTCGCCGAGGAACGCGAGCGGTTCGCGCGTGATCTGCACGATCTGCTCGGGCACACGCTGTCCGTGATCGCGCTGAAGGCGGAGCTCGCCGGTCGGCTGTTGCCGGGACGGCCCGACGAGGCGGTGCGGGAGATCGGCGATGTGGAATCGGTCGCCCGGAGCGCGCTGACCGAGGTCCGCGAGGCCGTCAGCGGCTACCGTCAGCCGACGCTCGACGGCGAGCTCGAGGGCGCTCGGATGGCGCTCTCCGCGGCGGGGATTTCGGCCGAGGTCAGCCGCGTCCCGGTGAGCCTGACTCCGGACGTCGAGGCCGTGCTGGCGTGGTCGGTGCGTGAAGGAGCGACGAACGTGATCCGGCACAGTCGCGCTCGGCGGTGCTTGGTGACCGTCACCGCTGACCTCGTCAACGCATCGGTCGAGGTCGTCGATGACGGCTCGGGCGCTCACGCAGTGGTCAACGGGGACAGTGGGGGAAACGGGCTCGCTGGGCTTGCCGAGCGGGCCGGAGTGCTGCGCGGGCGCGTCGATGCCGGGCCGCGGCCCGGCGGAGGCTTCGGGCTGCTCGTGACGGTTCCGGTGAGCGCGACGTGATCCGAATCCTGATCGCCGAGGATCAGGGGATGGTCCGGGGCGCGCTGGCGAGTCTGCTCACTTTGGAGCCCGATCTCGAGGTGGTGGCCCAGGTCGCACGCGGAGACGAGGTGGTGGCGGCGGCGTTGAAGGATCGCCCGGATGTGGCGCTGCTCGATATCGAGATGCCGGGCGCGACCGGTCTTGAGGCAGCCTCGGAGCTCCGGCGTGCGGTCCCGTCGTGCCGCGTTCTCATTCTGACCACGTTCGGTCGGCCCGGCTACCTGCGCCGTGCGATGGAGGATGGCGCGGCTGGGTTCCTGCTCAAGGACGCCCCGGCCGAACAGCTGGCGGCCGCGATCCGGCGGGCGGTGGCCGGCGAGCGGATCGTCGACCCGGGGTTGGCCGCCGCCGCCCTCAGCGAAGGTGAGAGCCCGCTCACTCCGCGCGAGCACGAGGTCCTGGGCGCGTCGCGCCAGCATGCGACGGTGGCGGAGCTGGCGGGCGCCCTGTTCCTCTCCGCCGGGACGGTCCGCAACCACCTGTCCTCGGCGATGCAGAAGCTCGACGCACGCAATCGTGCTGAGGCGGTCCGGGTCGCCGAGGAGAAGGGCTGGCTCTGACCCTCGGCCGGCGCTCAGCGGGCGCTCAGGGGAGGGGCTTTCCGCTCCACCGCTGCTTTCCGCTATCGCAGCGCTTCTTCACGAACGCCCCTCCGGCCCCCTTCGGCGTCACCGGCGAGACGAACCGCACCGTTCCGGACGCAGCGCCACGGCCCGTGTAGGTGCCCTTCCACGTCAGCGTCCCGAACAGACGCGGGTGCCGCGAGAAGTCGACATACGCCTTGCCGACGTACGAGAACTTTCCGTTCTTGATCGCGATCCGTTTCGTCGCCACGAGGAGGTTCGAGCTGTTGCAGCGGAACGTGCTCGGCGCGACGGGCAGCTTGCCCAGCCCCGGGCCGTAGTCCCGTGCACCGCGCATCGATTGGCCGGACACGACCCAGGTGCCGTCGCCCTCGAAGGAGCGACTGCCGGTGATGTGCGCGGTCCATTGGCCCGAGGTCGGAGTGGCGGCGGGCGCAGCTGCTGCAGCCACTAATCCGGCAGCCAGCGCGCTCGGGAGCGACAGCGACCACATCCTGCGCCGCGCGACGACCCGAATCCCTCCTGTGGACAGACCTCGACGTCGACATCGATCAAGCATGAAGCCCCCTCTCTGCGCCACCCGTGCCGCGCCCGTGACGAGTCATCCTAACCACGTCGGACGCGCGCGTGGCGATCTGCGTGGCCTCGCCCGCTGAGCGTGGCCTCGCCCGTTGCCCAACCCGATGCGGCTGAGAGGACTTGAACCTCCAAGGGGTTTCCCCCACACGGACCTGAACCGTGCGCGTCTACCAATTTCGCCACAGCCGCGTGGAGGTGGAAGGTAGCAACTGGCGCGCGGGCGGTGGGGCCCTCGCCCCACACACACATACTTGCACGCGTCGCCCGACGCGCCCTCGCCGGGTGGCCGGCGGCGGGCGTCTGCGGTCACCGACCGGGCTTGGCGGCACCCCGGCGGCGCCTCGGCGCGGTCGCGGTGGCACCCCGGCGCGGCCGTGGCGCGGCCCATCAGAACACGCTGGTTCACGCTACGCTAGGTCATCGCGTCGCCGCTATCGTCTAGGGGACTAGGACGCCGCCCTCTCACGGCGGAAACCCGGGTTCGAATCCCGGTAGCGGTATAGCCGGATTTGCAGGGATTTTGTGGGGTGGCGGGGGTTGATGCGCAGGCTCATCTCGCCGCCGTGCGTACCGAATGCGTACCGACTTCGCGCCGTGCCTTCGCGATCTCCGCGTCCGCGTCGATCCGCTCGCGGTCTTCGAACTCGTCGATGAGATGCGCGTACGTCGACAGGAACACCGCGAGCGTGTGCCCCAGCTGCTTCGCGCACCAGATCGGCTGCTTGCCCTCCGCGAGCAGCAGCGAGGCGAACGAGTGCCTCAGGTCATACGGGCGCGGGACGGGATCGAGTCCCACCGCACGGCACGCCGGCGCCCAGCGGTCGGCGCGCCATATCTGCCACGCGTTCTTGTCCCACGGCCTGCCGTCGTCGTCGAGCAGGATCAGCGTCGTCTCGGGCGGGCGGCCGATCGCGAGCCTGTGCTCGCGGATGTCCTGCGCGAGCGCAGAGAGCAGGCGGACGGTGCGATGCTGCCGGTTCTTCGTCGGCTTGCTCGAGCCGTCGGGGTTGGCCGCGTGCTGTACGAGGATCGTGTTCTCGCGCAGTCCCTCCCACGGGAGCGCGCGCAGTTCGCCCGGTCGCAGGCCGGCATAGGCCAGGATCGACACGATCAGCGCGTCCCGCTGGCGCGTCTGCGGGGTGCCGGGCGCCGGCAGTGTGTAGCGCCGTCTGGCGCGGTGTCCGGGTGCTGAGGCGCTGATCTCCCGGTCGGGCGGGTTGAGCATCGCCTCGCGGATGCGTTCGACGACGGCGGGTGCAAGCGGTCGCGCCGCATCGCGTGGCGCCGAGCGCGGGCTGCGGACGACCGACAGCGGGTTGGCCATGATCGCGCCGTTCTCGGCAGCATGGCGCAGCACGCTCGAGAGCAGTGTGCGCGCCTTGTGGATCGTGCCGTGACCGACGCCGGCCTTGATCAGCGCGGCCTGCCATCCGGACAGCAGCGGGACGCCGAACTGGCCGAGCGGCACGTCATCGAGCCACGGCGCGATGTGAACGCCGTAGACCTCGGCGTAGCGCTCGCGCGTGGAGTCGGCAAGCATGACCGCGTGTTCGGGAGCCCACCGCTCCGTCACCCACTGTCCAAGTGTCGGGCCGCCGCGAGCCGTGAGCTGCTGGACGGCGAGCGGACCGAGCTGCTTTCGACGCTGAACCTCGCGGTCCCACGCGTCGGCATCCTTCTTGAGCGCGAACATCCGAGATCGGTTGGCGCCGTTCTCCCGCCAGCGGACCTCCCATCCGCGCGTGCCGTCCTTGCGAGCCCTCGGCCTGACGCTCATTGCGCGCTCCGCCCGTAGCGCCGGCTGGCCGTCGCCTCGTGGATCCCTCGCGCCCTCGCGCCGTCGCGCACGCCCACCCAGTGGCTATTTGACCGACTCTCGTGCTCGGCGTCGCGCCTGCGTTCCGGCGCGGCGGCGTCCTGCGCGAACCACATGGATTCAGTCCGTCCTCCTTCGCGTCGCGGGATGCGGACGCTCCAGGGAAGTGTTCCGCACGCGGCGCGCAACCGACCACTCGCTACCGGGAACCGGCGGTCCGAATCGCGTCCGCGGCTCCGCCGCGAGCCCGCAAACGCATGCGAGCGAGGGGTCGGGGCGCTGCCGGAGCAGCGCGTGGGGGCTCCAGCGCCAGCTCGGCCGGATCAAAGCGCCAATGGCGGCCGACGCGCCTGGCCCCCGCGACTCGGCCGGCGGCAGCCGCGCGCGTGAGTGTCTTCGGGTGGACGCCCAGATGTTCGGCGGCCTCATGAGGGGAGAGGAGACGGTCGCCCGACTTGCGCTCGTCCAGCAGCGTGCGCAGCTCGTGACGCGCGCCGGGGTTCGCACGCAGCTCGTCGAGAATCGCCAGGACCAGTGTGTGCGCGACTCGCGCCTCAGCGCCGCTCGCGTCCATCGGTGCTCCAAGGCGATTGGCGGGCGCATGTCCGGGTGATTGCGAGGTCGTGGACGCATGCTTCTCTGGCGTCGTGCTCGGACCATCCCGCGCCGAGGAGCGTCGTGATGAGGTCGCCGGCCAGCTCGCCGATCTCGGCAGCGAGCTGGCGCCGTCGCTCCGCGGCGCTCTGGTAGCTGGTGAACGCCTTGTGGATGCTCCAGTGCACCTGCTGGACCGCGCGCAGCGGGTCGGGTGCGTCGAGGACCTCAGAGCGGTTGTGCGCGGTTGCGACCTCGACTACAGCCGGATGCTCGCCGTAGATCATGGCGATGCCGTCGGGATGCAGGCCTGACCAGAGCCGATCGTTGGCGTGCTGTAGCCGCCGCTGTGCGTCGGCCAGCTCGGTCGCCAGCTCGGCGTCGTGCGCGAACTGCAGGTCTAGCTCGGCCGCGAGCCGCCGCGCCTGCTCTGGGACAGCTCGACTCATCCCGCCTGCTCCCGCGGCTGGCTCGGTGCACCCTCCCGTCGGCGCGACCTGGTGTGAGACCGCGGTGCCGCGCGCGCGCCAGCCGTGGATTCCTCGTGATCGCTACGCGCCGTCCCGAGCTTCTGCCCGAGTCGCTTCTGAAGCGTTGCATGCAGCAGGTGCCGTGGCAGCAGGGCGGCGGTGAACGAGCTCGGCGATAGAAGCGCCTCGAGCTGCTCCGCGTTCCACTGCGAGTTGCGGGCGGCGAGCACCACCTCGACCAAGACCTGTTCGCACCATTCCCGGACCTGCGCCTCGATCGTCGCGTGGGCGCCGGGGACGCCGCGGTAGCGGGTGCGCCAGTGTGCGATCAGGTCGGTGATCGCGCGGAAGTCGGCGTTGATGGTCAGCTCGTGGCGACCGGGGTGGTAGCGGGCGGCCTGGTCTTCGAGGTCGCCCGGCGCCCGGGTTGCGTCGCGCGCTGAGATCCACGCGACGTCGGGCAGATCGACGATCGCGGGTGAAAGCGCGTCCTGGTCGGGGTCGTCCGCTGGCGCCTGGTCGCCCGCGAGGCTGTGGTCGGGCTCCCGCTGGAGGGATGTGCCCGTTGGATGCACCGCCGGCCCGGTGCTCGGCGATCCAGACCTCTCCAGGGCTGAGACGGTCGTCTCGTCGTCTGGGCGAGCGGTGGCCGGCTCAGCCTGCCTCTGGCTTTGCGTCCTGGTTGGGCGGTAGCGGCTCAGTCGGTAGAGCGGCAGGATTGCGCTGACGCGGCCGCGGATCGCCTCTCGGCGCGGCACGCAGTCGGTCCCGGCGGCGAGTTCCTGGAGCCGCAGGATCTCCTCGGGCATTGCGGCGGCGAACTCCTCGCCCCAGCGTGTCCACGGCAATGGCTCGTGGTCGAGCAACAGCAGCGTTCGCGCGGTGTTGCACTCGACACCGGCGACCCCGTCCTGGGGCTCGATGTGAAGAACCACTCGCTCACAGCCGAAGCGAATGCCGAAGTCCTGCAGGCGTCCGTACCCGCCGCGCGTCGGTGGCAGCGTGTCGTAGAGCTCGTCGCCGAACACGGCGGCGGCGTGACCGGTCGAGGCCCACAGCACGGCCTCGCGGCGCCGGGCTGCGGTGATCGTCGTCGAGCACCCACCAGCGGACGATCGCGTCGCCCAGCTCCACGGTCCCTGCCGCGACGGCGTGGTGCTCGAGGTGGTGCTGCTCACCGTGGATCCGGCGCAGGGTCTGCTCGTCGCGGCCGTGGTGTTCGCGCACGAGGACCTCGACGTGCGCGGGAAAGCGAAGGAAGCGGCCGTTGAGGTAGCGCGTGATCCAATGCCGTCGGGCGTCTGTGACGGTCTGGGGCGCCTGCGTGGTGTCGTGCCGCTCGTGCTGGCCGAGCAGCACAACCTGGGTGCCGTGATCCTGGCCGCGGAGGAGCCACGGCTTCTCCGCGTCGCCCAGCGGCCGCCAGTAGTCGAC
>CAWEYQ010000020.1:0-90688 GCA_963813265.1 uncultured Solirubrobacterales bacterium | reverse complement strand
GCCGAAGAAGTGTTTGAAGCTCTCTCCCCAGGTTGTTGTCGCTCCGGCTGGCGGGTTCGCAGCTGCGCTGTCGCCCATCTGCTGGGCGAGCGTGCGGCCGCTGGAGGTTGGTGATCCCCAGCCGATCTCGATCCCGGTGCCGCTGGGGGCGAAGCGGGCGACGGCCTGGCGGGCGCGGAAGATCGTTCCGACCGTGGTGCTGACCGGGGTGATCTCCTCGGCCACGTACCAGTAGGCGGTCGGCGCGCCGGCCGGCGGGTTCACGAACTTGAACAGCAGCAGCGGCTGCCCGGCGTACCAGTCGTTGACCACTTCGACCAGCTGGCTGTCCAGCGGCGCGTAGATCGGGGTGCCGACCGGGGCGCTGGCGTCGACGCCCATGTCGTCGCGGCCGATCGTGAACCCGGGGATCGGATCGATCCCCGACCCGGCCGGCGCGAACCCCGAGCTGGCCGAGCACGCCTGGCCGCCGCCGGGCGTGCTCACCGGGCCGGTCAGCCGCGTGACCTGCACCAGCCCTGAGCCCGGCAGGCCGAGCTGCTGGTCGGCCCACGCGGTCAGGTCGATCCGGTAGTGGTAGCCGTTCAGCGTGTTCGACAGTGGCTGGCCGGCGCCGATGTCGCGCTTGTAGAGGATCACGCTGCGCCCGTTCTGCGGGTTGGTCACGCGCAGCGGCGTCATGTACGGCAGCCCGCCGAGCATCGTCGCGTTCTGCCTGGTCACCTGCGATCCCGGGATCCCTGGGGACAGCTCGGCGTAGCTGTCGTGGTTGACGATCAGGTTGTCGCCCCACGCGCCGGTCGCGTCGGTGAAGTAGGTCGCGGCGACGATCGTCGGCTGCCCGGGCGCGAGCGTGATCGGCGCGGCCGGGTCGCCGCTCGCCGCCGGAACGCTGAACGGGCTGCCCGCGATCGCCGAGCCCCCGCCCGAGGTTGTCGTCGAGGTGGCGGATCCCTGCGCGGTGAGCCCCTGCGTGTAGTAGCTCTGCGCCTGCGAGAGGACCTGCTGCACGTACGCGCTCGAGTGGTTGTAGGCGAAGATCGCGCCCGGCCAATCGCCCGGCGCGCCGGAGGCCTTCAGGTAGTTCGCGGCGCTGTACACCGCGTCGGCCTCGTCGTAGACGTTCGGCGGCACCGCTCCGCCGGGTGCCTGCACCTTGTACGTGTCCCAGGTGCCCTGCAGGAACTGCATCGGGCCCATCGCGCCGGCGTAGTTCGCGCCCGAGTGCACGCCCGCGTCGTTTGACTGTCCGAACGTCGACTCGACATAGTTGATCGCGGCCAGGATCGAGGGCCCGCGGGCGCCGAGCCCGAACTGCGCGGCCGCGCCCTGGAAGATCGGGACGTCCGCCGCAGGGACGCCGCCGACGGGCCCGCTCGATCCGGCAAACCCGGCGCCGCATTGCGCCGCCGATTCTCCGGCCGCGGCGAGGAACACCAGCATCACCGCCAGCAGCGGCAGCAGGATCGTCAGCGCGAGCGCGATCAGGAACAGCCTGCGCACCGCCGCTCACGCCTCCAGGCGAGCGACCAGCCACTGTCCGTGCTCGCTGACCAGCCTCAGCACGAACTCGCCGGTGTCGGCGCTGTCCTGCTCGGAGACGTAACTGACCGCCACCGTGTCCGGAGCCCCGGCCGGCTCGACGCTCGCGACCCGGTAGGTCTCGATGGTCTTCGGGTGCGCCGCCTGCAGCGGGGTCAGCTGCGCCGGCTGGGCGAGGAGGTAGCGCGCGAACGCGGGCGTGCACGTCCGCTCGATCGCGGTGCGCGCCCACCGGGGCAGCCGGCCGACCTGATACGGCATGTACGCCACCGCGAAGCTGCGGGCGACCGCCAGCATCATCCCCTCGGCGCTGCGAGGCGACGGCGGTGGTGGCTGCTCGCTGACCGGTCCCCGCACGGGCGGGCGATGCGCCGCGCCCGGCCGCTTTCGAGCGTGCGCGCGCTGGCCAGCCCGCGCCGCTGCTGAGCTTTCACCGGTCTTGGTGGCGGGACGCGCCGGCCGAGCGCGCGCTCGGGTGGCGGTCGTCGGAGACGGCGGCAGCAGGCGCCCGGCCGCGCCCGCTTGCTTGGAGTGGTCCCTGGCTTCGGTCGGAGCCAGCGCGAACCCGGCGACCAGCACCCCCAGGAGCACGAACGGCAACGACGATCATCAGCCCGCGGCGGGCCCAGATCGGCAGACGGCCGATCGCACCGAGGAGCCGCGCGCTCATCCGATCGTGGTCGCGATCAGATAGATGGCGAGCAGGTGCCCGAGGCCGTTCGCGAGCTCCTCGGGCACGAGCATCCGGTCATCCGCCGTGGCCGCGGTCGCACGCGTGATCGCGATCGCCGCCCGTCGCGCCTGATCGAGCAGCACCGGCACCTCGACGTCGACCTCACAGCACAGCCACGCGCCGGCCTGCTCGAGCGCCCGATCGACCCACGCGCCCGTCTCATAGCCGACGTTACGCGCATGCGTCTCCAGCGCCCGATGCGCGAGCCGCAGCGCACCCGACGCGATCGTCCTCACCGCTGCAACGACCACCGGCGGGACCCGCTCGACGTCAGGGTCCTCGTCGAACACCTGCAGGACGTGCGCGTACAGAAACAGGTCCGGCAAGCGCAACGTCGCCAACGTCAGCAGCCGCAACGTGCCGTACGCGCGCTCCTCAGCCGCCGAGCACTGCGTGTTGCGAGAACCATGCGCGAGCGCCGCCGAATATGCTCGACGCAGCTGCGGCTCATCCGCCGCCGCTGCCCTCGCCACCGCCCGATTCATGTCCATCTCCACGCGCCTTTCCTCATCGGTCACAGCGCAAGTACCGGCCGCAACTCCGCAAGCCCCGCTCCACCCTGCAGAGCGCCTGGGCCAGAAGTCCGGCTCCGGTAGCCCCGCGGCCTGCCGTCCACGGCCTCGTGCGACGTCGGGCACACCGACAAGCCAGTCGCCCAGAGCCCTGTGAGCAGCCTCGAGGTGACCTATCGCCGCCTTGCTCGCCCCTGGCAGCCCGACGAACTCGCCGAGCGCTACCACGCCGCTTATGCCCGCGGCGTCTCCGACCTGCCGCCCGGCGAGCAGCCGCCCGACCGTCCCGTGACGCTTGCTCGCCACCGCGGTCCCGCGGCTGATCAGCCTCGCCGTCGCCGCGAACGTGCTCCACGTCCTCCCGGCCGCCGCCGAGCGTGCGCCGGTTGCCGACGAGCTGCTCTCAACGCTCGATCTCACCGCGGCTGGCAGCTTGCATCGCTGCCACCTGGCGCTCGAGGCAGATGGGAACTCGCGCGACTACCAGGCCGAGGACTGGCTGCCCCTCGTCTATGACCAGGCAGTGCACGCGCTGCTCGACGCATCGCTGACCGCAGACCCGCCCTCCCTGGTCGAGCACGCCCAGCAGGCAGGCCGCTGGGCCGCGCTCGCGATCGGCTCGCTCGACCGAGACACGCCGAACACACCGGAAGCGATCTCCGACTGCCTCACCCACCTCCTCGTCGTCTGCGTGTTCGCCGACACCGCGACCGACCGCTGACGCGCCTAACCGCAGCCGCTCTCTCAGGCCCGCCATCGGGGGCACTGAGCGGAAAGCCCGGAACTGCCCGGACCCTGATACGGCGGACCGGACGCCGAGCCGTTCAGGCGACCGATCGCCGCCGCGGACCGGCAGTGAGCGCTACGAGCGTGCCGGGGTTTCGCCGGCCAGGAACGCGGGGCGCCGCGACGTCCCCGCCGCGACCCGGAGTGCAGCCGCCAGGCGATCGGGCGACACGATCAGAACGCCATCCTCGACGCGCTCCACGCCTCTGGCACGCACGACGCACAGAACCGCGAGCGCTCCACGGCGGCACCACCGTCGCCGGCGACGGTAAAGCCACACAGCCACCTCCCGGACACCGACGAGGTGCCGCGCGTCGAACGTCCGGGTTTTCGCCTCGATCGCAAACGCGATCCCGGTTGGCGCGATCGCCACGCTGTCGATATCGCCACGCCGCATATACGGCAGCGAGTGACGCAGCCGCCACCCCTCCGCCGTCAGCGGTGCCAGCACCCGTCGAACCTCATCCTCAGAACGCGCACCGACACGGCTGCGGCCAGCGAGACGCAACCAATGACGAGCGTAGACCAGCAGCCCGACCATGATCAACAAAAGCACACCCGCTACCTCGATTGCGCCGACGCCTCCGGCTATGACGGCGGACGTGCCCGCCGCCAGGCCTGCCGCGCCACTCGCGGCTGCTCGGCGCAGGCGCCGGTACTGCTGGCGGCGAGGAAAACTCCATCGCAACATGGTCAGAAGCTCGCACCCAGTTCGGACGATCGGTCGCCCGCACAGGCGCGACGACGATGAACGATGCGAGACCCGAGACTTGCCGGCCGCCGCCGCGACGCTCGGACCTCGGCGAGTTCCTATCTCCCTGCTATCCCAACGGGAGTCGGACAGCGCTGGGAGGAGCACAGCCTCCGTCTGCCGACAGAGCTGCGCGACCGGCTCGACGAGCACCGACAACGCTCGCCTCGGCCGGCTTCGCGAAGCCACGCGCGCCCACCTCGTCGCTGCCACCATCATCCTGCGGGGGCCGGCCCGCAACCGCCGAGCAGGCCCCGCAGGCTGATGGCCGACCGACGCGCTGAAGCCGTCCGCTGTGCCCTCGGCGGCAGGATCACCGGCTGAGCCGGGCGTCTGACAAGTCTCGAATACAACCTCGGCCTACCTTGCCCGCCGTCGAGCGTCTTTCCCTTTTGCTTTCCCTCGGTGGCCGGTGATCCCGTGGCTATTCGTGGTCGGGGCTGTCTCATCTGGTTTTCAAGACCAGCGCATTCGACCGCTCTGCCACCCCTCCGGTGGCTGTGGCCCCGATGCTAATGCCCTGCGCCGGAACGTGGACCGGACCCCGGGAGTCGCGGAGCAGCCTCTACACTCCCGCCGAGCACCCGGGAGAGGTGGCCGAGTGGCTGAAGGCACTCGCCTGCTAAGCGAGTAAGGGGTTCACACTCCTTCGCGGGTTCGAATCCCGCCCTCTCCGCTCAACTTTTCGCGCTTCTCGCCACGGCTAGAGCCGTGCGGCGATCCGCCGAGCCACGGCCAGGAGAATCGGGGTGTTGTGCCACACCGCGTTGCCGCGGTCCGATGACGCTCCGAGCGAGAACAACGCGACCCGGCTGCCGCCCGCCATCACGACCAGGCCTCCTGACGCCTTCACGCCCAACCTCGCCACGGCGGCGCCGACGTTGACACCTCGGAAGTGGGACGTGGGGAACTTCCGCCGGACGTAGGCGTTGGCCTGCGATGCGCCGCGGAACTGAATCAGCGCCAGGTTCGCGCCTCGCGCGTACGCGCACTTCGTCTGCAGATCCTCGACATAGTGCTGCAGGCACCTGCCGTAGGTGCAGGCGTCACCGATCGTCAGCCAGCTACCTCCCGGAATCACGGCGGCGATCCCGGCGGTGCCAACGTGCGAGGAGCGAACACCCGGGGGTGTGCGGCGGTCCGGGAATGTGATGAGCCTTCGCGCAGGCGCTGTCGAGCGACAGCCCCGCAACGGGGGCGTTCGAGGTATCGGTGCGGGCCTCAGCGCCGGTGCGTCGCGTGCTCGAGCCGGTCCCGGCGGCGCGGGACGCGCGTGAGCTCCTCGCCGCGGCGGTGACGGCGTGCGAGGACTGGGAGCGGCAGGACCCACGTGACGGTGCCGGTCATCCGCCGGCGACACTAGCCCCGTGCCCCGGGAGCGTCAACGGATGAGAAACCGCGTTCGTCCACCTGAAGCGCCACTTAGCTGACTAATGCGGACGATGTGGATGGGTCGATTCGGGGTGTACGCTGGCCTCGGGATCCTGGGACATGGAGGCCAAGGAACAAGTGGACCAGCCGCCGCGGCGCGAGGACCCCGAAGCGCGCCGTGACAGTCTCCCTGCGCCTGAAGCGTTTCTCGAGGGTCTCCCCGATGCGATCGTCGTGACCGGTCCGGACGAGCGGATCAGGCTCGTCAACGAACTGGCCGAGGAGCTGTTCGGCTACGAGCGCGCGGAGCTCATCGGTGAGCCCGTGCAGATGCTCTGGCCGGAGCGCGAGCGGGCTCGGTACACCCGGAACATGGAGCTGTACTTCGCCACCGAGCATCCGGTCCGATTCTCGACGGAGGCCTGGGGCCGCCGACGCGATGGGTCGGAGTTCATGGGGGAGATGAGCTGGGGGATCGTCCAGTCAACCGAGGGCCCGCTGCTGCTCGCCGTCGGCCGCGACATCTCCAAGCGCCGCGCCGCCGAGGCCCGCTCCCGGGCGATCGCCGCACTTGCCGAGCGGGCACTCGCGGGCGCGGGCGTCAACGATCTCGCCGAGGAGGCGATCGACGTCATGCGCACCGTGCTGCCGCTGACCGCCGCCTGCGTCGTGCTGCGTGACGGCAGCATCCCGGCGTCCTACGGGTCGGTGCGTGAGATGGGCGTCCGCGTGCCGATCGGCGCCGCGGGGGAGGTCATGGTCGCTCCGGCGCGCGAGCTCGACGACGATGAGCTTGACCTCGTCAGCTCGACGGCGAACATCCTCGCCGTCGCCCTCGTCCGCCTGCGCGGCGAGGAGCGCATGCGCCACGAGGCCGTGCACGATGCTCTGACCGGCCTGGCGAACCGCACCCTTCTCCATGACCGGCTCGAGCATGCGCTGGGCCGATCGAAGCGCGACGGCATGCCGACCGCGGTGCTGTTCATCGACCTCGACAACTTCAAGCAGATCAACGACACCTACGGCCACGCGATCGGCGACATCGTGCTCGTGGAGTTCGGCAATCGGCTGCGCACGGCGGTCCGGCCCGGCGACACGGTTGCCCGCTTCGGTGGTGATGAGTTCGTCGTGATCTGCGAGGGGGTCGACGAGGAATCCGCCGTCATCGTCGCGTGGCGCCTTCAAGAGGCGATCAGCCAGCCCCTGTACGGCGGCGGCGCCCAGCACCGGCTGTCGGCGAGCATCGGGATTGCGCTCGGCGACAGCGACGCCGAGGCGCTGATCGGCAACTCGGACATGGCCGTGTATCGCGCCAAGGCCGCCGGTGGCGGGAACGTCGAGGTCCACCGCTAGCGTCACGCGCGACGTACGCTGAATCGACGTAGCGAGCCGTCGGGCGGCGAGTGCTCCGCGCCCATCGGCTGTTAAGCTGGCGTCCGTGCTCAGGCTTCGGATGGCCGCGGGGGCGGCGATGGCACTGTTGGGACTGGCAGCCGCGGGCGCGGGTGCAGCCCCACTGCAGAGCTACGGCGACCCACTGACCGATGCGGCAAACGCGACGTTCGGCTGCGACGTGGCGCCCGGGATCGGCGACACGTTGGGGAACTACTACGCGTTCGCGTCGAACCAGCCGGACTGCACGTGGTTCAACACCACCGGCGGCACCGTCCCCGGTGACGGTGTGGTCCAGACGGTCACGATCAGATCCGGAGCCCGTCCGGCGCGGCTGCGGTTCGTCGTCGTGCGCACGCTCGGAGCGCCCGGCGCGGGCACGTCGTGTTGCTTCTTCGCCGCTGAATCAGCGGTCGTCCAGCCGGCTCCGAACACGGTCCAGACGTTCCCGGTCAGCCTGCGCGTCGAGCGCAACACGAACCCGAAGACGGGGATCATCACCCAGGACACCGTGGGCGTCAGCGCGGTGAGCGGTACGGGGACGCTCCCGCTCCACGACAACGGCCGTCACAACCTTCTTGATCAAATCGATCCCGGCAACGCCGCGAGCTGGTTCTATCCCCGGCTCGGCGGGGCACCGGGGGATACCGGCGGTGGTCGCCACTCCGACGGTGCCGGCGGGTGGCGCGTCCTTCTCCGCGTCGGGTTCTGCCCGGACGGACAGACGTGCGGCTCCGCTGCGGCGGGGCCCGTGATCACGCGTCCTGCACTCGTGCCGAACGTGTTCCGCGTCGCACCCGGTGCAACCCCGGTCGTCGCGCGCGTCGGCACCGGCGCGACGATCTCGTTCACGCTCTCGAAGTCGGCGACGGCCACAATCGCCATCCAGCGGCCGGCCCGCGGCAAGACGTGGCGCACGGTCGGCACGCTCACGCGGAAGGGCCTCAAGGCCGGTAAGCGGTCGATCCGGTTCACCGGCCGGATCGGTACGAAGGCGCTCGCGCCTGGCTCCTATCGCGCGGCGATCACGGCCCGGGCCGGCAAGGGCCGCGCCTCACGTGTGGCGACCGCCTCGTTCCGCATCGTTCGCTGAGTCCGGTCGCTACCACCGTCGCGAGCGATGACCGAGCCGACGCCCGCCCAGCGGGATCTGCTCGACCGAATCACGCCGGTGCTCGGCGAGGCGTTCGGCGAGCGCGTCCTGATCGCCCCGGATCAGCCGTCGCTGTTTGTCCGCCGCGGATCGATCGGGGTCCGGCTCGACGTCGCGGATGCGCCCGGCGGCGACGCCGTCCTCGAGTGTTACGCGTGGATCGCACAGGGCCTTCCGATCACCCCAGAGCTCGGCCTGTATCTCGCGCAGCGCAACGTCGAGCTGCACTTTGGGGCGCTCGCGATCGACGGGGAGGGGGCGATCATGCTTCAGCATTCGCTGTTCTCCGAGTCCGTGTCGGACGACGTGCTCATCCGGCTCGTCCGCGTGCTCACAGACACCGCCGACGTGCTCGACGCCGACGTCCGGGCGCGGTTCGGCGGAGCGGCGCTGAGTTGACTACGGCTGGGTCTGGGTCGCCGCCGGGCGATCGTCGCCCGGCTTGCGCGCGGTGCCGAACACGTAGTCCCAGAACGGGGCGCTGACGCCGTAGAAGCGTTCGTGGTTCTGGAAGTGGTGGCGCATGTGCAGTTCGCGCAGCCGCTTGCCCAGCGCCGTCGTCGGCCGGTGATGGTGCACGTGGTAATGCAGCATGTCGTAGAACAGGTATCCGGAGAGGAAGCCTGCGCCGAACGGCAGGAAGCCCGGCATGCCGATCACCAGATAGAACAGCCACACGAACAACGACGCGAGCGGGATGCTCACCGACGGCGGCATCACCAGGCGCATCGGGTCGTTCGGATGGTCGTGGTGGACGCCGTGGATGATCCAGTGCAGCTTCGCTCCGAGACCGTGGTCTGGCTCGAAGTGGAACACGATGCGGTGAAGCCAGTACTCCGTGAGCGTCCAGAACAGGTAGCCACCGAGGATCCACGCGGGCGTGACCCAGCCGGCGCCGTGGATGATGCCCTCGACGACCATGAACACGATCACCGGCCCAAACAAGATCGGCGGCACTGCCGGGTGGACGCGGGAAAGCTTGTCGAGGAGGTCGGAGTCGAACATCCGCGGCGAGGCCTTGAGCACCTCGCTGCGGCTCAGTCCCTCGAGATCATCTGCGTGACGGGTCGCCATGCCCGGAAGGATAGCTGCCGGGTCCGACCGGTGCGGCCCGCCTTTTAGGGGACCCTAATTGAGGTCCTCGTCCGGCTCCGAGCGGGTCCCGTCGGCGGGCATCGCCATCACGATGTGCTGGAGCGAGATGACGAGGAACTGGCGGAATTCCGGGGTCGCCGATCCGTCCAGCGGGGCTGATCTCGACGTCGGTGAGCGGCAGGAACGCTCGCTCGGATGCGTTCAGGTAGTCGGTCAGCCGACTCCGGTAGCCGTCCTTGGGGAGCCGGAGGACGCCCGCGATTCGGTGCCGATTCGTCTCGACGATGATGCGTTCGTCGCGTTGCTCCACAGAGGCGGACGATAGCTGGGCTCCGCCGCGCGGTGCGATCCTTCCACGGATGTTCGACGCGCAGTGGTACGCCATCCGCCGGGCCCAGAACGTCAAACCCGTGACCTATCGCTGCCCGCTGTGCGGCAAGCATCTCCCGGCGCTGAGCGAGCACATGCTGATCACGCCGGAGGGCGACTCGCGCCGCCGGCGCCACGCCCACACGAGGTGCGTGATGGCTGCGCGGGAGGCGGGCCGCCTGCCCACGCGCGCGGAGTTCCTCGGCCGAGCAGCCGCGGCCACCCGGCCTGTGGCGGCGGATCACGGCTCGATGGCGCGGCACGCAATAGCGCGCGCTGCGCAGTAGGGTTCGCGAGCGACGATGGCGCGCGACCTTCGACTGGGACTCAACACCGGCTACTGGGCCGGCGGTCCGCCGCCCGGTGCGCTCGAGACCGTGCAGGAGGCCGAGCGCCTCGGGTTTGACTCGATCTGGACCGCCGAGGCGTACGGCTCCGACGCGCTGATGCCGCTCGCGTGGTGGGGCTCGCAGACCGAGCGGATCAAGCTCGGGACGGCAATCGTGCAGATCTCCGCACGGACGCCCGCGGCCACCGCGATGGCGGCGATGACGCTTGACCATCTCTCCGGCGGGCGGACGATCCTCGGCCTCGGCGTGTCCGGGCCGCAGGTCGTCGAGGGCTGGTATGGCCAGTCGTTCGCCAAGCCGCTCGCCCGGATGCGCGAGTACATCGGGATCCTGCGGAACATCTGGGCCCGGCAGGGCCCGCTCACCAACGACGGCCCGCACTACCCGCTGCCGCTTCCAGACGGGACCGGCCTGGGCAAAGCCGCTCAAGTCGAGCATCCATCCGCTCCGCGAGGACATCCCGATCTACCTCGCCGCCGAGGGGCCGAAGAACATCGCGATGGGCGCCGAGCTGTGCGACGGCTGGCTGGCGTTGTTCTACTCGCCCCACCACGAGGACCTCTACGGCGACTCGCTCGCCGAGGGATTCGCGCGGCCGAACGCCCGGCGCACCGCCGACACGTTCGACGTCGCCGCGACCGTCCCGCTGATCGTCACCGACGACATCGAGGCCGCGGCCGACATGGTGCGCCCGATGTACGCGCTGTACTTCGGCGGGATGGGCGCCAAGACCGCCAACTTCCACGCCAACGTCCCGATCCGGATGGGCTACGAGGCCGAGGTCGCGAAGATCCAGGAGCTCTACCTCGGCGGTCACAAGAACGAGGCCGCGGCCGCGGTCCCGACAAAACTGATCGAGCAGCTCACCTTGATCGGACCGGCGGACAAGATCCGCCACGACCTTGAGGCGTGGCGCGAGTCAGCCGTGACCACGCTGCTCATCGGCGGCGACCCCGCCACCGCTGCGCTCCGCCGCCGAGCTCGTTCTCGGCTAGCTTCGCTGCAGCTATAGCATTCCGCACTATGGACCTGGGGCTCAGACGCGCCGCCGTAATCGCCGTCGCCGGCCTGGCTCGTGCTGAGCGCGCCCGCGGGCGCCGCTCCGAACGCGTCGTGCGCCCTGTTCAACAAGAGCCTGATCAAGAAGACCTTCGGGCTGAAGTACTTCGACGCCGTGCCGAACTCCAGCGTCGGTGCGAGACGGTGCGACCGAGGAGGTGTGCGACGCGATCGTCACCTCGATCAACCCGTCGACCAAGTCCGCGCGTCACTACATCAAGACGCACGGCTTGACCCTCACGGCTCAGGGCTACCAGGGCCCGATCCACGGCCGGCGCCAGGCGTCGGCGATGTGGCGAGCGTCCGGCCGCGTGATCGAGCTCACCCTGCTCGAGAAGCGCAGCCTCCCGATCGAGAAGCTGCTCAAGAAGGTCGCGGCGAACACCGCCGCCGCGTTCATCTGAGCCGCCCGCGCTGAACCGAGACGGCGGAACTGTTTCGCCAAACCGTGTCCGCCACCCGGATCCGGGCGAGAAATGCACCCTGAGCGGCACTTTTCCGCCCAGATCCATCAACGGCGCACGCTTTGGCGAAATAATCCCCTCCGGGTGCGCGCATGCGCCGCCGGGGCCGGGCTGCACGCGGCCCGGCCATCATCACTCACGCGTCGTGGTAGAGGGCGAACTCCCACGGATGCGGCCGCAGCCGGATCGCGTCGACCTCAGCTTGGCGCTTGTAGCGGATGTAGGCCTCGATCAGCCCGGGCGAGAACACATCGCCCTCGAGCAGGAAGGCGTTGTCGGCCTCGAGCGCGTCAAGTGACGCCTCCAGTGACGACGGGACCGTCCCGATCCGCGAGAGCGTCTCCGTCGGGCAGGTCGTAGATGTCGACGTCGAGCGGCTCGCCAGGGTCAAGCTGGCGGCGGATCCCGTCGAGGCCGGCGAGCATCAGCGCGGAGAACGCCAGGTACGGATTGGCGGTCGGGTCCGGAGAGCGGAACTCGATCCGCTTCGTCTTCGGCGCCTCGTGGTACATCGGGATGCGCACGCAGGCGCTGCGGTTGCGGGCCGAGTAGACGAGGTTGATCGGCGCCTCGTAGCCGGGCACGAGACGGCGGTAGGAGTTCGTCGTCGGCGCGCAGAACGCGAGCAGCGCCGGCGCGTGGGTCAACAGCCCCGCGACGTAGTGCCGTGCCAGTTCGGAGAGATGCGCGTAGCCGGTCTCGCCGTACATGAGCGGCTGTCCGTCCTTCCACAGCGACTGGTGGACGTGCATCCCGGAGCCGTTCTCCTCGAAGATCGGCTTGGGCATGAACGTCGCCGTCTTGCCCGCCTTGGCGGCCTCGTTCTTGACGACGTACTTGTAGATCATCATCTGGTCGGCCATCTTGAGCAGCGGCTGGAAGCGCATGTCGATCTCGCCCTGGCCGCCGGACGCGACCTCGTGGTGGTGAAACTCGCAGCGGATGCCGAGCGTCTCCATCGACGACACCATCTCGCCGCGCAGGTTCGCGAGCGAGTCGGCCGGTGGGACCGGGAAGTAGCCCTCCTTCTGCCGGAGCTTGTAGGCGAGGTTCGCGCCGGTGCCGGCCGCGCGGCCGGTGTTCCAGAAGCCCTCGGCGGAGTCGATCTCGTAGAACGCCCGGTGCTCGACCTGCTCGTAGGCGATGTGGTCGAACACGAAGAACTCAGCCTCGGGTCCGAAGTAGGCGATGTCCGCGATCCCGCTTTCGGCGAGATGCCGCTCGGCCTTCTGGGCGACGAACCGCGCGTCCCGCGAGTACGGCTCGCCGATCACCGGGTCGGCGACCGAGCAGATCAGCGAGAGGGTCGTGCGCGTGTAGTAGGGATCGATGAAGCCCGTGGTGGGATCCGGGATGAGGAGCATGTCGGACTCGTGGATCTCCTGGAAGCCACGGATCGACGAGCCGTCGAAGCCGAGCCCAGCCTCGAAGTCGCTGATGTCAAGCGCGGCGAGCGGGAGCGTCATGTGCTGCCACATCCCGGGCAGATCGACGAACTTCAGATCCACCATCTCGACGCCGCGCTCCGCGGCGAACTCGAGCACCTCGGGCGCCGTCTGCGCGCCGGCAGCGGCGGCCGTCTGCGAGCCATGGGTCATCGACAGCTTCGCTCCTTGAGTGACTGAATCAACCCGCCGAGCCTACCCGAGCCTGACAAAGATTCGGGGGGCCGCCGAAGCGGCCCCCCGATCTTGTCCCCCGTACGGGACGCCTTCCGTGTGAGCGTGCCTGCGGCTACGCAGCGGTTGGTGCCGGTTCGGCACCACCGCCACCGCTCCCCAGCCCCGGGATCCCTCCCGGGAAACCGAGAGAAGGCACGTCCGACGGGTACACCTCGTGGCCGTGTTCGGCCGTGTCGCCGATCTCCATGTTCTCCTGCGACATCCGCAATGGGATGAACAGCCCGACGAGCTTGAGCAGGATGAACGTGGCGACCGAGGAGAACACGATGACCCACACGGCCGCGAACAGCTGCCATTTGAGCAGTGTCCAGTTCCCGTAGAGCACGCCCTTGGCGCCAACCGCCTCGAGCTTGCCGCCGACCCTGTTGTAGAAGACGGCCATGTTCGGATCAGCGAACACACCGGTGAGCAGACCACCCGCAAGGCCGGCAAAGCCGTGCGTGTAGATGACACCGAGCGTGTCGTCGACGTTCCGGAACGGACGCAGCCGGCTCAGGTAGTTGAGCGCGAAGTACACCAGCGTCGAGGCGATCACCCCGAGCGCTATCGCACCCCAACCGTTCACGTAACCCGCCGCCGGCGTGATCGCGACCAACCCCGTGATCATGCCGTTGACGCCTGAGATCAGGCCCGGCTTGCGGCCGGTGATGTAGTCCCACGCGATCCAGATCAGGAACGCCACTGCGGTGCAGAGGTTCGTGTTGAGGATCGCGGCGGACGCGGACATGTTCGCCGTGTACGGGTCGCCGCCGTTGAAGCCGTTCCAACCGAGCCACAGCAGTCCCGCACCGAGCGCCACCATCGCGACGTTGTTCGGCGCGTCGACCTCGCGGTCACGCTGTAGGCGCGGTCCGATCACGGCCGCAGCGACGAATCCGGACACACCGGCGGACAGGTGGATGACGTAGCCACCCGAGTAGTCCACGGCGCCGTTGTGGGCGAACCAGCCACCGCCCCAGATCAGGAACGCGTTGACTGAATAGACGATCGTGCACCACAGGGCGACGAACGGAATCCACGCTTTGAAGTTGACGCGTCCCAGCACAGACCCCAGCATCAGGATCGGCGTGATCCCCGCAAACACGAACTGGAAGTAGACCAGTGCGGATTGTGGGAACGCTGTCGTTCCGATTGATGGGATGTCCGCCTGGTGCTGCAGGTCGGTGTGCGAGAGAACCGGCCCCGGCTTGCCCACAAACGTCGACCAGAAGTCCTTGCCGCTGCCGATCGGATGGCCAAAGCCCATCTTGAAGGCCCACAGCACCCACACGACGAGTACGACCGCAAAGGCCGCAAACGCCAGCATCATGCTGTTGACCGACCAGCGCTTCTGCATTACGCCGCCGTAGAGGACTACGAGGCCAGGGACGCTCATCAGACCGACGAGCGTTGCGGCAGTCATCTGCCAAGCGTTGTCTCCAGCGCTTAGCCAGGAGGGTGCCGTTACAGCCATGAATCTCCTTCTTTGTCGGGGGACAGCCGCAGCCGGGCTCACGGCGCGCGTGAACGGCGGCGGCAACTACTGCGAGCAATTGTCGGGACGCCGTTTCAGCGCCCGAATGGCCCCGAGTCCAGCGTTCGTTAGGGCCGACTAGACATTGGGATAAACGAATCCCGCAAACCGCGAGAATCCGGGCAGGGGGACGCGGGAGCGCTCCGAGGCCCCACCGTGGCCTCAGAGCGCTCCAGCTGGAGTCCCCCGCTCAGCGGGGACCCGCCGCCTAGTGCGCTAGAGCGTGACGGGCGTGCCGTGCGGCACGACGAGCACCGACCCGCGCGCGGAGTTCAGCTGCGTGCGGGTCAGACCGCTCAGGCCAATCCGGCCGGCCGGTCCTGGCGATCCAACGACGAACAAGTCAGCGGCGCCTTGTCCCTGTCCGTTGAGCGACGCGCCGAGGCTGTCGGCCAGCGTCTTCGCCGTGTCGATCGCGGCGGTGTCGGCGTTGCCGGCGGCGACGGAGACGGAGCCGATCGCTCCCTCCTTGTCGGTGCGAAGACCGGCCGCGGCGACGGCGATCGCCACCGGGGCGCCTTCAAGCATGTGCTGGGCGGTGTTACCCGGCTCGGCATGGCCGGGCGGGGTGCGGTAGTCCGAGCCGAACACGATCAGGGCCGCGGACTCGCTCGCGGCGAGCTGCTCCAGCCCCTCCCACGTCGAGCCGCTCAGCACAACGTGCTTGGGTGTGTCTGGTGCGTCGAGCCAGATCGCGCCCTGCTCGAGCCGTTGTTCGGCGTCGTGCTGGGCGAGCTCCTCGCGCCGCGGGTCGAATTCTCGCGTGTGGCGCACATAGGCCAGCGACAGGCTGGCGCCGGACTTGGCAAGCATCTTGCCGAGCGCGAGCGCGTCGTCGTCGTTCGGGGTACCGTCGTAGGAGACGATGATTTTCGTGCTCATAGTGGGGGGCGAATCCTGTCCGTCGGGTTGCCCGCGGGCATTGGCCCATGGGACAACGATTTGGCCGACAGGCTATCCAGCTGGACCCGCGCGCGGCACCCGGCACGGTCGCCGCCCGAGTCTGGGCTCTCCATGATGAAGGCCGCCGTCAACGGCGCCATCGCTCTCTGGTTCGGCCTCCACTTTCGACATCAGTTCCACGGCCCGCCGGTCGACTACGTTGGCCTCGCGGCTGCGTCGGTGGCAAGCTGGATCGGAGTTCCCGGACCCGGTGAATCGGTGCTCGTGGCGGCCGGGATCTTCTCTGCCCGGCACAAGCTCGACATCGTCGAGGTGCTGCTGGTCGCCTGGGTGGCGGCGACCGCTGGCGGTGTCGCCGGCTGGTTGATCGGGATGCGCGCCGGCCGCGCCGTGATGAGCGCGCCCGGACCGTTCCAGCGGGCCCGGCTCAAGGCGGTTGCGCGGGGCGATGAGATCTTTGGGCGGGTCCCGGTCCTCGCTGTCGTCCTCACCCCGTCCTGGATCGCCGGCATCCACCGGGTCCGGCCGACGGTCTTCCTGATCACGAACGCGCTCAGTGCGGCGCTGTGGGCGGTCGGGATCGGGCTCGGCGCGTACCTTGCCGGCCCGGCGGTCGTGGAGGTCGTCGACGATGTCGGCTGGGTCGCGACGATTGGTTTCGTCGCGCTCGTCGCGGCGGGCGTCGTGCTCGAGCTCCGTCGTCGGCGGCTGCGACGGACCCGCGCGGCCCCGGGCGCCTGATCAGAGTTGGGTGCCTGACCAGGTAACGGTCTGGAACGGGGCGGCCGGGGAGCCGACGTTCAGCTGGACGACCGTATGCGGGTTGAGCGGGATGTCCCGCAGGCTCTTCGTCCACGGCTTGCCGTTGACGACCGCGGTGACCTTGCCGGTGACGCCGCCAACCCGATTCGCGCTCAGCGGCTGACGCCAGACGTCAAAGAAGTTCCCGAGCGTGTAGATCCGCTGCGTCGGGGACTCGATGTGGATGACGCCGTCCGGCGCGTGCGTGTGCATCCAGTAGATGCACTGCCCGCCGTTCGCCACGGGTCCTTCGCTTGACTGGACGACCTGTGAGCCGGGGATGCCGATCCCGCCGGGAAGCGCACGAGGCTGTCCGTTGGCAAAGACCGCCAGGTGCGCGTGAATGTGGTAGGCGAGCTGCTCCGTGGCGCCGCATTTGATCCCGTCGACGGTGCCGGTCCCGGTTGTCCCGGCAGCGGCGACGTCGGCGCCGGATTCGATCGGCACGCCCTCGAAGCCGATTTGCGCTTTCGTCGTCGTGGCCGAAGCCGTGCCCGACGTCGAGGCCGAGCTGGACGAGCTGGAGGAGCTGCTGCTGCCGCAGCCGGCGAGCAGCGCGGTCACGGCAAGCGTGGATAGCGACGGAAATGGCTCCCCGGCGCATCAGGATCTGAACGGTATCGACTGGTAACGTGCGGAGGCGATGTCAGACGCCGGCATGCCGATGACGACCGCGTTCGAACTGCCGGGAATGACGGTGCGGGAGAACCTCGGCATCTGTTACGGCCTCGTCGTACGGAGCATGGGTTTCACCGGCGGCGTCACTGCCTCGTTCAAAGCACTGAGGCGCGGTGAGGTCTCCGAGTACACGCAGCTGCTCGAGGACTCGCGCCGACACGCGATCGACCGCATGGTCGACAACGCACGGCTGATGGAGGCCGACGCCGTGATCGCGGTCCGCTTCGACTCCTCGGAGATCGGCGGGCAGTTCACCGAGATCGTCGCGTACGGCACCGCCGTCAGGGTGGATCGCGTCGGCTGACCGGGGTGCGGCTCGGCGATCAAGAGCGCGAGGCGCTGTTCGAGCAGCTGAGCCGCCACGCCGCGGCGGGCAGAATCGATGTCGCCGAGCTGGAACGACGCGTGGCCGCGGTCGCCGACGCGCAAACGCGTGAGGAGGCCACGGCGGTGCTCGCCGATCTGCCGCCGCTGACTCCGCCGGCGCCGGCCTCGGGACGTCCCCGTCGCCGGCGTGGACACGGGGACGCCGACGCAGTGCAGCCGGACTGGTCGCCGACCGCCGAGCGTTTCCGCGACCCGCGGACAGGCCGGGTGATGCGGGTATGGGTTGATGCCGGCGGTGGACGCCATTACGTCGCGGACGACGAGTCGTGATCAGCCGCAGCGTGCACCTGGCCGGCCGCTGCGCCGGGCGTCGTCGTCGGACCCCCGTGCTCACTTGCGGTGAGAATGGTCGCGCCGGCGGTGCCACCGATGAGGGACCCGATCACGAGGCCGATCATCACTCCACGTCGCATGCTGATCATGGCCGCAGTCTCGCGCGCGCAGGTGAGGACTCAGTGAGACCTTTCTCTGAGCTTTGTAAGAGTCCGCGTCCGCTGCGAAGATTCCGGCCGTGACCAGCGGCCACATGCCATTTCTCCGGCAGCTGGGGCCGGACGACGCTGATGCTCTGCTCGCGCTCACGCGCCGTCGTCGGATCCGCCGGAACGAGACGATCCTGCGCGCCGGGGCGGCTGGCGACGAGGTCGTCGTCGTACTCGACGGCCGGGTGAAGCTGTCCGCGTACGGCCCCGACCGACGCGAGGTCGTGATCGCGCTCCGCGGCCCGGGCGAACTGCTCGGCGAGATGGCCGCGCTCGGCGGTCAGCGCCGGACGGCGACCGCCGTGGCCGTCGACGACGCCGAGGTCGGGTTCCTCCATGCCGACGAGCTCCGGGACTACCTCCACGACCACCCGGATGCGGCGCTCGTGATGATCCGGATGCTCGTGCGCCGTCTGAGCGAGGCGACGCGCGATGTCGTCGATCTCGCGACGCGGGACAGCGTCGGGCGGATCGCCAAGCGCCTGCTCGAGCTCGCCGCCGAGCACGGCGCGCCGATCGACGGCGGCACGCGGATCGAGCTGTCGCTCAGCCAGGACGAGCTCGCCCGCTGGACCGGCGCCACGCGGGAAACCGTCTCACGGGCGTTGCGCCTGATGCGCCAGCTCGGCTGGGTGGCAACCGATCACCGGACGGTGACGGTGCTCGACCCCGAGGCCCTGCGGGAGCGGGTCGGCGAGGTCCTGTAGCCGGCGCGCACCGCCGGCGGCCGGGCGATCGCCGCCCGCAGACGTTCGCCGACGCCCGGAAGGGCATCACACAGGCGGCCGATTCCGAACGAACTGAACGCGAGCACCCGGACCGGGCTCGCGGTGATCACGCCGTAGCGCTGCGGCCGCGGTGCGATCGGTTCAAGCTCGCCGAAGCAGTCGCCCGCGCCGAGCGTCGAGACGGGACACTCGTCGCGGAGCAGCAGCGCGGTGCCGCTGCGCAGCACGAAGAACGTCCCCGCGATCGCGCCTTCGGTCAACAGCTCGGATTCGGCCGCGATGTCGAGGTCGAGCATCGGTCCCCCGAGCGAGCGGACCTCAGTGAAACGGATCGGGTCGAACGGATTGCTGGCAGCGGGAGTCATCGCGATCGCGTGAGCACCGGCTGCTCCAGGCGGAGCGCCCCCCTCCGCCTGGAGCCGGTCATGGTCGCGCGTCCCCCTGTGTGCGCTGGTGGTCGACCCGTGCCCCCGGGATCGACCAAGGCGCCCCCTTGACTGAGTCCCCAGCCCATGCCCCGGTCCCGTCCTCGAACTCCCCATCGCGTCTGCTAGACGACGGCTTGTCCGAGTGGTTGGTGATGACCGTTGTCATCGTGGGCGCAGCCTATGTCCGCCGTCGACGGCGGAACTGCGACATTTGCCACAGGTGGAAAGCCGGTGGCGACGAGGGGGCTGTCGCGGGCCGTCTCGTCGCGGGATTCGGCTGAGCGCTGGGGCCAACGCCACCGCATAGGTGGCAGAGGCCCCACGCGCCCTGCGACGACTAGCTCCGGCCGCCTCCACCAAAGATGCGGAGGAAGAACAGGAAGATGTTGAACACGTCGAGGAAGATCCCCGCGGCAATCGGAACCGCGCTCTCCATGTTCGCGCGCCGCAGCCGGTTGAAGTCGAAGATCGTGAACGCGCCGAAGATCGCGAGGCCCGCGATGGAGTAGATGAGGTTGCCGTTGGGGATCGAGATGAACAGCCCGATGAGCCCGAACACGATCAGCGCGAGCAGCGCCCAGAACAACGTGCGTGCCCAGGACGACAGGTCGCGCCGCGTCGCGTAGCCGTACGCGCCGCAGGCGGCGACGAAGCCGGCGGTTGCGCCGGCTGCCTGGTAGAGGACACCCGGGTCGGACTTCGCGTAGTAGTTGAGCACCGGACCGACGGCGAGCCCGAGCGTCAGGCCAAGGCCGAACAGGAGCGCAATCGCCAACTGCTCCTGCCCACGCTTCGTGGCCATGTTGAGGCCGATGATGCAAGCGAACGCTCCGATGAAGAACAGCAGTCCGGTGCTGCCGGTCATGTCGCGAGCGATGTACGCGCCCAGCGCCGTGCATCCCAGGGTCAGCGCGACGAGGCCCATCACCTGGCCAAATACCGCACGGGCGCGATCTCGGCTGACTTCGGCTGCGCCCAGGCCGAGACCGACTTGATCGTATGTAGGCATGCTGTGTTTGCCGCTCCTTGCTAGAGATCCCGAGCTGCACAAACGATAGCCCGTGACTCGCGGCGGCTTGCAATTCCTCGTAGGCTGCCGCTGATCCGCCGGGGCTTCCCGTGCGAAACAAGGGGCATGAGTTCATCACAAGGGGTCAACGCAGGATGAAGGTCGCGATCGTCGGTGCCGGCATATCGGGGTTGGTCGTTGCCCATCTCCTCCATCGCGAACACGAGGTCACCGTCTTCGAGGCGGCGGACTACGCCGGTGGACACACGAACACGATCAGGGTCGACACCCCGAACGAGACCCATCATGTGGACACCGGCTTCATCGTCTTTAACGACCGCAACTACCCGAACTTTGAGCGGCTGATGGGCCGCCTCGGGGTCGCATCGCAGCCGTCGTCGATGACGTTCAGCGTCAGTGACGGTCGTGGCGACTTCGAATACAACGGCAGCTCTCCCAACGGCCTGTTCGCGAAGCGGGCCCACCTCGTCACGCCGTGGTTTCACCGCATGATCGCGGACCTCGCTCGCTTCAACCGGTCCGCACGCGAGCTGATGGAGCACCCCGGCGAGGGGCCCTCACTCGGCCATTGGCTGGAGCAGAAGCGCTTTAGTCGACCGTTCATCGAGCGGCTGATCGTGCCGCAGGCCGCCGCCGTGTGGTCCGCCGACCCGCGGCAGATGTGGAGCTTCCCGGCTCGCTTCCTCGTCGAGTTCTTCGACAACCACGGGATGCTTGGCTTCACCGACCGGCCTTGCTGGCGGACGATCACCGGTGGCTCGGCGCGGTACGTGGAAACGCTCACGGCGCCGTGGCGCCACCGGCTGCGGCTCGGCGCCCCGGTCCAGGCGATCAGCCGCTCCGACGACCACGTCGAGGTCATCGCCCGGGGTGCCGAGGCCGAGCGCTTCGACGAGGTCGTGATCGCCACGCATTCCGATCAGGCACTGAAGCTGTTGACGGATGCCTCGAACACCGAGCACGAGATCCTCGGCGCGATCCCCTATCAGGGCAACGAGGCCGTGCTCCACACCGATCGCCGACTGCTCCCCCGCAGGCGTCGCGCGTGGGCGAGCTGGAACTATCACCTCGTCGAGAGTTCCTCCGGCCAAGCGACCGTCACGTACCACATGAATCGGCTGCAGTCGCTCCGCGCCGAGCGCGAGTTCTGCGTCACGCTCAACCGAAGCGAGGCAATCGATCCCGATAAGGTGATCCGGAGGATTGCGTATGCCCATCCGGTCTACACACCCGACGGTGTCAGGGCGCAGGCGCGCGTGGCCGAGATCAGCGGTCACAACCGAACTCACTTCTGCGGCGCCTACTGGGGCTGGGGATTCCATGAGGATGGGGTGGTGAGTGGACTCCGCGTCGCGGGCCGATTCGGAGCAAAGCTGTGAGCATCGCGACAACGGGACCGGAACAGACGCGCGTCGCTGACGCGCCGGAGGACGCTGCGGGCGCATCGGCGGCCGGGCTCGCGTCAGGTCTGTACGTCGGCGCCGTCCGACACCGGCGCTTCGAGGTGCGCGAGCACGTGCTCCGCTACCGGCTCGCGCTCGTCTATCTCGATCTCGACGAGCTCCCCCGGCTTCTCGGCGGCCGCCTCGTCGATGCCCGCCCCGGACTCGTCCGCTTCCGGCGCCGCGATTACCTCGGGGACCCGGCGACCCCGCTGTCTGCCGCCGTGCGGGACGAGGTGGAGCGCCAGTCCGGCCAGCGGTCCGAGGGGCCGATCCGGCTGCTCACCCAACTGCGCTCCTACGGGCACTGCTTCAACCCGGTCAGCTTCTACTACTGCTTCGACCACGACGGGCAGCGGCTCGAGCACGTGCTCGCCGAGGTCACGAACACGCCGTGGGGCGAGCGCCACCCGTACGTCATCAGCGCCTCGGACGCCGGCAGCCGGCGCGCGCCGGGCGCTCCGCTCACCGGCGAGTCGCAGAAGCGGCTCCACGTCTCGCCGTTCATGGGCATGGACTACACGTATCAGTGGCAAGTGACCGCTCCGGGTAGACAGCTGCTCGTGAACATCGAGAACCACCGCGGCGGCAACCGGACGTTCGACGCGACGCTGTCGATGCGCCGTCACGAACTGACCGACGCGGCATTGACGCGAATGGCGCGCCGCTATCCGTTCGCCACGCTCCGCGTGCTTGCTCTCATCTACGCCCATGCGGTGCGCCTGGGGCTCAAGGGCGTTCCGCTCCATTCCCATCCGTCTACGGAGGTGTCATGAGCCGTCGCGTGCTCCTTGAACTGCTCGGCCGGATCCGAGTGGGGACCCTGACGGTCGTCGACGGCGGCCGCAGCTACGTGTTCGGGAGCGGCGCTCCCGCCGCCACCGTTGTCGTGCACTCGCCGCGCTTCTGGTCGATGTTGATGCGGGGCAGCCGCGGACTCGCTGAGAGCTATGCCCAGCAGTCGTGGGATTCACCGGACCTGGTGGCGGTGATCCGGTTGGCGGCGCGTAACGTCGAGGTGCTTGACCGCTGGCGGGCGCGTCTGACGCCGGTGCGGACGCCGTTCCAGACCGCACGGGGGATGGTCCTGCGCAACACACGGGTGCGCAGCCGCAAGGACATCGCCGCCCACTACGACCTCGGCAACGAGTTGTTCACGCGCATGCTCGACCCGACGATGAGCTACTCGTGCGCACTGTTCGAGCGCCCCGGCATGACGCTTGAGGAGGCCCAGGTCGCAAAGCTCGAGCGGATCTGCGAGAAGCTCGAGCTCGGGCCTGAGGACCATCTGCTTGAGATCGGGACCGGCTGGGGCGGTCTCGCGATCCATGCCGCGGCGACTCGCGGCTGCCGCGTGACGACGACGACGATCTCCCGCGAGCAACGCGAGTACGCGCTCTCGCAGGTGCAGCGGGCCGGACTATCCGACCGGGTGGAGATCCGGCTTCAGGACTACCGCGACCTGCGCGGACAGTTCGACAAGCTCGTCTCGGTCGAGATGATCGAGGCGGTCGGCTGGCAGCACTTCGGGACGTTCTTTGCCACCTGCTCGCAACTGCTCGCGCCCCACGGCGCGATGCTGCTCCAGGCGATCACGATCGACGACCGCGCGTACGAGGTCGAGAAGGCCTCGCGGTCGTTCATGAACACCCACATCTTCCCGAACGGGTGCCTGCCCTCGCTTGAGGTGATCACCCGCAACGTCGCGCGGCGCACCGATATGCAGACGCTTCACCTGGAAGACCTCACGCCGCATTACGTGCGGACGCTCATCCGCTGGCGGGATCAGTTCCTCGCGCACACCGACGAGCTCGAGCGGCTCGGCTACGACGCGCGCTTCCGTCGGCTCTGGACCCTCTATCTGGCCTACTGCGAGGCGGGCTTCGCCGAACGCCGTATCTGCGAGGTGCAGATCATGTTCGGCAAGCCGCACTATCACCGGTCGCTGCCCTCGGCGGTGAGCCTGGAGAGAAGCGCGTCGAACAGCCTCCAGGCAGCGGCGCGGGACTGAGGCTCGCCCGCACGGGTCGCGGCCACGAGCGCGTCCGGGTCGACGCCCGCACCGCGCAGTTCCTCCGGCGAGCTCATTGCCCACATGGCGACGATGTCCCCGGTCACCTCCGGGTGGAACTGCAGGCCGATCGCCCGGCCGAGCGAGAACGCCTGCGGCCCTGAGTCGCTTGTGGCCATCACCTCCGCCCCCGGCGGCGCCGTGAAGCTGTCGAAGTGCCACTGAAACCAGGGGCCGGACGCGACGAGCTCGGGCCGGCTCGTACGGACCTCGAACCAGCCGATCTCGGTGATCGGCGCGGTCTGCGCGGTGCCGCCGAGAGCCCGCGCGAGGAGCTGGCCACCGAAGCAGATGCCCAGCGTCGGCACGCCGCGCGCGCTCGCGTCGCGGAGCAATTGGAGCTCTCGCCCGAGCCATGGCGTGTCCACGTCGTCGTAGGCGTGCGCCTCCGATCCGAGCGCGACGAGCAGGTCGTAGTCCGCCGGATCGGGGGTCCGCTCATCGGCGTAGATGTGCAGGACGTCCTGGTCGGTGCCGCGCTCGTCGAGCCAGTCGTGGACGTACCCGCCAGGGGTCGACGCCTCGTGCTGGATCACGAGCGCGCGTCGAGGAGCGGGCTGTCGCGCTTGACCGGGAACGCCGCCAATGATAAAGGACCAACCTTCACACCATTTCGAGCTCGGAGGCATGTCGTGTCAAGCAGTGCCGAAACGATGTTGCGGGTCATCGAGCCCGCGACCGAAGAGGTCCTGGCGGAGCTTCCGCACGCCGGGGCCGACGACGCGGACGCGGCCGTCGCCCGTGCGAAGGCGGCGTTCCCCGCTTGGCGTGACCTCGCCCCCGGGGGCCGGGCAGAGATCCTGCGCAGCGTCGCCCGGACCGTGACCGAGCGCCAGGAGGATCTCGCCCGCCTGGAGGCGCGCAACGCCGGCAAGCCGATCGGCGACGCGCGCGGCGAGATGGGCATGATCGCCGACGTCTTCAACTACTACGCCGGCGCGCCCGAGCGCCTGCTCGGCGACACGATCCCGGTCCCCGGCGGCATCGACATGACGTTCCGAGAGCCGCTCGGCGTCGTTGCGCTGATCGTCCCCTGGAACTTCCCGCTGACGATCGCGGCGTGGAAGCTCGGCCCGGCGCTCGCCGCCGGGAACACGATCGTGCTCAAGCCCGCGGAGCTGACGCCGCTGACCGCGCTCGAATTCGAGAAGCTCGTCGTCGAGGCCGGTCTCCCGGAGGGTGTGCTGAACGTCGTCGTCGGTCCCGGCCGCGTCGTCGGCGAGCGCCTCGTCTCGCACCCGGACGTCGCGAAGGTCGCATTCACCGGCTCGACCGAGGTCGGCCGTCGGATCGCCGCGCTCGCGGCCGAGCAGATCAAGCGCGTGACGCTCGAGCTCGGCGGCAAGTCGGCGAATGTCGTGTTCGCTGACGCCGACCTCGAGGCGGCCGCGGCCGCGGCGCCGCTCGCCGTGTTCGGGAACGCCGGCCAGGACTGCTGCGCGCGCAGCCGGATCATGGTGCAGCGTCCAGCGCTCGACCGCTTCATGTCGCTGCTCGAGGATGCGGTCACGTCGCTGCGGGTCGGTGACCCACTGGACGAGGCCACCCAGATGGGTCCGTTGATCTCCGCCGACCAGCGGACATCGGTTGCCTCGTACGCGTCGGGCGACGCACCGGTTGCGTTCCGGGGCAGTGCTCCGGACGGGCCCGGGTTCTGGTTCCCGCCGACCGTCCTGTGTCCGGTGGACAACGATGACCGCGCCGCCCGCGAGGAGATCTTCGGACCCGTCGCCGCGGTGATTCCGTTCGACGACGAAGCGGAGGCGATCCGACTCGCCAACGACACGATCTACGGCCTGTCCGGCTCGATCTGGACGCGTGACGGCGCCCGCGCGATCCGCGTCGCCCGCGCGCTCGAGACCGGGACGCTGTCGATCAACTCCAACACGTCGGTGCGCGTCAGCACGCCGTTCGGCGGCTTCAAGCAGTCCGGCATCGGTCGCGAGCTCGGCCCCCACGCGCTCGAGCACTACACCGAGCTGAAGAACGTTTACATGGCGATCCCACCCGGATAGGTTTCCGAGTCGCCATGCCGCTCGGGCTTCCCGATCACATCACCACGTGCCTGTTCGACCTCGACGGAGTGCTCACGCAGACCGCCAAGGTGCACGCCGCTGCGTGGAAGCAGATGTTCGACGAATACCTGAAACAGCGAGCCGAGCAACGCGGCGAGCAGTTCGTGCCGTTCGACAAGGTGACCGACTACGACGAGTACGTCGACGGCAAACCCCGGTACGACGGCGTGCGCTCGTTTGTCGAGTCTCGCAAGATCGAGCTGCCCCAGGGCACCCCGAACGACGCTCCGGGACAGGAGACGATCGACGGACTCGGGAACCGCAAGAACGAGCTCGTGCTGAAGATCATCCGCGAGGAGGGCGTCGAGCCGTACGAGGGCTCGGTGCGCTACGTCAAGGCGGCACGAGACGCGGGGCTGCACCGCGTCGTCGTCTCCTCGAGCACGAACGCCCGGGACGTGCTCCAGCACGCCGGGATGATCGACCTGTTTGAGGACATCGTCGACGGCACCGTCGCCGACCGCCAGCACCTGAAGGGCAAGCCGGCGCCCGACACGTTCCTGGAGGGCGCGAAGATCGTCGGCGTCGATGCGTCGCAGGCGACCGTGTTCGAGGACGCGCTCGCCGGCGTGGCGGCCGGCCGGGCCGGGAACTTCGGGCACGTCGTGGGCGTCGATCGCGTCGGTCAGGCGGACGAGTTGCTCCGGCACGGAGCGGACGTCGTCGTCAAGGACCTCTCCGAGCTGCTCGACCAGAGCTCGTGATCAAGCAGGCGGCGTTTCCCGTCGAGCCGTGGGCGGTCCGTGAAACCGAGCTCGACCTCGATCGGCTGGCGCAGACCGAGTCCGTGTTCGCGCTCGCCAACGGCCACATCGGCATGCGGGCCAACCTGGACGAGGGCGAGCCGTTCGGCCTGCCGGGGACCTACCTGAACGGGTTCCATGAGATCCGGCCGCTGCCGTACGCCGAAGCCGGATACGGCTACCCGGAGGTCGGCCACACCGTCGTCAACGTCACGAACGGGAAGATCATCCGTCTGCTCGTCGAGGACGAGCCGTTCGACGTCCGCTACGGGGAGGTGCGTCGGCACGAGCGCGTCCTCGACCTCCGTGCCGGCCTGCTCAAGCGTTCGGTGGAGTGGGCGTCGCCGACCGGCGGCGCGGTCCGCGTCACATCGACCCGGCTCGTGTCGTTCACCCAGCGGGCCGTCGCGGCGATCCTGTACGAGGTCGAGCCGCTCGACGCGCCGCTCACGGTCGTCATCCAGTCCGAGCTGATCAGCAACGAGCAGATGCCCGAGGCCGGCGGCGACCCGCGCGCCGCGGCCGCGCTCGCCGCACCGCTTGAGTCAGAGCAGTTCGAGGCCATCGATCACCGGGCGGTGCTCGTCCACGTCGCCAGGACGAGCCGGCTTGCGGATGGCGGCGGCGATGGATCATCTGATCGAGGCGCCCGATGGCTACGAGACGAGCGTCGAGAGCTACACGGACCTCGGCCGGATGACCCTGACCGCCGACCTCGTGCCCGGCAAACCGCTGCGGCTCGTCAAGTTCCTCGCCTACGGCTGGTCGGCCGAGCGCAGTCTGCCGGCGGTCCGTGATCAGGTCGGCGGGGCGCTCGCAGCGGCGCGCCACACCGGTTGGGACGGCCTCGTCGCCCAGCAGCGTGCCTACCTCGATGACTTCTGGGCCCGCTCCGACGTCGAAATCGACGGTGACGCCGAGCTCCAGCAGGCGGTCCGCTTCGCTCTGTTTCACGTGCTCCAGGCCGGCGCCCGCGGCGAGCAACGCGCGATTCCGGCCAAGGGTCTGACCGGACCCGGCTACGACGGCCACGCATTCTGGGACACCGAGAGCTTCGTGCTGCCGGTCCTCACCTACGCTGCGCCGCACGCCGTCGGCGACGAGTTGCGCTGGCGCCACCGGACGCTCGACAAGGCGCGTGAGCGGGCCAGCGAACTCGGACTGCGCGGCGCCGCGTTCCCATGGCGGACAATCGCCGGCGACGAGAACTCCGGCTACTGGCCGGCGGGCACGGCGGCGTTTCACATCAACGCCGACATCGCCGATGCGGTCATCCGCTACCGCGCCGCGACCGACGACGACCAGTTCGAGCGGGAGGCCGGGCTCGAGCTGCTCGTGGAGACCGCGCGGCTGTGGCGCTCGCTGGGACATCACGACACTCACGGCCGCTTTCGGATCGACGGCGTCACCGGCCCGGACGAGTACAGCGCGATCTCCGACAACAACGTCTACACCAACCTGCTGGCGCAGCGAAACCTGCGGGGGGCGGCCGACGCCGTTGAGCGCCATCCACGGCTCGCGCACCGGTTCGGCGTCGACGACGAGGAGGCGGCCTCGTGGCGCGATGCCGCTCAGGACATGGTGATCCCCTACGACGACGAGCTCGGCGTCCACTGCCAGTCGGAGAATTTCACCCTGCACCAGATGTGGGATTTCGAGGCAACGAAGCCCGATCAGTACCCGCTGCTGCTCCACTTCCCGTACTTCGATCTGTACCGCAAGCAGGTCGTCAAGCAGGCCGATCTCGTGCTCGCCATGCACATGTGCGGCGGCGCGTTTGACGCGGAGCAGAAGGCCCGGAACTTCGCCTACTACGAGCCGCTCACAGTGCGCGACTCCTCGCTGTCCGCCTGCACTCAGTCGGTGATCGCCGCCGAGGTCGGCCACCTCGACCTCGCCTACGACTACTTCGCCGAAGCGGCGCTCATGGACCTCGACGACCTAGAGCACAACACCCGTGACGGCGTTCACATCGCATCGCTCGCGGGCGCGTGGATCGCGACCGTTGCCGGCTTCGGCGGGATGCGTGACCACGACGGCGATCTCACCTTCGCTCCCCGGCTCCCGGATGCGATCCGCCACATCTGCTTCCGGATCTCGTTCCGTGGCCGGAGGCTGAAGGTCGACGTCGAGCACGAGCAGGCCAGCTACACGCTCCTCGACGGTGAGCCACTCGACCTCACCCACCACGGCTCCGCCGCGACGGTCTCGATCGACGAGCCGGTCGAGCTCGCGATCCCGTCGGCCCCGAACCGGGAGCCGGTGCGTCAGCCGCCCGGGCGCGAGCCGGCCCGCCGGCGCAACCCGAGCCGCGAGCGGGACTGACCGCGCCGCGCCCGCACTAGCCGATCCGCCATTTGATCGGCCCCAGCCCGGGGAAGTGCAGTGCGACGGCCGTGGCGCCCGTGAGATCCCAAACCCGCCCGGCGATGTACGGACCACGGTCGATCACGGGCACCCGGATCGCGCGGCCGCCGTAGACGAACGTGACCATCGTGCCGCACGGCAGCGTCTTGTTCGCGACGCCGAGCTGCGGGACGTGGAGGACGCCGCCGCAGGCGATCCCCAGGCCGTAGTCGGTGTAGACGGAGGCGATGCTCGTGTAGAACTGACCCGGCGTGAGCTGGCTCGGATCGAGCAGCGCACCGTTGAAATTCAGCTTGTCCAGGTGGTACTGAGCGACCGCGGACTGGAACTTGGCGACCGCTGCGCGGACCTCGGCGTCGCTCGGTGCGCCCTTGGCGGGCGCGGAGCTGACCGATGCCGGTCCGGTCGGGCGAGGGTCGTGCTTGGGGATCACGATCGTCGCGGACTCGCCGGCCGTGGCCGGTCGCCGTGCCGCAGCCGCGGACTTCTTCGGGTTGGCCTGGCCCGCGACGGGCTCGACCACCTGCGGGTGGGCCTGTGGGGTCGAGGTCGTCGCCCTCTGCGTCGTGGTCGTGACCGGCCCGGGATCCCGTTGGGTGCTGGCGCCACAGCCCACGACCGTCAGCGCAAGGAGTGCTGTCGCTGCGCGGAGCCGGATCCGTCGAACTCTAACCGTACACTCCGCGAATGGTGCCGATCCGGTCTGCCGTGACGCGCTCACCGGGACGGGAACAGCAACAACGCGAACAGGCCGTCTAGCGTGCCGCGTCCAGTCGAGGAGGGCCGGGCGTATGTCCCCGGCCTCGACGGGATCCGGGCGATCGCCGTCATCCTGGTGATCGCGTACCACCTTGGGCTCTCCCAGGCCAGGGGCGGCATGCTCGGCGTGGGCGTGTTCTTCACGCTCTCGGGATACCTGATCACCGACCTGCTGCTCGCCCACTGGGGGCGCCACGGGAATCTCGGGCTGGCGCGGTTCTGGTTGCATCGGGCGCGCCGGCTGTTGCCCGCCGTGTTCGTGCTGCTCGTCGTGGTCAGCGTGTGGGTTGCGCTGTTCGACGCGGCTCAGCTCGCGCAGGTCCGCCGCCAGGTCGTCTCGGGCGCTTTCTACTTCGCGAACTGGTCGACGATCGCGCAGCACGGCTCCTATTTCGCCCGGTTCGCCGCGCCGTTGCCGCTTGACCATCTGTGGTCGCTCTCGATCGAGGAGCAGTTCTACCTCGTGTGGCCGTGGCTGCTGCTTCTCGGTCTGCGCACGGTTCGCCACCGCAAGCGCCTCGCCCTCATCACGCTGCTCGGGGCGATCGTATCCGCGGTCGTGATGGGGCAGCTGTTCCATCCGGGAACTGACCCGACCCGCGTCTACGAGGGGACCGACACGCGTGCCTTCGGGCTTCTGATCGGCGCCGCGCTCGCGATGGTCCTGCCGACCCGCGCCGGCCGTCCCGCCGCTCCGCCGGACGTGCGCCGCGTGCTTGACCGGATCGGGATCGCCGGGCTCGTCGTGATCGTGCTGCTCGTGTGGCGCACGAACTCGTTCTCGTCGTTCCTGTACCCATACGGGTTCGTCCTGCTGGCGATCGCCACCGCGGCCATGATCGCTGCCGTCGTCAACCCGACGAGCCGCTTCGGCGAGGTTCTGTCCTGGACCCCACTGCAGTGGATCGGCGTGCGCTCCTACGGGATCTATCTGTGGCAGTGGCCGATCATCGCGCTCGCCAACCCGAACGCGACGGGCTTCAACCTCCCGCGCGCGGCGCTCGAGGTCGCCGGCACGCTGCTGATCGCGAGCCTCTCGTGGCGCTTCGTCGAGGAGCCGATCCGCCACGGGGCACTCGGGCGGCTGTGGCGGCAGTTGCAGGCGGGCGCGTCGCGGCTCGACGTGCGCCGTCGGGCGCAGACGCTCGCGGCCGCCACCGCCGCCGCGCTGCTGCTTGCCGTCGTCGGGCTCGCCGGGGCGCTCCCGGTGGCCTCCCACGGCGTCGGCGGGCCAAAGCGCGACGCCGGGGCGCCGCAGGCGCTGACGCCTACCGCGAGCCAGACCCACGATCCCGCACACGCCGGGTCGACCACGACGGGCACGAAGACGACCACTGTCGCTGCGGCCACGGCGCGCCCCACGAAGACATCGTGCAAGTCGGTCGTCTACATCGGCGATTCCACCTCGGAGGGGATGATCTCGACCGACTACCTCCCGAACCCCAAGGATCGGCTCCAGGCCCAGCTCGGCGACTTCGGCGTGAGCACGGTGTACCCGGAGATCTCCGGCGCCCGCTCAATTGTCGAGACGTTCGACGGTCAGCCGAACGCCCAGTCAGTCGCCCGGGACCACGTCTCCTCGGGGTACAACGGCTGCTGGATCGTCGCCATGGGCCTCAACGACGTCGACAACCAGAACACCGGCGGCAACGTCGGCTATGCGCAGCGGATCAGTCGGATGATGTCGACCATCGGCCACCAGCCGGTGCTATGGGTCGACGCGATCACGCTCCTGAGCAACGGTCCATACAACGAGAGCGACATGCAGAAGTGGAACGCCGTGCTCCTCGCCGCCTGCAAGCAGTACCCGACGCTCCGCGTCTACGACTGGGCCGCCCGTGCCAAGCGCAAGTGGTTCATCCCGGACGGGATCCATTACTACACCCCGGGCTACGTCGCCAAGACCCACCTGACCGCGCAGGCGCTCGCGACCGCGTTCCCGGCGAACTCCTCACCGGTCCCGAGCTGCGTCGTGTCGTGACCTCCGGACCGAAGCTGGCGGCCGAAGCGGCCGCGAACCTTCGCCACCCGCTGACGCTCGTTCTGCTCAGCCTGACGTTCACGACCGGGATGATCGACGCGGTCAGTTTCCTCGCGCTCGGCCGCGTGTTCACCGCGAACATGACCGGCAACGTCGTCCTGCTCGGCCTCGGCATCGCCGGCGCCGGCGGCCTGCCCGTGCTCGCGCCGCTCGTGTCGCTGGCCGCGTTCGTGGCCGGCGCCCGGATTGGCGGGCTCCTCTCGGCGCGGCTCGCGTCACGCCATCCCGCCGACCTCGGCACGGCACTCGTGATCGAACTCAGCTGCACGGTCTCGGCGTGCGTGATCCTCACCGCGGTCGATGTCCGCCCCCGAACCGTCGCGGCCGGTCTCGTGATCGCGCTCCTGGCCTTCGGGATGGGGGTGCGCAACGCGACCGTGCGCAAGATCGCGGTTCCCGATCTGCCGACGACCGTGCTGACGACGACGTTGACCGGTCTCGCCGCCGAGTTCTCGTTCCGGGGCGGGACCCAGGCGGTCGTCAGCACGATGCGCCGCGGGGCGGCGGTGGTCGCGATGCTGCTCGGCGCGCTGACCGGAGCGTTGATCGTCAAGTCGAGCCCGGCGCTTGCCCTGGCGGTGTCAGCGGCGCTCGTGCTCGCCACGCTGCTCGCGTACGTACCCCCACGCTGGCGGGGCGCCGAGCAACCTGCTTAGCTCACGCCATGGCGGATCCGGACGACGACGAGACCGAGCGGCTGCGCCAGATCCAGGCCGATCGAGCACGCATCGAAGAGGAGCTCGCCGAGCACTCCGAGGACGAGGAGGAGCAGCGCATCCACGAGCGCCGCTCGGAGAAGGCCGACTACCTGCGCGAGAAGCTCGACGAGCAACAGCGGTCCGACTGACGGACCGGCCGGCGCTGTTGGCTTGAACCGTCGGCGTGCACAATTGCGTTTGGGAGTTCACCCCAACTATTGGGGCCAAGTCCCAAAACCAACCTCGGGGCGTCCGCCTGGGGTGCGCCTGACGCGCGCGAGCGCAGCGCTCTACGACTTGTGCGCGACGAGCACGACGCCGAATACGACGATCGCCGCCGCGAGTACGAGTCCGAAGATGCCGATCACTCCGTAAGCGGCGGCCGCGCCGGAGCGACGCTCGCGGCGTAGGTCATTGGAGCGCGTCACCCCGAGGACCGCGACGGAGAACACGACCGCGACGCTGAGCCCGCCGGCGAGCGAGGTCAGGACGAGCTTGAGGATCGGTGAGACGGCGACGGTCAGCATGCGACTACGCGGATGCGGCGGGCGCCGGCGCCTGCTGCTGCGCGCGGCGGACGATGACGAGCGCGAACGCGCCGAGCAGCGCCACGGTGATCAGCAACGGACCCGTGGCGCCAGAGCCGAACGCGGTCGCGAGCCCGTACACGAGCGCCCCGATGAGGCCCGCGGCGGGCAGCGTCAGGATCCAGGCGACGACGATGTTCCCGGCCACGCCCCAGCGCACAGCCGAGACGCTCTTGGCGGCGCCGGCTCCCATGATCCCGCCCGAGATGACGTGCGTCGTCGAGAGCGGGTATCCGATCGTGGAGGCGGCGAGGATGACCGTGGCGCCCGCGCTCTGCGCTGCGAACCCCTGGGCCGAATCCATCTTGATGATCCGGCTACCGAGCGTGTTGATGATTCGCCAGCCGCCGGTGAAGGTGCCGAGGGAAATTGCGGTCGCGGAGCAGACGACGACCCACGTCGGGACCTGGAACGACGCGCTCGAGATATCCCCATGGGCGACCAGGGCGAGCGTGATCACGCCCATCGTCTTCTGCGCGTCGTTCGTCCCGTGCGAGAGGGCGAGCAGACTGCCCGATGCGAGCTGGCCGAGTCGGAAGCCCCGGCTGACCGAGCCGGGCCGTAGCCGACCCACGATTCGATAGACGAGCAAGATCGCGATTCCGGCCACGGCAAACGCGAGGACCGGCGCGACGAGTGCCGGAACGATCAGCTTGTCGACAATGCCCTTGCCGTTGACCGCTGCCGTCCCGGCCGCCGCAATCACCGAGCCGACGAGGCCACCCACGAGCGCGTGCGACGAGCTCGACGGCAGACCGTAGAACCAGGTGATCAGGTTCCACGCGATCCCGCCGATCAGGCCGGCGAAGACGACCGTCGTCGTGACCGCTTGAGTGTCGACGAACCCCTGCCCGACCGTCGCCGCCACCTTGAGCGAGATGAACGCTCCGACGAAGTTGAGCAGCGGAGGCGAGCGCGACCGCCTGGCGCGGCCCGATCGCGCGCGTTGAGATCGATGTCGCGACGACGTTCGCGGTGTCGTGGAAGCCGTTGGTGAAGTCGAACGCGAGCGCCGTGCCGACGACGATCACGAGGATGATGTCGCCGCTCATGGTTGTGAACGAAATGTGAAGCCCGCCACCGGCGGCATCCCAATGCGTGTGGAGCAGATTGGAGTCCCGATGTGGCCGCGGTGACACAGGCGTGACGCCGTCCTTGACGCATGCGTGCGACGCGCCATATGGTTGCCCCGTGCCGGTGCAATGGGCGCAGCTGGGGGCGGGCCAGACTCTGGTGGCCTCGAGCCGTGGCGCGTGGCTGCAGCGACCCGAGCCGACGCTGTTTGCCCTCCGCGGCGACATGCCCGACTCGATCGCCGCCACGCCGCAGACGACCCGGCATCTGCTCGACGGGGCGATCGCCGTCGCCGAGCGAGCGGCGGCACCCGGCCTGAGCCGCCCGGCGATCACGCGCGTGCGCTGGGCCTGGCAGCTCATCGGCCAGTGGTACACGGCGCACCACGGCATTGCGCTACTGCCGGACCTGATCGAGCGCTTCGGTGACGACGGCCGTCCTGACCTCGCCGCCTTCACTCGGCGCAAGCTCGACGAGGAGGCCGGACACGACCAGTTCGCGATCGACAGCCTGGAGGCGATCGGCTACGACGCCGAGGCACTCGTCGGGCAGGTGCCCCCGCCGCCCGACGCAGCGGCGGTCGTCACGTACGCGCGCGCCTGCGCGCGCGGCGCGACGCCGGTTGAGTTCCTCGGCTTCGCGTACGCGCTCGAGCGCCGCGTGATCCGGGTCTCGCCGGAGATGATCGCGTCCGTCGATGCGCTCTTCGATCCGGGCATCGATGCGACCGCCGGTCTTCGTGCCCATGCCGGCGAGCTCGACATCGGGCACGTCGAGGAATTCATCGCGTTCGTCGTCGGACTGCCGGCCGCCGACCGGGCGCGGATCGCGCTCGGGTGCCACCGGACGGCGGAGATCGCGTGCGCGACTCCCGCCGGCGATGAACCCTCCGAGACCGAGCTCGCCCGTCGCCTTGACCCGTTCCGTCGCGCCGTCGCGGCGCAGGATCGACCCGCAACCCGCAGGAGAGCACAAGATGAGCAGCGGTAACCCTGAGATCAAAGGCCTCCAGATCCTCAACGAGATTGCCTCCCGGGCGCTGGAGGACGATGACTACCGGCAACGCCTGATCGACGATCCCGCCTCGGTCCTACGCAGCGCCGGGATCAAGGTGCCCGAGGGCGTGACCGTGATCGTTCACGAGAACACCGAAGAAGAGATCCACCTCGTGCTGCCGTCGCAGCTCGAGGGTGAGCTCGAGATCGACGATCGACCTGAGCCTGCTGATCCTGGCTCATCACATCTTCTGAATGGCGGCACGCGCGCTCGTTCTGGCCCGGAAGATCGCCCTTGGCCTCGAACAGCGCCAGCGCATCGGTCGCGTGGACGATCGCTTCCGAAGGGCCGGCGGGCGGCCATGATGTCGCTGAGCACCAATCGCGCCTGAGCTCGAACGTCGACGAAGTCGGTGCGATCGGCGTGCGCGAGCGCGCTCCGTGCCCACCGCTCGGCGGCAGCCGGATCACCGTCGGTCACGGCCAGTCGCCGCGCGGACGCCGTGCGTGATCGCGAGGTTCAGCAACTCGCCCGGCCCGCTCAGTGACTCGGCGACGTCGAGGGCGGTGCGGGCCTGATCCACGGCGCCGAGACGCTGATGAACCCGGGCCAGCATCGCCTGGGTCGAGGAGCGGAGCGATCGCTCGCCGAACTCCGCGACGATCGCGTCGGCCCGGAGCAGCGCGTCGCGTGCCGCAGCGAGGTCGCCGGCGGACACCTCGATCGAGGCGAGCGTCTGCTGGCAGGTCGCGGTCATGATCTTCGTGCCGAGCGCGTCGAACCCGTCAAGCGCCTCCGCCGACCGCAGCGGTGGGCCTCCGATCGAAGCGTCCCGAGAGCCGGTTGACCTCGGCCCAGCCGAGGGCCAGGAACGCGGACAGCGACGGACCTGGATCCTGCGCGGCGATCGCGCGCAGCTCTGCGGTGATCGAGTCAGCCGGCGAGGGCCCGTACAGCAGCGTCGCCACGTACCAGCCGAGCGCGCGCGACCACAGGCGCTGTCGCCGGCACCACGGGCATGCTCGGCGGCCAGTCGCGCGCTCGCCGCCGCCAGGGTCGCCTGGCTCGCGACCCACTGGCGCCAGAACGCCAGCATGTGCGCCTTCGCGAGGCCGCGATCATCGCCCGCGTCCGCCAGGCCGGTGAGCAGCTCCGGCAGGCTCTCGGCGATCAACGCGCTCGCGTCGTCCGGCTTTGAGTAGACGAGCCACTGGAGTCGGGTCAGCGCCGCGTGACCCGGTGCCGCGTGCTCACGTTCGGCGATCGAGAGCAGCTCATCGGCGCGGGCGAGGTCACCGAGCTCGATCAGTTGTTCGGCGAGGGCGACGCCGACAGGCCGTGCAGCGCGTCCTCCGCCGGCGCGAGCGACAGAGCGCGCTCGAGCAGGCTGCGCGCAGCGACGACGTCGGTCCGATCGGCGGCGCGGCGGCCGGCGGCGTACAGATGCTCGGCGGCCGACCGGCTGAGCTTGGCGTGAACCGCGCGGCGCAGCTCCCGTCCCTGCTGCACCGCCTGCTCGAGATGCCAGCCCGCGATCTCATCGACCTCGGCGAAGTCGACGGCGGAGTCCTCGAGCCAGTGCGCATAGCGCTGGTGGAGATCGGCGCGCTTGGCGATCGAGATGCGCTCGTACGCAGCGTCGCGGATGAGCAGGTGGCGAAATCGGTACGCGACCTCGCCCGGGACGTTCGCCACGTGGGGGCGGATCAGATCCTTGCGAACGAGCAGTGCGAGCCCGCCCTCGACGTCGGCCTCGGTCCGCTCGCCTGCGAGCGCCTGCACCGCCGCGCGATGGAACACCTGACCCTCGACCGCGCCGCGCTCGAGCAGCTCACGCTCGTCGGCGCTCAACCGCTCGAGCCGGGCCGCGAGCAGCGCCTGGATCGTCGCCGGAACCTCGACCGCGCCGCGCTCGCGCGCGAGCCCGACCATCTCCTGGAGAAACAGCGGGTTGCCCTCGCTCGCACCGACGACACGGGCGCGCATCTCGTCGCTGAGCCCCTCGCCGATCAGCTCGAGCAGGTGCTCGGCCTCGTCGCTGCGCAACGGCTCGAGCCGTAGTGTCGTTGCGTTGACCGCGCCATCGCCCCAGGTCGCGTGATCCTCGAGCAGCTCCGGGCGGGCCGTGCAGAGCACGAGCAACGCCGCTCCGCTCGACAGAGCGATGATGCTCTGAAGCGCCTCGACGAGCATTGGCTCGCCCCACTGGAGGTCGTCGATGTGGAGGATCACGGGCGTGGTCGCCGGCGAGTTCCCTCAGCAGTTGGCGGATCTCCAGGAACAGCTCCTCGGGCGTTCCCGCGCCGCCGCTGCTCAGGTGATCGCGGACCGTCTGGGCGCCGGCGCCCGCCTCGGCGAGCGCCTCGACGAGCGGCCAGAACGTGATCCCCTCGCCGTATGGCAGGCAACGGCCCCGCAGGAGCGAGGGGTTCCGTCGAGCCTGCTCAACAGCTCGTCGACGAGGCGTGACTTGCCCACGCCGGCGACCGCCGAGGATCGTGATCATGCGGCATTCCGCGGACTCGACGACTCGATCCCACGCGTCACGGAGCCGCTCCAGTTCCCGTTCGCGCCCGACGAACGACACATCGGCGCTGCGGCTCCGCCCGGGGGCGATCGGGTCGACGGCGCGCAGGCGGTAGGCCAGCACGGGGTCCGATTTGCCCTTCAGTCGCAGCGGCTCGAGGCGCTCCGCATCGACCGCGTCGAGCACCATCGCGAGCGTGTCGGCGCCGATCACGACCTCCCCGGGGGGCGCGGCGCTCTGCAGGCGAGCGGCGACGTTGACGGCATCGCCGAGGGCAAGCGAGCGACCGACATCGGTGATCACGAGTCCGGTGTTGATGCCGGTCCGGAACTGCAGCGTCACGCCCACCTCCGACGCGACGCCGGGGATCAGCTCGCGGATCTCCCACGCGGCGCGCACCGCGCGCAGAGCGTCGTCTTCGTGGAGCTGAGGGACCCCGAACACGGCGAGAATCGCGTCGCCGGCGAACTTCTGGACGGTCCCGCCGTAACGCTCCACGGTCTCCCGGATGACCTCGAAGTAGCGGTTGATGATGCGGCTGAGGAGCTCCGGGTCAAGCTGCTCACCGAGCGCGGTCGAGTCCGCGATGTCGCAGAACAGCGCGGTCACGATCTTCCGGGTCTCGCCGGATGTCGGCTCGGCCACGAGCGGACTGCCACAGGCCCCGCAATAGCGAAAACCGTCAGGACTCGACGTTCCGCACCGCTCGCAGACGATCATCGCGTGACGATTCTTCCATCACGATCATCCTCGCCGTGCGATGCGATGCCCAGCGTCCCAGCCTGGGGCCCGCCCGTGCGCCGGCGGCCGAATGTGCTCCGGCGCCAGGTCGGCCTGGGCGAGCAGCCAGGAGATGACCGAGTTCGAGTTCCACATCTCGCCGGTCTGCAGCTCGTCGAGGCCCCACACCGGCGTCGGGAGCTGGGGCAGCGCGTCCAGGACGCGGCCGACGCAGGCCGCGTCCTCACTGAGCCGGCGCGGGCTGTCGACCGCCTCGGTGACATCTGGAATGACGCCGTCGCGCCAGCAACGGACCTCGTAGCGAAACAGCGCGAGGCGCCCCGCGCCCCGCACGCCCACGTCCCCGACCGCGACGACGCCCCGCTCGCCCGAGGCGCCGGATCGCACCGGCGTCATCTCGATCACATACTGGTCCTCCTCGGTGCGAACCTCGAGCGCCGAGTGGTAGAGATCCGCTCTCAGCCGCTGCTCGCGCCGCGCGACGATCGCCTCGTAGACCCGGCCGTTGTACTTGACACAGTGCCCGCCCGCGCCGAGCGGCAGCCAGAACAGGTCAATCGCCGCCTCGGCGCTCACGCGGGAAACCGTAGCTCGCGAGGCTGCGGGCGAGCTCGCGCGAGGCTCCGGTCGGCTCGGCGCCCTCAGCGCGTCAGACCAGCATCACGGCAGCATTAGGCCAGCGTCACGCCGGCATCACGCTAGCCGCGCGCTCCCCGGTCACGTCGCCCGGCATGCTCATCGCACGCGATCTGAGGCGGCGTGAGCCCGGACCCGCCGTGGAGCCGATCGCAATCAGCGCGTCGACCAGCGCGAGCGCCGCCGCGTGGCTCTCGTCCGTGATCGGCCCGAGCGCGTGAATCGCGTAGCGCGCCGCGGGAACGGGCGCGACCCGGCGCCGCTCCTGGGCGGCACGACGGCGGAACCGATCGGAGATCGATCGGCGAGCGCGGGCCGCCCACCGCTCGTCGCCCCACCGGATCAGGTACTCGGCCCGGGCGAGCTCGATCTCCGGTGTGGCGGCGCTCCCGACGCACCGTGCTGCGTACGCGTAGAGGTCCTGGCGCCGCGTGTCGTCCAGCAGGTCGTTGAAGTTGCGCAGGAATGATCCGATCGCGGGTGACACGGTTCGCGGGTGATCGCTGAACGGCTCACCGGCGAGCATCGACGCGAGTTCCATCACGCACGCGCCGTGCTCCGGCGACGTGTGCTTGCCCCGGCCGAGGGGGATGGTTTGATGGCTGACGGTCTGCAAGGGTCATCCTCCTTCGCGGGTGGTGCCGGTCGCGGCGGCACTGAGCCGGGCTGATCACTTGGTACCCACGGGCCACAGTGCGAAACGACCGAGCGCGTGTCACTGTGACGCAGGTGACGCACGACCGAACCCGGGTGAGCTCCGATGTCGAGACCGCGATCCGTGAGCTCGCCGCGATCGAGCGGCCGTCGGCCTCGGACGGCGAGCGGCAGGCGGCGGAGCGAATCGCCGGCTGGCTCAGGGCGAAGGGCTGCCGCGTGGAGATCGAGCGCGAGCTTGCCCACGGCGGCTATTGGTGGCCGATCGGCCTCGCGAACGCGGCCGCGGTGCTCGCTGCGGGCCTCGCACTCCGCCGTCGCTCGCCGGCCGCGAGGACAGCCGCCGCGGCGCTGTCCGGCCTCGCGGCCGCCGCCCTGTGGGACGACCTTGGGCACGGGCGCCGATGGTTTCGGCGCGGGCTGCTCCCGCGCCGTCCGACGTGGAACGTCGTCGCGGAGACGGGAGACCTGGACGCGCCGCGGACGGTCGCGCTGATCGCCCACCACGACGCCGCCCACTCCGGCCTCGTCTTCCATCCCGCCCTCGGACGGATCGGTCCGCGACTGACCCCGCGGATGCACGCGCGGGCGAGCCACACCCTGCCGATCCTCTACGGCGTCTGGCTCGGGCCGGTGATGGTCGGCCTTGGGGCGCTGCTCGGGCAACGGCGGCTGCTCCGCGCCGGCGCGGCGCTCGCCGTGGGCGCGACGGCGGCGATGACCGACATCGGGGCGCGCGGCGTCGTCCCGGGCGCGAACGACAACCTGAGCGCGGTGGCGATCCTGCTCGCGCTCGCCGACGCGCTCGGGCGGGAACCCGCCGCCGGCGTCCGCGTGCTCCTCATCTCGACCGGTTCCGAGGAGTCCTTCAGCGAAGGCATGCAGGCGTTCGGCGAGCGCCATTTTCGTGATCTGCCGTCGGAGAGGACCGAGTTCCTGTGCCTGGAGTGCCTCGGCGGTTCGACGTTGATCGTGCTCGAGGGGGAGGGCATGCTGAAGATGCGGGACTACCCCGAGCGGATGCGTGAGGCCCTCGCCACCGCCGCTCATTCCGCCGGCGTCTCGATCAGCCGCGGCCTGCGCACGGTCGCGGCGACCGACGCGATCATCGCGTTGCGCGCCGGCTACCCGGTGGTCACGCTCGCCTCCGTCGAGGACACGAAGCTTCCCCTCAACTACCACTGGCCGACGGATACGCCGGACAACCTTCACTGGGAGACGATCGAGGACGCGGCGGCGACCTGCGAGTCGTTCATCCGCAGACCGCCAGCCTGAGACGGCGGCCCACATTCGGCAATCGCGCACCCACCCAACCGCTCAACGGGTGCCAGTCCGGGGTGGAAATCTCTCTTGGGCGTGACAAAACGTGTCGAACCGGAGCCGTGAACCGCAAAACGGGTGATAAAGGGATGGAGCACTGAGTTCTTTGACCGCCCTTTCGGACGCATCACCGCTTGACAAGTCGCTCGCCGAGCCAGGCGGGCGCGTCGTGCGTGTCCTCGACACCGAGCCTGAACTCGCGAGCGGAATTGCGCCCGAGCAGGTGGCGCTCGCGGCGGGCTGCTCGGCGGCGCCGGTCCACGCCCTCGCCCGGGGCCCCTGGACGCTCGAGCGATCGGCGGACCCCGGTGAGCTCGGCGGTCTCATTCTCGGCGGCCTGGTCCTCGTCCGCGTGACCGTTGGGGAGCGCTCTCACGCCGAGCTGCTCGGAGAGGGCGACCTCGTCAGTCCCCGGCTCCAGGCCGCGCCCGAGCTCTCCGATCACGCGGAGGTCACCGCGCGGGTCGTCGAGCCCGCTGAGGTCGCCGTGCTCGACCGTCAGTTCGCGCTGCGGACGGCCCGGTGGCCGGAGATTCAGGCCGCGCTCATGCGGCGCCTGATCCTGCGGTCCCGCCGCCTCAGCCTCCAGTCGGCGATCAACTCGATCCCGCGCACCCACGAGCGGCTCGAACTCACGCTGTGGCAGTTCGCCTACCGGTTCGGCCGCGTCGCGTCCGGCGGCCTGCGCCTGCGTCTGCCGATCAGCCACGCCCAACTCGCCGAGATTGTGGCCACGCAGCGGCCGTCGGTGACGATCGCATTCGCCCGCCTGCAGGACGCGGGACGGCTGATCCGTACCGGTCAGCACGACTGGCTGCTGTGCGGCCCCGCGCCGACCGAGCTGGCGCCGCTCGCGCTGCAGTTCGTCATCGACGGCTGAACGAGGTCCGGTAGCCGATCGGCCCGACGCCGAGGATCGTCAGTTTGCTGACGTTGTTTGTCCGCGGTTTAGCCACCGTCGTAATCTCGGCTCCGTGGAGTCGCCGATCGCCTCTCCGCTGGAGGACCTCGCCCTCAGGGTCGACACGCTTCCGGACGGCACGATCGTGCTCGTCCCGGACGGCGAGCTCGATCTCGGCACGGTGCCGCGGTTCGATCGGGCGCTCCGCCACGCCGAATCACGCCGCCCGGGGCGCATCGTGATCGACCTGAGCGGCCTTGCCTTCATGGACAGCAGCGGGCTGCGGGCGCTGCTCGCCGCGCGCGGACGCGCTGTCGAGCACGATTATCGGCTCGTTCTCGTTCCCGGCGCGCCGAGCATTCAGCGCGTCTTCGGGATCACCAAAACCAACGCACTGTTCACGTTCGCCGACTGACGGCTCCGCGCGACAGCTGACCACCCGGGCACCTACCGCTGTCAGTTCCACCCATTCATGCACGGGACGCTGATCGTGCGTTGATTGCCGATCGGGCGCGGTGGGGTAACGTCCGGGCATGTCCTTGATTCCCAAGAAGCTGTTCCGCGGCCGGCGAGCCGGTGTGCTGCTCGGGGCCGCCGGTGTGGCGGTCATCGCCGGTGCGCTGCGCCGCCGCCGCGCATCCGACGACCAGCAACCGATCCCGAGCGCGGCCACCGGGGTGACCGGCGAGGGGCTCGCGGCGCAAACGCCCGCCGCCGACGGACCGCTGCTGGCGAGTGCGCCGCCCGATGCCCCCGGTCCGTCCGTGACACCTCCCGCCGACGGCGGATCCGACGTCGAGCGCGCCGAGCGCGTGGATGCCGGGCGTCCAGATCCGGACAGCGAGGCGCCCCCGACGGACGACGTGTTCGTCGCCCAGGAGGAAGCCGCGGCGGCGGCCGAGGCGGCCGGCATCGGTGGCCGGGTCGCGCCCGACGCCGGCGATCCGGCACTCGACCCCGTCTACCAGGCCGGCGGCGGCGAGCAGGACGGCTGGGAGGAGGCCGAACAGGAGCTGATCGAGAACGCCACGCACGGTGACGGGCGCGGCGACCCGGAGCGCGACGCGTTCTCCCCAGAGCTCGAGGCCGACCGCGCGACCGTCATCTACGGCGAGGATGACCATGTCACCTCGTCCGAGCTCACCGAGGACACCGACACCGGTTCCGAGGATCCGGACACGGGCGGCAAAGGCGCGGCGGGCCATCCCTGAGGATCACCCGCCGCGCGCAGTGTGCGTGTCGCGGCTCGGGTCGCTAGTGGCCGCTCACGCAAGTACGTCCGGATTCGAGGCACCGCTGGCGGCGGCTGGCTTTGTCCTCGAAGGCTCGTGCAGCGCTGCTGCACGTCGCCTTCTGCGTCCGCGCCAGCCATCCACCAGCGTCGCCTCTCGGTCCGAACGAACCTACGTGAACGACCACTAGGCGATCGCCGGTTCGGCGACCTCGAGGCTGATCTCTGAGCCGTCGAGGTCCCGGGCCGTGACGCGCGAGCCATCACCGATCCGCCCGTCCAGAATGCCGCGGGTCAGCTCCTTCTCGAGCGTCCGGCGCAGGTGCCGCTTGAGCGGGCGCGCGCCGAACTCCGGATCGAAGCCCTCACGAGCCAGCCGGGCGATCAACGCCGGCTCGACCTCGAGCTCGACGCCGCGCTCCTGACGCAGCCGCTCGGCGATCCGCTCGCACAGGAGTGCGCCGATGCGCTCGACCTGCTCCTCGGTGAGCGGCTCGAACACGACGATCTCATCGATTCGGTTCAGGAACTCGGGGAGGAAGGCACGCTTGGCGGCCTCGAGCATCCGGTCGGCCGCCGGCGCGGCCTCGCCGCCGCCGGTGAACCCGAGCGAGCGCTTCGCCTGCCCGGCACCGAGGTTCGAGGTCATCACGATCACGGTGTTCGTGAAGTCGACCGTGCGACCCTCGCCGTCGGTCAGGCGGCCATCGTCGAGCACCTGGAGCAACACGTTCCAGACCTCGGGATGGGCCTTCTCGATCTCGTCGAGCAGCACGACCGAGTACGGCCGACGCCGCACCGGCTCGGTCAGCTGGCCGCCGTCGCCGTACCCGACGTAGCCGGGTGGAGAGCCGATCAGCCGCGCGACCGTGTGGGGCTCGCGGTACTCGGACATGTCGATCCGGACGAGCGCCCTCTCGGTCGCGAACAGACGCTCGGCGACCGTCTTGACGAGCTCGGTCTTGCCGACGCCGGTCGGACCCATGAACAGGAAGCTCCCGAGTGGACGATCCGGCTCGGACAGGCCGGCGCGGGCGTGCCGCACCGTTTCGGACACGGCGTGCACGGCGGCGTCCTGACCGATCACTCGGCGGTGGAGGTCATCCTCGAGGGCCCCGAGGCGCTCCAGCTCGGCGGTGACGAGCTCGCCGACCGGGATTCCGGTCCGCGCGGCCACAACGGCCGCGATGTCCTGCTCGCCCACGGTCGTCCGCGCGGTCTCCTCGTCGTTCTCGCCGAGCTCCGACAGGCGCGTCTGGACGTCGTCGATCATTTCCTTCAGACGTCCGGCGTCCTCGTAGGCCTCGGCGTCGACCGCCGCCTGCTTTTCAGCCTGCAGCCGCTCGAGCTCCGCCCGGACGGTGTCGGTGTCCGTCACCGGTGTGCGCAGCCGAAGTCGCGCGGACGCCTGGTCGACGAGGTCGATCGCCTTGTCCGGCAGGCGGTACTCGCTGATGTAGCGGTCTGACAGCCGCGCCGCGGCCTCGATCGCGGCGTCGTCGATCCGCACCCGATGATGCTCCTCGTACTGGGGGCGCAGTCCCTGGAGGATCGCCAGCGTGTCCGCGATCGACGGCTCTTCGACCATCACGGCCGAGAACCGACGTGCCAGTGCGGCGTCACGCTCGATCGCGCGGTACTCGGCGAGCGTCGTGGCGCCGATCATCCGCAGTTCGCCGCGCGCCAGCATCGGCTTGAGGATGTTGGCGGCATCCATCGCGCCCTCTGCGTTGCCGGCGCCGAGCACGGTGTGCAGCTCGTCCACAAACAGGATGACCCGCCCCTTGGACGCGACGACTTCGTCGAGGGCCGCCTTCAGCCGCTGCTCGAACGCGCCGCGGTACTGGGTGCCCGCGATCATCCCGGCGAGGTCAAGCGCGACGACGCGCACGCCCCGCAGGGCCTCCGGGATCTCGTCCCGGGAGATGCGCAGGGCCAGGCCCTCCGCGATCGCGGTCTTGCCGACGCCCGCCTCGCCGATCAGCGCCGCGTTGTTCTTGCGCCGTCGGCTCAGGGCCTCGATCACCTGCTCGATCTCGGTGTCACGTCCAATCACCGGGTCGATTCGCCCGGCGCGAGCCTCGGCGGTGAGGTCACGGCCGAACTGGTCGAGCGCCGGCGTCTTCGAGCGCTGCCGGGTGCCGCCACGCTGACGGGTGGAGGTTCCGCCCCCCGCCGGGCCGGGCCCGGAGAAGCCGCCGAATTGGCCGCCGTCCGTCCCGCCGCTTTGCCGCGCGAGAGCGATACGTGCGCACCGCTCGCACAACGCGCCGTTCCGGCGCTCGCCGTCGACCAGGAACGTGACCTCGACCGCCGCGGGGCGCTCGTGGCACACGTCGCAGACGTGTGCGTTCAGGTTGTTCTCATGTTCCACAGTTATCGGTTCCTAGTTAGAAGATCTAAGTTAGTCCGACTGAGATTTTAGCGGCTTGAGGAAGGGTGCGGCAGCCGGACGCCCGGCGGGGCGATCTGCCACGCTCCGTCGCGTGTGCGACACGATCGTGATCGTCCGCCCCGACCGCGTGCTGCTCGCCAAGAACTCCGACCGGGACCCCAACGAGGCGCAGGTCCCCGAGTGGCATCCTCGGCGCACCCATGCCGCCGGTGCCACCGTCCGCTGCACATGGCGTGAGGTTCCCCAGGTCGCGCACACGCACGCGATCCTCATCAGCCGTCCGTTCTGGATGTGGGGCGCCGAGATGGGCGCCAATGAGCACGGCGTGGCGATCGGTAACGAGGCGGTGTTCACGAAGGAGCCGTACGCGCCGACAGGTCTCACCGGCATGGATCTCGTCCGCCTCGCCCTCGAGCGCTCGGCGACGGCCGATGAGGCGGTGGGCATCATCACCGAACTGCTCGAACGGCACGGGCAGGGCGGTGGCTGCGGGTACGAGCGGCGCTCGTTCACCTACCACAACAGTTTCGCGATCGCCGACCCGGCGGAGGCCTATGTGCTGGAGACGGCGGGCCGTCATTTCGCGGTCGAGCGGGTCAGCAGCGGGGCTCGGAGCATCTCCAACGGGCTCACGATTCCCGGCTTCGCCGAGACCCACAGCGACACCCTTCGCACGGCGGTTTCCGCGTGCCGGACCCGGCGCGAGCTGACCGAGCACGGTGCCGCGAGCGGCCCGGCGACACCCGCGGCGTTGATGGCGCTGCTGCGCTCTCACGGCGACACCGCGGCGCCGCGCTACTCGCTTGCCAATGGCGGGATGGCGGCGCCATGTATGCACGCAGGCGGCGTGCTCGCGTCCTCGCAGACCACCGCCTCGTGGGTCTCCGAGCTCCGTCGGGGCTCGGGCCGGGGCTCGGGTCGGGGCCCGGCCGGCCGGCACTGGGTCACGGCGACCGCGGCTCCGTGCACGTCGGTGTTCAAGCCGGTCAGCGTCACAGAGCCGGTCGACCTCGGCCCGGCTCCCGTGGATACCTGGGACCCGAACGCTCTCTGGTGGCGCCACGAACGTCTTCACCGTCGCGCCATGCGTGACCCGGAGACCGCGTATCCGCTGTTTGTCGCCGAGCGAGACGAGCTGGAGCGCCGGTGGCTCGAGACGCCCCCGGGCGGTTCGGCTGCCTTCGCCGAGGCGGACGCGTACCTCGCACGCTGGACCGAGCGCGTGGCGGCGCACGTCTCCACCGATGCCCGTCCGGTGTGGGTCCGTCGGTACTGGCGCGCCCGAGACGCACGTGCGGGTCTTCCCGGCGGCCCCGTCAGTCCGAGCGTCATGCCCGAGCTGACGGTCCCTGGGTGAGCATCCCTCACCGGACCTCGTCTCGTATGCTCCACCCGTGCCGAGGCGCACGCACGCGGGGAACGTAAAACGCCGATTCGCTTCCCCGCAGCCGAACGTTCCGGGCCGCGGGATCGTCGCCAGTTACCGTCCGACGTTCTGGGCGATCGCGGTCGCCATCGGTCTGATCTCGGGGCTCGCCGGCGCCGCGCTGATCGAGTTGTTGCGCGCTGTCGAGCATCTCGCCTGGTCGTTTGACCACGGCTCGTTCCTCGTCGCCGTCATGCATGTCTCCGCGCTGCACATCGTGCTCGTCCTGCTCGGAGCCGGCGTTATCACCGGGATCGGCGCGCTCGTCCTCCGTCGGCTCCCGGGGCTCGGCGGGGGCGAGGTGTCCGAGGCCATGTGGCTGCGCGACGCGCATCTGTCGGTCGTTCAGAGCGTCAGCCGCGGCATTCTCTCGATCGTGGTTGTCGCCATGGGCGCCTCCCTCGGCCGTGAGGCGGCGCCGCAGCTCACGGGCGCGGCGGCCGCGAGCCGGCTGTGCGAGGCGGCGGCGATGCCCTCGTGGCAGCGGCGGCTGCTCGTCGCCTGCGGCGCCGGGGCGGGCATGGCCGCCGTCTACAACGTTCCCCTCGGCGGGGCCCTGTTCGCGCTCGAGGTGCTGCTCGGCACGGTCACGCTGCCGCTCGTGCTGCCGGCGCTGTTGACGAGCGCGCTCGCCACGCTCGTCGCGTGGGTGGCCGTGCCGAATCACGCCGTGTACGAGGTGCCTGGCTTTCACGTCTCGGCGCCGCTCGTCGTCTTTTCGGTGCTCGTCGGGCCGCTGGCGGGACTGCTCGCCGTCGGCTGGGTCGGGCTTGTCGCCCGGGCGCACCGGATGCGGCCGACGGGCTGGCGGCGGGTCGTCGCGCCGGTGATCGTGCTGACGGCGCTCGGCGTCGTCGCGATCAAGTACCCCCAGTTGCTCGGCAACGGTCAGGACACGGTCGCGCTCGCCACGGTCGGGGCGCTGTCCGTGAGCCTCCTCGCGGCGCTCGTCGTGCTCAAGCCGCTCGCCACCGTCGCGTGTCTCGGCAGCGGCGCGCCGGGGGGCCTGTTCACCCCGACGCTGACGTTCGGCGTGCTGTTCGGCGGACTCCTCGGCCACGCCTGGGGTGGATTGTGGCCCGGCGCTTCGGCCGGCGCCTACGCCCTCGTCGGCGGCGCCGCCGTACTCGCTGCGTCGATGCAGGGCCCGCTCGCGGCGGTCGTCCTCATCCTCGAGCTCGCCCACCACAGCGACACGCTCGTCGTCCCGCTGCTGCTCGCCGTCGCCGGCGCGACCGTCGTCGCGCGGATCCTCGGCGCGCCGTCGGTGTACTCGGCGCGCCTCGGAGCGACCGAGGAGGCCGCCGAGCCGAGCGGCGACGGTCCTCCGCTGCGCCCAGGTGAAGATGATCTGCCCGCCCGCAGCTAGCCCGTATGGACATGAGCTAGCCGCCCGTCCTCGACCGTGAGCACGCGGTCGAACGCGCCGAGTGACTGTGTCTCGTGGGTGATCACCAGCAGCCCGCGCTCGCCGTTACCGTCGAGGAGTCGCTCCATGACCCGCTCCGCGAGCGGGCCATCGAGGTGGGCGACCGGCTCATCGAGGATCAGGAACCGCGGTTGGGCGAGCAGGGCACGGGCGACCGCCAGTCGGCGCCGCTGACCGCCGGAGACGAGCTCACCCTGCTGGCCGACGAACGTATCGAGCCCGTCAGGCAGCGAGCGGACGAACCCATCGAGCTCGACCGTGCGCAGCACGTCCCACAACTCGTCCTCGACGGCTTCGCGACGGGCGATCAGCAGATTCTCGCGGACCGACGTGTTGAACAGGTGGGCGTCCTGCCCGCAGATCAGGACCGCGCGGCGCAGATCGGTCTGCGCGAGCTCGCGGATGTCGAGTGCCGTCGAGCGTGACCCGTCCCTGCGTCGGATCGAGAAAGCGGACGAGCAGCTCCCCGAGCGTTGTCTTGCCCACGCCGCTCGGCCCGACGAGCGCGACGCGCTCCCCGGGCTCGATCTGCAGATCGGCGCCGTCCAGCACGAGCGGTTCCTCGGCGCCGTAGCGCAGCGTGACGTGCTCGAGCGCGAGGGCGCCGTCGCCGGTCAGCTCGGCCGGCTGGGCCGGGTCGACGATCCGCGGCTCGGTGGCGGAGATCTCCTGCAACCGGCCGGCGGCGGAGTGGCATGCCCGCAGACGGCGCGCCGCGGCGGGCAGTGGGGCGACCGCGTCGCAGGCTCCCAGGAACAACAGTGCGAGCGCGGCGAGCAGCACGCTCGCGAGGGCGCCGGAGTGCACGGCGCTGACGCCGACGACGAGCACGGCGAGCAGTCCGGTGCCGGTCAGCAGACTGTGCAGGCCGCCGGCGCACGCACCCGCGAGCGCGTCGCGCCTGCTGATGGAGGCGAGCGTGGCATCGCTCTCGCGGATTCGCGTCGCCTGCGCGGCGCTCGCCTCGCTGAGCGCCAGTTCGGCCGATCCGTCGATCGCCTCGACGAGCCGCGCGGTGAGGTCTGCCCGGGCCGGCGATTGATCGCGGCCACTGCGATCGGCGATCCACGCACTGACCCACGACGAGCACACCGCGGCGCACGTCAGGGTGGCCAGCAACACGGCGCCGGCGGCGCCGAGCATCAGCGCGCCGGCGATCGACGCGCCGACGATGACGGTCACCGCGACGAGCGCCGGGATGATGATCCGCAGGTGGAGGTCCTGAAGCGTGTCCACGTCGCCGACGAACCGTGAGAGCAGTTCGCCGCGCTTGTGGCCGCGCAGTTCTCCGGGGACGAGCGGCGCGAGCCGCTTGTAGAACTCGGTGCGCAGCCGCGCGAGCATCCGCAGCGCAAAGTCGTGTGAGGCGAGCCGCTCGGCGTAGCGGAGCACTGCCCGGGCGATGCCGAACGTCCGGACGGCCACAATCGTCACCGTCAGCGCGATGATCTGCGGCCGCTGGGCGGCACGGGAAATGAGGTAGCCGGAGGTGGCGAGCAGAGCGATGGCGGCGCCGGTGGCGCCGGCGGCGAGCGCCACCGAGAGCGCGAGCCGCGACCGCTCGCCGCCGCGCGGAAGCGCGACCTTTGCGAGCGCGCTCACGCGGCCACCGCGGGAACGGCGTCGGTGGCGTGCACGTGGCCGGCGGCGAGGGTGATGATCTTGGACGCCTGCGCCGCGAGCGATGCGTGGTGGACGATCAGCAGCGTCGTCCGTCCCCGCGCGACGCGCGCAAGGCCATCCGCGACCTCAGCCGCGGTCCGCGCGTCGAGGTGCGCCGTCGGCTCGTCGAGGATCAGAATCGGTGCGTCTCGCAGGAACGCGCGGGCGAGCGCGACGCGTTGGCGCTGTCCAGCGGAGAGGCGTCGTCCACCCTCGCCGATCACGGTCGCCAGGCCCTGCGGCAGGCCGGCCACGAGCTCCTCGGCGCCGGCCGCCTCGAGCGCGGCGGCGAGCCGCTGGGCGTCGGCATGCGGGGCTCCGAGCCGGATGTTCTCGGCGACCGTTCCCGTGAACAGCGTCGGCTGCTGCGGAACCCAGGCGATCCGCGCGCGCCAGTCGTCGACGTCGAAATCGCGAATGTCGATCCCGCCGCAGCGCACGCGCCCGGCGGTCGGGTCGTCGAAGCGCATCAGCAGCCGCGCGAGCGTGCTCTTGCCGCTCCCGCTCGGCCCGACGAGCGCCGTGGTCGTGCCGGGCGCGAGTTCAATCGTCACGTCGTCGAGCACGGAGCCCGGCCGGCCCGGATACGCAAAGGCGACGGACTCAAACGCGACCGGGTGGCGGACGGGATCCGGGACCGGCCGGGGATCATGGGCGCGGGGAACGCCGGGATCGCCGCCCACCGTCTCGAAGATGCGCTCGTAGGCGGCGACGCCGTCCGCGCTCGCGTGGAACTGCTGGCCGACCTCGCGCAGTGGGGCGTACAGCTCGGGCGCCAGCAGCAGCACGGTCAGGCCGGCCTGCAGCGACAGGTGGCCGCCCGCGAGCTGCACGCCGATCGTCGCCGCGACAAGCGCGATCCCGATCATCGCGCACAGCTCCAGCACGAGCGCCGACATGAACGCGACGCGCAGCGTCGCCATCGTCTCCCGCCGGTAGCGATCGCCGACGTCGGTGAGGACCTGCTCCTGGACGTGCTCCCGGCGATACGCCCGGAGGGTCTCCAGCCCTCGGACGACGTCGAGAAAGTGCGCGCTCAGCAGCGCGAGCGCCCCGAGCCGCCGGCGGGTCTTGGCCTGCGTCCCCTTACCGATCAGGACCATGAACATGATCAGGATCGGGATCGTGATCGCGAGGATCACAGCGGTCACCGGATCGAGGATCGCCGCGTACACGAGCACCGCCACCGGCACGATGCTCGCCAGCATCAGCTGGGGGAGGTAACCGGCGAAGTACGCCTCCAGGGCATCGACGCCCTGCACCGCGCTCGCGGCGAGATCGCCGGTGCGGACGTTCGGGCCGCGCCGACCCGGGGCCAGCACGAGCAGGTGCTCGACGAGCCGCCCTCGCAGCTCGGACATGACCCGCGCGGCGCCGAGCCGTCCGGTCAGTTCGAAGCCGGCGCTGACGAGCGCCCGGCCTGCGAGCACGGCGGCGAGCGCGATCAGCGGTCCCTTCAGGGTGGCGACGGCGACCCCGTGGGTCGCCGAGCGCGCCACGATGTAACCAAGCAGCCCAGCCTGCGCGAGGATCAACCCGCACTGAACGACGCCGAGCCCGGCGATCACCCCGAGGTGCGTCCGGGCGGCTCCGCTCTCACGGAGCAGCCGTCGGTCAATCGGTGCCGCCACGTTCCCCGCCCGCTCGGTCAGGCCCCCGCGGCCGGACCTGTCGTTGGCTCCGGCGCCCCGGGCCCGGGGCGGCCGCCACGTGAACGTGTCTGCGCCCGATGCTCGAGCACCGCGACGGGCGTCATCGGGCCTTCGAAGTCATCGCGACCGAGCCGGTGGCGGAACACCCAGTACGTCCACGCCTGGTAGGCGAGCACGATCGGGACGAAGATGACCGCGACGATCGTCATCACCGTGAGCGTGTAGCTCGTCGATGACGCCTGATGCAGCGTGAGCGTGAACAGCGCGTTCGTCGTCGAGGGGATCGCGTTCGGGTAGAGCGACGCGAGCAGCGTCACCGTGAGCAGGACGATCGCGAGCGTGCTCGCGGCGAACGCCCGGCCTGGCGAGCGGCCGAGCAACACCGGGATGAGCGCGAGCGCGCCCACCGCCAGCACGGCCGGGATCACCACACCGGCGCCGAACGACTGATCGGCGATTGTCCACACCAGGAACGCGAGCGTGATCACGCCGGCGATGGGGACGACCCGCCGGGCGAGGGCGCTGGCTCGTTCCTGCACCTCACCCTTCGTGCGCAGGCTGAGGAAGATCGTGCCGTGGGCGAGGAACAGCGACAGCGTCGTCAGTCCACCAACGAGCGCGTACGGGTGGAGCAGATCCCACAGCGACGCGTGCACGATGTGGTCTGCACCCATCGGCACGCCGTGGATGAAGTTGGCCCACGCGACGCCGAACAACAGCGCCGCGGCACCGCTTGAGATCCCGAGCGCCCACTCCCACGTCGAGCGCCACCGGGGCGAGTCGACCTTGCCCCAGAACTCGAACGACACGCCGCGCACGATCAGCGCGGCGAGGACGAGGAACAGCGCCAGGTAGAACCCGGAGAACAGGCTTGCGTACCACTGCGGGAACGCGGCGAACGTGGCGCCGCCGGCGGTGAGCAGCCACACCTCGTTGCCGTCCCAGACGGGACCGATCGTGTGGATGATCATCCGCTTCTCAACGTTGTCCCGCCCGAGACCGCGGACGAGCATCCCGACGCCGAAGTCGAAGCCCTCGAGCACGAAATACCCGGTCCAGAGGATCCCGATGAGGACGAACCACAGGGCCTGGAGGAATGATGGATCTGTGTGCATGGCTCTGGTCTCCGTGGATCAGTAGGCGAGGACGAGTTCGGGGCGCGCCGGCTCTGAGGGAGACGTCGGCGGCTGATCGTCGGGCTCCGGATCGGGTTCGGCGCCGTGTCGGATCTCGCGCAACATCAGCCAGCCCCCGACCGCGATCAGGATCCCGTAGATGACGATGTAGCCGGCGAGCGTCACGATGATGTCGCCGCTCGCCACGTTCGGAGAGTTGGACTTAGCTGTCGTCAGCAGCCCGAACACGACCCACGGCTGGCGACCCATCTCGGTGAAGATCCACCCGGTCCAGTTGGCGAGAATCGGAAGGAAGATGCCGATGATCGCGGCGCGCTGGAACCACTTCGCGGTCTCGAGCTTGCGCCGGCGCATCAGGATCAGACCGCCGATCGTGAGCAGCATCATGAGGACGCCCGCGCCGACCATCAGGCGGAACGTCCAGTAGGTGATGCCGACGACCGGCACGTAGTCGCCGGGGCCGTACTTCTTAACCTCCTGGGCCTGGATCTGGTTGATTCCCTTGACGGTGCCGTTCCACGACAGGTCGGCGAGCATCGAGAGGCCATGCGGGATCGTTATGTTCTTGCTGAGGCGCCCGGGGTTCCGGGTGAAGTCACCGGTGGCGAAGATTGAGAACCCGGCGCCCTTCTGGGTGTTGTAGATCGCCTCGGCCGCGGCCATCTTCATCGGCTGCTGCGTCTCCATCAGCCGGCCCTGGCCGTCGCCGAAGGCCATCGTGGCGAGCACCGCGACGAGCGTGATCGGCAGCGCGAGCTGCAGCGACCGGCGCACGACCTGGTTGTCACGCTTGCGCAGCAGTTGAATCGCCGAGATCCCGATCACGAGCATCCCGGCGGTCGTGAATGCGCCGAGGATCGTGTGCGGGAACGCGAGCAGCACGGTCGAGTTGGTGAGCACCGCGAAGATGTCCTTCAACTCCGCGCGGTTGGTCACGTGGTTGATCGCGTAGCCGACCGGGTGCTGCATCCACGAGTTCGCCGCGAGGATGAAGTACGCGGAGATGATCGTCCCGACGGCCGTCGCCCAGATGCAGAACAGGTGAAGCTTCGGTGACAGCCGGCCCCAACCGAACAGCCACAGCCCGATGAACGTCGACTCGAGGAAGAACGCGATCAGCGCCTCCATCGCCAGCGGTGCGCCGAAGATGTCGCCGACGTAGCGCGAGTACTGAGACCAGTTCATCCCGAACTGGAACTCCTGGACGATTCCCGTGACGACTCCGATCGCCATCGAGATGAGCAGGAACTTGCCCCAGAACCGCGTCATCCGCAGGTACACCTCTTTGCCCGTCCGATAGTGCAGCGTCTGACAGGTGGCGACGAAGACCGCCATCCCGATCGACATCGGGACGAAGATGAAATGGAAGAGGGTGGTGACTCCGAACTGAGTTCGGGCCAAATCGAGCGTCGTCATGGGCTAGTCCTCTGCATCCGTGTGCGTACGTGCCTCGGGTCACGGCGACGCGCGATCGAGCGATCGGCGTCCTTTCTGAGGGTGCCGGACGCGTTTCAGCTCAACATCCGGGCGACATGCGGGCACCCGGTCGCGGCAAACTACGGAGCCGTAGGAGGAGATCTCCGACGAAACGGCGCTGCTCGTCGTGCATCGCCTGCGGGAGTTCCGCGAACCGCTCGCAATCGGTTTCCGGAAGCTTTCCGTCGACGATCTCGGCCGCGAATGCGATCCCGACCGGGCAGTCGAGCCCGTTCTCGTAGTGGCTCGGATACTCGATGTAGCCGAGCATCTCGCCGACCGCGACCGTGACCCCCAGTTCGTCCCGTGCGACCCGGATGGCGGCGTCGACGAGCGGCTCGCCGAAGCGGACGGTTCCACCGGGGATGTGCCAGAGCCCGCGGCACGGCCCGAAGGTCCGCAGCGTGAGTACGACGCCTGCGTCAGCCGACGCGATCACGACCTCGACCGTGAGTCGTGGCACGCGGGCGTAGATCGAGTCGAACTCGGCCTGGGGGAGTGGGCCGCGGGGGAACTGGTCGGTCATGCCAGGGGGGTATCAGAGTTCTGCCGGCGCTGGGAGCCTGGTGCCGTGCCGGGCGGTGACCGGACGGCGGATCGAGAAGGAGGCGGATCGCGCGTGGGGCTCGGGCGCCGCGCGTTGACGCCGCCGAGCCAGGCGGGGAATATTTCGCCAAACTCTGCCCGGCGGCGGGATCTTGGCGCAAAAGTCCCGCTCACGGTGCGTTTTGCGCCCGGATCCGGATGGCGGAAACGCTTTGGCGAATTAATCCCCTTGCGGCGCACCCGGCCACACGCGGCGCCAACTGAACCACTGTCCGGTTGTGTTACGATGAAATCGAATGTCGGCACGGCCGTCGATCCCGCACCCACTCCCCGAACCACTGGTCGAGCTCGTCGCCCAGCGCTTCCGGGTGCTCGGCGAGCCGATGCGGATCAAGCTGCTGGACTCGCTCCGGGAGCACGACGCGACGGTCTCCGAGCTTCAGGAGACGCTCGGCGCCTCGCAGCAGAACGTCTCCAAGCACCTCGGGATCCTGCTGGGGGCGGGGATGGTGAGCCGGCGCAAGGATGGCAACCACGCCCGGTACTCGGTCAGCGATCCGAGCGTGTTTGACCTGTGCGAGCAGGTGTGCGGCGGAGTCCGACGCCAGCTTGACGAGCTCGACGCGATCCTTCAGCCCGGTTAATCCGGCACCGGGACAATCCCGGCGAAGATGCGGCCTCGACCAGATGTGTTCCAGGGACGTAACTGAGACCGTCATACGTACGTATGTTCGGTACAGGGGCGATCCATGTCGACCATGCCACCCACACACGAACTCGTAACCATCGGCGCGCCCGCGATCCTGCGGGATGGCTCCCGCGTGCGCCTGCGCCAGGGCCATCACACCGACGGTGACCTGCTCGTGCGCGGCTTTGAGCGGCTGAGCAACGAGGGTCGGTATCGGCGCTTCCTCGCCGCCACGCCGGAACTGACGCCAGAGATGGTCAGCTACCTCACCGAGATCGACCATCACGACCATGAGGCGATCGTGGCGCTCGAGGAGGAGACCGGCGAGGGGATCGGCGTCGCGCGCTATGTGCGCAATCTCACCCAGCCCGACACCGCCGAGGTCGCCGTCACGGTCATCGACGAGTGGCAGGGGCGCGGGGTCGGCACGTTGTTGCTCGAGGTGCTCGGGGAACGAGCGCGAGCCGAGGGGATCCGCGGCTTCACGGCGATGATGCTCGCGACGAACCAGCAGATGATGGAAGTCCTCGCGGGGCTCGGCCCGGTCCACATCGTCGAGCGCGATACGGGCACCGTCCAGATTGAGACGCCGATTCCGGATACCGGGCTCGCGCCGGCGTTGAAGAAGCTGCTTCAGATCGCGGCGCGCGACCGCGCGGGGCTGCCGCCGGCCGAGTGAGTGCGCCGCCGCAGCCGGGGAGCGCGGGCAGCGCTGGGAGCGCCCCGAAGCTCAGCGATGAGCTCGAGGGCTGGCTGAGCTCTGACGGCGAGCGGACGATCGGGACGCTCGTCGACACATTCGGCGACAAGAGCTTTGCGCTGCTGTTCGTGCTGCTCCTCGGCGTCCCCGCCCTGCCGCTGCCCACCGGCGGCGCGACGCATGTGTTTGAGATCATCGCGGCGCTGCTCGCGCTCCAGCTGATCGTGGGGCGCACGAAGGTGTGGCTGCCGGACCGGTGGTGCAAGCTTGAGCTCGCGGGTCCGCGCCAGCAGAAGTTCATCGGCGGCCTGATGAAGTTGATCCGCCGGCTCGAGCGGTTCTCACGCCCGCGGTTCGCGTTTCTGCTCCGTCACCGCCTCACCCGACCGGTGTTCGGACTGCTCGTCCTCGGCGGGACCGCCGGCGCATTCTTCGCGCCGCCGTTCACGGGACTCGACACCCTCCCCGCCCTCGGGGTCGTGCTGCTCTCGCTTGGTTTCCTGCTCGGCGACGCGCTGATCGCAATCGTTGGGCTGGCCGTCGGATCGGGCGGCGTCGTGCTCGAGGTCGTGCTCGGCGCCGCCGCGATCAACGGCCTGCGGACGATCTTCTAGGCCTCAACGGCCTCGCCCACCGCTGCGTGCTCGTTCGGCACGCAGTGCGTTCCGTCCTCGAGCGTCCTGCCGGCACGCCACTCGATCACGTTTCACGCCACGGCTGCTCCATGTCACCGACGGGCTGCCGACGGAGTCAACGCTCATCAGGGAGCGGCCGCCCGCCCAGCTCCTGACGCTCGTCCAGCTCGAGGGCTGCGCCCGCAGTTCCCGGACCTAAGGCTCTGCGTCCGTGCGGGCCCAGCCGTCGCCACGATGGCGGTTCTCCGCTTCGACCTCGGCCGCCCGCTCTTCGTTGAAGCGTCGTCCGCGCCGCGTCACGCCGAGGACGAGCTCGATCTCCTCGGTCGTGTGCTCCTGGAACAGGCGCTCGGACATCTCCAGATGCCGGGCGTAGAACTGCCCTGCGATCGCGTGAGCCTTGTCGGTGACCGTCACGACGACCCGGCGGCGGTCCTTGACGTCCCGGACACGCTGGACGAACCCGGCCTGCTCGAGGCGATCGAGCGCCGTCGTCATCGCGCCTGAGGTCAGCCCGGTCAACTCGGCGAGCTGTCCAGCGGTCAGGGCGCCCGCCCGCTCAATGGCATCGACGCAGCGCATGTCGGTCCGGTTGATGCCGAGCGCGTCGGCGACCGCCGAGTCGAAGCGGTCGGTCGCGCTCTGCGACCGGCGGATTTCGTCGATCAGCTCATCGAAGACCTGGCGCTTATGGGTTTGTCTTGACATTCAAATCTCTTGATATCTAAGATATTCGACCATCAAGTTACGAGATGATCGGAGGCAGGTGATGGACCTCGCCATCGAGGCAGTCGATCTCCACAAGAACTACCCACCCGATGTCGTCGCATTGAACGGCATGAGCCTAGCCGTCCCGGCGGGCACCATCTTCGGGCTGCTCGGTCCGAACGGGGCCGGCAAATCGACGACCGTGCGCGTTCTCTGCACGCTGTCCCGGCCCGACCGTGGCCAGGCCCGCGTCGCCGGCATCGATGTGCTCGCCGATCCCGTCGCCGTCCGACACGCGATCGGCGTCGTCGGGCAACGGCACGGAGCCGCACCGGAGGCGACCGGACGGGAGAACCTCGTCGCGCAGGGCGAGTTCTATGGGATCACCGGCCGGGCTCTACGCGAGCGCGTGTCGGAGTCGCTGAAGCGCTTCGGCCTCGTCGATGCCGGCGACCGAGCGGTCCGGACGTACTCGGGTGGGATGCAGCGGCGGCTCGATATCGCCATGGGCCTGCTGCACCGCCCGCGGGTGCTCTTCCTGGACGAGCCAACGACCGGGCTGGACCCCGAGGCGAGGGCTGAGATGTGGCATGAGGTTGAGCGACTGGCTCGGGAGGAGCAGATGACGATCCTGCTGACGACCCACTACATGGAGGAGGCGGACCGGCTCGCGTCACAGCTCGCGATCGTCGACAGCGGCCACGTCGTCGCCGAAGGGACGCCCGACGAGCTGAAGCGGGCGCTCGAGGGGGACACGATCCAGATCGAGCTCCCCGGCGGGGACGCGCTCCGCGCGGCGGACGTGCTCGGGCCCGTTGATGGCGTGAGCGAGGTGTCGGTCGACGGCCGGGTCGTGCGGGCCCGCGCCCGCAATGGCGCCGCGGCAATTCCGGCGGTCATGCTTGCGCTGGAGAGCCAGGACATCCGGGCCATGTCGGTCACGCTCGCGCGGCCGTCGCTCGACGACGTCTATCTCCGCTACGCCGGGCGTACGTTCGACGGTGCCGACGCGCGCGCCGAGGCGGTGGCCGCATGACCGCCGTTCGCCAGACCGCACAGGTCTATCTCCGCGGCGTCCGGGTCTATATCCGCGAGCCGGCCTACCTCGCGATGACGATCACCCAGCCGATCATCTGGCTGCTGCTGTTCGGCGCGCTGTTCAAATCGGTTACGCACATTCCCGGCTTCGGCGGCGGGTCGTACATCGACTTCCTGACTCCTGGCGTCGTCGTGATGCTGGCCGTGTTCTCCGCGGGCTGGACCGGAATGGGCCTGATCGAGGACATCAACGGTGGGGTCATGGATCGTGTGCTCGCGGCGCCCGTGTGGCGCGGCGCACTCAACGCCGGCATGGTGCTCTACGGCGCGGTCACCGTGATCGTCCAGACCGTGCTGATCGTGCTGCTCGCGCTCGTGCTCGGCGCGGATTACCGCGGTGGCGTCGTGGGTGTGCTCCTGTTGCTGCTCGTTGCGGCGCTCCTCGCTGCGATCTTCGCCTCGTTGTCCAACGGCGTTGCCGTGCTCGCCCGCCAGCGCGAGACGTTGATCGGGGCCGTCACGTTCGTGCAGCTTCCGCTGACGTTCCTCTCGGCGGCGCTGATGCAGCGCAGCCTCGTGCCCGACTGGATCGGAACCGTGGCGAAGTTCAATCCGGTCAACTGGGCCGTCGAGGCCGGTCGGTCGGCTGCGATGGAAAAGACCGACTGGGGCCTCGTGACGGGCCGCATCGGACTGCTCGTCGCGGTGATGCTGGCGAGCGCGGCGTTTGCGAGCTGGGCGTTCGCGAAGTACCAGCGCTCGCTCTAGCGCCCCATCGCGTCGGTAGTGGAGCGTCCGACCGCTGACTGCATCGCACTGGATCGTGGGTTTTTGCCCTTGTGTCCCGGCATCGGCGTGCGGCGGTTGGGCACGGTCGCCGCTTCTCACGACAATGCTCGTCGCGCGTTCGACCGCGGCGCCCCGGTCCTCGGCTGACCGTCGCGACGTTCACTGCGGCCGCGGGGTCCTACCCTTCGGGTGGTGAAGCGCATCGGTTTCCTCTCCTTCGGCCACTGGCAGGTGGCCCCGTGGTCGCAGACGCCGACGGCTCGCGACGCGCATGTTCAGACGATCGAGCTCGCTGAGGCGGTCGAGGGGCTCGGGCTCGACGGAGCGTTCGTCCGGGTTCACCATTTCGCACGGCAGCTCGCGTCGCCGTTCCCGCTGCTCGCCGCGATTGGGGCGCGGACGTCCCGGATCGAGATCGGTACCGCGGTGATTGACATGCGCTACGAGAACCCGCTGTACATGGCCGAGGACGCCGCCGCCGCGGACCTGATCAGCGGTGGACGCATCCAGCTCGGGATCAGCCGGGGCTCGCCGGAGCCGGCGCTCCGCGGCTCCGAAGCGTTTGGATACGTCCCACCCGATGACATGAGCGACGCCGACCTCGCCCGTCAGAAGACCGAGCTGTTCCGCGCCGCGATCGCCGGTGCGGGCGTCGCGCAAGCCGACCCGAGCCACACCGGCATGGCCGGCCGCCTCCCGATCCAGCCGCAGGCACCGGGCCTCGGCGAGCGGATCTGGTGGGGGTCGGGGACCCGCGCCACGGCTCGATGGACCGCCGAGCAGGGCATGAACCTGATGAGCTCGACGTTGCTCACGGAGGACACGGGCGTCCCGTTCGACGAACTCCAGTTTGAGCAGATCGCGATCTTCCGCGAAGCATGGAGCGCCGCTGGGTGGGAGCGGGAGCCGCGCGTCTCGGTCAGCCGGAGCGTCATCCCGATCGTCAGCGACGAGGACCGGGCGCTGTTCGGCGGGCGCAACGGCGAGGATCGCGACACGGTCGGCTACCTGGACGGCGGCCTGGCGCGATTCGGGCGCAGCTATACGGGAGAGCCCGACGTGATCGCGCAGGAGCTGGCGAGCGACGTTGCCGTGAAGGCCGCGGACACGCTGCTCCTCACGGTGCCCAACCAGCTCGGCGTTGAGTACAACGCGCGCATGCTCGAGACGATCGCCACCGAGATCGCCCCCGCGATCGGCTGGTCGCCCGCCGCACCTACTGGTGAGGGATCAGATCCGGCGGCTGATCTGACGGCGCGCTGAGCGGTCGCGCACGGATCGTGCGCTCCAGATCCGTCACCGACACGACGCCGATCAGCCGACCGGTGGGCCCGACGACCGCCGCCCGTCCCACGCGTCGGAACGCCGGCCGCGCCAACAGCTCGGCGACGTCGTCGTCCTCTGCGGCGATCAGCCCCGGGTCGGTGTCCGCGAACTCGGCCACGCTGACCTCGGTGAGTCGCTCGTCGGTCACGTGTTCGAGTCGATCGAGGCTCAGCAGCCCCACGGGCCAGCCGACCGGATCGGTGACCGGGAACGCGACGTGCCGGTGCCCGGAGAAGTACGCGGCGGCGTCCACTGCCAACAGGTCGATCGGCAGCGCGATTGGGTCGTCGGACATAACGTCGCCGACGTGGAGGCCCATGAACGGGAAGCGCACCTGCTCCTGCGCGCGCTCGGACCCCGTGGCGACCGTCAGCAGATTGACCCGGTGATCGCGATCCACAGACCACCCCGAGGCCGCCGAGCCACAACAGCCCGCCGACGGCGGCGAGCAGATTGACCTCCAGGTAGTCCACGACGGTGGTCAATGTCTTCGGTGCGGCGGCCGGGAGCACGAGTGCGATCGTCGCGGACACAAGCGCGACGACGGCTGTCACAGCCGGCCCGGCGATCGCGAACGCCAACTCGTCGTGACCGCTGTACGACACCCCGGGTGCAACCCCGTGCACTTCGCTCGGGTAGTAACTCGCGCCCAGAGCCCAGTGATCAGCGCGACGAGAATCAGCCAGAGCGGGCTGATCCCGATCGGGATGCCGGCGATCCGACCGATGCGAAAGCTGCGCCCCGGCATGGTCCCACGGTGGCATCCGTAGATGGCTCTCACATCGGGGTTCTGCACGCGGCCGACGGCGGGATATCCGAATCCGTGACGCCTACTGATGGCCGCGTCGGCGGACGACCGATGTCCGAAGAAATGCCGCGGCGTAGCGTCACAGAGTCATGTTCAAAGAAATCGTGATTGGCACTGACGTACAGGAGGGCGGACGCGATGCACTCGCGCTCGCGAAGCGCCTGGCGGCGCCAGACGCGACCCTCATCCTCACCTACATCTCCGTGGGCGATCCGCTCGTCTATCGCACCGACGACGCTCGCCACATGCAGGAGTTCAAGGATCAGACGCTCGCGCTCCTCGGCGCAGCCGGCGCGGCCGCCGGGGTGGACGTGACGACGCGGTTCGTCGCGTCGACATCGCCCGGTCGCGGGCTCCATGAGCTCGCCGAGCACGAGCAGGCCGATCTGCTCGTCGTCGGCTCCAGCCGGCGAAGCCTGCTCGGACGGGTCCTCATGGGCGACGACACGAACGCCGCGCTCAACGCGGCGCCGTGCGCGGTCGCTGTCGCACCGGCCGGGTATGCCGACGAGACCGGGGACATCGACGAGATTGGCGTCGGGTACGACGGCTCGCCGGAGAGCCTGCAAGCACTCGAGGTCGCGCGGCGGCTCGCCGGCGAGTTCGGGGCCAGGTTGTCCGCATTCGAAGCGATTGCGCTGCCCCGCGATCCAGCCAGTGCCGGAACCCGCGGGGTTGAGGCCGGAGACATCGAGGAGCTCCTCGTGCAGGCCCGGCGCCGGATCTCCGAGCTCGGGGACGTCGAGCCTCACGCGGCGTACGGCTTCCCGGCCGAGGAACTCGGGCTGTACAGCGCCTCGGTCGATCTGCTCGTCGTGGGGTCCCGCGGCTACGGGCCGGTCGGGCGTCTCATCCACGGGAGCACGTCGTGGCGCCTCACGCGCACCGCGCGCTGTCCGGTCCTCGTGCTCTCGCGCGCCGCCCGGATGCCGTCATAGCGTTGCGGCATGGATGCCGGCCTTATCGTCGCGGTCGTACTCGCCGCCGCGTTCGCCGTCACGAACGGCCTGCATGACGCGGCGAATGCGATCGCCGCGCTCGTGGCCACGCGCGGGGCGACGCCCAAGCAGGCGATCGTGCTCGCGTCGATCTTCAACCTGCTCGGACCACTGCTGCTTGGTGCCGCCGTGGCCAACACGATCGGTGGGATCGTGACGGTTGATTCCTCGGTGGCCGCTCGCGTGATCGCGACGGCGCTCGCCTCGGCAGTCATCTGGAACATCGGGGCCTGGGCCCTCGGACTTCCATCGAGCTCGGGTCAGGCGCTCGTCGGCGGTCTCGTCGGGGCCGCGCTCGCCGAGGGCGGCACCCAGGCGGTGAACTGGGGCGGCTTTCAGGATGGCCGGCCGAGCGGCGTGCGTGGGCAGCGATCGTCGCGCTCGCCATCTCGCCGCCGCTCGGAGCGCTCGCTGCGCTCGTGCTGATGCGCCTGCTGCGCCGCGCCGGCCGTCGGATGACGCCGTCGCTGGCACGCGCCGGAGCGAGCCGGCCAGTGGGCGATGGCGGCGGCGCTCGCGTTCGGTCACGGCGCCAACGACGCGCAGAAGTCGGTCGGCGTCGTCGCCGCGCTGCTGCTCGCCGACGGCAAGATCAGCAGTCTGGCCGCCCCAACCTGGGTCATTGTCATGTGCTCCACGGCGCTGACGCTCGGCACCGCGCTCGGAGGATGGAAGATCATCCGCACCGTGGGTCGCCGCATCTACCGGATCGGACCGCTCGAAGGACTGGCCAGCACCGGAGCGTCGGCGGCCGTCATCTTCGGCGCGTCGTTGCTCGGGGCGCCGACCTCCACCTCGCAGGTCGTCGCCTCGTCGGTGATCGGCGTCGGCGGCGGTCGACGGCGGTGGCGCCACATCCACTGGGAGGTGGTGCGACGGATGGGCACGGCATGGCTGATCACGCTGCCCGCAACGGCGGCCGGCGCCGCGGTCCTGTACTGGCTGTGGGGGGTGGTGACATGAGTCGGCATCGATGGTTCCTTCCCGAGACACCCGACGTGCTCGGCCTTCTCCGCGAGCAGCTGGCGATCACGGTCTCGGCGCTCGACGCGCTCGTCGCGTGGGCTCGGGGCGAGGCCGCCGCGATCGACGTGATCCATGGCGCCGAACAGCGTGGCGACGACGCCAAACGGGCGCTGTTCGTCGCCCTGCGTGCCGCATTCGTCACACCGCTCGAGCCAGAGGATGTCTTTGCGCTCTCACGCGGAATCGATTGGGTCCTCAACTACACCCGAGACCTCGCGACCGAGTCAGGGGTGATGGAGTGCCCGCCGGACGACGTGATCGCCGACATGGCCCGACTGCTCGCCGAGTCGATGCGGGCCATCGATCGCGCGCTCGAGGCACTCGGGACCGCCGACGAAACCGCCGCAACGGACGCCGCCGACGCCGCGATTGCGGCTGAGCGGAAGCTCGAGCGGAGGTACTACGAGGGCATGGGAGTCCTGCTCGACCATCACGGCCGGAGCGAGCGGATCGCACGGCGCGAGCTGTATCGCCGCTGCGCGCGGATCGGCGAGCTCGTGATCGACGTCGCCGAGCGCGTCATCTACGCCGTCGTCAAGCAGAGCTGATCACTCGCGCGTCGCACCAAGAGCCGGTACGATGGACGCCCAGGAAAGGGGCGTTTTGGGCAAGAATGGACGTCGAGCGCTGTTGGTCGCGCTCGCGAGCATGCTCGCATTCGTGAGCGGCGGGCGGGCGATGGCAGATGGCATTGGCAACGCGGGCAGCGATGCGCGCACCGGCTGGTACGCGGATGAGTCGCAGCTCTCGCCCCAGGTCGTCGGCGGCGGCAGCTTCGGCCAGCTCTGGTCCGTCACGGTCAACGGACAGGTGTACGCACAGCCGCTGCTCGCACAGGGGACTGTCGTCGTCGCGACCGAGAACGACAAGGTGTACGGCCTTGACGGGAACACCGGGCAGCAGCAGTGGACGAAGGATCTCGGCACGCCGTGGAACCCCGGCGACATCGGGTGCGGCGACATCACGCCCGCGATCGGAACCACGGCGACACCGGTCATCGACACCTCGACGAACCCCGGGACCATTTACATGACGCACAAAACGTATGCGTCGGGCTCCACGGGGCCGGCGGCCTGGTACATGGACGCGCTCAACCTCGCGACGGGTCAGGAGCGATCTGGATTCCCGGTCCTCCTCAGTGGCAGCGCCCAAAACGCGCCCGGTGTCACCTTCAGCCCGACGTCGCAGCAGCAGCGGCCCGGGCTGCTCCTACTCAACGGCGTGGTGTACGCCGGCTTCGGCTCCCACTGTGATGTCAGCCCGTACCAGGGCTGGGTCTTCGGCGTCTCGACAGCCGGGCAGGTCAAGGCGCGCTGGGTTGACAACACCTCCGGGTTGGACGGCGCCGGCATCTGGCAGTCCGGCGCCGGCCTCAGCTCGGACGGGCCGGGGACGATCCTGCTCAGCACCGGCAACGGTGAATCGCCGAGTACTCCGACGGCGGGCAGTCATCCGCCGAGCAACCTTGGGAACTCGGTCATCCGGCTCAACGTCCAGTCCAACGGAACGCTCAAGCCGGTCGACTTCTTCACCCCCTACAACGCGTCGTTTCTCGACGAATGGGACACCGATCTCGGTTCGGGGGCCGTCGTTGTGCTCCCGAACTCGTTTGGGACAGCATCGGTGCCGCACACTGCGATCGCCGTCGGCAAGCAGGGGGTCGTGTACCTCGTCAACCGGGACAACCTCGGGGGCGCCCAGCAGGGACCGGGTCAAGGGGACGCGGTGCTGCAAGCGATCGACGCCGGCGGCGCCGCGTTCGGGCGGGCCGGCGTGTGGCCTGGCGACGGCGGGTACGCGTACATCACCACGGACAGCGGCCAGCCCACGGGCGGGGAGCTTGACGTCTACAAGTCCGGGGTCGACGGCAACGGCAACCCGGCGCTCGCGCACGTGGCCAACAGCTCGGATGCGTTCGGCTTCGGGAGCGGTCCGGCCGTTATCACCTCAGACAACACGGTCTCCGGCAGCGCGCTCGTATGGGTGATCTGGGCCGCGAACCGCAACGGCGACGGCGGTGAGCTCCGCGCCTATGACCCGGTGCCGGTGAACGGCGTGCTCCAGGAGCGCTACCACTCTCCGATTGGGCAGGCGGCGAATTACAGCACCCCCGGCGTCGGTGGCGGCAAGCTGTACGTCGGCACGCGCGACGGCAAGGTGATCGCGTACGGCTCGCCGGTGAGCCAGCCGCTGTCGGGCTCCGGGGCGTCCTTCCCCGCAACGACCGTCGGTCAGAGCTCTCAGCAGACGCTCACGCTCACCGCGAACGCGGCCGTCACGGTCCAGAGCGCCAGCTCGAACTCGAGCCAGTTCACGGTTGGGAGCGCCACGCCGGCGATCCCAGTCCCGCTCGCCAAGGGACAGACGATCTCGATTCCGGTGACGTTCACGCCGACGATCGCCGGACTTCAGGCCGGTCAGGTCACGATCTCGACAACTGCTGGGTCGGAGGCGTTCTCGGTCTCCGGTACCGGGCAGACTGCGCCGCCCCAGCTGTCGTCCGACAAGAAGCTGCTCACCCTTCCGGGCATTGCCGTCGGCGGTCACACCAGCGGAACGATCACCTTCAGCAATGTCGGCGCCCAGACGCTGACAGTCAGCGCCGTCCACCCGCCAGCCGCTCCGTTCACGTTGTCCGGCGCACCGGCGGCGGGCACCAAGATCGCGCCCAACGGATCGATCACGATTAGCGTCAACTTCGATCCGACGACTGCCGGGACGTACAACGACGCGCTTGGCATTGACAGCGACGGCGGGAATCTCTCGGTCGGCGTCTCTGGAACCGCGTCCACGCCCGGGCAGCTGCAAATCAGCCCGCTCTCGACGGACTACGGCAACGTCGTCGTCGGCGACACCCTGTCGAAATCGTTCACGGTCAAGAACGCCGGCGGCACGACCGTGACGATCAACAAGTCGAAGCCGCCGTTTGGTGGAGAGTTCAGCAACACGACGACGCTGGACGAGGGCACGACGATCCAGCCGGGTGAAACGCTGACCGAGAGCGTTACCTTCGCGCCGACCGCGACGGGGGCGGCGAGCGGGACGTGGCAGATCACCGGCGATGACTCGACCGGCCTGCACGTCGTGCAGTTCTCCGGGACCGGCCTCACGCTCCTCGGCGGGTCGGGGCTGACGTTCGGGAGCACGACGGTCGGTCAGAGCAGTAGTCCCCAGACGCTGACGGTGACCGCGAACAAGGCGCTCACGGTGCAGAGCGTCGCGTCGACATCGGGTCAGTTCACGCTCGGGACGATCTCGCCAGCGTTGCCGGCGACCCTGACGAAGGGCGGGACGATCTCGATTCCGGTGACGTTCTCGCCGACCGCCGCCGGGGCGCAGAGCGGCCAGATCAATGTCACGACGAGTGCCGGCTCGCAGTCGTTCTCGGTGTCCGGTACCGGTCAGCCCCCGCCACCGAACCTCACGGTCGATCAGAGCTCGATCTCGTTCGGCAGCGCGGTCACCGGGAGCCACCCGACGAAGACGGTGAAGTACACGAACACGGGCGGGCAGACGCTGACGATCAGCGCGGTGCATGCGCCGAGCGCACCGTTCAGCCTGACGGGCGCCCCGGCGACGGGCTCGACGATCGCGCCGGGGAGTTCGGTCACGGTGACCGTCAACTTCGATCCGACGGCCGCTGGGACGTTCAGCGGGTCGGTCGGTCTCGACAGCGATGGCGGCAACGTGTCGACCAGCCTGTCGGGCTCGGCGGTGACGCCGGGCCTGCTTCAGGTGAGCCCGACGTCGATCGGCTACGGCAGCGTCGTCACGGGTGACAGCGCCGCGAACTCGTTCACGGTGAAGAACACGGGCGGGACGACGGTGACGATCACCGCGTCGACGCCGCCGTCCGGACACGGGTTTGCGGCGACGACGACGCTGAGCCAGAACACGACGATCGCGCCGGGTGCGACAGCGACCGAGAGCGTGACGTTCTCCCCGACGTCGACTGGGGCGGCGAGCGACTCGTGGACGATCACGGGTGATGACGCGAGCGGCCCGCACACGGTGCAGTTCTCAGGGACGGGCGTCACGCCGCTGAACGGGTCTGGGCTGACGTTCCCGACCACGACGGTGGGTCAGTCCAGCCAACAGACCCTGACGTTGACGACGAACAAGGCGCTGAGCGTGACGGGCGCCTCGTCAAATGCGGCTGCCTTTACGGTGGGGACGGCGACGCCGACGATTCCGGCGAGTCTGGTGAATGGCGGCGCGATTTCGATCCCGGTGACGTTCACGCCGACGGCTGCGGGATCGGCGAGCGGTCAGATCACGGTTACGACGTCCGCGGGCTCGCAGACGTTCTCGGTGTCAGGCTCGGCAGTGACACCTGGGCAGCTCCTCCTCACCCCGACATCGATCGACTTCGGCAACGTCCCGGTCACCGACACCCCAACGAATTCGTTCACGGTGAAGAACACCGGCGGAACGGTCGTGACGATCAACACGTCGACGCCCCCGTCGGGCCAAGGATTCTCGGCGACGACGACGCTCAATGCGGGCGCGACGATCCAGCCGGGTGCGAGTGTTCAGGAGACGGTGAAGTTCGCACCGACCGCCACCGGAGCCGCGAGCGGCAGCTGGCAGATCACGGGCAATGACTCGACCGGGACCCACACCGTGCAGCTCAGCGGAACCGGCATCCCGTTCCTCGGCGGCTCGGGGCTCACCTTCGGGACGACGACTGTCGGCCAGACGAGCAGCCCGCAGACGCTGACGCTCACGGCCAACAAGGCCCTCACGGTCCAGACGATCGCCCCCACCGGCCCGTTCGCCAAGGGCACGCCATCGCAAACGCTCCCCGCGAGTCTGGCCAAGGGCGCGACGATCTCGGTACCGGTGACGTTCTCGCCGACGGGTGCGGGCGCCGCGAGCGGCCAGGTGACCGTCACCACGAGCGTCGGTTCGCAGTCGTTCTCGCTGTCCGGGACCGGTCAGCTCGCGCCGTCGCAGTTGACCGTCGACCAGAGTTCCGTGGCCTTCGGCACAGCGGTGGTCGGCAGCCCGGTGACCAAGGCGATCAAGTTCACCAACACGGGCGGGCAGACGCTGACGCTGAGCGCCGTCACCACGCCGGGCGCTCCGTTCACGGCAACAGACGCGCCCGCCCCAGGCACGACGATCGCGGCGGGTGCCTCACTGACGGTGCACGTGAAGTTCGATCCGTCGACTGCCGGGTCCTACTCCGACGCGCTCGAGCTGGACAGCGATGGCGGCAACATCTCGGTCGGACTGTCCGGGTCCGCGGTGACGCCTGGCCAGCTCCTTCTCACGCCGACCTCGATCGACTTCGGCAGTGTCGCCCTCACCGACAGCGCCACCAAATCGTTCACGGTCAAGAACACCGGCGGAACCGTCGTCACGATCAGCAACTCGACGCCGCCGTCCGGTCAGGGATTCGCCGCCACGACGACGCTCAGTGCCGGCGCGACGATTCAGCCGGGCGCGAGTGTTCAGGAGACCGTGAGGTTCGCGCCGACTGCCACCGGAGCGGCGAGCGGCAGCTGGCAGATCACGGGCGACGACTCGACCGGGACCCACACCGTGCAGCTCACCGGGACGGCCCTTCCGCTCCTCAGCGGGTCGGGGCCGGCGTTCGGAACGACCACCGTCGGCCAGAGCAGCCAGCAGACCCTTACCCTGACGGCGAATACGGGCCTCACGGTCACAGCGATCGACACGACCGGCCCGTTTTCGGTCGGTCCCTCGCCGCCGTCCCTCCCGACGAACGTGGCGAAGGGGTCCACGATCTCGATCCCGGTGGTGTTCTCACCGACCGACTCGGGCGCTGCGAGTGGGCAGGTCAACGTCACGACCGACGGCGGATCGCAGGTGGTCTCACTGTCGGGCACGGGGCAGCTCCCATCGCCGGTGCTCACGGTGGATCAGAGCTCCGTCTCGTTCGGACCGGTAACGATCGGCAGCCCGGCGTTGACCGCGGTGACGTTCACCAACACCGGCGGCCAGACGCTGACGTTCAGCGCCGTCAAGACGCCAACCGAGCCGTTCACGGCGACGGATGCGCCGGCTGCAGGAGCGACGCTCGCCGCACATGGCGGCTCCGTCACGATCCACGTGACGTTCAACCCGTCGTCCACCGTGCCGTACGCCGATGCACTCGAGCTGGACAGCGACGGTGGCAACGTGTCGGTCGGTCTGTCGGGGTCCGGTGCATCCCAGACGACCGCGTCGTCGACGACCGAGTCGGTCACGAGCGCGACCTCCTCGACCACGGCGACCAGCACCACGACCACAACGACCACGACCCACCGTCCGACCGTCAAGGTCCCGGCGGCGCCAAAGCTCCTGCCGGCGATCGTCACGACGACGCAGCTCTCGAGCATCTACATCAGCTACGCGGCGACGGCGGTCGCGACGGCGAAGTTCACGCTCCAGCGCGAGACCGGCGGTCGGCTCCAGCGGTGACGCACGGGCACAAGGTGACGCGCTCGTGCGTGCACGCGACCGGGCGCGTGCCGCGGGCGGAGCGGTGCACGCGCTACATCACGATCGGAACCTTCAGCCACCGTGATCGGGTCGGCAAGACGCGGATCCGCGTGACCGCGGGCGTCTCGTGGCGCAAGCTCGTGCCCGGGATCTACCGCCTCAGCTCGGTGCTGCTTGACACCGCCGGTGCCAAGCACACCTTCCATGCGACGCTCCGGGTCAACCTGCCGCCGAAGCATCCCCCGAGGCACAGCCGGCGGCTCTCATGACACGGTTTCGTCGGGATCGGCGTGGACGATCAGGACGGCTGCCGGGCTCGCGTTCAACACCTCGTGGCTGACGCTGCCGAGCAGCAGTGACCGGACCTCGCCGCGCCCGCGTGATCCCATCACCATGAGGTCGTAGCCACCGTCGTGCAACTGCTTGAGGATCTGGGTCGCCGGGCGCCCGTGCGCGAGGATCTTCGTCACCGGGACCTCGGTCGGCACCTGCTCGACCGCCGCCTCAAGCATCCCACGGTAGTCGTGCTCGGTGTCTTCGGCGAGTGCCTCGAAGTCGACACCCCCGCTGGCCGGGCCACCGGAAAGCAGCCACGAGGAGGGGTCGGGAACGCTCGTGACGATCGTCAGCCGAGCATTGTTTTGCGTGGCGATGTCGATCGCCCGGGCGAGCGCCGTCTCGCCATGCGGCGAGCCATCGATTGCGACCAGGACGTTGCGAAACATCGACCCCGGAAACTTAGCGGGGACGGCTGAGATCGGAGGTCGCGGGAAGGTGAGACCCCGCTTTTGGCGAAAGCTCACCGGGCAGCAAAGACCTACGAGGACGCCCACATGCCGACCACCTTTCGAGAACTCCCGCGCCTTCGCCACGTCGTCCTGATCGCGGCCGCCATTGCCGGTATCGGCGTGTTCGCCTCGGTCGCCTCGGTTGCTGCCGGGCGCTCGAAGCATCCTCGTCGGCAGCCGCGCAGCGCGTCGTGCGCTCAGCTCGCGTTCGCGCCAAGCAGTGACGACATCGCGTTCGACATCACGACCGTCGGCGTCGGCTGCTCGACCGGGCACGTCGTTGCCCAGGCGTCCGCTCCGAGCAACCTCCGGCCCGGACCGGGCCGCGCCTACAGCGTGGGTGGGTTCCACTGCCAGGGCACATTCGTCCGACCGATCGGCAAGTGGTACGAGCACTACGTGTGTCGCAACGGCAGCACACGGGTCGTGTTCGACCGCGGCTGATCGCGCGCCCAACGATGGGCTCGGCGACCGCGACCGGTCACGTTTGGCGCGTCAGCTTCGCGTAAACACCCTTCTCCGGTTCTTCAGTTCCGCTCGCGGCGAGCTGAGGAACCGGCCATACCGTGGCCTCATGTCACCTCCGCTGTCGTTCCTAGACCACCGCACCCGCCGGCAGGCGATGACACCGTCGCTCGCGCCGGCCGGCCGGTACTTGTCGCTCGCCGACGCTGACGGGCCCCGCCTGATCGCGCTCCGCGAGAAGACCACGCACATCGGCCGGGGACTCACGGCCGACGTGCGCGTCGACGATCATCGTCTCGCGCGGCTGCACGCGATCATCGTCCAGCACCCGGAGGGTGCGCGCCTGCTTGACGGACGCAGTGCGGACGGAACGCTCGTCAATGGCGAGCCCGTGATCGCTGCCGACCTCAACAGCGGCGACGAGATCACGCTCGGCCCGATCACGATGCGCTACGTCGAGTTGCCGCTGGAGACTCGGCCGACCCGTACGGCCCGGGAGCGACGCGCGCGCGCCCGCCTCGGCCTCGGCGTCCCGTCCGCGCACGTGGTCGGCCGGCGCCGCGGCGGCTCGTCCGCCGCCGACTGTGCGCTTACGGACGACCGAGAAACTCGGCAATCCGCCCGTTGACGACGTCCGGACGCTCGAGGTGCAGGAAGTGGCCGACGCCGGGAACGATCTCGGCCCGGCTCGGGACGCGGAGCACGTCGCCGGCGCGAGCCGCAATCTCCGGCAGCTGGCAGCCGTCGTTCGCACCGTGCAGGTAGAGCAGCGGTACGGGCGGCACTCCGAACAGGTGGCGCTGCTCGGCGGAGTAGGTGCCGTGCCGGGTCCAGGGCAAAAACAGGGCGCGGTAGTAGCGGAGCGCGGCCGTCGCGTGGCCCGGCGGGCCGAGCGACGCCAGCACATCGATCAGGTCCTCGTGCGCGTCGTAGCCTGGCGACCAGTCGGCCCACAGTTTGGGAATGACGCGCGGTAGGGCGCGCTCGGAGATCCACGGAAGCAGCTGGAAGAACATGTACCAGCTCATTCGCAGCTGGCGCAGGATCAACGGCAGCTCGCCGATCAGCTGCCGCGGCGAGCGCAGCGGCGCCAGCAGCACCGGTCCCGGCGCGACCGCCATCGTCACGATCTTCCGGAACGCGCCGGGCGCGTAGGAACCCGCGAGGTATGCGGTCACCGCGCCCCAGTCGTGGCCGATCAGCACCGCCGGTTCGTCGTCGGCGAGCTCACGCCGCAGCGCCAGCGCGTCCCGGGCGAGCGCGCCGACACCGTACCCGCGGTCGGGCGCGAGGTCCGTCGGCGCATATCCGCGCGTGTACGGCGCAACGACCCGCCACCCCCGCGCGGCCAGTTCAGGGCCGAGATGGCGCCACGTCCGCGCAGTGTCCGGATAGCCGTGCAGGCAGAGCGCCAGGGGTCCGTCGGCCGGACCCCAAGCGAGCGCCGTGAACGTCATGTCCGCGACGGGGATTGTGAGGGTCTCGGCCTGCGGGACATGGGTGGCCGTCATTCGAGCCGCCACCCTACCCGCTTCATCCCATCGGATGCCGCGCGCGGTCCTCGTCCTCGCTGCGCCCGACCGCGTAGAACACCGCGGACGTCAGCACAACAGCACCGAGCCCGACGCACACGAGACCGCCGACGAGCAGCACCGTGCTGGCGCCGGTGCCAGCGGCAACGGACAGCCCGATGCCGACGAGGAGCAGGAGTACGCCGATGGCGACGAGCGTCCGCACGGGTTTCGCCATGACGCGATGCCACCCGGTCACCCGCCGCTCACCCATCAGCGCTCGGCGGCGAGCGGAGCGCAGTGGCCGGCCGGCTCGGTTGTCCGGGCGAGCTCGCGTCGGAGAGCGACGAACGAAACCGTGCCGATGATCGCCGGGACGCTCAACTGGAATGCGCGGTACGCGAGGACCGCGGCCGCCGCCTGCGACAGCGGGCTGCCGTAGAGAACCATTGCGCCGATCAGCCCACCGTCGGTGCCGCCGATCCCGGCGGGAAGCGGAATCAGTCCGCCCAGCTGTCCGACCACGTAGGCGAAGATGATCGGTCCGAGCGGTGGCGTGTCGCCGAACGCGGCGAACGCCACCACCAGCGCCGCGATGTCGAAGCCGAGGTATCCGACCGCGCCGAGGATTGCGCCCCACTGACGGGAGCGGATGATCTCGCCGACGTCTCGGATCCCCTCGGCACCGATCGCGAGCCCGGTCCGCAGCTTGTTGGCCCACGACCGACCGGTTGCCTGGGGGCGGTTCGGAAGGGCTCGCGGGAGCAGGATCGTGAACACCGCGGCGGCCCACGCGAGCACCGAGAAAACGAGCGTCGGGATGAAGGGAATCTTTCCGTGAAAGAGCCCCGTCAGCAGGACGGGCCCGAAGATCGCGGCGCATACGAAGTTCGGCACGCTCGTGAGCACGAAGAAGGCGACGCTTCGGCGACCGATGTGCTCGGTCGACATGCCGCCCTGCCGCAGCGCCCAGGCGCCGAGCGCGAGTCCGCCGGCGCCGCCGGTGGGAACGAGCACGTTCGTCGCCTGTTCCGCCATGCCGAGTTCAAAGCTGAACCGCCAGCTCATGTCGGGGCAGAACACGGAGCGGAAGGCCACGATGTTCGACAGACAGGACCCGAGCTTCAGCACGCCGATCAGGACGAGCAGCGCCGCGTTGGCCTGGGCAAACCGGTCCCGCAGGGTGTCGAGACCAGGGAACGACAGGATCGCGATCACGAGCACGCCGAGGAACACGGCGAGCTCGAGCAGGCGCTTGACCATGTGCCGGGTGTCGAACTCACCCGGCATCGTGCTCGGTGCTTCGCCGCCGTGATCAGTCATGCGCGCCTCTCGTCAGACAGAGACGATTGTGACGCGCCCGCGCTACGACAGGGATGCGGTTTCTCTGAGCGGCTCGGCCGCGGCAGCTGCCGCGGCGTTCGCGTCCCACAGGGCGGCGGTGACGTCGGCGAGGATCGCGAGGCGCTCGCGGAGCTCGTTCGGCTGAAAATGCTCCCCGTCGACCCGGTCGGCGTACGCGGTCAGCTCGAGCAGGCATCCCCGCAGCTCGGACTCGGTGAAGCTCACGACCGCATGCCCGTCGGCCGCGGCGAGCGGCGCAAAGCGCTCGACCAGCGCGGTCTGCTCGCGGAGCGCGATCGCCTCGTCCACGGTGTCAATTTCCGTGCGGCGTCGGCGATCAAGCTGTTCGGAGAGCGCCGTGAAGATCGCCTGGCTCGCGGCCCCAGATACGGCGAGCGTGATCGCCACGGGGCTCGTGGCGTCGCGGGCGCGGACTTCCAGGAGTTGAACGGGCGTTTCTTGCATACACCTAGCGTAGTTCGGCGACCAGCATTCTCCGTCGGGATTCGGACACTCCCTTGCTACGGATATGCCCCGGCGTGCCCGCGGAAAACCGTCGGGCGCGCGATCTCGCGGCCAATCACACCGTGAACGACCCGACGAGCCGCGCGAGCTGGGCGGCCATTTCGGACAGCTCCTCGCTCGAACCGCCGATCTGTGTCGTCGATGCCGACGACTGCTCGGCCCCGGCAAGCTCGGTGAGACAGTGGTCGTGCATGCTCCGCAGACATGCTTTGAGCTCCTGCGATGACGCATCCGCGACGGGTAATGCATGGGTGTGGGCGCTCGCTCGGCGGCGGACAGCGCGCATTCCGGTCCCTCCTCGTTGGGTCGGACGACGATCCGTGCCCGCCTTCATCGGCGGCGCGCGGACGTCCTTGAGCGCGGAGTCAGTAGCTCACACTGATCAGGAGTCCTCACGTTGCGTAGTTACTCCTGAGAATGAATCGGGCGCACAGGCGGATTGATGGAGGGGGAAACGACGCTAAAGTCGCACACGGTGTCTTCCTCGCCCGTGGCCACCCCGGTGCGGGCACGAGGGAACCCGGAGAGGTGATCTTATGAGCCGCGGTACGAACGCCCCTGCGCTGTGCGCGCTGCAAATGGAGCACAGTTGCGATGACCCGTCGGCCGCGTTTGCATTGTGCCGCGAGCGCTCGGTGCTCGGTCTCGGGTGGGGAGTCGATCCCCACGCGGAGGCTCGCGACGCGGCGTGTGGCGATGATCCGCCGGCAGACCGGGATTCATCCGGCTGTGCGGGCGTTCATCGACCTGCCGGAGGGCGCGCTCGTCTGGACGCGTGACCCGGACGACGGCACGTTCTACCTCGCCGAGATCTGCGGACCGTGGACGTACTTCGACGACCTCCAGGCCACGGCGGCGGACCTTCACAACGTTCGGCCCGTCCGCATGGTCGCGTGCCCGATCTCCACTCAGGTTCCGGTGCCGGTTGCCAACGCGTTCATCGGCAATTGGACGCTCCAGCTCATCCATAACTCGTTGACGACGCTGCGCAGTGCAGCCGTCTTCGCCGGCCTCTCGCTCGAGGCGGAGCCGTCGGTGGACGCGTTGCTGACCCAGCCGGCGCTTGAGCGGTCCGCTGCTCTCTGACACCGGGACGCGATGACGCGGCGGACCGGCAAGTCACGGAACGGGACCCGGCCTACCTCCGGTGGAACGTGGTACTGGTGCGCGCACTGCCGGCAGCGGTGGCAACTCGAGTTGATCCCGCTGCTTCAGGTCGAGGGATGCCCGGTGTGCGGCGGCGAGGTCGTGCCGATTCTCGGGCGCTGGCGCTCTGACGAGCGCTCCGAGCGCGACGCGGACGGGTAGGCGGCGGGCACCGTCGGCAGCGCCGGTCGTGCGGCGCGCGCCGCAGGAGGGTGCAGCGCGAGCAGCGCCGTGCGTCCGGCCTCGTACAGCGCTCCGGCGTGGGGGGCTCGGTACAACGCGCTGTCCGGGTCGGTCAGCAGCAGGTGGGCGAGCGCGAGTCCCTGCGGACGCACCGAGTCGCGCTCGCGGATCGCCTGCTCGAGCTGCTCGAGCGTCGGCCGGGCGACATCGACGGCAGCACGGTCGCATGCCACGGCGGCGGACAGGCCCGATCGCCGGGCCGGCTCGGACAGCACCCCTCGCAGGCCGGCGGCCGTTCGCCGCCTGCCGTGTCGCGACGACAGGACCGCCGCGCGCCGCGCGAGTGCCGCGCTGCGGGACGGCTCGGCACCGGCCGCCAGCGCGCGGTCAAGCGGGAGCGGTGCAAACCGGACACGGAGGGTGAGGGGAAGTCGGATGGACACAGTTGGCCTCGACGCCAACTTAGGACAGGCCGACCGCGCCACCAACGACTTTGACGCATTCTCTATGTGGCGCCGATGATTCTTAGCGGCGTCTTTACGTCGGCGCCCTCAGCGTGGGCTGATTACCGGCGAACGACCGAGCGCGTGGCCCGCGCGGTCAAGGGCCTCGACGGCGACGGCGCGCTGCGTCGAGGTTTCGACTCCGGTTTCGAACCCGTGACTGCGTGAGCTGGCCAGTGGCCGCAGCGAGCTCGCGCTGGAGCCGCCGAGAACGCGCCAGCTCCAGACATTCGTGGCACCGTTCCAGCTTGCGTACACGAGCATCCGGCGTCCCCGCTTGGTCGCGGCGACGGCGGGCGGCTGCAGCGGGGTGCCCGTCCAGCCGAACCGATATGCCCGATAGCTCGAGTTGGCACCGACGAAGCGGCCGTCGAGGACGACCTTGCCGTTTCGGTCGTACTCCGTGAAGTACGGCACGCCGCCCCAGCCGACGAAGCTGTCGAGGTTGAGCAGCAGTTCGCTGTTGCCCTCGAAGAACGCCGCGAGCGACGGAGAGTGCTGGCGTTGGTAGACGACGCGCGCGGTGCGGTGGGTCAGGTCGAGAGCCAACTCGAGCGCGCGTGACTGGTGGACCTTCGGCGGGCCGCCGCCGTCGTCGAACAGCGTGACGGTGGTGTCCCCCGCGGAGCGGATCCGAACGTCGTGCTGGAATGCGAACGTCGCTCCGGGTCCGAGCTTGAACGTCGAGTGCCGCCCGCCGAGCGTCCAGATGACCCGACCCGTCTGCCGGCTCACCTTGTAGGCGGCCCAGGTGTTCCGTGCCGAGAGCACCAGCCCCCCGTCGCGGTCGACGTCGATCGAATTGATGTGGAAGTAGTCGAACGGCTCGCGCGTGTTGCGCGGCGGCAGCAGCCCACGACTGTCGGTCAGCGGCACGTGATCGAGACTGTCCCATTGGAACAGGACGAGCCCAGTCGGAATGTCGATCTCCTGGACGACCGAATCCAGCACGATCTGGCGACCGGGCCGGTGGACCGATCGAGCGTTGGCGTACACCGGGTAGTACGCGGTGACGAGCGCGGTGTCCGCGTTCGTGATCTCGAACTCGTGCAGGTCGGCCCCGAGACCGTTGGCGGCGCGCACGCTGGCGATCTGGCGGTAGCTGCTGTCGAAGATGTAGTCGGTGCCGCTCCCAACGCCGCCGTTGACGCGCCCCTGCCACCACGTGAGTACGGGTCGGCCGCGGTAGCTCTGGACGCGGAAATCCGAAAGGCTGTTCCCGGGCGGTGTCGGGTGGTACCAGACCAGGTGTCCGTTGCGGTCGAGGATCTCCGCGCCGGCGGTGAGCGGGCCCCTCTGTGGGCCGACGAAGATGTCGCCCTGTCCGCCGGTGCGATCCATGCGGACGGCGGCCGGGCGCAGCGAGGTCGTGTGGAACGCGTACACGTCGCCCGGTGTCCGGGGCGTCGGCGTACCGGGCGCTCTCGGAAGCCCCGACGCCGGGTTGGCGACCTGGAACGAGAACGTCCCGTTCCGCGCGCCCGTGACGGTGAACGGCGTGTGGACGGTCACGGTCTCGCCGGCGCGGAACCCGCGGCCGGGCACGAATGAGCCGCCCAAGCCATCCGAATCGCGTCGAATCGAGCCCCCGTGCGCGCCGCTGCGCGATCCCCTGACCGTGATCCCCGTGAGTTGACTCGACGGGATGCCCCGGAATGCGATCTGGGTGCCGGGGGACGCCACGTGCGCACCCGGAATCGGGAACGCGTTGACCGCGAGAGCGGTTGATGCGGAGGCGCACGAAATCAACAGCGCCGCGCCGAGCGCGCCGAGCACGAGGCGGGCGCGCCGGCCGGCCTCGACAGTCAAACCGTGACTAAGGGGCGTCAAAAGGGCCTCCGGGGTTGGCGACACGCCTGTAAACCCGGATCATTCCGCAAGGGTGCGCGGAGGACCACCGACAGGTCCCAAGTGTCCGAATACTGACAATGCTTGCCGCCACCGGGTCCCGAACGGAACTCGACGCGGGAGCGTGTGTTTTGCTCCGAGTGCCTGTGGCAAGAAATCTGCATGCCCCGAAGCATCTTCCGCTCGTGCTCGCGCTGCTCGTGCTGCTCGTCCTGCTGGCGGTCGGCTTCGGCACCGGCGTGATCGGCGGCTCGGACGCCTCCGTACGGGGCGCCGGTACGCCCGCGGGCGCTCTGCCCTCACGCCAGACGTCGCCTCTCGCCGCGCGACCACCCGGCGGCGTACGGCACGGTGCCGCTGAGTCACGGCGGCCGAACATCGTGTTCGTGCTCACCGACGATCTGTCGATGGATCTCGTGCGCTTCATGCCGGAGGTACAGGCGCTCGCGACGCGCGGCGCGACGTTCGATAACTACTTCGTCAGTGACTCGCTCTGCTGTCCGTCACGCTCGTCGATCTTCACCGGCAACTTTCCGCACGACACGGGCGTCTTCACGAACGGGGGGGCGGACGGCGGAATCGGGGCGTTCTACGCCAACGGGAACGAGGAGACGAGCTTCAACATCGCGCTCCAGCAGGCGGGCTACCGCACGGCAATGATGGGCAAGTACCTCAACGGCTATCTCCAGGATCGCTCGCCGGTCCCCGGGACATACGTGCCTCCGGGCTGGAGCGAGTGGGACGTCGCCGGCTGGGGGTACCCGGAGTACGGCTACCCGATGAACATCAACGGCACGGTGCATCGCTTCGGCCACGGTTCACGGGACTACCTGACGAATGTGATGACCCGGCGCGGGGTGGACTTCATCGACGCCTCGGCGAAAGCGCACCAGCCGTTCTTCCTTGAGCTGGCGACGTTTACGCCGCATTCGCCCTACGTTCCCGCGCCCCGCGACGCTCCGAAGTTCCCCGGGCTCACCGCGCCGCGTCCCGCGAACTTCAACGTCCTGCCGACCGACGCACCGCGCTGGCTCGCCGGCCATGCGCCGCTGAGTCCGGCCAAGCTCACGCGGATCAATCGCACCTTCCGGCTCCGCGCCCAGGACGTGCAGTCGATCGACCGCATGATGGGGGAGATCGAGGCCGCAGTCCAGGCGCACGGGCTCACGCGCGACACCTACATCGTGTTCAGCTCGGACAACGGCCTGCACACCGGCGAGTACCGGCTGATGCCGGGCAAGCTGACCGCGTTCGATACCGATATTCACGTGCCGCTCGTCGTCGCCGGACCGGGCGTCCCCGCCGGTGCGACGTTCCCGCAGGTGAGCGAGAACGTCGACCTCGCGGACACGTTCGCCTCGATCGCCGGCACCCACGTCTCGAGCGACGGCCGCAGCCTGCTTGCACTGATGCACGGCAAGGACGTGCCTGACTGGCGCAACGCCGTGCTCGTTGAGCATCATGGCCCGGCGGTTGGTCCGGGCAACCCGGACGCGCAGGACACCCCGAACGGCAACCCGCCGAGCTACGAGGCGATGCGAACGCCGCGCTTCCTCTATGTCGAATACGCCAACGGCGAGCGCGAGTACTACGCGCTCGACTCCGACCCGGACGAGCTGCACAACCTCGCGGGCACGCTCTCGACGGACCGCCTCTCCCAGCTGCATTCCGAGCTTGCGGCGCTCGAGAACTGCCACGACGCCGACGCGTGCTGGTCAGCCGGGCACGTTCCCGCGCCGTAGCCGGTCGTCAGCCCGACGCGCCGTCGGCGCTCTGGCGGTGCAGCGTGAACGCGACGTTCTGATCTTCGATTTCGGCGTCGAGAACGTGGCCATCAAGCAGTCCGGCGATGTCCGGCGCGAGGAACACCTCGGAGTCCATAGCCGCCGGGATGTGCTCGTCCTCCGGGCCGGGCTCGGCGACGATCTGCATGCCGACCGCCGTCTGGCCGGACGGGTCGACCGCCCGCTCGAGCCGCAGACCGGCTCCGGCGGGCGCTTCTGAGTTGGCGAGGATTGCGTCCACCGCTTCGGCGGCGGCGGGGGTCACGATGAGCATCGGGCCCTCCTTCGATTTGGGGACAAGCCCTTCGCTTACCCGCACACCGAAGTCGTAACCGCCGGCTGGCTCGGAGCCTGACGTCCGCGGTGTGGCGGTCAGAGCCGCCGGGCGCGACCAATCGCCTGCGTCGCCACCGGGAAGGCCACCCGGACCGTCTTCACCCACATGCGGCGCTCGCGCTCGAGCTCGAATCCGGCGTCGGTGATCGCCGCCGACGTGTCCCGCGCCGTATGGCAGCCGCCGAACGCACGCGGCCAGAACACGCGATCGACGACCCGCTGGCTGCGCGCGATCTTCGGTTCGTGGGAGAGCACGTGCTCGTAGAAACGAAGCTCGCCGCCCACGCGCAGGACGCGCCGCAGCTCGGACAGCGCGATCGCCTGGTCCGGCACCGTGCACAGCACCAGGCACGCCACCGCCGCGTCGAAGCTCGCGTCCTCGGCGGGCAGCGCGTCGGCGACGCCGTCCAGCACGGTGATCGGAATCGTCGCCTCACGCGCGGCGGCCACCGCCTGCTCGCGCAGGTACGGCTCGGGCTCGACGGCGACGACCTCGTCCACGGTCGACGGGTAATGGGGGAAGTTGCTCCCCGTGCCGGCGCCGAGCTCGATCACCCGGCCGGTCAATCCCGTGAGCAGCTCGTCACGATGGCTGCGGATGTCCGCCGGCTCGTGCCGGCTCATGACCGACCACAGCCGGGCGAACAGTGGATGATGAACCGCGGAGTCGGACACGCTGCGCGAGATTCTCCCGCATCCACCACCGCCGGCGCCGGCGCCGGTTGAAACCAACCGGCTGACCGACGCCGAAGCGGTGCTCCGTGGGGAAGGATCAGTACTGGGACAGGAGTGCCGCAGCGGCGGCGGGATCGATCCCGACCGAGCCCGGGTCGTAGCCGTAGCCGAGCCGCAGCCGCCTCCGTAGCCATAGCCGCCTGAGCCGTAGCCGGAACCGCCGGAGCCATCGCCGTAGCCGCCGCCCGAGCCGTAGCCGCTGCCAGAGCCGTAACCGCCTGAGCCGTAGCCGCCAGAGCCCGGGTCGTAGCCGTAGCCACTCGCCGACGGGTCGTACCCACCTGTCGAGGTGCTCGTCGACGAGGCGCCGACGTAGGACACCGAGAACGACGACCCGTCCGAAGACAGGTCCGTCGGCTGTGCCCCACCGGCGGAGCTGTCGGCCGACACCTCCGTCACGCCGCCGCCCGGGCTGAGCGTGACCGGCTGCGCCGTCCACGCCGAGTCGGAGATCGTGCCCGTGTGTCCGGACGCGGTCGCCGAGGAATTCGTGAAGCCGACCTTGCCGAAGTTGGCGAGGGTCAGCGGCTGGCACCCGCCGGTGCTGTCGCAGTGTGACGGCGCCTCGGCGATCCATTCCGCGGTTGAGACGTCCGGCTGGTTGGGCATGGTCAGGTTCTTCGTCGTGCTCTGACCGGTCGTGTCGTTGGACACGGTGATCGTCACCGCGGATCCATTGACGGTGACACTGCTTGACATGTGGTCGCCGGCGGAGACCTTGAGGTCGAGCTGGACCGGCGCCGCCGGCAACAGCTCGTACCACGCGGTGTGCGTAGCGTTGCCACTCGCGTCGCAGTCGACGGCCGTGCCGGCCTGCTCGAGCGCGTTGTTCCCCGCGTCGCCTCCGCCGGACCCGCCGAGCCCGACCCAGAACGAGGCGTGACCGGACGATGAGGAGCAGTCCGCAGACGGCTCGGTCCAGCTCCCGGTCACCCGGCTGAAGCCGTTGACATCCTGCGACGCAACGCGGTAGCCGGCCCAGTTCGAGCTGACGCTGGATCCCGTGCTGACCGTGTCCGCCGTCGCGGACGGAGCGAGTGCGGCGGCGGCCAGTCCCGCCCCGACTAAGAGTGTTGAAAGTTGTGTGATCTTCATGTCTGCCTTCCCTTCGTTGAGCGCATGACATGACGGTGGCTCTGCCGGCGAAGAGCCATTTGAGAACCGGGTAAGAAGCGCTTACGAATACGCTGCGCCACTCCGGCATGCGCGCTCTGACGATTTGCACCCCGTGGCGGCCCTGCGGCGCATCCCGCGCGAGCTGATCGCGCTCGTCTATTCCTCCGGCGTCCTCGACGAGGCGCCCGCGCTGTCGTGGTTCTTCGTCAGCTCCCTCGTCCCGCTCGCGCTCGGGTTGACGGCGCTCGCCACGCTCCTCGTCGGCGACGCGAGCCAGGCCGAGCACCTCGGCGAACGCATCGCCCAGGTGCTCCCCAAGGACGTCCACGCCGAGGTCACCAACCTGATCCTGCGCACGCGGCGTGACTCGCCGCTGCTCATCATCGGCTCGATTCTCGTGATGATGTGGACGGCCTCGGGAGCGGTCGGCGTGCTCGCGCGGTGCCTGCGGCGGGTCGCGCAGCTGCCGTCGACCGGGATGATCCGCGGCAAGCTCCGGAACATCGGCGTCGCCGGCGCGGTCGCGCTCCTGATCGTCCTGATGGTCCTCGCCGCGTCGGCGGGGACCGGGCTCGTGCACGAGATCGGCCTGCCGTCGCTCGTGACCCGGATCGGCGTCCTGCTGCTGTCCGTCGCGGTCACGATCGCGATCTGCGCCGGCGTCCTGCTCGCGCTCTCCGACGGCGCGCTGAGCCGCCGCGCCGCGCTCGCCGGCGGCGCCATCGCCGGCGTCGTGCTCCAGCTCACCCCAACCGTGGCCGGGTACTACCTGCGGATCGTCGCCGGCGGAACGCCGGTCGAGCTGTTCCTGATCCTCGCCGGCGTGCTCGCCACGTGCTACATCGCGTCACTCGGCCTGTTGCTCGGCGCCGCCGTCGCCGGGCGCGTCCACCTCGCGGTCCATCCGGACGCCGCGGTCGAGATCGACCACCGGCTGACCCGCGCGCTGCGGGCGACTGGCTTTGGCCGAGTTCCAACCGCCGAACGGCGGGTGGCTTGGGAGTTCACCGGTACGCCCACAACCAACCGCGCGGGTCGGCCGTACGCGAAGCTTCCGCGGCTACGTCGCGCCGGCCGGCGTCGGCGTGACGAGCCGATCGAACGCGTCGTAGTCGGCGGCGCGTGCCTCGATCTCGTCCCGCATGCCGGCCTGCCTCTGGGCCGTGTCGCGGATCTCCTCGTAGTGGGCGCGCTTCTCGTCCATCGAGATGACCGAGCGGGTGAGATCGGTCCAGGTGATCGTGAGGTCCTCGCCGAGCTCGCCGACGGCGCCGCACGTCGCGCATTGCACCTCGCGGCCGTGGAGCTCGATGACGTTCAGATGGCACATCGGGCACAGGCCGGGATCGTCGCCCCGGTACTCGGCCTCCTCGAAGCTCCGTCCGAGCTGGGTGGCGACGTTGCGCCCGAGGAGCGCCGCCCGGTCGAGCGCGGCCGGATCGAGCACGATCGACCGCGGCGTCCCGGCGCCCTGAAACTGGATCTGATCGACGACGGCCATGTGCATCGAGAACGTCATCGTGTGCATCAGCGGCAGCGTCAGCGTCTTCCACTGCGAGGTGAGTGACCCGCCAACCGCGATGAACCCCGCGACGCGCGGCTTCAGAACCCGCTCGTCGACTCGGAACGGCACGGCCGGCTCGCCCCCCGCGCGCCTGACCGCCGCGAGCTCCTCGATGATCGCCGCGTCGGCGTTCGGCCCGAGCAGGTGGTCGACGAGCAGCTTCAGCCGCGCCGCCATCGTGCGCGACATGATCGGGCTGGAGACGATCAGCCCGTCGCACTCGACGAGCCTCTCCCACAGCCACCACGCATCGTCGGGCTCGCGAGCGTCGGGACCCGCCGGGATGCGGAGATCGTCGACGCGGACGAGCTCGACCGTCGCCCCCGCCTCCTCCGCCGCGCGGAGCGCCGCCTTGAGTGCGATCTCGGCGCTCCCGTTCGGTCGGCCACACGCCAGTCCGAGCACTTTGACGGCGGTCATGGGTTGCTCTCAGTCATGCGCATAGTGTATACAGTTAGCCAACGCGTATGCAAGAGGAGAGAGACGCGATGAGCACCATTGAGGGCTTCGGAGGCACGGTCGTGCTCCCGCAATCGGCTGACTACGACGAGGCGCGCGCCGTCTGGAATGCGATGCATGACCGCCGCCCGGCGCTGATCGCCCGGCCACGCACTCCGCACGACGTCGCCGCCGCGATCACGCACGCGCGCGCCCATGATCTGACGGTCGCCGTGCGCTGCGGCGGGCACTCGATGCCCGGTCACAGCACCTGCGATGACGGAATCGTGATCGACCTGCGGGCGCTGAACCGCGTTGTCGTCGACCCACGCACCCGTCGCGCGACGGTCGGCGGTGGCGCCCTGCTCGGCGACGTCGACCGCGCCACGCAGGAGCACGGGCTCGTGCTCCCGGCGGGCGTCGTGTCGCACACCGGCGCCGGCGGGCTCACGCTCGGCGGCGGCGTCGGACGGCTGATGCGGCGCTTCGGGTTGACGATCGACAGCCTCATCTCCGCCGAGGTCGTCACCGCCGACGGCCGCATCCTCCGCGCCTCCGAGAACGACCACCCCGATCTGTTTTGGGCGCTGCGCGGCGGAGGCGGCAACTTCGGGGTCGTCACCGAGTTCGAGTTCGCGCTCCACGAGCTGTCGGAGCTCGTGATCCTGGCGATGTTCCACCCGCTCGAGCGGTCGCACGAGGTCGTCGACCGTGGCCGCCGCGCGATGGCGACCGGAGCACCCGACGAGCTGCTGTGGACGAGCTTTCTCCGCCGCGCGGGCAACGTTCCGTGGATCCCGGACGAGCTCGTCGGCGCACACGGGATCATGTCGCTCGTCGAATGGTCGGGCGCGGACCTTGACGCGGGTCACGAGATCCTCGCCGAGATCCAGGCGGAGCTCACACCGCTCGCCACCGACCTGGCGGTGATCCCGTTTCTCACGATGCAGACGATCACCGACGACCTGTTTGCCCACGGCCTGCGGACCTACATCAAAGCCGGGTTCGTCGACGATCTCCACGACGGACTCGTCGACGCGCTGCTTGAGCGGGCGTCGCAGATCGGCTCGCCGATCTCCCAGGTCGAGCTGCTCGCGCTCCGCGGGGCGATCGCCCGCGTGCCGAGGGACGCGACGGCGTTCCCGTACCGCGACGCGGCGTGGCTCATCAACATCCCGGCGACGTGGCGCGACGCGGCCGACGACGACACCGAGATCGCCTGGGCGCGTGAGACCTACCGTGCGATCAGGCCGTTCCTCGCCGAGGGCAACTACGTCAACTTCATGGACGACGACGAGGAGGGTGGCGCGTCCGGCGCCTACGGACGGACCGCGGAGCGGCTCGCCGAGGTCAAGACCGAGTACGACCCGGACAACGTCTTTCACCTCAACCAGAACATCGTGCCGGCGGTGCGCGCATGATCAGCGACGCGGCGCGCGTCCAGCAGCGGCTGTGGGGCACCGACCCGGATGCCTGGGCGACGCACGCCGAGGCGCACAACCGCCCCCTGTTCGAGGCCGTCCTCGATGCCGCCGCCGCCGGTCCCGGGACCCGGGTTCTCGACGTCGGCTGTGGGTCCGGGCTCGCGCTCGTGCTCGCCGCCGAGCGCGGCGCGATTCCGAGCGGCGTGGACATCAGCGTCGGACTGCTCGGGGTGGCGCAGGAGCGACTGCCCGAGGCAGACCTCCGCCTCGCCGACATGGAGGCGCTCCCGTTCGATCACGCGTCATTCGACGCGGTGCTCGGGATCAACGCGTTCCAGTTCGCGGGTGATCCGCGCCGCGCGCTGCGCGAGGCGGCGCGCGTCCTCGCTCCGGCCGGCCGGATCGTTGCCAGCCTGTTCGCAGCGCCCGAGCGCTCGCAGGGCACGGTCGTGCACGAGGCGATGAGCCGGCTCGTGCCGCCCGAACAGCACGACGACCACGCGCCGTATGCCCTGTCGGCGCCTGGCGGGCTCGAGACAGCGCTCGCCGACGTCGGTCTGCGCGTCGTCGACGCGGGCGAAGTGATGTGCGCGTGGCGGTACGCCTCGATGGACGACGCACTCATCGGCATCCTCTGCTCCGCCGGTGGCGCGCGGGCGCGCGAGGCAGCCGGCGAGGCCGCTGCACGCGCCACGGTTCACGACGCGCTGAAGCAGTTCGAGGACCCCGACACCGGCGTCGTGACCATGCACAACACCTTCCGGTGGGTGGCGGCATGCCGGTGATCCATCACGTCGGCTACGTCGTCGAGGACCTCCGCGGCGGCGTCGAGCGGTTCGCCGCCACGACCGGCGCCGGCCCGTTCTTCGCGATGGAGCACATGGTCTTCGACGAGGTCACCTACGGCGGCGAGCCCGCCGTCTACGACCACTCTTCGGCGTTCGCCGCGTGGGGCCCGATCCTCGTCGAGCTGACCCAGGTGCACGACGCCCAGCCCGCTGCGTTCGCGGCGGCGCTCGTCGCGCCGGGTGCGGGCGTCGGACACATCGCCTGGCTCGCCGATGACCTCGTCGCCGAGACCGAGCGGCTGCGAGTCCACGGCCTCACCCCATTTCACACCGGCCGCGCCGGGCCCGCGTCGGCGGTGTGGTTCGACGGCGGTCAGCTGTTCGGGCATCCGGTCGAGGTGCTCCAGCGCGCCCCGGAGATCGAGCGCTTCTACGCGATGGTCCGGGCGGCGGCCGACAACTGGGACGGCCGCTCGGAACCGTTCCGCCTGATGACCGGGCCGCCGGCATGAGCCCCGACGTCGACGTTGACGTCCTCGCCTCGGGTCGGCGTCGCCGCGCACGCGTCCTCATCGCCGAGAAGCTGTCCTACGGCGTGATCCTCACCGCCGGCGGGATCGAATACGACGACGAGCTCAGCGACGCCCACCTGCCCATGGAGCTCGTACCTGTGGGGCGCGGCGCAGCTCATCGACGATCGCGCCTCCGATCGCCCCGGCGCCCCCGGTCACGACCGCCGTGCGCGGGTCCACCGAGCGAGCGAATCATGGGTCGCGGACATGTCCGGTAAATTGTATGCAAAGTCGGCCACTACACACAGTTATGCCACCGAGTAAGCGTGGTCGGCGCGCGTCGGTGCGCGGAGCAACAGAAACCTCGGCCGCACGGGAGAATGTTCAGTCGCTGATGGCTATCGATGGCTCTCCGGCTCGCCGGGACAACGTTGAGCAGGTCTACCGCCGCGTGCGCGAGGCGATCGTGGGCGGCGAAATCGCCCCCGGAGCGGTCATGTCCCAGGTGGCGCTCGCCGACGAGCTCGGCGTGAGCCGGACTCCGCTGCGCGAGGCGCTGCGGATGCTCCAGAGCGAGGGCCTCGTCGACGCTCAGGCGAACCGGCGGGTCACCGTCACTCCGATCTCGGCGACCGACCTCGAGGAACTCGTCGTCGTCCGGGTGACGCTGGAGACCGAGGCGATCCGGCTGTCGATCGAACGGCTCGAGCCGGAGGACATCGCGGCGCTCGAGGGCTTTCTCGCGCAGATGATCCACTTCGCCAAGGAGAAGGACTACGAGCGCTGGCAGGAGCCCCACACCGCATTTCATCGCGGCCTGACTGCCCCGGCGGGCCCCCGCATCAACGCGCTGCTCGGCCAGCTCTCGGACCACTTTGAGCGCTACCGCCGCGTCCACATCGCCCGCTCGCCAAAGGCATGGCTCGTCGTCGGCCACCGGGAGATCCTCGACGCGGCCAAGCGCGGCGACCGTGACGAATCCGGGCGCCTGCTCGCCGGGCACCTGTCGGCGACGGCGTTCGACGTCATGGAGCTGCTCGAGCCCGGCTACGAGCCGACCCGTCTGCGCCAGACGCTTCGAGACCTCGGTGCCGAGCCTCAGCGCAAGCGTTGAACTGACCGGCGGTCGCGTCCGCGGTCGCGACGGCGCCTACCTCGGGATCCCGTACGCCGCGCCCCCAGTCGCGGAGCGCCGCTGGCATGCCCCGCTTCCGCTCGCGTCGTGGGCGGGCGAACTCGACGCGCTCGCCCCGGGGCCACCGCCGCCTCAGCCCGTACGACCGATCTCGCAGTTCGCCTGTGGCGAGGTCCCCGCGGGCGACGAGGACTGTCTGTATCTGAACGTGTGGACGCCGTCGTCCGGGGCCGGCGACTGGCCGGTCCTCGTGTGGTCGATCGGTGGCGGCTGGACGATCGGGTGGACGGGATCCGGCGTTGACGATGGCGCCCGGCTTGCGGACGCCGCGGAGGTCGTCGTCGTCACCTTCAGTTACCGGCTCGGCTCGCTCGGGTGGGCGTTTGGCAACTGGGGCCTGCTCGACCACCTTGCGGTGCTCGACTGGGTTCAGCGGGAGATCCGCGCGTTCGGGGGTGACCCTGGTCGGGTCACGCTCGGCGGTCAGTCGGCCGGCGCGGCGAACGTCGCCGACGTGATCGTCAGCCCGAAGTCGGCCGGACTGTTCACGCGCGCGATCCTCCACTCACCGCCGCTCCCCGAAGCCGCGAACGATCCAGCGCGCCGGGTGCGCTGGGACGACGACCTGGCCGTTGACCGCAGCATGTCGGCGCCAGACGTCGTTGCGCGGCACGAGGGAGTCGCTGATGGTGCTCGAGGGCAGCCTGCGCCTGGTCCTCGACGGGGACGAGCACGTGCTCACGCGCGGCGACACCGCGAGCATCCCCACCGGCACAACCCACTCCTACGCCGGCGACGGCCACTACACGAAGGTCCTCACGATGAGCGCCCCCGGTGGCCTCGAGGCGTTGATCGCCCGCGCCGGTCAGCCGACCGATGAGCACATCTTCAGCGCCGCCCCGGCCGCGCTCGACCGCGACGGTCTGCGCGCGGCGGCCGACGGGCTCGACGTCAGCTTCACCTGAAATCCCGGCGGTCGACGGGCCTGGTGGGGGCTATGGCAACCATCAGGCCCATCGACCCCGCCGTTTCGCATAGGTTCGTCGCGGTGTCAGCGCGGAAAGGAGTGCCATGACGTTCATCGAGACTATCCCGGAGGCCGCAGCGACCGGCGCGGTGCAGGAGATGTACGCGACCGACCGAGCGACGTTCGGCGATCTCCCCAACCTCACCCAAGCGTTCTCCCTGCGCCCTGAGGTCTACGGCGCCTGGCGGCAGCTCAACGGGTCGATCAAAGCGGGGATGGACCTCCGCCGCTACGAGCTCGCCACGCTCGCGGCCGCCCGACGGCTGCGCTCGAGCTACTGCGCGCTCGCCCACGGGTCGGTGCTGATGAAGAACGCGTTCCTGACCCCCGACGCGCTCAGCGGGCTCATGGAAGAGGACGGCACGACCGCCGACCTCTCGCCGGTCGACGTCGCCGTCATGGAGCTCGCCGACAAGGTCGCCGACGACGCCACGGAGGTCACTCAGACTGACATCGACAAACTCCGCGCCCTCGGGCTGAGCGACACCGACATCCTCGACGTCGTCCTGACCGCCGCGGCCCGGTGCTTCTTCTCCAAGACCCTCGACGCGCTCGGGGCCGCCCCCGACGCCAGGTATGCGGCCCTCGATCAGACCGTCCGTGACGCTCTCACGGTCGGCCGTCCAATCGCCACCGAGTAACCCGACGGCCAATCGAAGCCGGGGCGAAAAACAGTTCGCCAAACCGCTCCGGCCAGCGGGATCGCGGCGCAAAAATGCCGCTCACACGGTGCATTTTTCGCCAGAGTTCAGACCGCGAAGCCGGTTTGGCGAATTGTTCCCGGCGGGCCAGAGGCGCCCGGCAGGCGCTGATCCCCACCTCCTCGATGCGCCGTGCGTCGGTCCCGGACCGCGGCCCCGAGCGCCGAACCCCGCCGCGACTACGGCCGCTTGCGCAACCGCCACACGTTGATCGTGATCACGCGCTCCCCATCGGCCGCGACCGTCGCCGAGTGGGGCACACCCCCCGGCAACACCGCGAGCTGCCCCGGCCCGAGCGGCGTCGGCGCTCCATCGACCACGAAGTCGACCGTGCCACCTTCACAGACGAACGTGATCTGGTCCTCCGGGTGCGAGTGGGTCTCCCACGCGCATCCCGGCTCGTATCGGTAGACGGTGACCGTCAGCTGCTCGGTGTCGATCGTCGCGCCGAAGATCCCCGGCCGGACCTCGGTGAACTCCTGCTCGTCCCAGCGCAGGGCACGAGCCTCGGCGAGCATCAGACGCTCGCCGGGACGCTCGCGGGGACGACGTGGTTGCGGAGCACGCCGATCCGCTCGATCTCGCACTCGACCGTGTCGCCGGGCTTCAGATACAACGACATCGGGTCATCGCTGAAGCCAGCCACACCCGACACCGTGCCCATGGAGATGACGTCACCCCGGGAGAAGCCCATCGGTGAATAGTGACTGATCACCTCGGCCACGGACACCGACATCTTGCTCATGTGCGAGCTCTGGCGCCCCTCGCCGTTCACGCGGAGCTCCATCGACAGCTCGTGGGGATCGCCGACCTCGTCCGGGGTCACGATCCACGGACCGGAGGCGGACACGAGTG
>CAWEYQ010000019.1:0-34272 GCA_963813265.1 uncultured Solirubrobacterales bacterium | reverse complement strand
ACGGACGGCCGCCGCCTGAGCGGGCGTGCGGCGCCGGCCGCTGGCCCGCCCGGCTCGGCGCCCATCACGGTGATCAGGCAGTTCGCCTGATCCGGGTCCTTCGGCACGAAGCGGATCAGCTCAGCAGCCGGCTCGAGCACATCGAGCACGCCGGAGGTGATCCCCCTGTGGAGCGCGCATACGGCGGGCTGGTTCTGCCGGACAGCCTCGCGATACGGGCAGTTGCGCAGACAGATCTCAATCCGTCCGTCGTCGCGGTCGGTCACCGCCGGCTGGAACCCGAGCGCGGTGAGCGCGGTCGTGAGCCCCTCGGCGGTGTCGGTGCTCACTGCTGGTGCCAGCTCGTGTCCGATCTCGCGGCCGGTGTCCTCGATCGCCCGCAGGCCGCGAGCCTGACCGCCGAGCGCCCGAGCGAGCCACCGTGCAGGTCGACGTAGGCGTTTGGCGGATCACCTCCCGGCCGCGCGTCCGGACTGATCGTCCACAGGTCAGGCGGCCGACCGCGTCCGTGTCGGACCCGAGCCCGCTGAACGAGGCCCGCCGCCTCGAGGCGCTCGAGATGCAGCCGGACGCCGTTCGGATGCAGCGCGAGGCGTTCTGAGAGCTCGGCCGTCCCGACCGGGCGCTTCAGCTCGCCGAGCAGCGCGAACAGGCGCGCACGCGTCGGCTGGGCGAGTGCGTCGTCGGGGTCGACGGTGGGCGGAAGGTCGATCATGCGCGGCGGTTCCGAGATGTCGGCTGCTCACCGCAGCTCGCACATCAGCGGTTGCCCGGAATCCCGATCCGTGGTTTTCCTTGCCGGAGCACGCACCTAGCTCTCGTCCGCCGTGGCGGGCGGAGTCTCAGGTATGTCGTCGTCACTGCGCACCAACGCCGTGACCTCCCGCCCCAACCCAATCGTCGGACCGCCGATCAACTCCCACGCGCGGGCGATTCCGATCAGGAAGCACACGACCACAAGCGCCGCGATCGTGCGCACCGCGCTCGCGTTGTGCGCGTTGTCGATCACGTGGGCGGCCGCGATCAACTGAAACACGAACACCGTGGCGAGCCCGAGGAGGAACAGCACGTCACGCGCATGACGCCAGGTCACGCCGCGGACCCGGAGCAGCGAGAGAAACGACGCGGCGATGAACATCAGGCCGACGATCGCGACGGCGAGCGCCGCTGGGCCGAGGTTGTCGGCTGGGATGAGCGCAAACAACGAAACGGTGAGCGCGTTCGTGAACGCTGTCAGTGACGCCGAGGCGCGCACCCGGTGAAGCTGCATCTCCCTCCTCGGCAAGCCGTTCCTGCGAGACCGAGATCGCGACGAACAGCAGCCCGACAGGGCGCCCCCGGCGCCCGCCGAGGCGAGGAAGAACTCGTGCAGGTCGCTCGGGGTCATGCGCGCGGGGTTGTGGTCACGGTCCCCATCGGTGGTGGGCTCACGATCCTCGAAGCGTAGAGGCGCCGGCCGCCGGTGCGTCCGCAAGCCAACCGACTGGGTCGCATGGGCGCGCCGCGCCCCGTGAAGCCGTCATGTAGCCGCCGTGAAACCGTGATGTAGCTGCGGTGAAACCGGCGGGACGTAGCGTCCTTGGGGCAATGATCCGCCTGCACAGGGAGCGATGAAATGACAACGACACCGGCTGTCGACGCCGTCGGCCTGGTCAAGACGTTCGACAGCTTTCACGCCGTCGACGGGATCGACCTCGAGGTCCTCCAGGGGGAGATCTTCGGCGTTCTCGGACCGAACGGCGCCGGCAAGACGACGACCCTCCGGATGCTCGCGACGATGCTGCCGATCGATGCCGGCACGGCGCGGATCTTCGGCGTCGACGTCGCCCGCGAGCCCCACCGCGTCCGCCAGCTGCTCGGCGTCACCGGCCAGTACGCGTCGGTCGACGAGAACCTCACCGCGCGCGAGAACCTGTGGCTGTTCGGACGGCTCCAGGGCCTGCGGTCCTCGGCGGCGAACGCCACGGCCCGGCGGCTGCTCGAGCAGTTCGGGCTCGAGGAGGCCGCCGAGAAGCCGATCGCGCAGTTCTCAGGCGGCATGCGCCGCCGCCTCGACCTGGCGGCGAGCCTGATCACGCGGCCGCCGCTGATCTTCCTCGACGAGCCGACGACCGGTCTCGACCCGCGGACCCGCGGACAGATGTGGGACACGATCCGAGACCTCGTCGCCGACGGTTGCACGGTGCTGCTCACGACCCAGTACCTCGACGAGGCCGATCAGCTCGCCGACCGGGTGGCGGTCATCGACCGCGGCCGCAAGGTCGCCGAGGGCACCCCGGACGAGCTGAAGAGCTCGGTCGGCAACTCGACGCTGCAGCTCCAGCTCGCGGCCGGCGCCGACGAGGAGCTGGCGCGGCCACTGGTCCGGCGCGTCGTCGGCGAGGAGCCGGTGATGTCGCCCGAATCGGGTCGCATGAGCGTCCCGCTCGACGCGGCCGACCAGGCCGCCGACGTGTTGATCGCGCTGCGCCAGGCCGACATCGAGATCGCCTCGGTGAGCGTGATCAAGCCGACGCTCGATGAGGTCTTCCTCGCGATCACCGGACACGGCACCGGTGAGGCCGATGGCGCCGAGCAGACCCACACCGACGATTCCCTCCTGGAGGTCCACTGATGAGCACGATCACGTTCGCGCCCGCACCCGCACCGCGCCGCGGGGCGGCGTCAGCCGACGGTCGACCCTGCCGCCGCCGTCGCGGCCGCACGTCCCCGCACGAGCCTCGCCGAAACGGTGAGCCAGACGCTGTCGATGGCATGGCGCTCGCTGAAGAAGATGCGGCGCAACCCGGAGCAGTTCTTCGACGTCACGCTCCAGCCGCTGTTGTTCACGGCGATGTTCGCCTACATCTTCGGCGGCGCGATCTCCGGAAACGTCCAGCGGTATCTGCCGCTGATGATCCCGGGCATCGTCGCGCAGACGGTTCTCACCACCTGCATGTCGACCGGCGTGCAGCTGCGTGAGGACATGGAGAAGGGCGTCTTTGACCGCTTCAAGTCGCTGCCGATCGCGCGGATCGCCCCGCTCGCGGGGCCGATGGTGGCCGACCTCGTCCGCTACCTGATCGCGGCCACCCTCACGTTCGCGATGGGGATGGTGATCGGGTATCGCCCGGACGGCGGCGTCCTCGGCGTGCTCGCCGCGATCGTGCTCGCCGTGTTCACCGGCTGGGCGATCGCCTGGATCTTCACCTGGATCGGGACCGTGGCCCGCAGCGCCCAGAGCGTGCAGGGCATGTCGATGATGATCCTGTTCCCGCTGACGTTCCTGTCCAACGCGTTCGTGCCGGTGGGGACGCTGCCGAGCGGACTGGCGACGTTCGTGAAGATCAACCCGGTGTCCCACCTGGTCTCGGCCACCCGCGATCTCGCCAACCACGGCGCGATCACCGGCGAGGTCGGCTTGACGTTGCTCGCCGGCAGCGTCGTGATCGCCGTGTTCGCGCCGCTCGCGGTGCGCCGCTACAAGCGCCACCTCTAGAAGGTCCGCGCGCGGCGCCGCGCGCTCAGGCGGTCAGCTGCGCGACCGCTCGTCCGGCCTCCTGCAGGAGGTCGGACGGGCGGCGCTCGCAGTATTCGGTCTGCAGAGCGGCCATCCGCCCCGGCAGCACCGCCTCGGCGCGCGCCGCGGCCCGCTCCCAGCTCATGGTCGGGATCGCGCGGTTGTAAGCGAACCGATCGGCGAGCGCAAGCAGCCGCAGCGCGTCGTCGGCCGGCGCCGCGTCCCGGAGCAGCGCCCACGTCCCGACCGCGAACAGGAGAAGTCCGGTGACCGGGTAGTCGAGGTGCGCGTGGTAGTCGAGCTGCGCGTCGGTCGATTTGAGCGCCTGGATCGCGCGCTCGCGACACGAACGGAACAGCGCGGCCCCGTGGGCCTCATCGTCCGTGTTGGCGTGGTAGGCGTGCGCGGCGAGCGCCGTCGACTCGCCGAACAGCGCCCATGGCTCAAGGCCGGTGCGGGGAATGCCGGGCAACTCGAGCTCACGCAGGTGCGCCGCGCCGTCTCGGTAGATGCGCAATCCGGCGCGATGCTCACCGCGGGCGAGCGCGAGTTCGGCACGGCCGATCTGCTGCACGGCGAGGCCTCCGAGGACCGATCGGCTGTCCTTCAGCCGCTCGATCGCATCCATCCGGTCGAGCTCTGCCTCTGCGTCGGCGAGGCGCCCCTCGGCGATCCGGCACAGAACGAGGAGCGAGCGCAGCTGGATCTCGTCGTCCGTCGCCCCGAGCCGCTCCATCACCGGCAGGGCCGCGTAGGCATGCTCGCTCGCGGCGATCGGGTCGCCGAGATGCATCGTCAGCTGCGCGAGCTGCGTGCGGAGGATCGCCGAGGACCACGCTCCGTCACGCTCGCTGACGAGGGTGAGGGCCCCCTCCGCGGCGACGATCGCACCCGCCGGGTCGCCGGCATTCTCGCGTACGTGACAGAGCCAGTTCCGCGCTGTCAGGGCGGTCTCGCGCTCGGGGGCGCTGGCGAGACGTTCCAGCCGCGTGCGGAACGCTTCGGCGTCTGCCGGGTCGTAGGCCAGCATCACGCGGACGAGCCCCGCGAGGTGAGCGTCGTCGTCGTCACCGGGCCCGAGCCGGAGCAGCAGCTCCCGGAGCGGGCCGATCCGCTCCTCACCGGCGATCATCACGTTGCTGAGCATGATCGCCATCGCCGCTCGCGTCGCGTTCTCGAGCTCTCCAGGCGGCTCCCAGCCGCGCACGGTGTCGGCGACTGCGCCCACGAGCGAGACGAGGCGCGCGTGCTCGCCGCGGATCGCCCAGAATGCGCCGAGCGCGGCAAGCAGTTCCATCACCGCTCCTCGCTCGCCGTCGGCGATCGTCGTACGCAGCTCGTCGGCGAGGTTGACCTCCTCGGCACTGAGCGCATCGATCGCCGCCACCTGCTCGGCGCTCGCCAGTGCAGCACCGTGCCGCGCGGCGTAATCGACCGCCCACCGGCGCTGGGCCACCCGTGCCTCAGCGTCCTCACCGGCGGCCGCCAGCTGCAGGCGACCGAACTCGCGCACCGTCTCGAGCATCCGGTAGCGGACGCCGGCCGTGGTCTCACGAACGCTGAGGAGCGATTGGTCGACGAGGCCCTGAACCGAGTCGATCGCCGAGGTCGCGAGCACGGTGTCGGCTGAGTCGAGCGTAAACCCATCGTTGAACAGCGACAGACGCTGCAGCGCACGCCGCTGCACGGGATCGAGCAGGTTCCACGACCAGTCGATCACCGCCAGCAGCGTCTGATGGCGGTCCGGAGCGCTGCGGTCGCCACCGCGCAGCAGCGTGAAGCGGTCCTCGAGCCGTCGATCGATCTCGTCCACCGCCATCGCCCGCACCTTGGCAGCCGCCAGCTCAATCGCCAGCGGAAGCCCGTCAAGCCGCTCGACGATGCGGGTCACGACCGGCTCGGCGAGGTGGACGTCGGCTCGCGCGGCGATCGCGCGCTCGCGGAACAGCTCCGCCGCATCAGCCGCCCCGAGCTCACCGAGCACATAGACGCGTTCGGCCGCGATCGCCAACGGCGCCCGGCTCGTCGTGAGGATGCGGAGGTCTGCCGTCGTCGAGACAAGAAAGGCGACGAGCTCGGCGACCGCCTCGACGAGGTGTTCGCAGTTGTCGAGCACGAGCAGGCTGGGCGACTGACCGAGGCGCTGGGCGATGCGCGCCCGCAGATCCGCCCGCTGCTCCGGAGTCAGGGTGCGCCGAGCCGTGATCGAATCGCGGACGCCGAGTGCCGAACCGACCTCGGCAACGACGTCCTCCGGCGCGCTCACCCCAACGAGCTCGACGACGTGGACCGCGGGAAATGATGCGTCGCGGGCGACGACATGAGCGAGCCGGGTCTTGCCGAGACCGCCCGGGCCGACGATGGAGACGACCCGGGATGCGTGCATCAGGGCGATCAGCCGCGTCAGGTCGTCGTCGCGCCCGACGAGCGTGCTCGCGTCGTAGCGGATGCCGCTGCGCACCGGCTCGTCGAGGGCCAGGAGGTCCCGGTGCACGCGCCGCAGCAGCTCACCCGGGTTGGAGCCGAGGCGATCGCGCAGGTCGCGACGGTAGTGCTCGTAGCGCTCGAGCGCCGCGGCAGGCCCGCGCACGACGGCCTCGCTGTGGAGCAGGTCAGCGAGCACGGATTCATCGTCTCCGCGCTCGGCGTGGACGTCCTCGAGCGCGGGCAGCGCGTCGGCGTGGGCGCCGCTCCGGCTCAACGACTGCGCGCGGATGACTCGCGCCGCCGAGACGTCGTCACCGGCGGCATCGCGGAGGTCCCGCAACGGGCCGGCGTCCTCGTCGCTGACGGTTGCCAGACCGTCGGCGAGTGCGAGTGCCTCGGTCGCGAGCTCGGCCGCCCGCGGCGCGTCGTGCTCGAGCGCCGCGCGGGCCGCTTGCACGAGGCCGGCGAGCCGCACGCTGTCAACCTCGGCCGGCGCGATCCCGAGCCGGTACCCGACCCCGTCCCGGACGACCGCATCCGGGCCGCAGGCGGTGCGCGTGCGCGACACGAGCACCTGGAGGCTCTTGCTCCCGTTGGCTGGTTCCGCCCCGCCCCAGATCAGCTCGATCAGCTCTTCTGAGCGCACCGGCCGGCCGCCGCTCGCGGCGAGCGCGGCCAGCAGTGCCTGCGGACGTTCACCGGCGACGGTCTTTCCCCGCCAGCGCACATCGTCAAGCAGCGTCAGGGCGACGGTCACGTCGTCAGTCTAGGAAGCCGTTTCGGCGTCGCGAAGCGCCGCCCTTCGGGTCCCCTCGACGTAGGCCTACTGACGATGAACGCCAATTCACCGCCAACGGGTGGCGGTCAGTCGCCAAAGCTGCCGATTCTCAGAGCACCGCCTCGTGGCGTCAAGGCTCTGCGATCACGCGCCGAGCATTGTCCAAGGTCATCGCGTACTTGGGCTGAACATGCACAGGAGCAACCGCCTGTTGGGCGGGGTGACGCGCCCGAGGCCGCTGCGTCGCGCTGACCAAAGACCGCACCCCGCAAATAGCATGTACGCCATGTCGGGTTCGCCGGGACGGCTGCGACGTTGATCGCCCAGGCCGACGCGCACGCGTTCTGGCTACGCACGCCCGGCGTCGGAGAGATCCGGCCAGTGATGCTGCCGCAGCCGGGGCCGAACGACGTGATGGTGCGCACCCTGTGGTCCGGCGTCAGTCGGGGCACGGAGACGTTGGTGTTCCGGGGCGGTGTGCCGCAGTCCCAGTACGCCGCGATGCGGGCGCCGTTTCAGGAGGGGGACTTCCCGGGACCGGTCAAGTACGGCTACCTCAACGTCGGTTCGGTCGAGCAGGGACCGGCTGAGCTGCGCGGCCGGACCGTGTTCTGTCTGTACCCGCACCAAACCGCCTACGTGGTATCGGCCGGCGCGGTGACCGTCGTGCCGGACGGCGTGCCACCCGCGCGCGCCGTTCTGGCGGGTACCGTCGAGACCGCGGTCAACGCCCTTTGGGACGCCGCGCCACTGATCGGCGATCGGATCGCCGTCGTCGGCGCGGGGATGGTCGGCTGCTGCGTGGCCCGCCTGCTGAGTCGGTTCCCGGGGGCTCAGGTCACGTTGGTCGACGTGGACGTGAGCCGAGCGGATGTCGCGGCCGCCCTCGGCGTCGAGTTCGCGCTCCCGGCTGACGCCGCCGACGGTCGCGACCTCGTCCTCCACGCGAGCGCAACGTCGGCCGGACTCCAGCACTCGCTCGATCTGCTCGCGCCCGAGGCGACGGTCATCGACCTGAGCTGGTACGGCAACAGCGAGGTCCGCCTGTCGCTCGGCGGCGCGTTCCATGCCGGTCGTCTGAGCATTCGGGCGAGTCAGGTCGGCACGCTCTCGCCGGCCCGCAGCGGGCAACGCACGACGGCCGAGCGGCTCGCGCTCGCGCTCGAACTCCTGCGCGACCCTGCCTTCGACGCGCTGCTCACCGGGCGGTCACGCTTCTCCGAGCTCCCCGACGTGATGGCGCGGCTCGCCGCCGGAAGCCTGCCTGCGCTCTGCCACACGATCGCCTACGAGGAGACGTAGATCTGTGTTCAGTGTGACCGTCCGCGATCACATGATGATCGCCCACAGCTTCCGAGGCGAGGTGTTCGGCCCGGCGCAACGCCTGCACGGCGCGACGTACGTCGTCGATGCCACGTTCCGACGCGCGACGCTCGACGCCGACGGCATCGTCGTCGACATCGGCCGCGCGTCCGACGCGCTCCGCGCCGTCCTTGCCGAGCTCACGTATCGCAACCTCGACGACGACCCCGCGTTCGTGGGGATGAACACGTCGACCGAGGCGCTCGCCCAGGTGATCGCTGATCGGCTCGTCGAGCGGGTGCACGCCGGCGACCTCGGTGACGGCGCTCGCCACCTCGATGGGCTGATCGTCACGCTGCATGAGTCACACATCGCCTGGGCGAGCTACGAGCGATCGCTGTGACGTCGGTGCATGTCGTCGTTCCCGACGGCATCGACGACCCGGCTCGGCCGAGCGGCGGCAACGTCTATGACCGCCGTCTCTGCGACGCGCTCGCGTCGCTCGGTGTCTCGGTGCGTGAGCACGCCGTGCCCGGCTCGTGGCCGCGAGCCGACGCCGCCTCGCTCGCCGCCCTCGCCGACGTCATCGAGCGGATCCCGGATGACACTGTCCTGCTGATCGACGGACTCGTCGGATCACCCGCTCCCGACGTGCTGGTCCCGCAGGCGCGCCGCGTACGTCTGGTCGCGCTCGTGCACATGCCGCTCGGTCACCGCCCGGTCGATGACGATGCCCGGGCGCACGAACGCACGGTCCTTTCAGCCGCGAGTGCGATCGTCACCACCAGTGCGTGGACTCGGCGACGGCTGCTCGAGCTGTACCCGTTGTCCGGCGACCGGATTCACATCGCCGAGCCCGGTGTCGAGACCGCCGAGCTCGCGCCCGGCTCCGCGGACGGCGGGGCACTCCTGTGTGTCGCGGCCGTGATCTTCGACAAGGGCCACGACGTGCTGCTCAATGCGCTCGCGGGGATCTCAGGGCTGTCGTGGCGGTGCGTGTGCGTCGGCAACCTGGGACGCGATCCGGCGTTCGTCGACGGACTTCGTCGCCGCTCGCAGGTCGCCGGACTCGGCGACCGCGTGTCCTTCCCGGGACCACAGACCGGGGCGGAGCTGGACCGAAGCTTCGCCGCCGCGGACGTGCTCGTGCTGGCGTCACGTGCCGAGACGTACGGCATGGTCGTCACCGAGGCGCTCGCCCGTGGCCTGCCGGTCATCGCAGCCGAGGTCGGCGGGCTGCCCGACGCCCTCGGTTACACCCCCGACGGCAGCCGACCGGGGGTGCTGGTCCGGCCCGATGACGCGGCGGCGCTGAGTGCCGCGCTGCGGAACTGGCTTGACGACGCGGAACTGCGGGGACGTCTGCGCCGGGCCGCGCGCGAGCGGCGTGCCTCGCTCCACGGCTGGTCGACGACGGCGACCGCCGTCGCCGCGGTCCTCACCGAGGTGTCGCGATGAATGCCGAGGACGTCCGGGTCAGTCGGGCATGGCTTGCCCTGCGCGAGCCCGCTGACTCGGCGGCCCGCGCTCGCGACCTCGTTGACCACCTGCAGCGAGCGGCGCCGAGCACCGGCGTCTCGGTCATCCACGACCTTGGCGGTGGCACCGGGGCGATGGGCCGCTGGCTCGCGCCGCGGCTGCAGGGCGCGCAGCATTGGGTCATCCATGACCGCGATGCCGACCTGCTCGCGGTTGCCGTGGCCGAGCGCCCCGGCCGAGCCGCCGACGGCGCCGCGGTCACGATCGAGACGCGGCTCTCTGACATCACGCGTCTGCCTCCGGGCGATCTGTCCGACGCCACCCTGATCACGGCTTCGGCACTACTCGACATGCTGACCGAAGAGGACCTGGACGGGCTCGTCACGGGCTGTAGCGGCGCGGGGTGCCCGGTCCTGCTCACGCTGTCCGTCGTCGGCCACGTCGAGCTGAGCCCGGCGGAGCCGCTGGACCGACGCGTGGCTGCCGCGTTTGACGCCCATCAACGCCGCCTGACACCACGAGGCCGCCTGCTCGGCCCCGACGCCGTCGCGCGCGCCGTCGAGGAGTTCAGCCGGCGCGGCAGCGAGGTCCTCCTCCGGTCAAGCCCGTGGCGACTCGGAGCCGCCGAGGCCGAGTTGATGGTGGAGTGGTTCACCGGCTGGGTGGCCGCCGCCGGTGAGCAGGACGTCGGACTGGCCGCCGAGCTGGAGGACTACGCGCGCCGGCGCCTGGCGCAGGCGACCGCCGGACAGCTCGCGGTCCTCGTGGACCACGCCGACCTCCTGATCCTGCCGGACCGAGGCTAGGACGCCAGGTCGAAGCGCGACGAGAGCGCGTAGCGCAGCAGCACCACGTCGCCGATCTGGCGGACGTCGGCGAGCGTCGCCCGCCGGCCGGGGTTCCAGGGGAAGCGGCCGTCGCTCACAAACCGAGTGGCGCGCGAGTCCCCGACGAAGAACGGAGCGACGACGAGCTGTAGCTCATCGACGAGGTTGTTGGTGAGGAATTGGGTGTGCACGTTGCCGCCCCCCTCGACCATCAGCCGCTCCACGCCGCGCGCGCCGAGGTCCTCAGTGAGGTGGCGCATCTTGACCCGCCGGCCGCCGTCGACCACGGTCGCGACCCTCCCGAGGCGGGAGCGCGCGTCCACGACGGATGGGCTTGCGCAGTAGACGAGTTTCTCGCTCTCGCCCGCGGTGAAGAAGTCGGCGCGCGGGTCCAGCTCGACCCGCTCGGTGACGGTGACCTTGATCGGCGACGGCGAGAGCCCGCGGGCGGTCCGCGCCTCACGGCGATTCTGCGAGCGCACGAGCAGCCGTGGGTTGTCGATCCGCACGGTCGCGGCCCCGACGAGAATCGCGTCGCACGAAGCCCGGACGTCATCCACGCGGTCGAAATCGGCCTCGTTGGAGAGCTCAAGGCGTCGCGGCGCCGCGCTGCCGAGATAGCCGTCGATCGACATGCCGCAGCTCAACAGGATGTACGGGCGGTCAGGCATGGGCTGCTCGCTCCCGGAGCGGCACGGTGTTGTGCGCCGGACTCCGGATATGACGGAACCATGCCACCACGAGGACCACGGCGCCCGGCAGGCTGGCGACGAGCACCATCACGCCGTACACGACGGCGGTGGCAACGCCGTGCTGCGCACCGAGTCCAGCCGCGCCAAACGCCCAGGCCGTCACGCCCTCACGTGGGCCCCAGCCACCGATGCTGGGCAGCACCATCGCCATCATCACGAGTAACGCTATCGGCAACATCTGCACAAGTGGGGCGCCGCTGCCGGCGGTCCGCGCCGCGATCAGGAAGGTGATCGCGTGGCCGCAGACGACGAGCCCGGAGGCGAGCGCGATGCCGAGCCACGCCCTGCGGGTGAGCAGCAGGCTGCGGATGTCCCGCGCCTTGAGGACGAGCGCGACGGCGAGCACCGCCACAACGACTGCGATCGCGACCAGCGGCATCGACGAATGCACCGGCGAGGGCAGCGCGACGAGCACGGCCACGGTGAGGAGAGCCTGCACGACCTGCCCGGCGAAGCGCTCCCACACGACGGCCCGGAGCGCGCCCCCGACGTCGCGCACGTCGCGACCGTGGCTGACCCCGCGGTGGACATCCCCGACGATCCCGCCGGGCAGCGTGAGGTTGAGGAACTGCGACCGGTAGTACGCCGCCACCGCGGTCGGCAGTGACAGCTTCACGCCGAGAGCATCGGCCACGATCGTCCATCGCCAGGCGCAGCACAGCGTCGTCAGCACCGCGATCCCTGCTCCGGCCGCCAACGCGCGGCCGTCGATGAGGCGAACGCCGTCCAGGAACGGGCCCGTGCCCAACCGCCAGACGAGGACGGCGAGGATGAGGGCCGAGCCCACGAGCCGACCCCATCGCCACACGAGCCGGGTCATCCGAGCACCCCTGCCACGCGGGACGGGTGCCGTGGCGCGCGCCGGACCGGATTGCGAGGCTGCCGGAACGGCCGCTCGAACACCGACGCGAACGCGCGCGCGAACACGATCGTCAGCGGGAGCACCAGCGCGAGCGAGACGAGGAATGCCGGGACGCCCCGGCCGACCCGACCGGCGACGATCAGCCCGGAGACGACGGCGACGATCGGAGCGTGAGTCAGATACAGGCTGTAGGACGAGTCGCCGAGGGCCCGGATCGGCCGCGCATCGAGCAGCCGCAGCAGCGGGGCCGGACGGCCGGTGACGAGGCCGGCCAACAGGCACGCGATCGCCGGTCCGAGCGCAAGATCGACCCAGAACAGATGGGTGAGCGTCCACACCGAGCCCTGCCAGCAGATCGTCGCGAGCACGGGGGCCGCAGCGGCGAGCGCGAGCCACGGCCATGGCCACGACCTGAGCGTTCGGCCGGCGCCAACGATCCCGGCGCTGAGGATGCCGAGGGCGAACAGAGCGGCGAGGTCGGGCGGCGACTGGATCACGAACGTGTCCAGGCGTGAGATGTGCGGTCCGACGATCCCGACCGCCGCCACGGCGACGGTCACGGTCGCGACCATGAGCATCGCGCCCCAGCGGCGCGCCAGGAGCAGCAGCAGCGGGAACGCGAGGTACAGCTGGGCCTCGACGGCCATCGACCAGAACGCGCGATTGGGACTCGGTGCGCCGACGAGATTCTGTACCAGCAGGCCGTTGACGGCGACCGACCCCAGCCCGGGCACTCCCTGGCCCGGCTGGGGAATCACGAGCCAGGCCACCGCCAAGCTGAAGGCGAGCGCCGCCCAGTACGCCGGCAGGATCCGCCGGGCCCGGCGGCGCGCGAAGTTCAGGATCCCGTCGAGCCGCCAGCCGTCGCGGGCTGGCGACAGCGCGAGGGAGAACCCGGAGAGGACGATGAACACCACGACGGCGAAACGCCCATAGATGAACCAGGCCGCCCAGAACGGTGCGTGGTCCACGGGATAGCCGGGGAAGGCGCGCAGGAACACGTGGTTGACGACGACGAACAGCGCGGCCAGGCCCCGGATGCCGTCCAGGCCGGCGATTCGCTGCCGGGGAAGGGTGGCGCCTGCGGCTACCGCACTCACGACGTCTACCGAGTCGTCGTCTGCGAGTCGAACGCGGTGAGGAAGCGGTTGCGGAAAGCGTTCATCGGCCACACCGGCGCGGTCGGACTCGGCTGCAGGCCCGGCCCCCAGCCCCAGCTTCCGATCTGCTTCAGCACCTTCGGGTCGTGGGCGATGATCGAGATCGGCACGACGTGATTCGAAGACTGACCGCTGACGATCGGCAGCGGCTGATGGTCACCGAGGACGATCATCACCAGGTTCTTCTTGCCGTAGTGCTGCACGAACGAGGTCAGCGTGTTCAGGGAGTAGACGACCGACCGGCCGTACGCGGCCTGCACGCGCGGCGGGTCGCCCCAGAAATTCCCTGTGTTGTGTTCCATCGGAATGCGGTTGTAGATCGAGCCGTTGCCGACCTGCTGCCAGCCGATCTGATGGGGGATGCGGTTCCACGGCATGTGGCTCGACACCGTGTCGACCTCCGCGAACAGCGGCTGCTTGTGTGGCTTGCCGAGCTCGAGGCGTTGGAGCGCCGAGAAGATGTATTGGTCGGGCATCGACGCGTAGGTGAAGCTGGGGCCGTGATAGCCGACCTGGTAGCGGTCGTAGATCTTGTCCCAGTGGTAGAACGCCTTCCCCTGTGGCCACGGGCGGTCGTTCGATGGATCGTCGTCGACGGTCCGCCACCCGGCCTCTTTGAACGCCTGGGCGAGCGTGAAGCGTTTGGCCGATATCAACTGGTTGTAGCGGTGCTGGTTGTTGACCCAGAGTCCCGCCTGCAGGCTCGAATGCGCCAGCCAACTGATGCCGCCGTACGTTGCCGAGGTGAGGAAGCCGCTGCGAGCGGCGAAGCCGGCGCTCTGCAACCGCTCGTCCCCCTGAGCGAGCGCAGCATCGACCTTGGGCGAAAAGGACGCGCCCTGCACCGCGAGCTGGCCGTAGGCCTCCACGAACACGAGCAGGACGTCCTTGCCGCGCAGTGCGGTCAGCACCCGGTTGGTGGGAGTGCTGGCGATGGGGTCGTGCTTGATCTCGGCGGCGAACACGCTCCTGTCGTGGATGTCCGCCCGAACCGCATTGACCTCGTCAACGACCAGACCGGCCGACAGCGTGGAGGCGATTGGCGTGTGGGAGATGAGCTGCGCGCCGAGCGCCCAGCAGAGCGCCCCGACAGCGCCGAGCCCCGCGACCGCCCGCAGCGCCCAGCGGCGGTTCTCAGCGGCAACCCGTGTCAGCCGCAGCATCGCGATCGTCAGCAGGACGGCCAGTACGACGGTGCCGACAACCGCGCCGACCTCGATCAGCTTCGTCTCCGTACCACCGACCAAGGAGCGCAACGTCTCGATCCCGTTCCCGAGCTGAGTCGTGTCTCCAAGCGGGTCGTAGGGCCGGTTGTAGAGGATGAACACCTCGTAATTGATGACCTTCAGGACGACCACCAGCGTCAGCAGCACACCGACGCTCACAGCCAGGATGCGTCGCGGCGTCTTGGGTAGGAAGACCGCCATTGCGACGAGGACGAGCCCCTCGAGCGGGACCCTCAAGAAGCCGGCCAGCGTCAGGTACTGCGGCTGGTCCGGCGCGACGAGCGCGACCCACAGGGCCAGCGCCGCGAGGATCGTGAGCGCTCCGGCGACGGCTCGCCGCCCGCGGCCCCGTCCGGAGCCGGCGGGCGCGGTCGGGCGGTGATCCGTCCCCGTCGGCACCGGAGGAGACGGTGCGAGCCGGTGGGTCCGCAACCACCACACGTCGCGGCCGAACGACTCGGCGAGCAGCACGAGGGCGACGACGAGGGCGCCGCTGGTGAGCGCCGGCGGCAGGACGTTCGCGGCCGCGACGGTCAGCACGACGCCCTGAGTCGGCGGCGACGACCTTGCGCCAGTAGCGCGGCGGCAGCGGCTCGCGCAGCCAGCGCAGCGGCCACCCGGCGACGAGGAACGCGTACCGCGCGGCCCCGATCGCGAGCACCCACGCGCCGGCCGAGCGGGAGACATACACGCTCAGGACGAGGATCAGGAACGCGTCGACCTCGCCGTCGAAGCGCGCGCCGAGGAGGCCCGTCGTGCGCGTCCGCCGCGCGACCCATCCGTCAACGGCGTCGAGCGGGAGCGCGACCGCCGCCAGTGACACCAGCAGCGTGATCGGCGCGGGCTCGGCGAACGAGTCCGCGACGAGCGCCGCAACGCCGACGGCGAGCGCCGCGCGAGCGAGGGTGACCCAGTCGGCCGGGCTCAGCCGCTTGGCGCGGTAATGGGAGAGCCCGCCGGCGAGCGCTGCGTTCGTGACGACTCCGCAGGTGACGCCGACGACCCAACCGGCGGTGCTGAAACCGGCGCCGCTGAGGCCGACGGTGACCGCGAGTCCGGCGATCAGGAGCACCTCGGCGATCAGGCCTGTCAGCGGGGCGGTCTGAGCTATGCGCATGCCACACAGGACGCCCGCGCCGGGCTAAGCCTTCCCGGTGCCGGCCTGGGATCCTATGCGGCGTGGGCGAGACACCGCCGAGGCTGTGAAGCAGGACGAGCGGGCTCCGTTCACGCGGGCGCTCCAACGAGCGCGCGTGGCGGCGTATGCCCCGGGCGATTACATCGAGCAGGAGAGTTTCATGCGTGCCGGAGAGATCCGCGTTCTGGCGGAGCGGGCCGGCGTGGCACCCGGGGTCTCCGTGCTCGACGTCTGCTGCGGCGTCGCCGGCCCCGGACGGTTCATCACCGCAGAGTTGGGGTGTTCCTATCTGGGTGTGGACCTCAGCTCCAGCGCCATCGAGATCGCCCGCGAGCGCGCTCGCGGCCTCCCCTGTCGGTTCGAGGTCGCCAGGGTTCCGCCGCTCCCCCCGGGGCGGTTCGACGTGGTGCTCCTGCTGGAGACGATGCTCGCGTTTCCCGACAAGACCGCGCTCGTCGATGCGGTGTCCCGCGCGCTTGCGGTCGGCGGGCGATTCGCCTTCACGATCGAGGCGGGCCTGCCGCTCACGGATGCGGAGCGAGCGGAGATGCCCGACGCCGACACGGTGTGGCTGACGCCGCTGGAGGAGATGCTCACTGGTTTGCAGCTGGCCGGGATGAGCGTTCGGTGGCAGGCCGACTGGAGCGGGTCCCACCGCGCCGTGGCCGACGCGCTGATCGACGCCTTTGCCGCCGACGCCGCGGCGATCGAGGCCCAGATCGGACGGCAGGCCCTGGACGAACTCCTGGCTGCACACCGGCTCTGGAGTCGGTGGCTACGAGTCGGGCGTGTCCACAAGGTCGCGGTGGTGGCGGAGAAGACAGGCGGTTGAGGACCAGCTCGCTGCATAGCCTTCGCGGATCATGCTGCGGGATCGTCCGCGCGACGCGGGGCACGGCGCGGTTGCGCCTGTCTACCCGCCGACCGCCACTTGGAGTTCGATCACGTCGGCCGGCGGCTGCTCGTGCTCCCAGGGTCGCCGCTGCTCCAGACGGACAATCGCTCGGCCGGGCCGAACACCCCGCAGCACCGCCGACTCCGGGGCGCTCTCGCCAGCCCTCGGTGCGGGCGACGGCTCGTCCCGGCGAAACTCGAGCTGGACGGCTCCTGGGTCGGGACCCTGCACCGAGCCCGACCATCGGTAGCCCGCCATCGCGAGGCTCGCCAGCCGGAGCGTGCGCTCCTCTCCGACCGTCAACGCAATCTCCGATGTGGGCCCGGGCCTGCTCAACCAGGGACCACCCTGTCAGAAAAGTCTCACTTGAGCCACGGCTCAGTGCCTATGGTTGTCTCACATCTGCGGAACGACCGCGACGGGGCCACACCGGTCGCCACGGGCACAGCCGCAGACCGTCCAACTCCTAGGAGGCGCACATGTCCGACGTCCTCGATGCCGCGGGAGTGACCCCGCGCCACATCCGCCGCTACGGGTGGAAGCCGTCGCTCCCGGATCTGCGTGACCACGTCGCGGATGCGTCAGAGCTGAAGGTTCTCGACGAGGTCGACCCGCGCGCGGACCTCCCGGACGTGTTCGATCAGGGTCAGCTCGGCAGCTGCACCGCAAATGCCGTCGCCGCCGCCGTCGAGTACGACGCAAAACTGAACGGTTCCGATCCGGGCTTTCTCTCGCGCCTGTGGATCTACTACTACGAGCGCAAGATCGAGGGTTCCCCCGCCGACAAGGACACCGGGGCCTTCGGGCGCGACGGCTTCAAGGTGTGCAAGACGCTCGGCGTGCCCCTGGAGAAGGACTGGCAGTACGACATCGCCAAGTTCGCCGACGAGCCGCCGGCCAGCCTCGCCGACGAGGCCCGGCAGCACCGGATCTCGAACTACCGCTCGGTACCGCGAAACCTCGACTCGATGAAGGCGGTGCTGTCCAACCGGCAGACGATCGCGTTCGGCTTCACCGTGTACGAGTCATTCGAGTCCAAGGAGGTCGCGCAGACCGGGATCGTTCCCATGCCGACCCGGAGCGAGCGCACCCTCGGCGGCCATGAGGTGCTGCTCGTGGGGTACCTGAAGAACGACCCGAACTACGGCCTGGTGCGCAACTCGTGGGGTACGGGCTGGGGCCTGCAGGGCTACTTCCTGATGCCCTGGGCATACATCCTGGACGCGAACCTCGCCAGCGACTTCCGCACGATCCGACGGGCGATGGGTCGGTAGCGGAAGCGTTTGCCGGCACCGCTGCAGACGCATCCACGACGAGGCTCACTGCGGGTGTCGGTACGTAGACGTCCGGCCGCGCCCCCTGAACAATGCGGGGGCGCGACCGGTGCCGCTCAGGAGTCGACCTCGTAGCGGGTGAGCATCCCTGCCTTGATGTGATCGTTGACGTGACAGTGGAACAGCCAGATCCCCGCATCGTCGGGCTGCATGTCGGCCGTCTGCATGGATCCAGCGACCAGCTGCAGCACGTCGGTTCGCATTCCCATCATCGTCGTGACCGTGTTGCCATGCCAGTGCGGGGTGTGCAGGTCGACCTCGGTGCCCATCGACATCACGTACCAGCGCACACGTTCGCCACGGCGCATCTTCATGATCGGGCCGTTGCCGTAGACGTAGCCGTTGATCGAGTGCATGAGGTTGCTCTCCACGAACTCGTCGGAGCCGGGCAGCGTGGCCAGCTCGTCGCGCCGCTTCTTCCCGCGCGCGGTCAGGTAGCGACGCATGTTGCGCTCGAGGTACGGGCTCTGGTTCTCGTCCTCGACCATGAACAGCGCCACGAACTGCCGGTCGACGTCCTTCGGGCTCCCGTCAGGACGTGCCATGCCCTGCCTGGTGATGATGATCGGCCCGACGAGTCCCGCGTACGTGTCCGCGACCTCGTCGGTGTGACCGTGGTACATCCACATCACGGAGCTGACGTCGCCCGGCCCTGGACCAGCCCGATCGGGAACCTGCCAGACGTAGGTGTGCGTCCCGCCGGGCGGCACGGCATCGTCTGACTTGTTCTCGCCGCTTGTGCCGTCGCTGTAGGGGGCGCCCTCGGAGTCCTTGGCGTAGCGGACTCCGTGCGGGTGCATGCCGGTCGGGAACGGCGTGTTGTTCTTGAAATGGACGACGATCGTGTCGCCCACCTCCGCCTCGATCGCCGGTCCGAGCATCCCGAGGTGATGCCATTGCGCGGGGATCGGCGCGCGATGACGGAACGTCCCGTCCGTGTACTGACGGTAGAGCGACTTCAGATACGTGCTGCCAATCCGCGCCGGCCCGCGCTTCACATAGGTGTTCTCGAGCGGACCGAACGGTCGGCCGCTGATCATGTTGCGTCCGTGCGGGGCGTAGTTCCACGCAGCCGTATCTGCGGCGATGTAGTACGTCCGGACTTTTCCGCCGGGGAGAGTTGGTGCGATCGACGCCGCTCCGTCCGCCGTGTGCCCGCCGCCTGCGGCCAGGGCGATGAGCAGCGCCGCGGCAATTCCCACCACAGGAAATGGCCAGCGGTGTCGTGCGCGCGCGCCAGCACCGCGCCGGGCGAGCGACGCTCGCCTCGTCGTTGCATGCATATTGCTGCCTCCGTCGTAGTCGTCGTGAGTCCGCCCGCCGACGATCGCAGCGGGGGAGAGAGTTAGGTCAACACCGCGACGATCGGTGGAGCCCGGCCCGCGAGTCGCCGGGAAAGCGGGCAGGACCGCGGGCTGCGCGACGGGGGCGTCGGGCACCGTCCCAGGCTGCGGCCGGGGCGCTCTGCCGCCTGCCGCAGCCGTGCAGCCCGACGCTCGGCCACGGCCCGCAGCGCCGCCCGCGCGCCGCGGGCGAGCAGCGCCCACCCGAGACCCACGACTGCAGCGCTCGGCACGGCCCACCAGCCCCCATCGCCGAACGCTTGCGCGAGTACCGTGAGATGCGCGCTTCCGAGCAGAACCTCGAGCGATTCCTGCGCGAGGTATCCGACGAGCAGTGCCACGAACGCTCCCGGCCATAGGACCTTGAGCCGAGGAGCAGCCGCCGGGACGTCGGAGCGCGATGCGACGGCCAACTTGGCGAGCTGAATAACGAGCGCGCCGAGGAACACCGGAAGCACTGCGGCGAGCCATGGGACCAGGGAATGCACGTATGCATCCCCTTGCTCGGCGAGCTCGCGTCCCGCCCGCGGACCATATGCGAGCACGTACCGAAGCTGATGCACGAGCAGGGTCGCAACGGGCATCAACAAGACCGCGATCCCGGTGCGACCGCATGCGCCCCTTAACTTGCTCACGTCGTGTGAGCTTATCTCGCAACCGTGACCGCGGTGTGGCGCTCATGCAAACGCGCTACGCACGCTCCGTTCGGGGCACGCTCGCGCGCTCGCGCAAATCAGGGTGACAGGCCGCGCCTCAGAGGGCCGCAGCGGGAGCCTCCTGCGGCCGACGCGGAGCAGCTGGAGTTCCCTATCCGTGGGACGATCTCGGGGGTTGGAGTGGATTGAGTGTTGACACGGTTACCTCGCTTGCGTCGATTGGGAGGCTGATCGTCGCGGCACGCCGGGTCTCCGGCATGAGTAGTCGCCTACTCAATTTCAAGCAGTCGCGACAACTCACCGCGCCGGCTCACGCCGAGCTTGCGATACACGCGCTGAAGGTGGTTGTCGACCGTCCGCACCGAGACGACCAGCCGGTCCGCAATCTCGCGGCTGCTCAGGCCTGAGGCGGCAAGCGCCGCAATCTCGCGCTCGCGGGCGGTGAGCTCGGCGGCTTGAACTGTCCCGAGCAAAGCGGGTGTCCGCGCGCCCTCACAATGGTGCAGCAGCGCGCCGGCGCGTGCGTCGGCAGCTCGTGCGCTCGCGGCGCGGCCCTCGTTGCGGAACGCGATCGCCGCGGCCGCGGCTGCCTCGGCCGCGACGAGCAGCGCGTCGAGCTCCGAGAACCGCTCAGCAACCGCCAATAGCTGCTTCCCGTCGCCCGCCACGAGCGCCGCGGCGTGCTCGGCGGCGTGCGCGGCGAAGCGGCCGTCGACGGCGCCGGCGAGCCGGGCAAGTGCGGGCGCGGCCTCCGCCTGACCACCGAGCCGACACAGCTCGTGCGCCGCACGGACCGCGCTGGCGTGCTGGCCGAGGGCGGCGGCGTCGTCGCTTGCCTGAAGCGCGAGCGTGCGCGCCCGCGTGTACTCGCCCGTGGCCGCGGCGCTCCACGCCCGTGCGAGGTCCAACTCGAATGCGAACGCTTTGTGGCCGAGCGTCAGGACGTCGAGGTCCGCGACCGCTCGCGCCGCCGCATCCGGCTGCGCGGCCTGCGCGGCAGCCTGAGCGAGACCGGCCAGCGCCCAGGAGAGCATCCCGACGGCGTCGGCGTCGCGCAGCAGCGCCGCGCCCTCCCGGCACAGGCGCAGCGCTCGCTCCACACGCCCGCGCGCGAGCCAGAGAAATCCGAGAGACACAGCTTCGACCGCCGTGGTGTGCGCCGAGCGCCGTTCGATCGCGAGCGCGTAGTTGCGCTCCTCGAGCTCGCTGGCATCGACCAGGCGGCCGGCGAAGCGCATCGCCATCGCGCGCTCGGAGCCGAGTAGGAGCTCGAGCAGCGGAAGCTCGTCGCGATGTCGCGCAGCGACAGGCTCCCATTCTTCGGCCAGGGCGATGGCGTCCGCGGTGCGACCGGAACAAAGCAGCGCCTCGGCTGCCGCGCTGACCGCCACGATCCGCGCAGGCGGGTGCGCTCCCACGTCGCCGATCAGCGGCATCGCCGCGGCAACCGCCTCGTGCGGGCGTCCGGCCGCCGCCGCCAACCGCACACGGTGAGCGTTCAGCTCATCCCGGGCGAGCCGGTCCGACACGGCCGCCTCCGTGTCCTGAAGGACGGCGTCGGCATCCGCGGCGCGATCGAGCGCCCAGAACAGATTCCGCGCCCGCGCGACCGCCGCCGACGCCCGCTCGGCGTCCGAGTTCGGAACCAGGGCCGCGAGCACGTTCTCGGCCTCCTCGGCCCGACCAGCCCCGGCCAGCGCGCGACCCAGCACCAGCCGCGCGGCGACGCCATCGCCGCCGGCGCGGGCGAAGCGCTCGGCGCTCGCGAAGTCCAGGGCCGAGAGTGCGCGGCCAGCTGCGCGCTCGAACAGCTCGGTCGAGCCGCCCCCCGCCTCCAGCCGCCACTCTGCGAGCCGCGGCACGTCCTCGCGACGCCGCGCGCCGCGCGACTCGACGGCATCGGCCAGACGGCGCTCAATCGCCTCGCGACGCGTGCCCGAGAGTCGCGCGCGCACGGCTTCACCATGCAGTGGGTGCGCGACATCGACCGTGCGGCGGCGCCCGTCCAAGCGGCGCACCACCAGGCCATGTCGCTCGAGTTCGTCGAGCTCCGCCTGCTCAGGGCGCTCGAGCAGAGACACCTCGAGCGGCGCGCCCACGGCGACGAGCTCCAGCACCTCGCGTCCCGCGACCCCGTCGAGGCGCGCCTCGACGAGCTCGCTGAGCCGTGCGCCCACCCGGAACGCTCCTCGCCAGCGCCAGATGCCGCCCATCTCCGCCAGCAATCCGCGCTCCAGCCCGTACAACACGAGTTCGCGCACGAACAGCGCGTTGCCGTGCGTCAGTTCCCAGAGCGCGTTCACCGTGGGTCCGTCGACCGGCCCGTCCAGCGCGCCGGCAAGCAATGTCTCAACTTCGGCACGCCCGAGTGCCTCCAGCTCCACCAGCGGGCACAGCTCGTCCTTCCACAGCGCCGTAATCGCGTCGGGAATCCGCCCGCCCCGCCGGACGGTGAGCGCCACGAACGCCTCTCCGGCGACAACGAGCTGGTGCACGAGCGCAGCCGAAGCGTCGTCGAGCAACTGGCCATCATCGACGCACAGAGCGAGAGGCCGACCGGCCGCTCGCTCGGAGAGCGCATGCCGAGCGTGCGACAGCAGCTCTCCACCGCTCTCACCGCTGGGGGGCAGCAGGGGAGCGAACGCGCCGAGCGGAAACCCAGACGCCGAGCGCGTCGCGCGCACCCACGCGACCTCGCGACCGCTGGCGCCTGCGAGCGCAACCACCTCCATGGCCAGTCGCGTCTTGCCGACGCCGGCCGCCCCCGCGATCACCACGCCACGCCCGTCGCTCGCCAGCAGCTCGGAGATGTTTGCCAGTTCGCGATCCCGTCCCACCAACGGCAGCTGCACGCACGCATTCTGATCCATCGCGAACCCACTCGCGAACTTGAGCAACGCACTACTCATGCCGGACGGGCTCGGTGCTGGGACATTGCGAGGCATGAACAGAGAACGCGTCCATGAGGTGCCCGTCCTGATCGTCGGCGCCGGCCCGGCCGGGGCGGCGGCGGCGATCACGCTTGCGCGCTACGGCGTCGAGTCGTTGCTGGTGGAGCGCCGGCGCACGGTCTCGCGGCTGCCGAGAGCGACGGGGATCAGCACGCGCTCGATGGAGCTGTTTCGCTCCTGGGGTCTCGAGGATGAGATCCGAGCCGGCGCGACCGAGGTCGAGTGGCTCGGCTGGGCGTGCGAGACCCTCGCCGCCGCCGCGGACGGATCGCCGTTCCCGGTCGGGTTCCCGACCCGGGAACAGAGCGCGCTGATCAGCCCGAGCGCTCCCGCCTGCGTGGCCCAGGATCACCTCGAGCCGGTGCTGCTCAGACATCTGTCCTCTCTCGCTGCCAGCCGAGTTAGGCAGGGCACGGTGCTCGAGGATGTGCGGACGACCGCCGAAGGAGTGCGCGCACAGGTGCGAGATCTCGCGTCCGGGGAGCTGACCGTGGTTGACGCGCGCTACCTCGTGGCAGCCGACGGTGTGCACAGCACCGTGCGCCGCGCGCTCCGCATCGGCATGCACGGCCCTGACCGTCTCGCCGACCGGATCGGCGTGCAGTTCCGAGCGCCGCTGTGGTCTCTGCTCGGCGATCGGCGCTACGTGATCTATCCGATCACGAGCTCCGCGACAGCCAGCACATTCATCCCCGCCGGCGGACGGAATCGCTGGATCTACGCCACAACCTGGGAGCCGGAGCGCGAGCGCGCGGAGGACTACGGCGACGAACGAATGACGCGCATGCTCAGGGTCGACGCGGGCGATCCGTCGATCACGCCGCGCATTGAACGGATCAGCGCGGTCTCCTACGGGGCACAGCTTGCCGAAACCTTCAGGGCCGGCAGTGTCTTCCTCGTCGGTGACGCCGCTCACCGGGTTACGCCGCGAGGCGCCACCGGGATGAATACCGCGATCCATGACGCATATGACCTCGGCTGGAAGCTCGCCTGGGTCCTGCACGGATGGGCCGACCGCGACCTGCTCGACACCTACGAAGCTGAACGGCGACCTGTCGCCGAGCACAACGTCGCACGATCCGCCGACCCGAGCGGCTCGATCCGCGATCCGAGCGAAACGGTCCGCGTCGATCTGGGCGGCCGAATCGCCCACGCCTGGCTCCCCTCGTCCGACGGTCGAACCTCGACGCTCGACCTACTCGGGCCCGGCCACACCCTCTTCACCGGCCCCAACCGCACGAATACGCCCACGCCACCCGAGCACGGGCCGTCCGCGCCGCCGCTCACCGTGCGCCGGCTCGACAGCATCACCGCACGCGCCTTGGGGATCCGACCGGGGGGAGGGCTCCTGGTCCGCCCCGACGGCGCGCCGACCGAGTGGGTTGTCGCGTGAACCGCGAGTGGGCTGTCATCGAGCCATCGGTTGCGGTGCGCTGGCATCGGGTTGGAGCCCGGCGACTGACGGTCGGGGATCACACCGCGGTCCTGCAGGGCGATCCGCCCCACCGGCTCGTTCTCCGGGCGCGTGCGCGCCCGCTCGGGTCCGCGAAGGTGGAGATGGTGCTTGAGCCGCGCGATGGCGGCACCCACGTGACGATGATTGAGGTCGCGGGCGATCGCCTCTCCAAGCTGACGCTCAACCGCCTGACCGACACGCTCGTGCGCCACCGCAACGTCGAGTCCCTGCGGCGCCTGCAGCGGATCAGCGAAACCGGCGTCCTGAAGACCTGACGGGAGACCGCCTGCCGCCGATGTGACGGATGCTCAGGCGCGCCACGGGCGAAGCCGGCGATCCGCCAGCAGCGCCCTCGCGGCCGAACGGCCGCCCATCCCCTGGACCGAGCCTCCCGGATGAACCGACGCGCCGGCCACATACAGACCACGGAGTGGGGTGCGATGTCGGCATAACTCGGGGGCGGGCCGGAAGATGAGCTGCTGGTCGAGCTCGTAGGTCCCACCACCGAGATCGCCGCCGACGAGGCTGGGATTCTCCGCCTCGGTCTGCTGGGGACTGCGAATCGCCCGAGCCAGCACGGTCTCCGCGAAACCCGGGGCGAACCGTTCCAGCTGAGCCTCGACCAGGCCGGCGACATCCTCGTCAGGGCAGCTGTAGCGCGCTGGGACGTGGGCGTAGCAGTAGAGGGTGTGCTGACCGCCCGGCGCGCGCGAGGGATCACCGAGTGTGTGTTGCCCGACGACCACGGCGGGGCGCTCCGGCAGGTCCCCCCGCTGGCCGGCTTCCGCGGCAGCGGCGAGCTCACGCAACTCGCCGCCGACGTGGACCACGGCGGCCCGGCGCGCCGGTTCGGCCGTCCACGGCACCGGCCGCCGCAACGCGTAGTCGAGCTTGAACGCCGCCGTCGAGTAGCGCCAGCTCCGCAGTCGACGCACGAGTCGGTGCGGAAGGGCATCCGCGGGAAGCAACTCCGCCAAGGGCCGGGCGCTGATCGTCGTCACCACGTCGCGTGCGGCCAGCTCCTCGCCTCCGCGCAGCGTTACCCCAGCGGTGCGCCCGCCTCGGACGATCACCCGCTCGACATGCGCGCCGCAGCGCACCCTCACCCCCTCGCGGGACGCGATCGCCACGAGCGCATCGATGATGCGCTGCTGACCACCCGCCGGAAACGGCCAGCCATGCGAATGGGCGAGCAGCGCCAGCAGAAACCCGAACGCACCGCTTCCCGCCGTCGACGGCGCGAGCCCCGAATGCTGCGCGGATCCCGCCAGCCACGCTGTCGGCCTCGTCGCGCCGTCGAACACGTCGAGGCCAAACGCCTCAATCGATCCCACCAACCGCCTCGCGAGCACGAGTGCGTCCCGGCGCAGCGCGACCGCCAGCGCGATCGGCGATCCGACCGCCGGCAAGGGGCTCAGAATGGCATCGACGAGACGCTGTCCGAGCGGGCGGAACTGCTCGATCAACTCCCGCCAGGCAGCCCCCGCTCCCCGATCCACCCCCTCCAGCGACGCGACTGTCGGCCCAAGCTCGTGGTGCAGCGCGATCGCGCTGCCGTCCTCGAACGGGTGAGCCATGATCTCCTCGGGCCGGACCCACCGGAGACCTTCGGCTTCGAGCTCGAGCTCGCGGATCGCCGGCGACGCGACCGTCATTGGGTTGAACCCAGCGCAGTGATCGTGGACGAACCCGGGGAGAGTGGCCTCGACGCTCGATGACGCCCCACCCGGACGACGCGAATGCTCCACCACCGTGACCTCCAACCCCGAGCGGGCCAAGTGAATGGCGCACACCAGCCCCGTCGAGCCGGCGCCAACGATCACCACACGCCGATCACGCATCACTGACGCTCCCCGAAGCACCCTCCCGTCGTACCCGTTCCCGGTTCGTTTCACGGCCGACCTGATTCGGCGATGTCTTCCGTCCACGCTGCGGCTGACGGACGGTGCCAAACCCTACTGGTCCGGCTCTGCTCTGGGCTCGCGACCCAAGCTCGTCAGTTCCGCGGACCCGTTAGTACTCAGGTGCTCCCAGAGTGGCCTGATCGACGCCGGCGCTGGCCGCCAGTGGATCGCTTCCGCTCTCCGGGTGGCACAGGTAGATACTCAGGCTGCTGGAGCTTCGCGACCTCGCCGACTGTCGCCCACGGATGCTTGCCACGTGACAGCGTCGCGGCCTCGGCGAGCGCAATTGACACCTGGCCGTCGGAGGTGGGCGGCGTGTTCTGCTGGACGTTCGCGTAGGGTCCAATCAGTTGGGACTCCGTGAACAGCCGTCCGTTCTGCATCACGTACGCATCGTTCCCGATGGTCTCGATGTTCTGCAGCGGGTTGCCGTGGATGATGTCCATGTCCGCAATCATGCCCGGCTGAATCGTCCCGATCTGATTGAGGACGCCCATTACCTTCGCCGGCTCGACCGTGAACGCGTCGCGAGCGGCGAGGCGTCAGGGCGCGACAAACCGACATAGTGAAGTGCACGTTTCCTCCCCGTAAACGCGGTGGTCAACCATGACCACGGCACGGGGAGAAGTGACACAGCACCACGCGTCGGATGGCGGCACACACCCGTCATCCGGCCGATTGCCACGCCTCACGCATCATGGCCACAACGGCGCGAACTAGTGCTGGACGGACCTACCTCCGTAAGCTCAGCGCCGGCGCCGGTCCCCTATAACCCAACGCGCACGCTGACAGGACGGTTACAGATTCAATTCGCAGTCTTGCATCGTGACAACGGCGTGTCAAGTGCACAAATAGGTATATCTCAGCGCGCTGCGCCGCGTGTGTGCGGGTCGTCTTGCTAGGCCATTGCTACGGCCGTTGCCGGGTCGTCGGTCACGTCTCGGCCAGACGGCACGGTGAGGCGCGCGATGATTCCGCGGCGGCGAGTCGCGCGTGGCCATGGTCGATTGCATGGGCGACGCCGCCCAGCCCGGGCCGCCGCCCATGAGACAGGCTGCGATTGGCACCGCCGTTGGACCTGTCACAACTTGGTTGCGAGCAGGCCGGCGGCGAGCAGGACAACGGCGATCCAGAGCGCGGAAAGGCCGCCTTCGAGCGGGGCGGCGAGGCTGGCTTTGGTCAACGCCACCGTCGTCCCATCGGTGAGCCGTTGTTCGCCGGTGACCGCCGCCGTGCGGCGCCGCAGTTCTCGCACCGGCGTACTCAGTCGGCGCTGCGCGGCGCTCAGCAGGCAGCAGCCGCCGGCCACCAGCACGCCCGCGGCAGTAATCGTGAGCGTCTGCGCGAAGTACCCGATGAACGCCGGGAAGCCACCCCACGCGATCGCGAACCACAAGTCGGTGTGGAGTCGGCCGCCGGCGAGCTCGAGGTTGTATCCGAGCACGAGCAGGACGCCGATCGCCACTGGCGGCGCGAGCAGAGGCGAGACGACGATTGCGCCGGCGACGCCAATCCCAACCGCTCCGATGAGCCCCACGACGGCAAGCCCGATGAGCGTGCGACGCCGCAGGGTTGTCTGGAGCGGGCGCCCGGTGAGCTCGTCGAGCGCGTGGGCACTCACCCCGACCGCCAGGAAGAACGCGCCGAGCGTCGCGACGAGCCGACCGACGTGGAGAGTCGGCGCTACGGCTGCGCCTAACACGACGTAGCTCAGGTGCCAGGCCGTGTACGGCGGGTGCAGCAGCGTGACCAGATCGCGCCAGCCCCCACCCGCCAGGGCGTAGAAAGCAGGACGGTCGAGCTTACGGCGCTCGGTGTCCATCCTTGACACCAGACATCACGATGCCCGCCCCGAAGCTCATTCTCCGCAGGCGAACATCGCGAATTCCGGCGCGCCCCCACAGTCCGACCAAATCCGGCTCGAGGTCGTAAAGCTCCTCGATGCTCGGCCCCAGGAAACGCCCCACCTCGAGCCACGACGGAGAGACGAGCCGGCCGAGGAATGGCAACCCGACGCGAGTGTGGACGCGCCACAGCGCACGCAGCCGGTCGCGGCCCGGAACGCCGAACTCGATCATCCCGATGCGGCCGCCCGGCTTGACCACACGCGCGAGCTCCCGCATCGTCGCCGCGCGATCGTCCACGTAGCGCAACAAATAGGTGAACGTCAGCGCGTCAAATTCCGCGTCTGCAAACGGAAGCCGCTCGGCCTCGCCTCGGACCAGACTGACCCTCGCCGCGAGCTCGGGGTCCCGACCGACGCGCGCTCGGGCCTCGGCCAGCATCGCCTCGCTCTGGTCGAGCCCGACGACTTCGCATGCCGAGCGGCGAGCCAGCGCCGCCGCCACCATTCCGGTGCCGGTCGCGACATCGAGCACCCGCTCGCCGGACTGCGGGTCGATCGCGCGCACGAGCGCGCGACGCCAGCGCGGATCCTGACCGAAGCTGAGCACCGCGCCCATCCGGTCGTAATGTCGCGGCAGGCCCTGGAACAGCGCGAGCGAGTGGCGTTTGCGGTCGGAGGGGGTCCGAGCGGTCGTCATTGAATGAATTGTGACGCGGGGCGAAGCGGGCGAGCGCCCGGCCGCACTATCGCGCGATGCTCGGCGACACCGTCGTCGACTACCTGACACTTCCGCGGAGGACGGGCGCAGCGCTGCTATCCCAGTCCCCCACCCCCAAGATCTTGCCACGATGAACGACCCGCATCCGCCCCGACTCAGGGAGTTATCGCGACGGATCGCGTTTGAACTGCTGAGCCGCGTTCCCCGCAGGGTATTCATTCACGGCGCACGATGGTTCATTCGTGACGGGCGGCGAGGCGCGCACTACGGGTCGGCGGCAGAGCGAGCCAGATGGCGGCTCACGTCGCCGACTAGATCCATTTGGACGCGCCTCTCCACGAAACGCCAATGCCCCTCGTGGCGCCCGAGTCGTGACACCGACCGCTGACGATCGGCTGCAACGCCATGTCGGGTAGCGCCTGCAGAAAGGTGAAGTACGAACGCGAGACCACGGTGCCAGCCTCTTCATCGACATCGATCGCGAGATTCGTGGTGACGTGCTGGGTCCGCGGCGTGCCGTCGTCATAGACGATCACGTTGTCAGAACTCCGACGGCCGCGAAATCGCCGCCGTCGACGAGCAGGGCCAGTGGAGTCGCCGACGAGATGCCTGTACGACAACGAAGGCAGGTCTGCGTCGGCCGTCAGGAGCCGACCCGACTGTGGCTGCTCCACGCCTCAAGCAGCTACGGCGAGATCGCAACCGCTCCGCTCCAGTATCGGCAGTCTGGACGACGGCGCCGAGGCTGCTGCTCTTCTGCTTGCAGCCGGCCGGGAACCTGGCTAACGATTGAGCCGAGCCAGGGTGCCGTCGTTTCCAGTGGGGAGTTCGTGGCCGGGACGGGGGCCGGGTTTGGGCGACCGCTTGGCTGCGCAGTCGCCGCGACCGGGCAGCGTGCCCTACCCCGGGTTGCAGTGGCTTCCGGCGGGGGCGATGGTGCTGGCGCAGGTGGTGGTCACGCGCGGCTGACGGCGCGGCGGTCGCGTGCTCCTCGTGTGCGCACACTTGGGCTTGCCGCCCGGGGCGGCGTGCTCATCAGGGCGAGCAGGATCTGCGCGGCGTTTTCGGGGGAGGCGATGATCGCCTCCAGGTAGGGGATCGTGGCGGCGTCGAGTTCGATGGTTGTTTGGGTGCCGTCGGGGTGGACCAGGAGCGGGGACCGGCGCGGGTCAAACGGGAGGCGTATCGCGCGGTCGGGATTCGCGTGTGTGTGGATCGTGACCGATCGGTCGTCGTACTGGTCGGTGCTTTTGGCTTCGGCGCGAGCGACACCGGGGAGTGTGGAGATCGTGGCGGCGGCCCGGGCGGGGTGGGTGAGCCGCTGGTGGGCGAGGCGGCGGCGTTCTAGCATCAGGGCGAGCAGTCGCGCGGTGGCAGTGGCGTGTCGTTTCCAGTCACCGGCTCGGTCGGACGCGATCGCGCGTGCGCGGCTGGCCGCGAGTTGGTCGCGTGCGCGCTGTTCGGGCTCGCGCAGCTCGCTGGTTAGCCGTTCGGCAGTTAGGAGCAGGCGTTCGGCGGCATCGATCGCCGGTTCCCAGTCGCGTTCGGTGGCGGTATCGTCCTTTCGGTGAACGCCGCGTAGCGTGGGAAGCGCTGCGGCGAGCACGTTCGGGAACGTTCGCTCGGCGCGCGCTCGCATGCCGTCCAGGCCGAGCGACGGTTGCGCCGGCAGGAGCAGCGCGTCGTGGGTGGCGGGTGCCCACGCGACGGGCTGGCCATCGAGATGAGCTGCGGCGTACCAGGGCCCCGGCGGCGCCTGCTCGTCGCACGCGGCGAGCACGCTCTGCGCGTCGCGCGCTCCTGCATCGTCCGAGGCGATTGGGTGCAGCAGCGCGAGCCGGCCGGCGGGGAGGCATCGTTCGAGTTTCCATAGCGAGGGGGCAGGCGCGGCGATCAGCACGGCGTGCACGTTTGCCTCGCGCACGGCGGGCGAGAGCATGCGCAAGGCCCGCCGTTGCCAGGCGCGTGAGCGCCATTGGGCGTGGGTGACGATCACGAGCGGCTCGAGAAGCTCACCGAACGAGCTGCAGCTGAGGAGGCCCAGATCGCTCAGCTCGACCAGGAGCCCCAGATCCTCCGGATCGAGGAGCTCGAGCACGCGCCGGCGCTCGGGAGGCAAGCCAAGCGTCCGTTCCAGTCCGATCTCGGCGTCGAAGGATTCTGCTTTCGGCGGCCCGAGGCTGGTGAGCAACGACTCGAGCACCAGCGCCCGGGCATGCGGCGCGGTTGGCGCAGGCGGCACCGGCACGGCGAGCGCACGCGCGACCTCGCGCCGCATGTGCGCCTGGAGACGCACCGCCACGCTGGCGCCGAACTCCGCGAGTGCCGCGTCGGGCGGTTCAGGCACGGTCAGCTCGCGCCGGCGCGGGGAGACAAACTGTTTGGGCGTGCGCGTTCAGGTCGTGCTGGAGGAAGAATGGCGGCCGTTCCCCGATCAGGTGCAGGCGAACGTAGGAGGCGACCAGCGCCCCGGCGAACGCGCCAACGAAGCTCGCGGCGCTGGTACCGCACGGAAGCTGCTCGGCCTGCTCGTCCGGAAACCAATACTCCTCGCGCCAGCGCGCCAGCTCCCGGGTCGAGCACGGATCAAGCGCGAGGATCTGCAGCAGCGCGGAACCGATCCGCACGTCCACGACAAGCTCGTGGTTGGGTCGTTGGGCGAGCGAGCGCTCGAGGATGGCCTTTCGGGCGAGCATGCTGTCGACCGCGAGCACGACCACACGCCCGGGCAGTGACTCCCCGCCGGCGAGCCTCGACGCGTACGCATGCACCCGGACGTGATGCGAGCAGGCATGAAGCAGCGCTCCGAGAGCCGCGACCTTCGGCTCGCCGACGTCGGCGAGCTCGTAGGTCTGAGAGGGGAGATTCTCAGGCCCGACGATGTCGTCGTCGTAGATCGTGAGTGCACCGATCCCCATCCGGCACAGCTCGAGCGCGGCATGCGAACCGACCGTGCCGGCGCCGCACACGGTCACGTGCGCGCTCGCGGCGGTCTCGGGGTCGAGCAGCTCGGACTGGCGGCGGTAGTCGACGCGCACCTCAGGCGCGCTGCCCGCGATCGGCGCCGGACCGTCCCCGCCCTGGGTCGTCTTCGCCTCATCGAGCTTGGCCAGCAGCGAGCGAGACAGCAGCTCCCAAGCGCCCACGCGACTCGTCGCCACCTCGCTGACGAGCAGCTGCGCCTCGCAGGGAGCGAGCCAGCGACCGTTCCGTAGTCGCTGGGCCAGCCGGTCCAGTGCTCCGAGCCGCACTGGTCGCGTCGGGGTTCGGACGTTCGCGCCGCTTCTCGACCACCGCGAGCGCGAGCGCGAGCTCGCCGGCCGTCAGACGCTCCAGGTCGAGCCCGAGCGGTCCGCCCGCGGCCGGGGCCGGCTTTCGCTCGGCCGCCGCACGCGCAGAGCCTCGCGTGCGGTGCGGCAGGGCGGGCGGGCGGTGCAGTACGCGCGCGAGCTCGCGGGCGATCCGCTCGTGCTCGGTCGAGTCGACCAGCTCGATCCCCGAAAGCAAACCGCCGCGAGCGCGCATCGGGAGGTCAGCCACGAGCCGCAGCGGCGTTCGCTGCGCGTAGAACGCCGCCCACGAGTTCCGACGCGGTTTGGCGTGCGCGCAGCAGATCAACGAGAACGCAAAGCCGTCACCGGCGAGCTCGAACGAGCGTGCGCCGATCGGGATCTGACATGAACGGCTGCATGCTCGGATGGCTATGCACCATTCCCCGCCACTCGCCAAGCTCAGCGCCGCGCCCCGACGCCTCGAGCGACTGCGCATGGCGCGCCACCGCCACCGGATCGAGCTCGAACGACGCCTCGGTCGCATTCTGCTCGAGCACGCGCAGATCGACGACGCGCCATCGGCCCGCGCCGTCTGAGATCACGCGCAGCAGCCCGCCTACCTCAAACGGATACGCGAATGCCGCGTAGGCGTTGAACCGTTGAGCGACCCGTGCGTCGACCCCGATCGCCCCCGCGGCGTGGGTCCGCCAGCCGACCATCGTCGCGGCCGTTCCGAGCCGTGGTCATCGGCCGCCGGCCTGCATGGGCCCCGTTCACGGGCCACCCCGAACTCGTCCGGGGTCTCGTACCAGCCTGGGGCGCGCTCGCTTTGCGGGAAGCCCTCAGCCGATCGCGCGGTGTCGCCGGGATGACATCGAGCAGGAACCCGCTGATCAACGCGATCGCGCCTTCGAATTCCTCATCGACCAGCGCCGAGTGCACCGCTTCCGCCGCGTGCCCAAGACACGGCCGTCCGCTTGACATCACATGTGGGTGGGGCGACACACCGTCGGTGATGTCGAACTGCACACGCGGCGGCCTGCTCATCACGCGAAACCGGAGACTTCCGGCAGACCGTGCGACACCGTCTGCGTCAAACACGAGCGCAAACGTGCTGACCTCGAACTCCGGCTGCTCGCCGTACGAGACCACCCGCAGGCGACGGACCGCCGGGAGCCGCAAGATCCGCTCGGCCTGTTCCACCAGCGCCAACACTGCCGCCTGGGCAAGCACCTCCCGCTCACGCGAGCGTCGCGCCACCTCTGCCGCGCAGGACTGCCGCGCCCGCAGCGCGCCGACCAGCTCCTCACGAGCCGTCCAGAGTTCCCGCTCGACGCTCTCAAGCCGCTGCTCACACTGCACGAGCGCAGCACTTCGCGACCGCCGCCCGTAACCCAGCGCGACCGCGATATCGAGGATCGCCACAGCCTCCGAGACACGCGTCAGCGCCCCCGCCGGTACCCGGCCCGCCCGCGCTTCGCGCACCTCCTCCTCGGACAATCCGAGCGCCCGCCCAGGCGCTAGCTCCTCGAGCGATCCTGCCCGCGCCGCCGCCGCGCGCGCGAGCAGCAGCGCATCCCGCCGCGCGCCCTCGCTCATCACGCCGCGGCCCCGTTCAACCGCCCCGTGATCGTGACCGGATCATCCTCCGGCCGCAGCACGTTCCCCCGCCCGCAACCGGGCGCCAGCCGCATTGATCGCCCCCACCTCACCCCACCCTGGGAGGCCCTCGCGATGCACCAACTCAGCCAGTGTCATCCCGCTCTGCACCTCGATCACCGCCGATGGCCTGTTATGCCCAAGCAACCTCAAGGAGAACGACTCGACCCCCGTCCCATCACGCAACCCGCACGCTCGGACTCGCCATCCGCGACACCTGCAACCGCGCCCGCATCAATCACATCGACCACCATCACACACCTCCAATCGAAAACACCTTCTGCCCCATACAACGGGCTGGGAGGGACCCCGTGAAACAAGATCCAGCAACGCCCAGCCCGAAGCGCCGATCGCGCCCCGGGAGACATGCCGCCCTCGCGGCACGCGAATAAGTCCCGACTCGGCAGCCTGATCCCGCTAACCGGGCCCTCAAGGAGACGAATGACGACTCCGGCTTTGCGTGCGCGGGCGGCTTGCCGAACGCCGCCTCCACCCGCTACCCCTTCGCCAAAGTACCGCCGCGCCTCAAAATCGCTGGCCGGCTCTCCGCCGATGACTGCGTCAGTTCGGTGGTGGACCAGCACTTCCGTTCGGGTTCTCTGCGACGGTCACGGCGTCGACGAGCATCGGTGCCCCCGACGGAGTCGCGGGAGCCGGGATTCCCCGGGAGGAGTCCGCCGATCGCGACGTTGAGCAGGATGAAGTACCCGTGCCCAAAGGTCGAGCGCCACGTGCTGGGGCCGATCATCCCCGCGGTGACGCTCAGATAGAGCCTATCGTCGACGTAC
>CAWEYQ010000018.1:0-95942 GCA_963813265.1 uncultured Solirubrobacterales bacterium | reverse complement strand
TTTGCGCCGGGGCTCCGCGATCGTCGTCAATCACGACTTCCGCGCCGCCGCCGCTGAGGTCCTGCTCGAGCGCGCCTTCGCCGACTCATGGGGTGTGCGGTGGGCGACACGTTCTACGTCCGCGCGCTCGGCCCCTGCACGTCGCCGGGCTCGTCGAAGCACCGGACAACGTCGGCTTCCCGCTGCGAAGCCGCGCTTCTAGGTCTCGCGCCCGCGATCGACGCTCGCTTCGGGCGCGAAGCCAACCCAAACGTGAACCTCGCCGAGATCTGGTTGCGCGACCCGCGCTACCTCAACCAGGTACTCGTCCAGGCGCGCGAGACCAGCTTCGGGCTCCACGGCGTCACGTCGCGACCCGCCAAGGTATCCGGGTCCTGCTTGACCATGCGGCGGGGACCGTGATCAATCTGCTGGTCGCGCTGTCGTTGATCGCGCTGGTCACCGCGGGCGTGCTGCTGGCGGCGTCCGCGCGGGTGGAGGTGCAGCGGCGGCTCGGCGCGATCGTCGTGCGGCGAGCGGTCGGTCGATCGATGAGCAGGAGCCACGCCGTTCCAGAACCCGACACAGCGCGCGACTCGACATGCGTCGTGTAACGCTCCTGCGCTGAGGCCGACTACCGCTCATGTCCGAAGTTCACTTCACCAACCTATTGATTGTCGTCGCGATCGCGCTGGTGGCCCCGCTGGCGCTCGGCTTCTTTCCCCGCTTCCGGCTTCCGGCAATCGTGCTCGAGATCGTGCTCGGCATCGTCGTCGGTCCGTCCGGCCTCGGCTGGGTCACGCCTGACCTGCCGGTCACGATCTTGGCTCTGATCGGGCTTGCCTTCCTGCTGTTTCTCTCGGGTCTCGAGATCGATGTTGAGCGCCTGCGTGGGAGGATCCTCAAGCTGACAGGGCTCGGATTCGCGCTCTCGTTCGGGATCGCGATCATCGTTGGGCTCGGGTTGCAAGCGGGCGGTTTCGTCAAGTCGCCGCTGTTCGTCGCGATCGTTCTGGTTGCCACCTCCCTCGGCGTGATCGTTCCGGTGCTGAAGGACTCCGGGAACATCAGCTCCAGCTTCGGGCAGCTCGTGATCGCGGCCGCGTCGATCGCGGATTTCGGCGCGATCATCCTGCTCTCGGTGTTCTTCTCGGGCAAGGGCTCCACCGACACTGCCGGCACGCTGATCCTGCTCGGGCTGTTCGGGCTGGTCGTGGCGCTCGTCGGGCTCGCGATTGCCGGGGTCGAGCACTCGATGGGCCTATCCCGAGTGCTCCTTCGCCTCCAGGACACGACCGCGCAGATCCGCGTTCGGGCGGCGTTCGTGCTCCTGATCGGCTTTGCTGCGCTTGCCCAGAGCGTCGGCCTGGAGACGATCCTCGGGGCGTTTGCCGCCGGCGCGCTGCTGTCGCTGATCGACCGTGACACTGCGATGACACATCCCCAGTTCCGCATCAAGCTCGAAGCGGTGGGGTTCGGCGTGTTCATCCCGGTCTTCTTCGTGACCAGCGGCCTGCGGTTCGATCTGAACGCGCTGTTCGCGAGCGCCTCGACCGTGGCTCGGGTCCCGCTGTTCCTGCTGGCTCTGCTGTTGGTACGGGGCCTGCCGGCAATTGCGTACAGGCGGCTGCTCGGGCGCTCCCGTGCGCTGATCGCCGGTGTTCTGCAGGCCACGTCGCTGCCGTTCATCGTCGCCGCCACGCAGATCGGGGTCCAGATCGGTGTCGTCACAAGGGCCAGCGCCGCAGGTCTCGTGGCCGCCGGATTGCTCTCGGTGATCCTGTTCCCAGCCCTCGGCCTGGTGCTGCTGCGCCGCGAGCAGCCGGACACCGGACAGCCGGGTGAAGCGCTCACTCCGGTGATGCCCGTGATCACGGCGGAGGATCGTGCGCTGTGCCGTGTCGGCAGCGCGCCCACGCCGGCTTGAGGGAAGCGTCATGGCATTGATCAACAGGGGCTTCGGGCGTCGTCGTTCGCTTGATCCGCGGCTCGCCGAACGGCTTCCGCCCGGCCAGCACCTGGTCAACGACTTTCCCGTGTTGACCGTAGGTGCGACCCCGCGCCCGTCGCTCGAGGGTTGGACGTTGCGGATTGACGGCGCCGTCGATATGCCCCGGCGGTGGACGTGGGATGAGTTCCAGGCGCTCCCATCGCAGCGCTTCGAGACCGACATCCACTGCGTGACCTCGTGGTCGAAGCTCGGCACGGTTTGGGAAGGCGTATCGCTCGACACGCTGTTAGACGGGGTCGCGACGAGCGCTCGCTACCTCCGCGCTGTCTGCGACGGCGGCTACGACACGAACCTTCCACTCTCAGACGTCACTGGCGGAAAAGCATGGGTCGCATACGCCTACGACGATCAGCCGCTGCCCGCTGAGCACGGCGGCCCGGCGCGCCTGCTGGTGCCGCACCTGTACTTCTGGAAGAGCGCCAAGTGGGTGCGCGAGCTGATCCTCAGCGAAGACGACCGTCTCGGGTTCTGGGAGACGCATGGATACCACCGCCGCGGTGACCCATGGCGCGAGGAGCGCTACCGAGATGATTAGCGGTGCCTGACGTGAGATTCACCGTCCTCGCAACTGCTGCGATGCTGATGACCGGGGTCGCTGCATGTGGCTCCACGGGAGGATCGACCAAACCCGATCCGACTACCGTCTCGGCGCGGACCGTGGCGCTCTCGACCGCGACCGCGCACCCACCGAGGCGCAGAGACCGTGTCGTCGAGGCCGTGACCGTGGCCCGCACGAGGTACGGCCGGGCGCTGGTGGATCGACGCGGCTTTGCGCTCTACCTCTTCACCCGGGACCGATCCGCAGACAGTACGTGCTACGGGGCGTGCGCGGCTGCGTGGCCTCCGTATGTCGTCGCCAAGCGGCCGCCGCCCGTGGAGGACACGCCAGATTGGTGGGCAGCGTCCGGCGGCGGGACGGACGTCTTCAGGTCACCTACGCCGGTCATCCGCTCTACTACTACGTCGGCGATCGGCGTCCTGGCGAGATCCTGTGCCAGGCGGTGGCGGAATACGGAGGGACGTGGTACGTCGTCGCTCCTGACGGCCGCGCGATCCATTGAGCCTGATGGGCATACAGGCTGCGCCGGACCGTCACGCGGGCTCGGGCGCGCCGGCGGCCGGCGGGATCGCGACGGACGCTTGATGCCCCCGCCTGAGCCTCCCGGTGCCCGGCGGCGGCTTGTGGAGGCCCTGCCGGCGCGCCTTGCGGCGGCCGGCTGCCTGAGATGGGGGGCTGGCCCAGCCCCCGCTCATTCAGGTGGTCTCCCCCGTTCGGCCGACGGCGGCCACCGAGGGCCCAACGAGGCCCGGCCCGCGATGGTGTGCGACCTGACGCGGCTCCCGACCCACCGCGAGATCGTACTCTCTCTTCTACCCCGCCCACACGTCCCACCCAAGGATCCTCTCTCACCCTCGTGTCTCTCGGCCCCCAGCAGGCGGTCGTGCGGGCGCGCGCGCTCGGGCTGATCTGAGTCGTCTGTAACGCGGCGGCGGCTTGGGCTACCAACGCCTGAGCACACCGACCGACGATCAGGAGGACTCATGTCAGCAACCATTACGAGTGCCGAGCGGGCGCGAGGCAATGCCGGGCCTGAAGGGAAAGGGCGTGCTTGTCACCGGCGGGACGTCCGGGATCGGCCAGGCGATCGCGGTGAAGTTCGCCGAATTCGGCGCGAACGTTGCGATCAACTACCTGCGGCAGGCGGACGAGGCGACGGACACCGAGCAGCAGGTGCACGCATGCGTCAACCGCGTCCAGCAGACCGGCGTGCGTGACGTGCTCGTCCAGGGCGACGTCTCCGAGGAGGACGACGTCACGGCGATGGTCGGCCAGGCGGTCAGCGAGCTTGACGGCATCGACGTGCTCGTCAACAACGCCGGCATCCAGATCTCACGCCACAGCGACGAGCTCTCGAGCGACGACTTCGACAAGGTGCTCGCCGTCAACCTCCGCGGCGCGTTCCTGTGTGCGCGCGAGGCGATCAAGCATTTCCTCGCCGAGGGCAAGCCGGGCGTGATCGTCAACGTCTCGAGCGTCCACCAGCTCATCCCGAAGCCTGACTACCTCGGCTACTCGGTGAGCAAGGGCGGGATGCAGAACCTGACGCGGACGCTCGCGCTCGAGTTCGCCGGCCCGTGGCATCCGCGTCAATGGGATCGGCCCGGGCGCCACGGTGACGCCGATCAACCGGGCGTGGATCGATGACCCCGTCAGGCGCGAGATGGTCGAGAGCCACATCCCGATGGCACGCGCGGGCACCGCCGACGAGATGGGCGCGGTCGCATGCTTCCTCGCGAGCGACGACGCCGCGCTACGTCACCGGGCAGACGATCTTCGTCGACGGTGGGCTCACCCTGTTCCCGAGCTTCCGTGAGCCGTGGTCCTCGGAGTGAACACCGCCGACGAGCGCGGGATGCTCGCGCTGATCGACGACGCCAAGCGCGCGGAGGCGCTGTCGCTCGTGCAGACCGGGCGACTGTACGACCTCGGGCACGTGCTCGACGAGCGACGTACCCGTGTTCGGAGGGCGCTACTTCCGCCAGACGCTCGTCACGACCGCGCACCACGCCAACCCGGACGGTGGCGTCGGCGAGAATCGTGTCAACTGGGTCACCGAGCTCGTCTCCGGGACGATGCAGCTCGGGACCCACCTCGACGCGCTCTCTCATCTCCAGATGGGCGACCGTGGCTACGGCGGCGTCAGCGTCTGCCGAGCTGGCCGGCACCGCCGGCGTGACGCGCCTCGGGGTCGAGACCGTGCCGCAGATCGTGACGACGGGCTGGCTCGTTGACGTCGCTGAGAGCCGCGGACCCGGCGACGTCATCACGCCGCAGGACTGCGCCGGGATCGACCCCGCGCCCGGAGACGCGGTCCTGTTCCACACCGGCTGGAGCAGGCACTGGGATGACCCGGACACCTATCTGTCCGGCGAGCCCGGGCCGGGGTGCGAGCTGGCGCACGTGGCTCGCCGAGCGCCGCGTCGCGCTCACCGGATGCGACACGTGGAGCTACGGCCCGGTGCCCCCCGAGGATCCCGAGCGACCGTTCCGGGTACCGCAGATCCTCAACATCGACCACGGCATCTTCGTCGTCGAGAACCTCGCTCTCGGCGGACCTCGCCGCCGACGGCGTGCGCCGCTTCGCCCTGATCCTCACCCATCCCAAGCTGCGAGGCGCCACCGGCGCCTGGACATCACCGATCGCCCTCGTCTGAGGAGACGCACGACATGGAGCACTACGACGTCATCATCATCGGCACCGGCGCGGGCGGCGGCACGCTTGCGCACCGGCTGGCGCCGATCAGGCAAGCGGATCCTGCTGCTCGAGCGCGGTGGCTACCTGCCACGCGAGCCGGAGAACTGGGACAGCCGCGAGGTGTTCCGCAACGAGCGCTATCTCGACGACGAGCTGTGGCTCGACAAGGACGGCAACGCAGTACAAGCCCCACCAGCAGTACTTCGTCGGCGGCAACACGAAGTTCTACGGGGCGATCCTGTTCCGGCTGCGCGAGCGCGACTTCCAGGAGGTCCGTCACTACGGCGGCATGTCGCCCGCGTGGCCGATCGCGTATTCCGACCTCGAGCCGTACTACACCGAGGCGGAGCGGCTGTACCTCGTGCACGGCGAGGCCGGGCGAGGATCCGACCGAACCGCCGCGCTCCGGACCGTTTCCGTATCCGGCCGTCTCGCACGAGCCGCGGATCCAGCAGCTCGCGGACGACTTCGCGCGGGCCGGCCACCATCCGTTCCACCTGCCCGTCGGCATCGACCTCAACGAGACCGATCCGGAGGCCGGCCGCTGCGTGCGCTGCAACCGCTTTGACGGATTCCCCTGCCTCACCGACGGCAAGGCCGACGCCCACGTGCGCTGTGTCCGCCCGGCGCTTCGTCACGACAACGTCACGCTGCGGACACACGCCCGCGTGACGCGCCTTCAGACGGACGCGACCGGCAACACCGTCAACCGCGTGATCGTCGATCGCCGAGGGGCACGTGAGGAGTACAGCGCCGACATCGTCGTCGTCTCCTGTGGCGCGACGAACTCCGCGGCGCTGCTGCTGCGCTCGGCGAGCGACGAGCACCCCCACGGGCTGGCGAACTCCTCGGACGTCGTCGGCCGTCACTACATGGCGCACATCAACTCCGGCGTGATCGCGATCTCGCAGACGCCGAACACGACGAAGTTTCAGAAGACGCTCGGCATCAACGACTACTACTTTGGAGATCCCACCCGCCACGCCGAGGACTCCGAGCTTCCGCTCGGGCACATTCAGATGCTCGGCAAGTCCGACAAGGACATCCTCCGCGCCGGAGCGCCGTGGTTCGCTCCTGGCCTCGCGCTCGACTACATGGCCAAGCACGCGATCGACTTCTGGCTGACGACCGAAGATCTGCCCCACCCATCCAACCGCGTGACGGTCGAGCGCGGCGGCCAGATCCGGGTCACGAAGACCTATCACAACCTCGAGCCGCACAAGCGACTGCTCGGCAAGCTGAAGGCGCTGATGGGGCCGCTCGGGTGCCACGAACCGCGATCCCGAGCTGGTCGATCCTCGACCAGCGGATCCCGCTCGCCGGCAACGCCCACCAGTGCGGCACGGTGCGCTTCGGCACCGACCCGGAGCGCTCGGCGCTCGACGTGAACTGCTGCGCGCACGATGTCGACAACCTGTACGTCGTCGACACGAGCTGCTTCCCTTCAAGCTCCGCGGTCAACCCCGCGCTGACGGCGATGGCGAACGCGCTGCGGGTCGGCGACCACCTGCTCGAGCGGCTCGGCGCCGACGGTGCGAGCGAGGCTGCCGAGCCAATCGGAGACCACGACGCGCACGCCGTGGAGGTCGTCTCATGAAGACCGCAGAGAAGGTCGCCAGCAGCATCGGCAAGGGGCTCGTCGCCGGCTTCGCCGGCACCGCGGCGATGACGGTCTCGAGCACGCTCGAGGCGCGGCTACGCGGACGTCAGCCGAGCACGCGCCCCGGCTCGGGCGACCGCCAAGGTGCTCGGGATCGCGTCATTCGAGGACGGAATCGCCGAGGCACGCTTCAACGATCTCTCACATTGGGGCTACGGCACCGGGCTGGGGCGTCGTGCGCGGTCTCCTCGACGTCGCGGGACTGCCACCGCGCAAGGCGACCGCCGCGCACGGCGCGGCGGTCTGGGGCAGCGCTCAGGTCACCCTGCCCGCGCTCGACGTCGCGCCGCCATCGGTCTTCTGGGGCACGGAGGAGGTCGCGATCGACGCCTTTCATCACACCGTGTACGCAGTCGCGACCGGGATCGCCTACGCGTGGCTCAGCGCCTGATCGGCATCGTCGCCGGCGTCGTGTTCGTCGTCTTCGGAGTTGGCAAGTTCATCGATCACGGCTCCGAGCTCGCCTCGTTTCGGACCTACGGGCTGCCACTGCCCGAGGTGTTCGTGATCGCGGTCGGCGTGCTGGAACTCATCGGCGGAGTCGCCCTGATCCTCGGGTGGTACACGCGCCTGTGGGCGCTTGCGCTCGCGGGCGACATGGTCGGCGCGATCATCGTCTCCGGCCTCGCCAAGGGTGAGGTGATCAGCCTGACGCTCGCCCCGGCGCTCCTCGTGGCGATGATTGCGCTGCTCGTGCGTGGTGGGCCGGACAGCCACGGGTGGCCACCGAGAATCGGCAGGTGGACGGCGAGCAGGTAGGCCGTCGCCAGCACCATCGCCGCCGTCAGCCTCCGGTTTGCTGCGAGCGCCACGAACGGCAGCGCGAGGCCCAGCGTGAGCTTGATCGCCGCGCCGGCCACGGCGACGCTCGCCCCGACCCGCTCCCGGCCGGCAACGAGGAGCGCGAGACCGCAGACGACGAGCGCCGTCGCCAGCAGGTCGTTATGCGCTCCGCCGGCGGCGGTCGACCCAGACCGCTTCCGGGGCGACGAGGATCAGTGGCCGGGTGGCTGGGCGGCATTCCCACGACCCTGGCAGAAGCCCGAACGCCGGTTGCTCTCGCTCGAGACGCGGCAGTACCTCGCCCGAGCCCTACAGACGCTTCCCGAGCGTCAGCGAATCATCGTCGCCTTGCGTGATGTCGAGGGCATGTCCGCAGACGAGGTCTGCCAGCGACTGTCGCTGTCTCAGGAGAACCAGCGGGTGCTGCTGCACCGCGGGCGCTCGCGCCTGCGCGCCGCGCTCGAGGAATACCTCGACGTGGCGTAACGAAGCGGCCACACGGGGAGACGGATAGCGGTGCTGACCTGTCAGCAGCTTGTAGAGATCGTGACCGAGTATCTCGAGGGTGCCCTGTCCGAGGCCGAGCTGGCCGAACTCGAACGTCACCTCGACATCTGCGAGGGTTGCGAGATCTACGTCGAGCAGGTGCGGGCGACAATCCACGCGCTACGCGCGATGAAAGAGCCCGACGGCGTCATGGAGCCGCCTCACGCATTGGTGAGCGCGCTTCGTGCCAAAGCAGACATGTGATCTCGCGACCGCGAGCCCGAGGAGGAACACGATGGACACGGACTACGACGTGATTGTGATCGGCGCCGGTGCGCCCGGTGAGCACTGCGTCGCGGCGCTCGCCGAGGGTGGGCTGAAGGTCGCGGTGGTTGAGCGGTATCTCGTGGCCGGCGAGTGCTCGTATTACGCGTGCATCCCCTCGAAGACACTGCTGCGCCCGGGCGAGGCAGTCGCCGAGGCGCTCCAGGCGCCGGGCGCTGCAGAGGCGGTCACCGGCGAGATCGATCGCGCCGCAGCGCTCGGTTGGCGTGACTACGAGGTCTCCGACTACGACGACTCCGCGCAGGCGACATGGCTCGCCGACAACGGGATCGACCTGCACCGGGGACAGGGGACGATCGCCGAGCGTGGGGTCGTCGAGGTCGGCGGTCGTCGGTTCACCACGCGGCACATCGTCGTCGCGACCGGCTCGGACCCAGTGATCCCGCCGATCCCGGGGCTGCGCGACCTCCCCGGCATCTGGACGAACCGCGAGGCGACCGGTGTCAAGGAGGTTCCCACGTCGCTGGTGATCCTCGGCGGCGGACCGGTCGGTGTCGAAATGGCGCAAGCGTTCGCCGCGTTTGGGACGACCGTCGACCTCGTCGAGGGCCAGGATCACATCCTGCCGCGTGAGCCGGCGGCGCTCGGCGAGGCGCTCGCCGAGGCGATCCACAGCGACCGGCTGCGGATCCATCTCGGTCAGCGGGCGTCGCATGTCGCGCTTGAGGGTGACCGCTACGTCGTGCGGTTCGAGGACGGCGCCGCACTGTCCGGCGAGAAGCTGCTCGTGGCCACGGGACGCCGTCCCCGCGTGGCGGACATCGGGCTCGAGGCCGTTGGGGTCGAGCCGAACCCGCGCGGGATCCCCGTGGACGCACGCATGCAGGCGAGTGACGGGATCTGGGCGATCGGCGATGTCACCGGGATCTGGCCACTCACCTACGTCGGCAAGTACCAGGGCCGGATCGTCGCGGCGAACATCCTTGGCGAGCGTCGCGAGGCCGACTTCACGGCGGTGCCCCGGGTCGTGTTCACGCACCCCCAGGCCGCATCGGTGGGCGAGCCGCAGGGCGCGGCCGAGGCGACGATCTCACTCGCTTCGGTGCCGAAGACCTCGACGTACACGCGGGCGTGGGACGAGCAGCCCGGATTCCTCACGCTCGTGTCCGACGGGGAGACGCTGATCGGCGCCCACGGGCTCGGTCCCGAAGCCGGCGAATGGATGCAACAGGCGACTCTCGCGATCAAGGCCCGGATCCCGCTCGCGGTGCTGAACGACACGATCCAGCCGTTCCCGACGTTCTCCGAGGCGTTCTACTTCGCGCTCCATGAGCTGACGAGCCAGATAAACGGCTAGCCGCAGTCAGCCTTGCCGCGTACACTCATTTCGACTCCGGGGCGGCGCCCGGAGCGGTGAACGAGGCAAGCGGAATGGGCTGTGACTAACGTCGATACAGGGTCGTTTCTGACGATCGTTCTCGTCGGAGCGATCTCCGCGGTCGCCGTCAGCGCGATCCCCAAGCGCTACGCGCCGCCGGTGGTCGTGCTCGAGATCGTGCTCGGGATCATCGTCGGTCCTCAGGTGCTCGGCCTCGCCGACGTGGATTCGTTCGTCACGTTCTTCGCCAACCTCGGCCTCGGCATGCTGTTCTTCTTCGCCGGCTACGAGATCGATTTTGATCGGATCCGCGGCAAGGCGCTGGTGCTCGCCGGGTGGGGCTGGGTCATATCGATCGTGCTCGCCTACGGGATCGGCGGTGCGCTCGCCGCGGCCGGGATCGTGCTCTCGTTCCTGTACACCGGATCGGCGCTCGCGACGACCGCGATCGGCACGCTCATCCCGATCCTCCGTGATGAAGACGAGCTTCGCACGCGCTTTGGAACCTTCCTGCTCGCCGCCGGCGCGATCGGCGAGTTCGGGCCGATCCTCCTGCTCACGCTCGTGCTCTCGACCCAGAATGCGATCGACCGGGCGCTGCCGCTGATCGTGTTCATCGCGCTGGCGATCATCATCGCCCTGATCTCCGTGCGCACCGCGCCCGCGGGGTGGAGCGCGCTCGAGCGCTCGATCGAGGCGAGCAGCCAGCTCGCCGTGCGGCTCGCCGCGCTGCTCGTGTTCGGCCTCGCCGCGCTGGCCGCCCAGCTTGGGCTCGACGTCGTGCTCGGCGGCTTCGTCGCCGGAATGATCACCCGGATGGCCGTCCGCGGTCACGAGGTCTCGGTGCTCGAGTCAAAGCTCTCGGCCGTCGGCTTCGGACTGCTGATCCCGTTCTTCTTCACCGTCAGCGGCATCAGCTTCAACTTGGACGCACTCGTCACGAGCCCCGGCGCGATGCTGAAGCTGCCGATGTTCCTCGCGCTGTTCCTCGTCGTCCGCGGGCTCCCGGCGCTCCTGCTCTACCGGGGCGCGTTGCCGCGTCGTCGCGACCGGTTCGCGCTCGCGTCCTATTCGGCGACGGCGCTGCCGCTCGTCGTCGCGATCACCGAGGTCGCGATCCAGGACGGCCACATGCGCTCCTCGACCGCAGCGGCGTTGGTCGGGGCCGCGATCGTCTCGACGGTCGTGTTCCCGTTTGTCGGTCGGATGCTGCGGGCTGGTCGCGTCGAGGCAGAGGCATTCCCGCCGGCCGTGATCGAGTCGCCGGTCAGCGCGGCGTAGCGGCGTATCGGCGTCGCGCTGAGCGGCTACGGAACCCAGCGGTCGCCCGCGGGCGTCACCACGAGCTCGTGCGTGTAGCCACGCTCGTTCTGGGTGACCAGGAAGGCGACGGCGGACGCGACGTCCGCCATATCGGCGAGTGCGTTGCGCGGCGCGTCCCGGGTGAACGCCTCGGTCTTCGGTGACTCGATCGTCGCATCGACGGCGAGCAGCGCGGCGTGGATCCCCTGCTCGCGGAGCTCCTGCGCGGCCGCCTGCACGAGTGCGCGCGTCGCAAACGCTCCGGCCGCCCACAGCCCCTTGCCCGGGATCGCCCGGCGCGAGGAGCCGCCGGTCACCTGCACGAGCGCCCCGCCGCCGGACTGCTTGAGCGCCGCCGCACCCGCCGACAGGAACACGAACGCCTGCTCGGCCACCGCGACCGTCCACCCGCGGAACGCGGCGAGATCGGCGTCCGCGAGCTCGCCACCGCCGAACGGGCCCGAGCCCGGTGGCCGGGCGGCGGTGACCGCGTTGACGACCGCGTCAAGCGATCCATATTCGCTGCGCACCTGCTCGAGCGCGCTGCTCAGCGCGTCGAGATCAGCCGCATCGGCGGCGACCGCGAGCGCGCCGCGCTCACGCACGCCAGCGAGCGATTCCTCGCTGCGTGCGACCGCTGCGACATTCCAGCCGAGGTCGAGAAAATGCTGCGCGATCGCACCGCCGAGGTTGCGCGCGCCGAGAACGACAATGGTCTTGGCCATCAGGTGGTTATACCGTTCAGGGTCGCGATGGCAAGCCCCGGACTCACGAACGCCGTATCGACCGCGCTCGCGGCACTCGCCGTGCTGCTCCAGATCCTCGTCGGCGTCGTTGCGCTGATCGCCCTCGTATCGCTCGTCTCGCCCGCTGCCCGGCGCCTGCTCGTTGAGGTGCGGGACACGCTGCTCGGCAACGAGTTGTGGATCGCCTGGGTGATCGCGCTCACCGCGATGCTCGGCAGCCTCTACTTCTCAGAGCTCGCCAAGTACGTCCCCTGCCACCTGTGCTGGTATCAGCGCATCGCGATGTACCCGCTGGCCGTGGTCCTGCTCGTCGCGGCCCTGCGCCGCGACGTCCGGGCCGGCGTCCAGTACGCGTTCGTGTTCCCGATCGTCGGCATCCTGATCGCGATCTACCACATCTACCTGGAGGAGAACCCGAGCTCCCAGCCCTCGAGTTGCAAGGTCGGGGGGACCACCTGCGCGACGAAGTGGATCGACAAGTTCGGCTACATCACGATTCCGGTGCTCTCGATCACAGCGTTCGCCGCGATCCTGACGCTGCTGCTGATGGCCTGGTCGCGGCGGGACACCGCGGCGCCGCAGGAGCCCGACCGAGCCGTCGACGCCGACGCGGCTCCCGCGCGCGTGTGAGCGCTCGGATCGGAGCCCTCGCGGCGGTGCTCGGCGCCTTTGCGATCAGCGGCTGCGGGGGCGGCGGCGGCTCATCGAGCGTCCCATCGAACGCCCCGCCGGGGGAAAAGGTGTTCGCCGACAAGTGCGCGACCTGTCACGCCCTCGCTGCCGCTCACGCGACGGGCACCGTGGGGCCGAGCCTCGATCACCGAGGATTCGACGCCGCGAGCGTTGAGAGCAAGGTCAAGGGCGGCGCGGCGGGCATGCCGGCGTTCTCCGATCAGCTGAGCGACACCCAGATTCAGCAGGTGTCGCAGTTCGTCGCCCAGTCGTCGCGGTAGGCCGACCGCGAGGCGGCGCTATCCCCAGACCTCGGCCACGCTCACCTGGCACGGCCGCCCCGGTTGTGGGGTCCGTTGCAAGAAACCCTTCGCTATATATCCGAAAGAAACCTTGCGGCCGTCCCAACGGAGCGCGCGGCTCCCGTTCGTTATGGGCGTGTCCCTCGGGACACCCCTAGGCTCACTGGGTGCTTCATGAGCGAACAGCATGCCCTACGCAACACCGGGCGGACGTTTCTCTTCGATCTCGACGGCGTCCTGATCGACTCGAGTGCGAGCGCCGCACGACACTGGGGCGGATTCGCCGCGCAGTACCGGCTTGACCCGAACGCCGTGATCGCGCGGATCCCGGGCCGCCGTGCGATCGACAGCGTTCGTGAGTTCATCCCGGACGCGCCGGAGGCCGAGATCGTCGCCGCCGCGGCCGCGCAGGAGCAGGCGGCACTCACCGATCACGACGGCGTGGTCGCGCTGCCGGGTGCAGCGGCGCTGCTGAGCGTCCTCGGGGACGCCGGCTGGGCGGTCGTCACCTCCTCGCCCCGCGAGCTGGCCACGGTCCGCCTTCGGATCGCCGGCCTGCCCGGGCCGCCGGTGCTGATCGCCGCCGAGGACGTCGGCGCCGGGAAACCTGATCCCGAGCCGTATCTGACCGCGGCGGCTCGGCTCGGCGCGGATCCGGACGCCTGCGTCGTGTTCGAGGACGCGCCGGCCGGGATCCTCTCGGCGCGCACTGCGGGCATGCAGGTCATCGCGCTGACCACGTCGCATCCGGCCTCAGAGCTGCCCGCCGGCGCCGAACTCACCGTGCCCAACCTGGCGTGGGTTAGGATCGACCGGTGCGCTCGACACGACGTTGGCGGCACAGACGGGGCGTGATGTTGGTCGTCGTCGCGGTCGTTGCCGCGGCGCTTGGGGTGGCGGCACGGCAGTCCGGCGTCACCCGGGGAGCGGACACGAGGAGGGGCAATGGCGAGCATTACGGTTAGGGGCGAACCGGCGGTCGAGGCGACTGGGCCTGACGAGGAGGCGCCACCGCGGCGCCGCCGTGGACCCGCGCCACGGGTTGTACTCGCGATCGCGTCGCTCGGCGCGGCCGTCGCGTTCATCGACGCGACGATCGTCAATATCGCGTTCCCCAACATCGGCAAGTCATTTCCGGGGACCTCGATCTCCTCGCTGTCCTGGGTTCTGAATGCGTACAACATCGTGTTCGCCGCGTTCCTGGTGGCCGCCGGGCGCATCGCCGACCTGCTCGGCCGGCGGCGCGCGTTCATCTTTGGGCTCGAGCTGTTCACGGTCGCGTCGCTGCTCTGCGCGATCGCTCCGTCGGCCGAGTGGCTGATCGCGTTTCGGGTGTTGCAGGCACTCGGCGCCGCGTTCCTCGTTCCCTCGTCGCTCGCGCTCGTCCTCAACGCATTTCCGCCCGAGCTCCGCTCGCACGGCGTGGCGCTGCTCTCCGCCGTCGGGGCGGCCGCCGCCGGGCTTGGCCCGTCGCTCGGCGGCTTGCTCGTCGCGGCTGCCAACTGGCGGCTTGTGTTCCTCGTCAACATCCCGATCGGGATCGCGGCCGTGCTTCTCGCCCGTCGCCTCCTCGTGGAGAGCCGCGCACCGGGTCGCCGACGGATGCCGGACATCGTCGGGGCGGTGCTGTTTGGCTTCGCGATCGCCGCGCTCGTGCTCGGCGTCGTCAAGGGCCAGGACTGGGGCTGGGGCGGGGCTCGCACGCTCGGCTCGTTCGCGATTGCGCTCGTCCTCGGTGCCGTGTTCGTGTGGCGCTGCAGCTGGCACCGCTCGCCGATCATCGACCTCTCGATGCTGCGCATCCGGACGTTCAGTGCGGCGAACGCGATGACCGTCGTCGGCGCCGCCGGCTTCTACGGGTACACGCTGACGAACGTCCTGTTCCTCACCGGTGTCTGGCAATACTCCGTGCTGCAGGCGGGTTTGGCGCTGACGCCGGGTCCGCTGGTGGCGGTTCTCGTCGCAGGCCCCACGAGCCGGCTCGTCCAGCGGGTCGGTCATCGGCCGGTGCTCGTCGCCGGAGGGCTCTGGTGGGGTGCCGCCGTGATGTGGTTCGTCGAGCGCGTCGGGCTGACGCCGGACTTCTTGGGGCAATGGCTGCCCGGAATGGTGTTGCTGGGGATCGGCGCTGGGACGCTGTTTCCGAACCTCGCCGGCGCCGCCGTCGCGTCGGCGCCCGGCGAGAGCTTCGCCACCGCGACGAGCCTCAACTCCGTCGCTCGCCAGGTCGGCGCCGCCCTCGGTGTGGCGCTCGTGATCGCGATCCTCGGCCAGCCGACGCCGCTGAGCGCGGCGCAGGACTTTGACAACACCTGGACCTTCACCGCGGTATGCCTGTTCGTCGCCGGCGCCGGCTGCCTCCTGATCGGTCGGATCAGCACGGACAGGACTCCCGCGCTCCGGGACGCGGCGCGCTCGGTGCTCGCGTTGCGCACCGGGGCGCCGCGCCGTGCGGCGGGCGGTCCACGCGCGCATCGCGCGATCGCCACCGATGCGGCCGGCGGGCCGCCTCGAGCCGAGTCGGTCTCTGAGTTCCTCGCCTACGTCCCGATCTTCGCCGGCCTCGAGCCGGCGCTGCGTGACCAGCTCGCCGCGCGGGCCCAGGGGATCCATCTCGCGGCCGGCGACTGGCTCTTCCACGATGGCGATCCGGGCGACGCGGTGTACATCGTCCGTGCCGGTCGACTCGAGGTCGTCGACGAGGCCGCAGGTCAGGTGATTCGCCAGCTCGGTCGCGGCGACGTGCTCGGTGAGCTCGCGCTGCTCACCGACTCTCCGCGCTCGGCGTCGGTGCGGGCGGCCCGGACGGGTGATCTGGTGGCGATCTCACGCGCCGACTTCGACCGGATGCTGGAGAGCTCGCCGGCCTTGTCGCTCGCGCTCAACCGGATACTCGGCGAGCAGCTCCGGAACACGCGCGCGCCGGCCCCGCGGCGGCGACCGCGTCCGGTGACCGTCGCGCTCCTGCGCGCCGATGAGGCACCCGCGGGCGACGCCGCGGAGGGACTCGTGCGGCAATGCGCGACCGCCCTCGCGACGCACCTTCAGACTGCGCTGCTCACCGGGACCGAGGTGGCGCCCGGAGCCGACTCCGCGCGCGCGGCTGCCACCTACGGCCCCATGCTCGACCGCGCCGAGTCAGGAAACGAACTCGTCCTGCTCGATGCCGGTCCGCTCGCGAGCGCGAGCGACTGGACGCAGTTCTGCCTCCAGCAGGCCGACCGCATCCTCCTGGTGACGGCCGGTGGCCCGGTGCCCGATGCCGCGCGCTCCCGTCCCGAGCTCCGGGGCTGCGATCTCGTGGTGCTCCTGGCGGCGCCGGGCCGAGGACAGCTCGACGGCTGGGCGGACGCGCTCGACCCGATCGAGTCGCACGTGCTGCGGGCAGACCGGATGGAGGCGGACATCGCGCGGCTCGCCCGCCGACTATCCGGAAACGCGATCGGGGTCGTCCTGTCCGGAGGCGGCGCTCGGGCGTTCTCGCACATCGGGGTGCTTGACGAGCTCATCACCGCAGGCGTCCCGATCGACCGAGTCGCGGGCGTCAGCATGGGCGCCTACATCGGGGCCCTGTTCGCGCTCGAGCTCGACCTCGACGAGATCGATTCCCGCTGCTTTGAGGAATGGGTCCAGCGACGTCCGCTCGCCGACTACACGCTGCCGCGCCACTCGCTCATCCGCGGCGAGCGAATGCGCGGGATGTTGCACCGGACGTTCGGCACCTGCACCGTCGAGGAGTTGCCACGAAGCTTCATCTGCGGCTGCACCGAGCTGCGCAGCGGCGAGCTTGTGATCGCCCGCCACGGCCCGCTGTGGGAGAGGGTCGGCTTCAGCATGTGCCTGCCGATCATCGCTCCGCCCCAGGTCCGGGGCCGCGAGATGTTCATCGACGGCTCGCTCGTCGACAACCTGCCCGTCGAGGCGATGGCGAATATGGGCGAGGGACCGATCATCGCCGTCGACGTCAAGGCGCAGCTTGACCATCCCCCGCCCGCGGCGGGTGCGGGCGCACAGCCAAACGGCGAGCGCCCGGCGCGGACGCCGAGCCTCGGGGAGACGCTCGCCCGTGTGCTGCTGCTCGGCAGCACGAACACATCCGAGTCCGCCCGGCGGCATGCCGACCTGATCATCAAGCCGCAGGCTGAGGGTGTGGGGCTCCTCGAGTTCCATCAGCTCGATGCGGCCGTTGAGGCGGGACGCAGCGCCGCCCGCCAGACGCTCGAGCAAACCGGTGGTGTGCTGTTCGGCTGACGACCGTCCGGCCGCGATTACGAGGGTCAGCTCAGTCGCTGAGCGCCGGACCGGACGTCCCGCCCCAGTCCTCCGGTGCGACGTCTGCGATCGACTCACTGAACGTCCAGCGGTGGCCGGCGAGATCTTCAGCCGTGTACTGCCGCTCTCCAAACGGGAACTCCTCCGGGGGGCGGAGGATCCGCGCGCCGCCCTGCCGGGCCTGCCGGTAGTGGTTCTCGATGTCCTCCACCCGGACGAGGATCGAGTGGCTCACCTCGCCGCGGCGGGGCGCGCGGAAGATCGTCGGGTCCGAGCCCTCGAGCGCCTCGGCGACTCGGCGCTCGCCGACGACGACCGCGCCATCTCCGATCGCGAGCTGGGCCCGGTGGTTCCCGGCGCGCCAGCGTTCGGTGAACCCGAACGTGTCGCACAACCACTCCGCCGCCTCCTCGACATCCTCGTAGACGAGCACGGGGATCACCGTCGCCGACGGCATCGAGCGGTTCTCGGGCATCGGTCCACACGTTAGCGCCGGAGTGCTGGGCTCGGGGCCGGATATAGGAGCGTTGCGCAAGCGCAGGCGCTGCTCGACGCGCCCGAGCTTCGGTGATAGGACTGCACGCGTCCCCCGTATGCGGCGCAGGAGGTCCCCACAGCCGTGAGCACGACCCGTCTCACCACCGCCCAGGCGCTCGTGCGGTTTCTCGCCGCGCAGGAAATCGAGCGTGATGACACCCGTCACCGCTTCTTTGCCGGCTGCTTCGGCATCTTCGGTCACGGCAACGTGGCCGGCGTCGGCCAAGCGCTGCATCAGTACCGCGACCACCTGCCATTTCACCCGGCGCGCAATGAGCAGGCGATGGTGCACGTCGCCGCGGGCTATGCGCGGCAGCGCAATCGACTCGGCACGTTCGCCTGTACGACCTCGGTTGGCCCGGGAGCGACCAACATGGTCACCGGGGCCGCCGCGGCGACGATCAACCGGCTGCCCGTGCTCCTGCTCCCCGGCGACACGTTCGCGACGCGGACGCCGCATCCGGTGCTCCAGATGCTCGAGGTTCCCCACGACGCGACCGTCTCGGTCAACGACTGCTTCCGTCCGGTGTCGCGCTACTTTGAACGCGTCGAGCGACCGGAACAGCTCATCACCGCCGGGCTCGAGGCGATGCGCGTCCTCACCGATTCCGCCGAGACCGGTGCGGTGACCCTCGCGCTGCCGGAGGATGTCCAGGCCGAGGCCCACGACTTTCCGGCCGCATTTCTCGAGCCACGGGTGTGGACCGTGTACCGCCAGCCGCCGGCGCAGCAGGCGCTCGCCCGGGCGATCGAGCTGATCCGGAGCGCCCAGCGGCCGCTGATCGTGGCGGGGGGCGGCGTCATCTACAGCGAGGCGACCGCCGCGCTCCGCGCATTCGTCGATGCGACGGGCATCCCGGTATCCGAGACGATGGCCGGCCGGGGCGCGCTCCCCTCCGAGCATGCGCTCAGCCTCGGCGCGATCGGCGCGACCGGGACGGCCGCCGCCAACCGCCTCGCCCGTGATGCCGATCTCGTGATCGGACTCGGCACCCGCTGGAGCGACTTCACGACCGCGTCGAAGTCGGCGTTCCAGGATCCGGAGGTCCGCTTCGTCAACGTCAACGTCGCGTCCTTCGACGCCGCCAAGCACTCTGGGCTCCCGATTCTTGCCGACGCCCGAGTCACCCTGGAGGCGCTGCACGCCGCGCTCGCCGACTGGCGGACACCCGTCGATTGGGAGCGCCGCGCCGCCACCGAGGCGCAGGCCTGGGCGGACGAAGTGCACCGGCTCGTCTCTGCCGGCCCGCGGCACGATGGCGGTCCGCCACCGCAGGCGGCGATCATCGGCGCGATCAACGACGCCGCCGGGAACACCGGCGTGCTCGTCAACGCCGCCGGATCGGCGCCCGGGGACCTGCACAAGCTGTGGCGAGCGCGGGATCCCGCGGGCAAGACCTATCACGTCGAATACGGCTACTCGTGCATGGGGTACGAGATCCCGGGTGCGATCGGCGTTAAGCTCGCCGCTCCCGACCGGGAGGTCTACGTTCTGATCGGCGACGGCTCCTACCTGATGCTTCCCGGTGAGCTGGTCACGGCGGTCGCCGAGCGGATCCCGCTCGTGATCGTCCTCGTCGACAATCACGGATACGCCTCGATCGGGTCGCTGTCGCGCTCGATCGGGTCCGCGGGTTACGGCACGCACTACCGTCGCGCCGCGAATGGCTCGCTCCCGCTCGATGCCGCCGACGGTGCGGCGCTCGCGGAACCGGCGTCGTCCGATGTCCTCCCGCTCGACCTCGCCACGAACGCCGAGAGCCTCGGCGCGCGCGTGACGCGGGCGACGACGATCGCTGAACTGCGCAGCGCGCTCGCCGACGCGCGCGGCGCCGAGGGTCCGGTCGTCATCTACGTCGAGGCCGATCGCTACGCCGGCGTGCCCGGATACGACAGCTGGTGGGATGTGCCGGTCGCTGAGGTCTCCGACGAGGAGACGGTCCAGGCCGCGCGCGCGGAGTACGAGCAGGCCCGCCGCGCCCAGCGCCTGTACCTGAAGGGCGCTTAGCGGCCCGGTGTAAGCCTTGCCGCTCACGGGTAGCCGGTCCGCAGGGTGATCGAGTCGGCGAGACGCAAAGGATGATCCGGACCTATGACGCTGTCCCGGCGTCCGTGCCGGCGGCTCGCCACACGCTCGCTGCGTTTGCCGCGTCCGCGGGCGCGACGGCCGACGAACTTGACTCGATCCGGCTCGCCACTTCCGAGGCGCTCACCAACGTCGTCGTCCACGCCTACGGCGGCGCGCCCGGGCAGCTGCACGTGAGTGCTGCGGTCGCCGAGGACGAGTTGTGGGTGCTCATCGGGGACGACGGCGACGGGCTGCACACCGGCGGCTCGAGCGGCGGACTCGGCGTCGGGCTTGCGCTCATCGCCGGGTTGTCGGACAGCTTTGCGATCGTCAACCGCTCGACCGGCGGGACCGAGGTCCGGATGCGCTTCAGGCTGGAGGCGGCCCGGCGGCGGCGCGGGGGCGGGGGTCAGTCGGTGCGCTCGTCGGCCTTTTCCGCCGCCCGTCCAGCGGCGTCAACCTTCTCGCGTACTCACGGGGGGTCAACTCGATCAGCTCGTTGCAGCCGAACCGGGCACATTCGCAGCGGAATCGGGCCGGATGATCCTGCTCTCCGGGCCACTGACCGCGTGCGATCGCCTCGTTGACGTCGCGGAACGCGGACTCGTTCGCGGCGATCCGCTGCTGAAGCTCCTTTTCCACGGTTCCTTCCCCTCTCAGCGTCCTTAGCTCTGCCACGCAGTCGCCCCGTTGCATAGCTCAGGCCGCCCTGGAGCATATCCAGACCGGGGCTCACGTTCATGAGTCCGGGGCCGCTCGGCGGGCGGCTCGTCCGTGAGCGCGCCGGATCGCTACGCCCCACGCGCCGCGAATCCGGCGTTGAGCAGGTTCACGGCCTGCCCCGGCGGGTCGTCGGAGTGCAGCAGGACGACGGCGAGCCACTTGTGGCCTCGCCTGGCGGCGGCAACCAGGCACCGACCCGCGGCCAGGGTGTAGCCGGTCTTGACTCCGTCGGCGCCGCGGTACTGCATCCGCAGCAGCGGGTTGTTGTTGTAGAGGTAGAGCTTTCCGCCCTTGATCGGGAACGGCAGGACCGCATCCCGGGTGGCGACGATCCGTGCCAGCCGCCGTTGGGTCAGGATGGCGTGAGCGATCACGGCAAGGTCGGTCGCGCATGAATGGTTGCCCTGGTCGACGATCCCCGAGACGGTCGTGAAATGCGTGCACCGCAGGCCCATCTCTCGTGCGCGGTCATTCATCATCGCGATGAATCGGTTTTGGGTGTGGGCGACGTGCTGGGCGAGCGCGATCGCCGCGTCATTGCCCGACGGCAGCATCAGCCCGTAGAGCAGCGTTTCGAGCCGGACGATCTTGTGCAGCGGCAGCAGCCCGACACCGGATCCGGAGAAGTCGATCGCCGCCCGCGTGATCAGTACCCGATCGCTCGGCCTGGCGTGCGCGACGACCACGAGCGCCGTCATCATCTTGGTCAGGCTCGCGATCGGAACCTCATCGGTGCGGTGGCGCTCCCACAACACTCGGCCGCTCCGAACGTCGAATAGCAGCCCGCTCTCGACGCGCGTCTTGAAGTGGGGGGTCACCGGCGCCTTGGCGAGCCGCGTCGCGTACGGGGGCCGCGCATGGCGCGCGTGTTTGCCGGCTTGCGCCGTGCCACCGAGCTGGGCTCCCGACAGCGACGTCGGGCCGGACGTGCTCGAGGCCATGAACACGAGCAACGCGATGACCCCCGCCGCGATCAGGATGAGGGCAAACCCGGCCCGGCGCCGGCGACGTCGACGGCGCGCCTGCTGCTCCCGGATCGACCGGCGCAGCCGTCCTTCTTGAAGCACGCCAAGATTCATTGCTCGCGCGGCGGCTCTTTCAAAGCCCCGACGATGCCAATCATAAAGAGGGCGAGCACGAGGATTGCCAGCACCGACAGAACGGTGATCCCGTATCGGGCGATGTCGATTCCGGTGAGCACGCCGAGACCCGCGATGAACAGCAACGCGATGACGAGTACGGGCACGCGCATGGTTCGGCTCAGTACACCGGGACCCGCGGCGGCACCGGCTTGCGTCGCGCCGCGAGCAGCGTGATCGTGGCGAGCCCGAACACGAACCCGCCAATGCTCGCGACGTCGGCGACGACGCCGCCGCCGCCGAGGGGCGTGATCACGTCGGTGGCGCCGAACACAGCCTCGATGACGAACCAGACGCCGACCATGACCGGAATCGGGACCTCGACCACCGTGACATAGAACGGAATCAACGAGAACGCCAGCACCCGGGCCTTTCCGTAGAGCAGCGTGTAGCCGCCGATCGCCGCGGCGACTGCGCCCTGGGACCCCACGATCGCGGCGGTCGAGTTCGGTTCCAGCAGGACGTCGAGCGCCAGCGCGGCGACGCCACCGCAGACATACAGCGCGGCGAACCGGAACCGCCCGGTGGAATCCTCGATCGTATTGCCGAAGATCCACAGGAACAGCATGTTCACCGCCAGGTGGAGGAACGAGCCGTGGATGAACATCGACGTGAACACCGTCAGCCACGGGGCGACTGCGTCGCTCGGGGCTGTCCCGTGGGTGAGCGCGTGGGGGACCGCGCCGTACCGCACCACCTCGTGCGCGTCGGGGCCGCTCCACAACGACCCGCCGTGGGTGATCGCGAGCATGTAGACGATCACGTTGGCGAGGATCAGCCCGAGGGTGACGACCGGCAGCCGGTCGTTCGGGATGTTGTCCTTGATCGGAATCACGCGGGCCCAGCGTACCCGCGCGCTCCGTCCAGGCGCCGCGGCTAGGAGCGGGCGAGCGGCGAGCCCACGCTCGCGATTCGCCACGGCTGCTTGTCGTCGCCGTCGAGGGCGAGCGTCCAGTACTCGGTGAAGTTCGTCTCGCGGGATTGACTACCGCCGAGCACGGCCGCCGTGTCCCGGTCCTCGAGATAGCGGCGCCCGGCGAGGTCGACCTCGACCGTCATCGTCGGTGGCGTCGCGGCTGCATCGAGCGCGACGATTCGAATCTGCTTGACGCGGGGACCGCGGACGACGACCCGAGTCTGCTGGCTCGGATCGCCCGGATGCAGGAGTTGCTGCGCTGCGGCCGGATGCGCGATCGCGTTCAGCTTTGCGTCGTCGCCGTCGACCGCCTCGGCCCACGCCTGGATTGCGCGCCGGGCAGCGACCTCCAGGATGTGCGGCGCGAACCGCCCGTCGGCGAGGCTGAGATCGTTGGCGGCGGCGCGCGCGTCGCCCGTGAAGTCGAGATCCGCAAGTTCGGCGATGTTCGCCGAGTCGGGGACGGCATCGGCGACCGCGCCTTCGATCAGCGCCTCGTCGTGCATCGCGCGATCGTCGGACCACGGTGTGGCGACGATCTCTTCCTTGAGCGCGTGGTCGCCCTCGGCTCCCTGCTCGATCGACAGCAGTACCCAGCGATCGTCGCGCTTGCCGAGCGTCCAGTACTCGCGCACCATCGTCGTGTCCGACAGCGCATCGGTCCGGCCGAGCCGCTGACCGTAGGAGTCGACGACGTAATCACGCAAACGTGCCTGGATGAGCACCGTGACGCGGTCGTCCTGATCATCGGCGGCGTTGCGCAGGCCGACATAGTCAACGCTCGGTGCGCTCGCGACCTGGACCCGGTTGCGCCAGCCCTTCCGGTCGAAGTCGTCAAGGCGCCGGGACCACTCCTGGAAGAGATCGGGCGCGACGAGCTTCGCGAGCTGTGCCCGGTCGCCGGCGTCCCACGCCGCCTGAATGTCCTGGAACAGCTGCGTCGCGGCCGGGCGCACGACGTCAGGGGCGAATGCGTTGTCGTCCTCGGAGGCCTCGGCGGCCGCGAGCTCGACGCGGCGCTCGCGTTCCTTGACCTCCTGGCGGCCGGCCACGCGCTGGCGCACGGTCCGTCCCGACGTTTGCTGGCCGCGCCACCACACGGTCAGCTTCGGGAGGATCCAGAAGACGAGGATCGCGATGATCACGAGGATCAGGAACCCGCCACCGCCGCCAACCGGGATGAACAGGAAGTGACCGCGGCCGCCGAACCCGCCGCCGCCGCCACCGCCGAACCCGCCGCCGCCACCGCCGAAGTGCGAGCTGCCGCTGCCGCTGCGGGCGAGCGCGACCGGCGCTGCGATCAGCAGGACGAGGAGCGCGCCGGCAACCCGGGCGATGAGACCTCTCGACCGCCTCATCGGGCTGCCACCTCGGCGAGCGGTCCGGTGCCCGGCTGGGCCTGGGGCACGTGCTGATCGGCGTGGTAGCTCGAGCGCACGAGCGGCCCGGCTGCCACGTGCTCAAAGCCGAGCGCGTAGGCGGCCTGCTCGAGCTCCTTGAACTCGTCCGGATGCCAGTAGCGGACGATCGGAAGATGGTTCTCGGTCGGGCGCAGGTACTGGCCGACCGTCAGCACCTGGACGTGCGATTCACGCAGGCGTCCAAACGTGTCGACCATCTCGTCGAACGTCTCGCCAAGCCCGACCATCAGCCCTGACTTCGTCGCCACCGCATCGCCGCCCATCTCCTTGGCGGTGCGCAGGACGCGCGTCGAGCGCTCGAACGTCGACCCGCGCCGGGCGACCGGATACAGCCGCGGCACGACCTCGACGTTGTGGTTGAACACGTCCGGCCGCTCCGCGATCACCTTGGCGAGCGGCATCTCCTCGCCGCGGAAGTCCGGCGTGAGCACCTCGATCTGGGTCTGCGGCGACTGCCTGCGGATCTGGCGGATCACGCCGACGAACGCATGGGCGCCCAGGTCCGGCATGTCGTCACGGTCAACGCTCGTGATGACCGCGTGCCGGAGCCCCATCCGCGCGACCGATCGCGCCACCCGCGCGGGCTCGAGCGGGTCGTTCCACGTCGGTTTGCCGGTCTTCACGTTGCAGAAGCCGCACCGGCGCGTGCACGTGTCGCCGAGGATCATGAACGTCGCGGTGCCGCGCTGCCAGCACTCGCCGATGTTCGGGCAGGCGGCCTCCTGGCAGACCGTATGGAGGTTCTCGTCGGTGATCAGCTTCTGAAGCTCGCGGTATTTCGGTCCGCCGGGCGCGGGCACCTTGAACCACGGCGGCTTGCGCCCGCGATGTGGCTGGGTCTCCTCGGTGCCGAGGACGGTGAGTACGTTCTGGATCCCGCCTGGGTTCGAGCGTGCCCGAGTGACGTGCTGACGTTCGCTCACGGTCCTGCCAAGGCTAGCGCCTGCGGCGCGCCCGCCCTGGGCGTTTGTCACAGGATCAGCGCGTCACGGTCAGCGACAGCGTCCGCTTGCCAGCCCCGGCCTGGATCACGAGCTCGTAGGAGCCAGGCGCGAGCCGATGCCCGCGCACGCGGCCGATCGTGAAGCTGTTTGCGCCGGATCGACCGGTCAGCGTGAGCGTGCCGGCCGCCACGAGCACGTGCCGCTTGTGGTGGTGGCTCACCTTGGTGACGTGGCGCAGCAGCGTGACCTTCACCTTTCCGGGCGCGGTCAGCGTGACCTTGAGCACGAAGCCCTTGTGGGACGCCACCTTCGACGTGCCCAGCCCGGCGTTCGTCAGCTTCAGCGGCGCGGCGGATGCGCCGCATTTTCCGGTCACGGACGCCGCCGCGCGTACGAGATCGTCCCGTCGCACACCTTCGTCAGCGTGTACGTCCCGGTGAGGTGGAAGTTCGGGCCGGTGCACGAGTCGCTCGGGTTGATGCCGGCCGGGCACGGCGAGAAGTTGCTGTGGTCGGTCGCCGCGAGCGTGATCGTCGCCTGGCCGACGCTCGTGAACGGGACCGTCGCGCCGTAGGCGATGGTGTCGCTGAAGTCGATGGTTCGCGTACGGGAGTGCGTCGGCCGGCGTGCACGTGAAGGCGTTCGGATGAACCGAGGTGCCGCCCGGAGTTGAATCCGCGGCCAGGGGAGCCGTACGAGGTGCCGAGCGACAGCCTGCCGAGCACGACGCCGACCGACACCGTCGCGACGCCGTCGTCATACACCGATGAGGCCGTGCACGAGTACGGAACCTCGGTCGGTGTCCGGCGTGTACATCCCGGTCTGCGCTCACGGTGCCGGTCTCGGCCGCCGTCGGCGGGGCGTGCTGGGTCGTCGCGCTGCTCAGGAGAGCTCTCCGCTCCGGTCGACGTCTTGGAGGGGAGCCACAGCCGGGCCGGGGAGTTGTCGAGCACCTTCCAGTTCGCGGTCTGATCCGCGCTGTTCGTCTCAACGCTGGCCGTCGCCCCTGTCGTGCATGACGTGACTCACGATGTGCGCGCTCGCCGAGCCGCTGAACGTCACGTCGTACTCGCTGCCGGGTGTGCCGCTCGCCGCCGCCGTCGCCGCCGCCGACGCCGACGCGCCGGCGCGCCGACCCCGGCGATCACGAACGCCGCCGCCAGCGCCGCCACGCGAGTGAGAGATGCCGCCATGACCCCTGCTCCTTGTCGAATGCCCCAACTCCCCGGCCGGGGCAAACGCTACGCCACTCGGCCCTCGCCGGTCAAGCCTCCGGCACGCGATCGAGCGCGTCTCGGACCCCGTCGGCATCGAGGAGCACGTTGTACACGGGCGTGCCCGGCTGCTGGCGGCGGCCGTCGCGGAGTGTCCCGCCGTCGACCGGGTCAAAGCCCATGTTGTCGACGAGGCCCGAGACGATCCTCTTCGCCTCCTCATCGTCGCTCGCGACCGGGAGCGCGACCCGCTCCTCGGCGCCGTGCGGCACCGCCTGGTGGATGAGGTTCTCCGACCACATCGTGTTCAGCGCCTTGACGACGCGGGCGCCGGGCAGATGCTGGGCGAGCCACTCGCTCGACCCCAGTCCGGCCTCGAGCTCCGGGATCTGGCCGTCCCGCTCGGGCGTAGTAGTTGTTCGCGTCGACGACGATCTTGCCGGCGAGTGCTTGCGCCGGGAGGGCCTCGACCGCGGCGAGCGGCGTCGCCACGACGACGACGTCACCGTCGCGGGCCGCGTCCTCAACCGTCGCCGCCGACGCCGCCTGACCCAGCTCCTGCTCAAGCTCGGCGAGGCTCTCCGGCCCCCGCGAGTTGCTGATCGTCACCGTGTGGTCCCCGTCGATCAGCCGTGATCGCCACCGCCCGGCCGATCTTTCCCGCGCCAATGATCCCGACCCGCATCCGACGTCCCTCCTTCGTCGCGTGACTCTGTGTGCGCTAAGCGTAGGCGACGCCGAATCGGGCTCACCTCCGCTTCGCCGACCAGGTCGTCTTCGCGTGGCACGCCGCGATCGTCAACTGCAGGTAGCCGGTGATCGGGTTAAGGACGAACCAGTTCTTGTTGTACGTCACATGCGCGCTGCCGCTGGCGGTACCACCACGGATCCTCCCCGTGATCGAGGCCTTCACCGTGTACAGCGTGTCGACGCGCTTACCGTTGGCGAACAGCGGCTGCTTCTTGAGGTTCACGGTTGAAGTGAACGTGCCGTCGCGCTTGACTCGCGCCGCCTTCGCCGGCGTGACGTAGTAGATGTCGATGTGGCTCCTGGGCCCGACAGCCGACGTGCAGAGAACGCTGACGTTCGCACTCAGATGCCGCACGGCACCGCCGGAAACCTGGAACGTGATCGCACCGCCGCTCCTGACCTTCCCCTTGTACGAGGGGGCGGCCGCGACGGCCGGTGAAGCGAACGTGAGCAACGCGGCCGCGACGGCGGCGGATGCGGCACGGCGGCAGAGATGGCGCATGGTGACCCTCCTTGCGAGAACGTCACCCACAGCGTGCGTCGTCGCCCGCGCGGCGTCATCCGCAAACAGCCCTCGGTGGGGTTACGGGTGGACTACGACCTCGGGGCGGCCGGAATACGTCGCCAAACCGCGCCCCCGGTCGACATTCGGGCGCGACATGCCGGTTCACGGGGAGTTCTGCGCCCAGATCCACGGTGTGCACGCGCTTTGGCGCGGTATTCCGCCTCGCCGCCGGCGCGAGGTCCGGCCCCGCCGATCGCCGCCTCTGCCTCTCGGCGGATGCGCGTCAGGCCGAGCCAGCGGCGCCGACGACCGCCGGCCGCTCCTCGCCGATCGCCCGGATCAACCGCTCGGGGCTCATCAGCCGCTGACGCCGCCCGAGCGCCTCGGCCACCTGGTAGGCCATCCGCCGACGGAAACACGGCATCTGTCCCGCGAGCCGCCGGGTCTCCTTGATCAGGCTCGTCATCTGCACGCCGTCGAGCCCGCACGGCACGACCCAGCCGAACGGCTGGAGATCGTTCTCGACATTGACCGCAAACCCGTGGGTCGTCACGCCGCGCTGGACGTGGACCCCGATCGAGGCGATCTTGCGCTCCTGCACCCACACGCCGGTGAAGTCGGGCCCGTCGTCGAACCGGGCACGGGCGTCCGGGATGCCCTCCTGCGCCAGCGCGGCGACGATTGACTGCTCGAGCGTGCGCACGTACGCGACGACATCGTCGACGCGCACGATCGGATACCCGACGAGCTGCCCGGGACCGTGGTAGGTGACCTTGCCCCCGCGGTCGGTCTCGATCACATCGATGCCCTGCATCCGGTACCAGTCCTCGCCCATCGGCAGCTCACCCGGGGCCGACCGCCGACCCCGGGTGTACACCGGCCAGTGCTCGAGCAGCAGCATCACGTCGGGCACCTGATCGCGTTGGCGGGCCGCCCGCACGCGCTCCTGGAGCGCGAGCGCCTCGCGGTACTCGACTGTCCCGAGGTGGCAGACCCACAGTTCGCTCACGACGCCCATGCCTCCAGGTGACGCTTGACGCTCGCCAGGAACTGAGCCGACAGAACACCGTCCAGCGCCCGGTGATCCCAGCTCAGCCCGAGGATCGTCATCGGGCGGATCGCGATCGAGTCGTTGCCGTCCGCATCGGTCACCACGACCGGCCGCTTGACGATCGCCTCGAGGTCGAGGATCGCCACCTGGGGCTGGTTGATGATCGGCGTGGCCATGATCGAACCGTACTGACCCGGATTCGTGATCGTGAACGTTCCGCCGGTGACGTCGTCCGGCGTCAGCTGCCGCGCCCGGGCGCGCCGGGCGAGGTCCTTGATCCGGGCTCCGAGCCCCTCGACCGACAGCTCGTGCGCGCCCTGGACGACCGGGACGATCAGGCCGTCCTCGCCGAGCGATACGGCGATCCCGAGGTTGATCTCGTGATGGCGCGTGTACGTCTCGCCGTCGAGCGTCGCGTTGAGCGCCGGGTGCTCGCGCAGTGCGGCGTTGGTTGCGGCCGCGACGAACGCCAACGCGGTCAGGCCGAGGCGCGCCCGGGCGGACTCGATCCGGCTCATGTCGACCTCGATCCACGTCGTGCAGTGCGCCGCCGTTTCAAGCGAGCGCTTCATGTGCTCGCCGATCTGTCGGCGCATCCGGCTGAGCGATCCTCCGGCCACCGGCGCCGGCGTCGGTTCAGGGACGTAGGGGCTCTCGATGTGGAGCGGCGGCTCCGGCGTGACCGGCTCGGGCGAACGCGCGCCCGCCGGCGCCGATGCCGCACCGCCGTTGACGACCGCGAGCACGTCCTGCTTGCGCACCCGACCATCCCGCCCGGTGCCGGTCACGGTCGAGAGATCGATGCCGTGCTCGGCGGCGATCCGCTGGACGACCGGTGAGTACCGGCCCCGGGCGCGTGGCGGCGCCGACGACCCATTGCGGTCGCCATTCCGCGCGGTCTGTGTGGCGTCCGCGGACGCAGCGGACGCGGCCGACCCGGCCGACGGGGCGGACGCGGCGGGCGGAGGATCCGGTGCCGGCTCGGCCACCAGCGGCGCCGTGTCGCCTGACCCGATCCGCGCGAGCACGGTCCCGACCTCGACGGTCTCATCGACCGCCACCAGGATCTCGGTCACGACGCCGCTGACGGGCGCCGGCACCTCGGTGTCGATCTTGTCGGTCGAGATGTCGCAGATCGCCGCGTCGGCCTCGATTCGGTCGCCGACCTCGACGCGCCAGCCGATGATCGTTCCCTCGGCGACGGACACGCCCATCTGGGGCATCGTTACGTCAACGATTTGCTCAGTACGCAAGGAGCTCACGGCACGCCTCCCTCACGCGATCGACACCGGGCAGAACCGCCTGCTCGAGCGGCGGCGAGAACGGGATCGGAACGTCCGGCGTGGCGACCCGGACGACCGGACCGTCAAGCGACTCGAAGCCGCGCTCGGCGATCACCGCCGCGACCTCGGATCCGGCGGCGCACGTCGAGTTCGCCTCGTCGACGATCACGACCTTCGAGCAGCGCTCGACCGAGTCGAGGATCGCCTCGACGTCGAGCGGCACGAGCGAACGCAGATCGAGCACCTCGACCGACGCGTCCTCGACCGACTCCGGCGTCGTCGCCTCAAGCGCGACGTCGACCATCGCCCCGTAGGTGATGATCACGAGGTCGGTTCCCGGGCGGGCGATCCGCGCCGTGAAGGGGGTCTCGTAGATGCCGTCCTGCACCTCGCCGCGGACGCGGCGGTACAGGTGCTTGTGCTCCATGAAGCAGACCGGGTTCGGATCCCGGATCGCCGCGTGCAGCAGCCCCTTGGCATCGGACGCCGTCGACGGCGCGACGACCTTGATCCCCGGGGAGTGCATGAACAGTGCTTCGGGGTTCTGGGAGTGGAACGGTCCTCCGGAGAAGCCGCCACCCGAGGGCAACCGCACCACGAGCGGCACGGCCAGTCCCTGGCGGTAGTGCATCTTGCCGGCGACGTTGACGAGCTGGTCGAACCCGCACGAGATGAAATCCGCGAACTGCATCTCGCACACGGGCCGCAGGCCCACGACGGCGGCGCCGACCGCGCAACCGATGATCGCCGACTCGGCGAGCGGCGTGTCCATCACCCGGTCGGGGCCGAACTCATCGATGAACCCGTCGGTCACCTTGAATGCGCCGCCGAACACGCCGATGTCCTCGCCCATGATGAGCACGCGCTCATCGGCTCGCAGTTCGTCACGCAGCGCCGAGGAGATCGCCTGGAGGTAGGTCATCTCAGTCATGACAAGTACCCGCTCCAGCGTGCGACTCCGTCGCCGAGCGACTCCGGCTCGCCAACACAGAAGACGCCCTCGGTCACCGTCGCCGGATCCGGCATTGGTGCCTGCAGCGCCGCCTCGGCGGCGGCGTCGATCGCTGCGGTCACCTCCGTCCGCAGGGCGGCGACGTCAACACCGAGCGCCTCGAGCCGCTGCTCCTGGCGCTCGATCGGGTCGCGCTTGCGCCACTCCTCGACCTGTTCCTTGGGCACGTACTTCATGTCGTCGTGGGCGGCGTGTCCGTGCATCCGCATCGTCACCGCCTCGATCAGCGTCGGGCCATCTCCGTCGACCGCCCGCTCGCGGGCGGCGAGCGTGGCCTCGAACATCGCCTCGACGTCGTTGCCGTCGACGGTCACGCCGGTGAACCCGTACGCCGCGGCGCGCTCGACCGGGTCGACCGCGAACTGCTTGTCCAGCGGCGTCGAGTACGCGTACTGGTTGTTCTCGAGCACGAACACCACCGGCAGCTTCTGGACGCCGGCCCAGTTCATCGCCTCGTGGAAATCGCCCCGGGAGGTCGACCCGTCCCCGAACCACGTCAGCGCGCACCGGCGCTCGCCGCGGAGTCTTGAACGCCATCGCCATCCCGGTCGCGACGAGCATCATGTCGGGCAACATCGAGACCATCCCGACGCAGCCGAGCGTCCGGTCGCCGAAGTGCACGTTGCCGTCACGTCCCGCGGTGATGCCGCTGGCGCGGCCCATGTACTGGGCGAGGATCCGCTCCGGCGTCAACGCCCCGGATGATGTGGGCCGCGAGGTCTCGGTGCAGGATGCACAGCCGGTCCTGCGGTGACATCGCGAACGCGGCGCCGGCCGACACCGCCTCCTGGCCGTAACCGTCGTAGAACGAACCGGGGACCTTGCCCTGGCGATACAGCGTCATTGCGCGCTGCTCGAGTCCGCGCATGAGCAGCATCGCGCGGAGCAGCCAGACACGATCGTCCAGCGTGAGGTGCTCGGGTTCGCGGGGGGCGGTCACGCCTGTCATAGCCGCGGAATCGCTCGCGCCGGTATCCGGCGGAGCCGTATCGGTAGCCATCTCTCTTTCCTCCCAATCCGGGGGCCGACCGGGATCTCCGTCCGGCCCCGCTTTCAGTGGCCGCTTCCGGGATCTCCGAAACCGGCTCCGCGAACGGGGTCGGCTCACCTTACTCCCTCGGGTGGCGGTGCTGCCCCGCCCCGGGGAGCGAACGTCCGCCTTTACTCTTCGACACATGGAAGGTGCCTGGCTCGCGCGCATGCGCTGGCGTCGGCGGGGTGCATGGCTGGCCCCCGCGCTCATCCTCGCGACCGTCGCCGACGCCGTCATCGGTCACCTGCTGCCGCCGGCCGGGGAGACACAGACGCTCTTCGCAGCCGCGCTGCTCGGCGCCTTCTTCAATCTGCTGGCGATTCTCCTGCTCCGGGTTCCGTTCTCGGCGTTACTGCGCCGGCGTCGCCCTGACCTTCCGCGGGTCGTCTCGCGTGACTACGCCGGGACGATCGCGATCACGCTCGTCTCCGCGGTGCTCCTCCTCGTCGGCCTGCTCCACCGTCCGACGATCGTCGCCAACCGCAACGCGATGAACGACGCGATCTCCCGGGCGCAGGCGTTCATCGGTGCGCGGGCGCCCGCCGAGTTCCGCCGCAACATCGGGATTGTGAGCACGTACGCGATCGAGCCGGGCCGGATCTACCGCACGTGCGTACCCAGCATCAGCAGTGCGCGGACGTATTGCGTCGTCGTCAAGACGCAGATGCCGTTCGCGCAGAGCGTCACGTTCGCGGGCTACGAGTCGAACGCCGACTTCGCCCGGGGCGCCTGGTAGGACGACGGCCGAGGGATCCTCCGATCGGAGGACCCCAAGATCCTCCTGCGGACGGCCCGACCGGCCGATGGTGCGGACGCTCGTCGAGATCAAGAATCGATGCATGCCATTCACCAACGCATCCAAGCTCACAGCCAAGCGTGGTATCGACGGGCTGATCGCCTTGCTCGTCGTCGTGGCGCTCGGACCGCTGATGCTCGCGATTGCCCTCGCGATTCGTCTCAGCTCGTCCGGACCGGCCCTGTTCCGTCAGCGACGGATCGGTCAAGGGGGCCGCGAGTTCGTTCTCTACAAGTTCCGCACCATGGTCGACGATCCCGACGCTCTCCAGTTCGAGTTGCCCGCCGGCGTCGCGCCGGGTGGCGTCGAGGGGCACGATCGGCGTACGCGGATCGGTCGCTGGTTGCGGGCCACTTCGCTCGACGAGCTGCCCCAGTTGTTCAATGTGCTCCGCGGCGACATGAGTGTGGTCGGTCCCGCGGCCCGAGCGCCCCGAGTACGCCAAGCGGTTCGCGCTGACCGTGCCCGGCTACGTCGATCGGCTGCGCGTGAAGTCCGGCATCACCGGCTGGGCGCAGGCGAATGGTCTCCGCGGTCAGACGCCGATCGCCGATCGCGTCGCCTACGACAACTACTACATCGACAACTGGTCGCTCGGGCTCGAGCTCCGGACGATCGCCCTGACGGTGATCGAAATCGGGCGCCTGCGCGACCGCGGTGTCAGCCTCGGCGGCCCAGCGCCCGCGCAACCACCTGGCACGTGATCATTACGCTGGATCAATGGACACGAAACGGATCGCGCTCATTGCGAGCATCGTCGGATCCGGGATCGTGTTTCTCGACGCCACGATCGTCAACGTCGCGCTGCCCTCGATCCGGGCGAGCCTGCACGGAGGTCTCGCCGTGCAGCAATGGGTCGTCGAGGCGTATCTCCTCACGCTCTCCTCGTTGCTGCTCGTCGGCGGCTCGCTCGGTGATCTGTTCGGCCGCCGGCGCGTGTTCGCGATCGGTGTCGTGGCGTTCGGCGTGTTCTCGCTCCTGTGCGCGATCGCGCCGAGCAGTGGCTGGCTGATCGTTGGTCGGGCGGTCCAGGGCATCGCCGGGGCGCTGCTCGTCCCGAGCACGCTCGCCCTGATCATGGACACGTTCGATGCCGACGAGCGCCCGGCGGCGATCGGAACATGGACCGCGTACACCGGCGTTGCGACCGTCATCGGGCCGCTCGGCGGCGGCGCGCTCATCCAGGCGACCTCGTGGCGATGGATCTTCGCCATCAACGTCATCCCGGTGATGGTCACGCTGTGGCTGCTCTCGCGGTTGCCGAGTGACACTCGCACGCCCGGCCACGTCGACGTGCGTCGGCGCGTTTCTGTGCGCGCTTGGTCTCGGCGGTCCCGTGTTCGCTCTGATCGAGCAGCCCACCTACGGCTGGGGCGACCCGCGGGTGTTCGTTCCCCTCGTCGCCGGCATCGTTCTGTTCGGGCGCGTTTCTGTCCTGGGAGCGACGCTGCACTCATCCGATGATGCCGCTGTCGCTGTTCCGCATCCGCAACTTCGCGGTTGGCAATCTGACGACGCTGACCCTGTATTCGGGACTCGGCGCGGCGACGTTCTTCCTCGTCCTGTTCATCCAGCAGGTGGGCGGTTACACGCCGGTCCAGGCCGGGATGTCGCTGCTGCCGATCACGATCGTCGTGTTCCTGCTCTCCAAACGATTCGGCATCCTCGCCGATCGGCTCGGACCGCACCTGTTCATGGGCTGTGGCCCGATCGTTGCCGGCCTCGGATTGCTGCTGCTCGTTCGGGTCAACGGGAACGCCGACTATGTGACGCAGATCCTTCCTGGGGTGCTCGTATTCGCACTCGGGCTCTCGGCGACGGTCGCACCGCTGACAGCGACCGTGCTCGGCTCCGTCACGCCCGGGCATTCGGGCGTCGCGAGCGGCGTCAACAACTCGGTCTCGCGGGTGGCCGGCCTGCTCGCGATCGCCGCGCTCGGGGCGGTCGTCTCAGGCAGTTTCGTCTCGCGGGTCGACCACACACTCGCCACCCGCCCGCTGAGTCAACCGACCAGGGTGGCCCTCGCCCACGCTCGCGACAAGCCGCTCGTCACGTCGGTCGGCGGCGTTCCGTCCTCGGATCGTCCGGTGGTTCACGCGGCGCTCGTCGACGCCTCGGTCCACGCGTTCCGGATCGGGATCGGGATCGCTGCCGCGCTCGCGATGCTCGGCGGGCTCGTCGCGCTCGTCGGGATCGTCAATCCGCGCCGCGAAGTACGCAGTGCGGACTGCCCGGGCGGCGCGCTGGCGGCCGCCAACAAGGTCGCCGCCCGACCATCGACAACACCTGACCGGTCAACGGCGACCGCCTGAGTCGGCGGCGCTCAGCGAACCTTCAGCCCGGCGCCACCGGCGGACGCCCCCGGGAACCTCGCGGTGACGCTGAGCCGGCCGCTCGGCACTTTGAGGCGGAAGCGGACGTGCCCCCGCTTGTCGGTCACGCCGGTGAGCTTGTGGCCTTTGACAGTCAGGGTCACGACCGCCCCCTTGATCGACGTTCCAAGGCTCGTCACGGTGAGATTGAGCGTTCGGCGGCCGTGACGCAGCTTCCGCGGCACGCCGCTCAAGGTGAGCGGAAGCCCGAGCCGCCGCGTCACCGTTCGCCCGCGGTAGCTGACCGCACCCGCGGGACCGAAGAAGTTGAGCGGCACCGTGCCCGTCGCGCCGGTGTGGGCGGTGAACGCATAGTTGTCGATCTGGCGGGCGTAGCTGGTGAGGGTGGAGCCGACGATGCCGAACACCTCGACGTGAGCCGCCCCGTTCCCGGTGCCGGTGATCTTCGCGGAGGAGTACGTGCCGCCCGGCACGACGTAGGTCGTCGTGTCGCCCTGGTGGAAGATCATGCCGGTTCCGTTGCCGGCGAGATGGCCGTGCGCGTCGAGGCCGAACGTCTGCCCGCTGGCCGCGGAGAACATCAGCGTGACGGGCGAGTGGGTCTGGACGATCTGTGGGGTCCCGTCCGGTGCGGCGCACGAGTTGTAGAACTCCGCCTGCCCGGCCGTGTCGAGGACCGACCGCGGGTAGGGGAAGCCGAAGTACGCGTACTGATCGCCCGTCCACGCGGCGATCGGTCCGAGCACCGAGCGGCCCGGAGGCGGCGTCTTCGCACCGCTCACGTACATCGTCCACTGATCGAGCGTGCGGCCGACGCCGTTCGCGGCGGGCAGCGGCTGACCACCGTCGGCGGCTTCGACGATCGCCTCGGCGTCACGGATGTCGAGCACGCCCGTCGGGCCCGCGGTCGGCGAGGCGCTGCCCCGCGGGTAGAACAGGATGCCGGCGTGGCCGGCGTAGCTGACCGGACCGAAGTCAACACCGGGGATGGCGGAATGGCCCGTCGCGATCAGCCAGTTGAGCAGGAGGTCCTGGACGACGGCCTCCGTCGGACCCGGCAGCTTGTTGAGCTGGACCTGGATCGCCCCGATGCCCGGGGACACGCCGTGGCGGATCGCGTTGTAGATGTCCGTCGGGATCTGGTCGAGGGGCGGCACGCGGCCGGCGCCGGAAGAGTCAAACGGGAACGAGGCCTCGTCCGACACCGATGCGTCGCTCGCCTCGGCGGCGTGCAGTGGCCAGTGCCCGTCGGCCGTGCCCGGCCACACCGTCATCGGGATCTGTCCGTTGGCGTCGGTGGTGACGGTGAACGGTGACCCGAGCGGCGAGCCGTCGGAGAGCAGCTGCGGGTAGAGCACCTTGCCGCCGGCGCAGACGAGCGCGAGCGGAGACACGTCGAGCGGAGGCGTCACCTTCACGTCGGTGCCGGGCGCCGGTTGGTCGGCACTGTTGATCGCGTCGATCGTTCCCTCGAAGTGGCTCATTCCGTCGGCCGGGGCGTGCGACGGTGAGAAGTGCAGCTCGATCCGGTCCGGCGGCGCCGTGAAGTCGGCCTGACCGTCCGTCTTATCGAGGTTGAGGTCGCAGGTCGTCCCGACGCTGTGTCCGCTGCAGAACGACGCGGTGTCGCGCACGCCGTGGACGCTCACCCGGTAGTGACCCGGGTCGACGATCACCGAGTAGTACCCGTCCGCGTTCGTGCGCTCGAAGCTCGAGCTCGGGCCATCGATCGCGATCTCCGCGCCGGCCACGGGCTTGCCGCGCTTGGTTCGGACCTCGCCGCTGATCGCGCGTTCGTGCGCCCCGATCACCGCGTAGAAGTCGCACGAGCTCCAGGGCCCAAAGCCAGAACTGCCCTGGATGCAGGCGATCGTGTAGTGAGATCGGGTTTGTGGGTCGAGCGGCGTGGCGTCCGTCGCTTTCAGCGTGCACGAGCCCGCTTTGGTGCCGCAGCCCTTGGCAACGGTCACCCCCGCGCCGACGCCCCAACTCCAGGACACGGCCTTGGCACCGCCGGGACCGCATTGATCGGTCGCCGGCCCGGCATCTCCGACGATCAGGTCGCCGACGTGCACGATGTGCGGTGAGAACGAGACCGGAGCGCACCGTGAGTTGTAGGTGCAGAACGTGTCGATCCCGGTCGTGCACGGCACCGGCGCCGGGCCGAGGAACTGCGGCACGCGGGCCTGCGCCGCCGGAGTGATGCCCGCCGTGGCGCTCGCGATCACCTGCACCGTTGCGCTCAGGCCGACGATGCACACAACCCGCGCAGCCTGGCGCGTCAACCCCCTGATTCGCCCTCTCATGCAGTCGCTCACGCTAGCCGTCAGCGAGCGTTCCGGTCAATACGTAGTTCTGCGTAAAGGCGGAGCCGGACGGGTGATCCGCGGCTCGGCCCGGAGGCGGAACAGCGACGGGAAACGCAGGGCCAGGAACGGGTCGCCGGACAGCTCGAGCCGCCCACGCGACATCAGCTTCGGCCATCCGACGAGGCCCAGCGAGAGCCGGACGAGATCCGGGAGCGCGATCGTCGCGACCGCCCGGGCGTCTCCGTTGGCGCCCCGGTGCGCCCGGCACGCACCATCGTCGATCTCCAGCGTCAACCGCACCGGGTGTCTCCCCGCCCGCTCCCGGACGCGCAATTCGAATGCCGTCGTCAGCCCCTGGGCTCGAGTGGGGTCGAACCACCACGGGATCACTCTCGCGATCGCCCACCCGGTCATGCCATCAGGTACTGCATCGCCTCGGTTGGATCGGAGAACAGCATCAGCGCGTCATCGGTGGCGACCATCCGGCCGTAGTGCGTCGACATCTCATGCTGGATCGAGTAGGCGTCGATCTCGTAGCCGAGCGCCTCGGAGACCTCCTCGTACGGGATCGACAGCCGGCCGCGGGAGCGGATATCCCAGAACGCCGGCTGCTCGAGCACCTCGATCCCCTCGCGCCGTCTGAGGATCTCGGCGACGGCGTCACCTTCGGCGCTCTTGGCCATCACGATCCCGACGTAGTCGAAGCTGCCGTCGTCGATCGTCGCGGCGGACGGCGGCTTGACGCTTCCGGGGGTCGACGGGAGGTTGCCCCCCGTCGGTTGACGTTCGTGGGGCGGATCCGCCGCCGGGCGCGCGGCGCGGCCGGCGCCGGCTGCACGGCCGACGCGCCGTTCCCAAGTTCCGTCTGGCGGCGCACGCGCGCGGCGTATGCCTGCACGCGCTCGACCGCGGTGCCGGTCTCGATCCCGCGCGGGACCTGCTCGGCGAGCGGCGCCAGGGCGACCGCCGCCTCGTTGGCGAGCGGCTCCCAGTCGGCCATCCACTGCTCGATCACCGCGCGGTTGGCGGTGCCGTGCTCCGGATCGCCCGAGAGAAAGCGGACGAGCTCGGTGCTCCACGCCTGCGCCCACTCCCATTCCTGAGTCGCGACGCGCGCGAGCACGGGCGTGACCGTGTCCCCGTTCGCGGCGGCGGCGCGGATCCCGAGCTCACGGCGCAGCAGCGTGCCGACGATCGGCTCAAAGCACAGGTTCGCGGCGACGATCACCTCACCCCAGTCCGGTGTGGCGGCGAGGCGCTCCAGGTAGCGCCGGGTCGGTTGCCATGCGGCCTCGGACATGAACGCGTCCTGGGCGGCCGCGATCGGGAATGGACCGTGATGCTGCTCGAGGTCCATCGCATAGAGCACCAGCGCCTGCGCCGAGCGCTGCTTCATCGCCGCCTGCAGGCACACGCACGTCGCCACCGAGTCCGACAGACACGCCCGCCCGATCGTCGCGAGCGCGAACCACAACCCGTGCTCGACGTAGGCCGGGACCTGGAGGTTTGCGCGCAGGAACTCGATCCACTCCGGGCCGAAGTCGTCGATCAGCCCCTGCTCGACGGCCGACTGCATCGCGCCGTCGATCTGCTGCTCGATTGCCGTCTCGCGCTGGTAGTACGGCCGTTCCCAGTACTCGCCCGGATCGCGAAACGCGAACCAGTCGACCGACTCAAGGACGGTCGAGGCGTCGTCCCAGGTGCCGCGCCCATCCTCGAAGCTGACCGGCCAGCCGCGGTTGAGGTGACGGTGAACCGATGGCTGGGTGTCGATCGTGACGTCCTCGTACAGTGACGCACGTCGCTTTGCCGGGGTGAACCACGCGAACTCGCGCTCGGAGTCGTCCGCGGTGGGGCCGCTCGGCACCTCAAAGGTCTTGACCGGCGGCCCGCCGGTCTCCGGTCCCGCCCCGGTGTCGGCCTCCGCCGAGGTCGTGAACTTGTCGACGTGGATGCGTCGCTCGTCGATGCCGCGGCGCGCGAGCATCGCCTCCGCGGCCTCGACCATCGGCGGCGGGCCGCACATGTACACGTCCGGCTGCTCGTCGACGGCCGACAGGTATTCGTCGACGACCTCGTGCACGAACCGTCCGGTGACCGGCGTGAACTCGGCGAGGTCGGCGGCGACATCCCGCGTAGAAGAGGTCGGCGTCGGTGCGGGCGCCATAGAAGAAGCGGATCGGGCGCTCGCACCCCTGCCGCGCGAACTCGCGCAGCAGCGACAGGATCGGCGCCATCCCCGAGCCCCCGGCGATCATCAGGATTGGCCGCTCGGAATCCCGCGCGCGCAGGCTGCCATACGGACCGGTGTAGCCGATCGTGTCGCCCGGCGAGATTGATCCCTCGAGCAGTCCGGAGAACCGCCCGCCCGGATAGCGCTTGATGATGAGCTCGATCTCGTCGCGTGCGCGTGGGACGGAATATTGGCCATCGAGAAGGAGCGCTTTGCCCCGTCGTCGGCGCCCGGGACGTGGAGATCGACGTACTGCCCCGGTGTGAAGTCGAAGCCGGGCGCGCGCAGGACGAGTCGGGTGATGTCGTGCGTCAGCGCCTCGACGGTCTCGACGGTCGCCTCGCCGTCAGCGATGAGATGCTCGAGCCGGTAGTTGTCGGGGTCGTAGTGGAGCAGCTCGACGACGAGGTTCTCCTCCGGCATCGCGCGACACATGAGCGCGTATCCGTTCGTTCTCTCCGTGTCCGACAATGCGAAGTTGCTGTAGCGCTGGAGCGCGACGTCGCCCTCGAGCAGAAAGCACTTGCACGCGGAGCACTGTCCCTCCCGACAGCCATAGACGAGGTTGTAGCCCTGGCGGAAGGCGGCGTCGAGGACGGTCTCCTGCGGTCCGCACTCGATCTCCTCGCCGATCGGCTCGAAGCGGACCTTGCGCACCTCGCCGCTCACGCCGGTTGGCTCCAGTCGCCCGACGGCAGTCCGAGTTCTCGCGCGACGCGGATGTTCGGGCTGACGAAGTGGAGGTCATGCCGGCGGATGTCGGTCAGCGTCCAGCGGCGCTCATCGTTCAGATGCGGCTGACCGATCAGCGTCTCGCCGTCGGCGCGCACGAATCCGATATCCCGGATCACGTCCGAGGCCTCCCACCCGTGATAGCGGTCGAGGTAGTTGCGGTCGCCGGTGTAGCGGCCGGGGTTCGACTCGTCCATCCACTCGCACTCGCGCGAGCAGTAGAACCGGGTGCGGAGGTCCGGGCTGCCGTTCGCGTTCGGCCCCGGGACGATCCGATGGCGGCGGTCCGCCTCCGAGACGCACAGGCCCTGGCACGTCCAGCAGAACGGCGGGGCCATGTTCATGAACTGCAGCGGCAGGAACCCGGCCGCGGGGTCGATGCCCTGGCGGTAGGCCTCCCAGAAGGAGCCGTACTGGGCGTACCACCCCGGGTACTTCGCCTCGAACCACTCGAAGTCACGGTCGTCGAGCGGATCAAAGCGCCAGTGCGCGAGCGGCCAGGCAGCGAAGGCGAGGATCGCGTGGCGGTGGTGAACCCCGGCGACGAGGCGCTCCCGGGCGCGGTCGAAGATGTCGGTCGGGATGTTGAGCCCGAGCTTGCCGAGCTTCATCACGTAGGCGCGATGCCAGTCGTCGCGGACCCACCGATCCCATTTGTCCAGGTAGGACTCGGGGTCGGAGCGGTCGCGGGAGAAGTACTCCATGACGACGGCCGAGAAGATGTCGATGAACGCGTGGTTGATCCAGAACGCCTGCTGGAGGTCGCGTTCGATCAGCGGCGCGTTGTGGTCGTCCTGCAGGACGGTCAGCAACGTCGCGTAGCCGTTGGAGATGTGCCGCGCCTCGTCTGACTGGACCGACAGGTACGTCGTCGGCAGGGTGAAATCGCCGTTGCGCGCCGCGACGTCCGGCAGCGCGACGAACACGATGTTCGTGAACGCCGTCTCCGCGACGACCTGCAGCGTGAACGCGCACTGGATCGGGTCGCCGACCATGAAGTGGCTGAGCATGTTCAGCCCCGGGTTGGTCAGGACGCTGTTCGTGAACGCCTTCGGCCCCAGGTTCCAGCCCGCCGGGTCGGGCACGTTCTTCGCGTACCAGCGGGCGAGCGACATCTGCATCCCCGTGTGGCGGATCTCGTCGACGAACTGCACGTGGTAGCCGTTGCGCAGTTCGTTGTTCGGGACCGCGCTCATCAGCATCGACATGCAGCGGCCGGCGCCGATCTCGGCGAAGTTCGTCACCGTGATGAACGGCTTGAGGATCTCGAGCCAGCGCTCGTGCGCCTTGTGCGGCATGTCCGCGCGCACGGCCGCGTCGAGGCCGCCGTACACCCGCTCGTCCTTCTCGAGCTCCATCGGCAGGTACTCCCGCATGATGTGCTTCATCGGGTCCTTCGCCTTGTTCGGGAACCGGTACCGGGTCGGGTAGCGGACCGTGGGCTCGTGATACGAAGGGTCCCAGCCGAGCTGGGCGATGCGCTCGTGCGTTTGGGTGATGCTCCGGCGACTCATGGTGCGCACCGTATGCGCAATCCGGCCACGGCTCCACTCCGCGGTGCAACGTCTTCCCGGTGGCGCTTTGTCAAAATGTGACAATGGAGCCGATTCCGGCCGAGACGGTCGCGGCCGTGCGCAGGGCAACCGATCGGCTGGCCGACGGGATCGTCCAGGAGATCCGCGCGGAGAACCCCGTGTACGCCGACGTGCTCGAGGGACCGGAGGGCGTCGGGATCCGGCTGGGGATCGAGCAGGCGATCGGCGCGTTCCTCGACGCGATCGAGCGGGGCGACCATCCCGGCGGCGAGACCGCCGAGGTATGGCGGCGGCTCGGCGAGGCTGAGTTCCAGGCGGGGCGCAACCTCGACGCGCTCCGCGCCGCGTGGCGCACGGGAACGCGGGCGGCGTGGCGTGGCGCCGCCGATCTCGCGGCCGAGGCCGGCATGCCAACGCAGACCGTGATCGCGCTTGCCGAGGCGATCTTCGTGTTCACCGACGAGCTCGCGAGCGATGTCGTCGAGGGCTACGTCCGCCGGCAATCCGACGAGGCCGGCGAACGGGAGCGCCGCCGGCGTCGGCTCATGTCGTTGCTGCTCGACCCCGAGGGTGGTGATCCGGAGGCGCTCGCCCATGCCGCCGAGCTCGCGCACTGGCCGCTTCCGCGGGTGATCGCCGTGCTCGCGCTTGACTCCGACAGCGCCGGGCCGCTCGTCCGGCGGCTCGACCTCGACGCGCTTGTCGGCAGCGAGGCCGGCGGCGCGGTCCTCGTGCTGCCAGACCCGGATGGACCCGGCCGCGCCGCGGCGATGCGGCGGGCGCTGGGCGGCTTTCCGGCCGCAGCCGTGCTTGGCCCGACGGTCCCCGCGCGTGAAGCCCACCGATCGCTGCGCTGGGCGCGGATCGCGCTCGAGCTCGTCCGCCGGGACGCTCTGCCCTCGGCCCGCCCGACGCGGGTTGCCGATCACCTCGCGACGATCGTCCTGCTCCAGGACCCCGGGATGGCCCGCGCCCTCGTCACGCAGCATCTCTCCGCGCTCGACGCGCTGCCGGAGGCCGAGCGCGAGCGGCTGCTCGAGACGCTCGGCGCCTGGCTCGCCCACCAACGCCACACACCGCGGATCGCCGCCGAGCTCCACGTCCATCCACAGACCGTGCGCTACCGGATCGGCAAGCTCCGGGAGCTGCTCGGCGGCGCGATCGACACCCCGGACGGGCGCTTCGAGCTCGAACTCGCCCTCCGAGCTCGGAACGCGCTGACGCGGTAACCCACCCGTCCAGCGAGGGTCGCTTGGGGCCTCCCGCACCGTATAGGTGGCGACGGCCCCAAGGCCTCAGCGGCGACGGTGTTCGTACGCCGTCGCCTCGGTTCGCGCGAGCCCGACCAGGTTGCCGAGCGCGAGGTTGACGTCGTCGCGGTGAAGTCCCCAGCGTGGGCCGAGGCTCGGCGTCACGACCGGGCGGTGATCGCTCGCCGCGGCGTCCGGTGAGATGTCAAGCCAGCTCGCGCCACCCGTCGTTCGGCACCGTGCCGTGTACTCGCCCGGGAACGACACCCACGGCGTCCTGGGCGCGGTGAGCGCCGGGCCGCGGGCCTTCATTCCTCCGACCGAGCTGCTGAGGAAGTACGGGAGCAGTGCCCCGCGTCCGCCAGTGAGCGCCGCCGGGTTGACGCACAGAACCTGCAGGTCCTGGCCGCGGTGGGCAAACGGGTTGATCCCACTCCCGACGCGACCAAACAGACTGTTCGCGGGCGGCGTGCCCTCGAAGCTCGAGTAGGCGACGACGCACCCGACCTGGGTCGCGGCATGACACGCCGGGATGTGCGAGAAGTCACCGCCTGTCGCGTGCCCGCGCCTGACCGTGACGTTGCCGCCGAGGAGCAGCGCCGACACGAGCCGCTTGCGGACCGCCGGCTTGGAGTCGACCTCCCGCGCGAGCAGCGGGATCAGCATCGACGAGCCCTGCGAATGGCCGATGAACACGATCCCGCGGCCGTGGTTGTCGTGCGCGAGATAGTCCTGCAACGCCGAGAGCACGCTCGCGTAGGCGGTCGCGGCGCCGGCCGGCGTGATCCCGCCCGGCGTGAGGATCGCGTGGAGCGTCAGCTGGCGGTACATCGGCGCGTACACCCGGCACACCGATGAGAAGCGCGACGCCTGAAGCTGGGCCACGTAGCGCTCCTCCGGACCGACGACGAGGTTGGCGTTCGTCGTCGACTGTGAGCTGACGGTCGGATACACGTAGAAGCAGTCGACTGGCGGATGGCCGGCCGGGCGCGCGTGCTGCCCGGTCCGGCGGCCGTGCGCGTCGATCGCGGTCGTCGTCATGCTGCTCAGACACGGGTTGTTCGCGAGCCCGGGCCGGCACAGCCAGACCGTGGCGGCCGACGCCGTGGCGCCGCTCGCCACGGTGGCGGCGATCACGAGCCCGAGCACGAGTATGGTGACGCGCGCCTTCATCAATCTCCCGCCGTCAGCTCTTCGATCTCGGTGATGTCGACCGGGAGGCACACGTCGCAGAAGTCCTGTCCGAACGGACTCAGCCGTAGGCTGCGGTGCATGGTCTTGGCGCGTGTCGTCGCCTTGATCGCGCGCAGCACGTCCGGCTGAGCCTCCAGCACCTGGTAGGAGATCGGATCCGGCAGCGGCTCGTCGGAGAGCCAGATGAGCCCGAGCCGGTGGAGGTTGTTCAGATAGGCGGGCACGCGATCGCGGTAGCGAAGTCCGGCCTGGGCTCCGATCATGTTGAGTCCCTGCGCGACAAGCTGCGAGCCGACGCCGATCAGGTTCGTCGCCCGGACGTCGACGAGCGGTTGCGGACCCTCGGACGCGAGCACGCGGAGGATCCTCGCCTCGTCCGGGGCGAGTTCGGTGAGGATCCGGGCGTACGCCGGGTGCGCCGTGTCGTCGTCGTAGACATCGGCGGCCTGCTTGAGCAGTTCGGCCCCCAGTTGGCGCAGCGCCTGGCTGTCGGTGACACGCCCGTTGCGCCGGCCACGCTTGGACAGTGTGCTCGCGCCGCCGGGCGGCATCAGTCGTTGCACCTGCTGATCGATGTCGTTGACGCCGAGAAACTCCCGCGCGTATCCGCGCAGCTCCTTGCGCACGTCGATCACGAGATCCACCGCCGCATCCGGGTCGACCGCGGCCCGGGCGAGCCGCCGGCCCGTCCGCACGGAGGTGTTGACGCCCCATGCCGCGCCTCGCAGCCACGTACGGACGCTCAGCCGTGCGATTGCCGGCAGCAGCTCCGCGAGAACGTCCGGTTCGGCGATCGCGTCGGCCGGCTCGCTGATGCGCGCCGCTTCCTCGACGACCGGATCCGCGGGCTCGTTCATCCGAACAGCGCGAGGTGGACGAGCCCGCCGGCGAACCCGAGCACCGCGCCGTGGAGAAGCAGCAGCCATTCGTCCTCCCGGGTCGCGGTGCGGAGCATCTCGGCGAAGTCGGAAGCGGGCATCTCGCGCATGCGCTCGGAGATCAGCTTACGCATCGTCGCCCCCTGCCGACGCGTGAACTCCGGGTCGCTGAGGGGCGTCATCATCGACTCGACGGGCTCGGCGGCGAGCGATTCCCGGATCGCGTCGTACTCGCGCCGGCCGATCGCCACTCGGACCGCCGCGCGCGCCGGTCCGATCGCCTGATCGATCGCCGGACGCATTGCTGACTCGATCAGGTACCGCGTCCGGTCCGACTGGGGCCCGTTCAGCAGCTCGCCGCCGAAGTTCGCCACGGTCACGATCTCGTCGGCGACGATGCGCGCGTAGACATCGGCGACCTCCGGCTGGCGCTTGATGAACAGCCCCTGGAAGCGGAACGGCCCGATCTTCCGCGGCTCTGGCGGTTCGTAGATCATCCACAGCGCGACCCAGTTGGTGACGTACCCGACGACGACGCCGAGGATCGGAAGGAGCCACCAGGCGGTCACGAAGTGGGTGAGCGCCGCGACGGGAATCCCGAGCGCGAAGCCAAAGAAGAACCCGAAGTTCTGGATGAACTTCAGCTCGCGACGGCCCATGTCGAGGAACACCCGGTTGGCGAGTTCGGGGTCGAAGCGTTTGATCACCATCAGCTTGACGTCGACGAGCTGGTCGATGTTGTCGGCGATCTCGCCGGTCAGCCGGTGGACGACATCCGGCAGGCGCTGCTGCACGCGTTGGTGCACGAGGTCACGGATCGGCGGCGGGAGCTCGCGCCACAGCCGCGGGTGCTCGCGCTCCATGATCGTCTCGACGATGTCGTGCATCTCGTCGCGCAGGCCCTCGATGATCTGCTCGGCGATCTGCTCCGGGTCGAGCTGCTGGAAGAACTCCGTCGGCGTGCCGAGCTTGGCGATCCCGCTGTCGACGGCGAGGCTCCCCATCTTCGCCGCCCGCGAGGGGATGATCCCCTGCCAGCCGATCCCGCCGATCATGATCCCGGGGATCTGACGGAGCTTGTACGGGAGCACCCGCGCGAACGACCGCAGCCATTCCGCGCGCACCCCGCGGAAGTGAACCGGGTAGAAGAGCATCAGCACGCCGGTCCAATTCGTGAGGTAGCCGATCGCGCCGGTGAAGAACGGGACCGTGATCAGAGCCAACGTGCTGGAGCCCAAGGTGCGCCAAACGCTACCCGCGAGTAGACATGAAGGCACCCTCAGTACGCTTCCGCGCTGGTGCCCAACGTGATCCTCATCACCGGCGCCTCGGCGGGCATCGGCGAGGCGGCTGCCCGCCGGCTCGCCCGGGAGCCCGGGGCGGAACTCGTGCTCGTGGCGCGCCGGGAGGAGAAGCTGCAGGCGCTCGCGGCGCAACTCGCGCCCGTCAGGTGCACGGTCGTCGCCGTCGATCTGACGACTGCGGACGCGCCCGCGCGCGTGCGTGACGTGGTCGATCGCGAGCACGGCGGCCGGCTGAATCTGCTCGTCAACAACGCCGGCGCCGCCTGGCGCGGTCGCTTCGACGAGACCGGGTGGGCGAACATCGAGCGCCACATGCAGCTCAACTTCGAGGCGCCGGTGCGGCTCACCGAGGCGCTGCTGCCGCTGCTGAAGGCGACGGCGGCGACAGGCCAGAAGGTCGCGATCGTCAACATCGCGAGCACGGCGGCCCGCGTGTCGCGGCCGAGCAGCGGCGCCTACTCGTGCAGCAAGTTCGCGCTCGCCGCCTGGAGCGACGCGATCACCGGGGAGTTGGCGCAGGACGGCATCCACGTCGGGTTGGTCCTCCCCGGGTTCGTCAGGACCGAGGGGTTTCCGGCCGCCGAGCTGCTCGCCAAGCCGCACACGCGCTGGATGGTGTCGGCACCGGAGAAGGTGGCCGACGCGATCGTCGACGCCGGACCGGGCGGCCGCGCCGAGCGGTACGTGCCGCGGCCGTACTGGGTCGCTGCGGCGCTGCGGATCCTCGCACCTGCGCTCGTCCGGCGCGGCACCGCGGGTGGCACGTTCACGACGGCGACGGGAGCGTCGGCCGACAACTGATCGGTCGCGGCGCGCGGCGGGCTAACCTACACCGCTGTAACAACTCGAATCCAGGAGTAGTTTCGATGAACGCACCTGCCCGCCGCGTGGCGGTACTCGGGGGCATCCGGATCCCATTTGCGCGTCAGGATGGGCCGTACGCGACAGCGTCCAACCAGGACATGCTGACCGCGACGCTCGATGCGCTGGTGACGAAGTTCGACCTCCAGGGGGAGGTCCTCGGGGAGGTCGCCGCGGGAGCGGTGCTCAAGCACAGCCGCGATTTCAACCTCACCCGGGAGTCCGTCCTCGGCTCCAAGCTCGCCCCGGAAACACCGGCGTATGACGTCCAGCAGGCATGTGGGACGGGACTCGAGACGACGATCCTCGTCGCCAACAAGATCGCGCTCGGACAGATCGAGTGCGGCATCGCCGCCGGCGCCGACACGACCTCCGACGCGCCGCTCGCGCTCAACGAGCATCTGCGCGGGGCGCTGCTCGAGGCCAAGCGCGCGAAGACCAACGGCGGACGCCTGCGGGCTCTCGCGAAGCTGCGCCCGCAGCAGATCGTCCCGGAGATCCCGCGCAACGCCGAACCACGCACCGGCCTCTCGATGGGCGAGCACACCGCGCTGATGGCCCGCGAGTGGGGGATCGGCCGCGGCGAGCAGGACGAGCTGGCGGCCCGCAGCCATCACCGGCTGGCGGCGGCCTACGACGACGGCTTCCTCGACGACCTCGTCACGCCGTTCCTCGGGCTCGAGCGCGACCAGAACCTCCGCCCGGACTCGAGCGTCGAGAAGCTCGCCAAGCTCCGCCCCGTGTTCGGCGGACCGGACGGCACGATGACGGCCGGGAACTCGACGCCGCTCAGCGACGGAGCGTCGGCGGTGCTGCTCGCGAGTGAGGAGTGGGCCGCCGCGCACGAGATCGGTGTGCAGGCGTACTTCACCGGTGCGCAGACGGCGGGCGTCGACTACGTCGGCAAGCAGGAGGGGCTGCTGATGGCACCCGCGTACGCGATGCCGACGATGCTCGCGCGCGCCGGCCTCGCGCTTCAGGATTTCGACTTCTACGAGATCCACGAGGCGTTCGCCGCCCAGGTTCTGTGCACGCTCAAGGCGTGGGAGGACCCGGTGTTCTGCCGCGAGCGGCTCGGGCTCGACGCTCCGCTCGGCGCCATCGACCGTGAGCGTCTCAACGTCCACGGCGGCTCGCTCGGGGCCGGGCATCCGTTCGGCGCGACCGGCGGGAGAATCGTTGCCGGACTCGCCAAGGAGCTCGCTGAAAAGGGCTCCGGTCGCGGCGTGATCTCGATTTGCGCGGCGGGCGGCCTTGGTGTCACCGCGATCATGGAGGCGGCAAATGGCTGACCGCTACCAGCAGCTCATCAACACGCCGATCGGGCGGATCGTCTCCAAGCAGGTCGGCCTGCCCGCCCCGGTGCGGATCGAACGCTTCGAGCCCGGCCAACCGGTGATCAACGGGCCCGTGCTGCTCGGCGGTGCGCCGTTCGGCCGCCTGATCGGCCCGGCGATGCACGTGCTCGCCGGGGTCGGCGCCGAGACGCACACGCCGATGCTTGACGAGGTCCGCTCCGCGGCCGCCGACGCGGGCGTCGACGCACGCGTGTTCAACCCCGAGGTCGCGGCGGCGGACCAGACGTTCAAGGCGCTCGTGTTCGACGCCACCGGCATCACCTCGACCGATGCCCTGCACGAGGCGTGGGCGTTCTTCCATCCCACGATCCGGCGCGTCCGGACGTCAGGGCGCGTGATCGTGCTCGGCACGCCGCCGGAGGATGCGGGCGCACCGCCGGAGGCGATCGCCCAGCGTGCGCTCGAGGGTCTCGTGCGCTCGATCGGCAAGGAGGTCCGCAACGGGGCGACGGCGCAGCTCGTCTACGTCGCCCCGTCGGCGGAGCAGGGCGTCGAGTCGACGCTGCGCTTCCTGCTCTCGCCGAAGTCGGCGTATGTCTCGGGCCAGGTCATCCGGGTCGTCCCCGGAGGCTGGATCACTCCGGGCGTCGACTGGGACCGGCCACTCGCCGGGAAGGTCGCGCTCGTCACCGGCGCCTCGCGCGGGATCGGCGAGGCGATCGCCGAGGTCCTCGCCCGGGACGGCGCCCACGTCGTCGGCGTCGACGTGCCCGCGATGGGCGGGGAACTGTCGAAGGTCACCGGGCGGCTCGGCGGCTCGTCGCTGACGGCGGACATCACCGACGAGGGCGCGCCCGCGGAGATCGCCACGCACCTGCTCGAGGCGCACGGCGGCGTCGACATCGTCGTCCACAACGCCGGCATCACCCGCGACAAGACGCTCGGCCGGATGAGCGATGACGCTGTGGGACGCGGTGATCGGCGGTCAACATCGGCGCGCCGCAGCGGATCGACCGGGAGCTGTTTGAACGAGGCGTGTTCCGCGATCAGGGACGGATCATCGCCGTCTCCTCGATCAGCGGGATCGCCGGCAACGCGGGCCAGACGAACTACGCGACGTCGAAGGCGGCCGTGATCGGGTTCGTGCAGGCGTGGGCGCCCGAGACGTTCAAGCGCGGCGTCACGCTCAACGCGGTCGCGCCCGGGTTCATCGAGACGAAGATGACCGCGGCGATGCCGATCGCCACCCGCGAGGCCGGCCGGCGGATGAACAGCCTCTCCCAGGGCGGCCTTCCCGTCGACGTCGCCGAGACGATCGCGTGGTTCGCGTCCCCGGCGTCGGGGTCGGTCAACGGCAACATCGTCCGCGTCTGCGGCCAGAGCCTGCTCGGAGCGTGAGCGCGATGACTGAGCGAACGCTCTCCTCCTCGCCGTCGATGCCGGTCCTGTTCGCCCGGGCGGGCGCGGCGATGATCCCCGGCGCGTCGCGGCTGCCGTTCGTCGGGCGGCGGCGGCGGGGACATCCCGGACCTGACGCTCGTGCTGAACGACGTCGCCGTCGAGCCCGACCGGCTGGCCTCGTACGACCGCGTGTGCGGCTTCGACGCGTCGGCGACGGCGACGCTGCCCGCCGACGTATCCGCACATGCTCGCGTTCCCGCTGCACCTCGCGCTGATGACCGACTCGAGCTTTCCGTTCCCGGCGATCGGCCTCGTGCACATCGTCAACCGGATCGTCCAGCACCGGCCGATCTCCGCCGACGAGCGGCTCTCGCTGCGAGTCTGGGCGACCCCGCTGGAGTCGCACCCGCGCGGGCGCCAGTTCTCGATCATGACCGAGGCACGCGTCGGCGACGAGCTCGTCTGGGAAGAGGTCTCGACCAACCTCCGACGTGGCCGCTCGGACGGGGCGGAGACGGCGAGCGCCGACTCGACGCTCATCGACGTGCCCAGCACCGCCGATCTGCCGACCGTCGAGGACTGGGAGCTGCCCGGCGACCTCGGCCGCCGCTACGGCTCGGTGTCCGGCGATCTCAACCCGATCCACGTCCACCCGCTGACCGCGCGCCTGTTCGGCTTTCCGAGCGCGATCGCCCACGGGATGTGGACGCAGGCGCGCTGCCTCGCGGCGCTGCAATCCCGGCTCCCCGATGCGTTCACCGTCGACGTGGCGTTCCGCAAGCCGATCCTGCTCCCGGCGACGGTGTCGTTCGCGGCCACCGACGGCGACGGCCCAGCGCTCCGCTTCGGCGTCCGCGGTGCGGTCACGGGCGCAGGCGCGAAGGCGACGGTCCACCTCGACGGCGCCGTCACCGCCTGACCCGACCGACCGCCGACCCCCCCGCCCGGATGTGAATGGAGATTCAGCTCGGACAGGCCGAGTTCCGGCTCCAAACTTCGCCGACGGCTCAGCTCTCGTCGTGGCGCAGCTCGTCGAACATGTCGCGCATCCGGTCAAGTACGGCGGACGCGGTGCGCAGTTCGTCGTCGCTGAAGTCGCCCAGTGCGGCCCGCCACTGGGGCTCGTAGCGGGCGCGGCGCTCCTCGATCAGCCTCCGGCCGCGATCGGTGAGCGAGATCAGGACGACACGCCGGTCGCGCTCTGAGCGCACGCGGCGCACGAGCTCGCTCGCGACGAGTCCGTCGAGCATCTCGGTGGCGGACGCCGGCGAGAGGTCGGCCGCGAACGCGAGCTCGCTTGACGACATCGCCTCCTGCTCGCGCAGGCTGAACAGCAGGCCGTACTGCGCGTCGCTCAGCTCGGCGCCCTGCCGACGAGTCTCTCGTCCGCGGAGCCGCCGCACGGCCGCCGTCGCGCCCTTGAACGAGCGGCCGAGCTGCGCGAACGCGTCGAGCCCCGGATCGGCCGCGCCCGCGGTCGAGTCGCGGTCGGCGTCCGTCATCGCCGCGGCGCGCGGGCTCATGCCGCCACCGCCTCGGCGACCGTCTCCGCGGACGGTTCGGCGGCATCACCCTTGGCGCGGCGGGCTGCCCGTTCGGCTCGCACGAGGATCACGCACGGAATGATCGCGAGCGCGGCAATGCCCGCGGACCACCAGAACGCCGTCCCGTAGGCCGCCGCGGCGGCGCTCGGAGTGTGCGCGCCGACGAGCGCTCGCTGCAGGATGACCGCGAGCACGGCGGTTCCGATCGAGCCGCCGACCCGTTGGAGCACATTCAGCTGTGGAGTTGCCTGGGGGAGCTCGGAGCGGTCGAGCGACGCGAACGCGGCCGCCATCGCCGGCATGAAGGCAAAGCCGATGCCGAACCCGCGGACGAACATCGCCACCGACAGCCACGCGACCGACGTATGGGTGCCGACGAACCCGAACGGGATCGTCGCGATCGCGGTCACCGTGACCCCGAACAGCGCCAGCGGCCCGCCTCCGAGACGGTCCGTGAGCTTGCCCGCGAGCGGCATGATCAGCACCATGCCGAGGCCCTGGGGCGCGGTCAGCAACCCGGTGTCGACGACGCTCTCGTGTCGGATCGTCTGCCAGTACAGGGGCAGCAGGATCATGCCGCCGAACAGCGCCGCACCGAGGCAGAACATCGCGAACGAGGCCGAGGAGAACGTCGGCCGGCGGTACAGGCGCAGGTCGAGCAGCGGATACCGGACCCGGAGCGCATGGACCGCAAACGCCGCGATCAGCACGAGTCCGAGCACGATCGGGACGATCACCTTCGGCGAGGTGAAGCCGCCGGTGCTCCCGATCTCGGCGAGGCCGTAGGTGAGGATCGGCAGACCGGTCGACATCAGGATCAGCCCGCGCACGTCGAGCGCGTGGGTGCGCTTGGGCGCGACGCGCGGCAGTATCCGCCACGCGGCGAGCACGGCGATGATCCCGATCGGGACGTTGACGTAGAAGATCCAGCGCCAGCTGATGTTGTCGACGATCAGGCCGCCGATCGTCGGGCCGAGGATCGGGGCGAGCATCGCCGGGACCGCGACGATGCTCATCACGCGGCCCATCCGGTCCGGGCCGGCGGCCTGAGCCATCATCAGCTGGCCGACCGGAAGGATCATGCCGCCGCCAACGCCCTGGATGACGCGGAAGATGATCAGCTGGGTCGGGGAGTCAGCGAGCCCGCACAACGCCGAGGCGGCCGTGAACAGGGCGAGCGACACGAGGTAGACCTGCTTGGCGCCAAACCGCTCGGCGGCCCACCCGCTGACGGGGATCACGGCGGCGAGCGACAACATGTAGCCGGTGACCACCCACTGGATCTGGGAGATGCCGGCGTGGAGGTCGCGGCCGAGCGTCGCCAACGCCACGTTCACAATCGTGGTGTCGAGGATCGACATGATCGCGCCGAGGATCACGACCATGCTGATCCGCCATACGTACGCGTCAATCCGGTTGTTGGTGGTACTCACTGGAGTCAGTCCTTCCCCCGTCAAATTTCTGAGGCTCCGAAAGATTAGGCCCCGAAGTATTCCTCTGTCAAGCTATGGTGACTTCTAATGACTTCATTTCGTGACCTCGGCCTGGAACCGGCGCTGCTCCAGGCGATCCAGGACGTCGGGTACGACGCACCGAGCCCGATCCAGGAGGAGGCGATCCCACCGCTGCTCGCCGGGTCGGACGTCATCGGCCAGGCGCAGACCGGCTCGGGCAAGACCGCAGCCTTCGGCCTGCCGATGCTCCAATACGTCGATCCCGAGGAACACGAGGTCCAGGGGCTCGTGCTCACGCCGACCCGGGAGCTCTGCATCCAGGTTACCCAGGCGTTGCGCGCGTACGGCAAGTCGAAGGGCGTCGACATCGTCGCCGTGTTCGGGGGTGCTCCGATTCGGACCCAGCAGGCTCAGCTCCGCGGCGGCGGCCACGTCGTCGTCGGCACCGTCGGACGCGTCAAGGACCTGATCTCCCGCCACTCGATCGTGCTTCATGCGTGTCGCTTCGTCGTGCTCGACGAGGCCGACGAGATGCTCGACCTCGGCTTCCTGGAGGACGTCGAGCGGATCCTGTCGCTCACACCCTCAAGCCGCCAGACCGCCCTGTTCTCGGCGACGATGCCGCCGGCGATCCGCCACCTCGCCGACCAGTACCTGTATGAGCCGGTGACGATCAAGGTCAAGACGGCGACCCTGACCGTCGACACCGTCGAGCAGTTCGCGCTGGAGGTCAAGCCGCGTGAGAAGCCGGACCGGCTGCTCGAGGTGCTCGAGGCCGAAAACCCGGACCAGGCGCTCGTGTTCGTGCGGACCAAGATCCGCTGCGAGCAGCTGTTCCGGACGCTCCGCGACCGCGGCATGAACGTCAAGGCGCTCCATGGCGACATGAGCCAGGGTGCCCGAGACGGGGTCATGATCTCGTTCAAGGACGGGCGGCTGCCGCTGCTCGTGGCCACCGACGTCGCCTCACGCGGGCTTGACATCTCCGGCATCTCGCACGTCATCAACTTCGACATTCCGCCCTCACCGGACGTCTACGTGCACCGGATCGGACGCACCGGCCGGGTGGGGCGCAGCGGCCGCGCGATCACCTTCTACGAGCCGCGCCAGCAGCGCGAGCTCCAGGCGATCGAGCGCCACGCCGGAGTCAAGCTGTCGCCGTGGGTCAAGGACGCGCGGGTCGCGCCGACCGCGGCCAAGCCGGCCCGGCCGCGGCGGCATTCCAAGCCGCACGTCTCTGTGAACGGCGACGGACCGGTGCGCAAGCTGATCCTCTCCGGCGGCCGCGCGGCCGGACTCGAGCCCTCGGACATCATCCACGCGATCACCGCAGCCACCGGCCTCGACGGCGAGGCGGTGCGCAACGTGCGCGTGCTCGAGCACTTCGCCTTCGTCGAGGTACCGGAGCCCGAGGCTGACCGGGTCGTCGACAGCGTCCGCGGCACGTCGGTCAACGGCCACGAGCTCCAGCTCGAGTCGGCACGGACATAAAGTCCGCATAAGAGCGGTCTTATGCCGGGCCGCGACTTCGCGGCCGGCCGTGTGTTACGAGAACTCGTACCCCATCGCCGGTCGGTCGCCAGTCAGTAGTCTGCGGCCAATGTCCACAGCGAACATGAACACGACCCACGGCACGATCGCGCTCGAGCTCTTCGACGACGACGCGCCCAAGACCGTCGAGAACTTCCGCAAGCTCGCGGCCGACGGCTTCTACGACGGCATCATCTTTCACCGCGTGATCCCCGACTTCATGATTCAGGGTGGGTGCCCCGACGGCATCGGGACCGGTGGTCCGGGCTACGAGTTCGAGGACGAGATCAACAGCCACAAGGTGGTCCGTGGCGCGCTCGCGATGGCGAACGCGGGTCCGAACACGAACGGCAGCCAGTTCTTCATCGTCACGATTGACGCCGCGCCGTGGCTTGATGGCAAGCACACCGTGTTCGGCCAGGTCACTGCCGGCATGGACGCGGTCGACGCGATCGAAGCACTCCCCACCGGCGCGCGTGACCGACCGGTTGAGCCGCCGGTGATCGAGTCGATCGAGCTCGACCCCGCGTCGTAGCCCCGATACATACCTCGGGTTTGGCCACGATGGCAAATCGCGCGGCAAAAGACGGGCCACAGCAGTACATGCGCGCCTGCCATCCTCCACGCTGAGGACGATGAGCGTGATGAACGACACCCGGCTGTGGCATCCGTTCGCCGACATGGGTGCCGTGCGTCACGCCGAGTTCGTGATCGAGCGCGGTGAGGACGTGTGGGTGTGGGACACCGACGGCCGGCGCTACCTCGACGCCACGGCGAGCCTGTGGTACGCGAACGTCGGCCACGGGCGCAAGGAGATCGCAGACGCGATCGCCGCCCAGCTCGCCAAGATCGAGGCGTACTCGGCGTTTGGTGACTTCGCCAACCCGCCGGCACTCGAGCTTGCCGGGATCCTCGCCGAGCATGCCCCCGTTGCGGGCGCGCGCGTCTTCCTCGGCTCGGGTGGCGGCGACGCCGTCGACACCGCCGCAAAGCTCGCCCGGCGCTACTGGGCCGAGCTCGGTCATCCCGAGCGAGCGGTCCTCCTCAGCCGCCATGCCGGCTATCACGGCACCCACGGTTTCGGCACCGCGATCGCCGGCATCCCGGCGAATCGCGAGGGCTTCGGCGAGATCGCCGAAAACGAGCGTGTCGCCCACGATGATCTTGACGACGTCCGGGCGACGATCGCGCGGATCGGTCCGGAGCGGATCGCCGCGATCTTCATCGAGCCCGTGATCGGCGCCGGCGGCGTGTATCCGCCGCCCGAGGGCTACATCGAGGGCGTTGCCGAACTGTGCGCCCAGACGGGCATCCTGTTCATCGCCGATTCGGTGATCTGCGGTTTCGGGCGGCTCGGCACGTGGTTCGGGGTCGAACGCTGGGGTGTCGACGCAGACATGATCGTCTTCGCCAAGGGCGTCACCAGCGGGTACCTGCCGCTCGGTGGCGTGATCGTGTCCGGCCAGATCGCCGAGCCGTTCTGGGGCGAGGCGGGCGGACCGATCTTCCGCCATGGCGCCACGTATGCCGGACACGCGACCTGCTGCGCCGCGGCGCTCGCCAACCTCGCGATCCTCGAGCGGGAGGGCTTGATCACCCGCGGCCAGGAGAACGAGCGGGCGATGTTCGATGCGATCGCACCGTTCGCCGACCTTGACTCGGTCAGCGAAGTTCGCGGTGGCGTCGGGATGCTGGCGGCGGTCGAGCTCTCCGACGAAGTGCTCGCCGCCGACCCCAAGGCGCTCGGGACGGTGGTCATGACGGCGCGCGAGGCCGGCGTCCTCATCCGTCCGCTGGCGAAGGCGGTGGCGATCAGCCCGCCGCTGACGGCCACCAAGGAGCACTTCGCTGAGATCGCTCAGGCGATCGAGCGTGGTCTCTCGGCGGCGGCGCCGGCAGCCCTCCGATAGCCTTCGTGATTCGGCCCCGCAGCGGGCATTACGCGCGGGGCGCATTCATTTCGAAGCGGCTCAAAGAGGAGACAGGATGGCGAGCGTCAGTCAGCAGACGCCGGTCCAGACCAACGGTGGAACGGCGACGGCCACGATCGGTGTCGAGAACCCCGCAACCGGCGAATTGATCACCACGATCCCGGTCCTCGGGACCGACGAGATCGCCGATTTCGCGAAGCGGGCCCGGGCGGCACAGCCGGCCTGGGATGCGATGGGGTTCGAGGCTCGCGGCCGGATCATGCGCCGCGCCCAGAAGTGGATGTTGGACAACGCCGATCGTGTGATCGACGTCGTTGTCTCCGAGTCCGGCAAGACCCACGAGGACGCCCAGCTCGCCGACCTCGGCTACACCGTGAGCGCGCTCGGCTTCTGGGCGAAGGAGGCCGAGAAGTACCTCGCGGACGAGCGGGTGCCGTCATGGAACAACCCCCTCGCGGCGGGCAAGAAATTGATCATCCGCTACGCCCCCGTCGGCGTGGCCGGGATCATCGGGCCGTGGAACTACCCGATCGCCAACTCGTTCGGCGACTGCATTCCGGCGATGATGGCCGGCAACAGCGTGATCCTCAAGCCGAGCGAGGTCACGCCTCTCAGCTCGCTGCTGATGCAGGAGATGATGATCGAGTGCGGCCTGCCGGAGGACGTCTTCCAGATCGCCACCGGCGACGGCTCGACGGGCGCCGCGCTCATCCGCCAGGTCGATGTCATCATGTTCACCGGCTCGAGCCGCACGGGCCGGGCGGTGATGAAGGAGGCAGCCGACGCGCTGATCCCCTGCTACCTCGAGCTCGGCGGCAAGGACCCGATGATCGTCTGCCGCGACGCCGACATCGAGCGTGCCGCCAACGCCGCCTCGTTCTACTCGATGAACAACGGTGGCCAGGTTTGCATCTCGGTCGAGCGCGTATACGTCGAGGAGCCGGTCTACGACAAGTTCGTCAACAAGGTCACCGAGAACATCCGCCAGCTCCGTCAGGGCGCGCCGTCCGGCGTCGGCTCGGTTGACATCGGCGCGGTCACGTTCCCCCCGCAGGTCGACATCATCGACAGCCACGTCAAGGATGCGGTCGCGAAGGGGGCCAAGGTCCTCACCGGTGGTCATCCCCGACCCGGCCCGGGCCGCTTCTACGAGCCGACGGTGCTCGTCGACGTCGACCACTCGATGTCGTGCATGAAGGACGAGACATTCGGCCCGACGATCCCGATCATGAAGATCTCCGATCCCGATGAGGGCGTGCGCCTCGCCAACGACTCCGAGTACGGACTCCAGGCGAGCGTGTGGACGAAGGACATCCGCCGCGGCGAGGAACTCGCGCGCCAGATTCATGCCGGCGTCGTGTGCGTCAATGACGCGCAGGTCAACTACACGGCGCTCAACCTGCCGATGGGCGGTTGGAAGGAATCAGGCCTCGGCACGCGTCACGGCGCCAACGGGATCCGCAAGTACACGAAGATCCAGTCGCTGCTCGTCACCCGCCGGGCGCTCAAGCGGGAGCCGTTCATGTTCCCGTATCGCGCCAAGCGCACGATGATGCTGCGTCGGATGTTCAACGTCCTCTACGGGCGCGGCAAGCGCGACTAGGCGCGCACCCTGTCTGAAGCGCTCGCCGGTCTGAGGCGCGCTCGGTGCTGGGCCTCGGCCTCGCCCTGAGCGCGTCGCTCGGCTGGGGCATCGCCGACTTCCTCGGCGGGCTGCAGGCCCGCCGAGTCGCGCTGCTCCGGGTGATGGTGCTCAGCCAGGGCATGGCCCTTTCGCTGTTGCTCGTTGTCGTGGCGCTCCGCGGGTCAGGCCCGCCGGCGTTCTCCCGGCTGTGGCCAGCGGCGGCGGGCGGCCTCGGCGGCATCGCCGGACTGACCGCGTTCTACCGGGCGCTGTCGATCGGCAAGATGAGCATCGTCGCCCCGATCGCCGCAACCGGCGTGTCGATTCCGGTCATCGTCGGGATCGCGAGCGGCGACCATCCGGCGCCGATTCAGCTGCTCGGGATCGGCGCCGCCTGCGTCGGCGTTGTGCTCGTCAGCCGGGAGACCGAGCACGAACCGAAGTCCCCCGGTGCGCGGGCCACGCGGCTCAGCATCGGGCTCGCGCTCGTCGCCGCGATCGGCTTCGGCAGCCTCGCCGTCGGGCTCCGTGAGGCGGCGCGCGCCGACGTGCTGTGGGCGCTCGCGGCGGCGCGGGTCTTCGGCGTCGGCGCCGTCCTGTGCGTGTTCCTCGCCCGCCGCCCGCCGCCGGAACGTGAGCCTGTGGCCTACGGCGTGCTGCTGCTGATGGGGGTCCTCGACCTCGGCGGGAACGCGCTGTACGCCCTCGCCACCCGGCACGGACTGCTCTCGATCGTCGCCGTCGCCGCGTCCCAGTACCCGCTCGTCACGGTGCTGCTCGCTCGCGCGGTCCTCCACGAGCGGGTGCGACGGATTCAGGAGCTGGGGATCGTCGCCGCGGTCGCCGGCGTGGCGTTGATCGCTGCGGGGTGACTGAATGAACACGGGATTGGCTTTCCCGCACCAGGGGGTGTTCCCGAAAAGCCAATCCCCCGTGCGAGAGCCTCCAGCAGGAGCTAGTGGGCGTTGAAGATCGCGGCGTCGAACACCGGCAGCGACAGGTCACCGGCATAGCCGAGCCGCTTCAGCGCGAACAGGTTCTCGATCGTCGCCAGCAGCGAATAGTGGTTGTAGTAGTCGACGAGGTCGCTCGTGCCCGGTTTGACGTAGCGGGAGATGACGAGCAGACCCACCTGACCGCCGCCGCCCGTCGGCGTTGTCTGCCCGGTGCCTGCGGGCGCCGGCGTGGAGGGTGGGGCCGTCGCGGTCGTGCCGTCGTCGTCGTGGCCGTAGTCGCGTGGCGTGGTCGTGGTCGTGGCCGGGTCGTGGTCATAACGGTCGTGGTCGTTGTCGCGGTGCTCGTCGTGTCCGTGGCGGTCGTCGTGCGTGGTCGGGGGGAGCGGGGAGAGCGAGCTTGCCGCGGACGCGGACACGACCGGGACGTTCGGATACGTGGGTGTGTTGCAGCACGCGCTGGGGTCGGCGTGCAGGCCCGTCTGCGGCGCCTCGTCGAACGTGATCAGGATCAGTCCGTCCGCCTTGTAGGCGGCCGACCTCTCGATCGTCGGGACGACCGTCTTCAGGAGTTGGTCCGCCGGCGGCATCCCTGCCAGCCGCTCGAACCGAACATGGAGCGTCGGCGCCGTCGTCGCACGCACTCGGGACGATCAGCGACAGCGCGGGCGTCGTCGCAGCGTTGGCGAGGTCGACGCGCAGCTCCCCGAGATCGACGACATCGGTGCCGCAGGTGGGGTTGCCGACGATCGAGCTGAAGTACAGGAACGGGTTGCTCCACGTGACGTACGGGTCACCCGGCGCGGGGTCGTGGTGAGCATCGGCACCGCTCGCTGGTGGCTGGCCGCACGGCCCGATGCCCGTCGTACTCGCCTTGTCAAAGCCCTCGACGTAGCTCCTCCAGCTCAGGTGCGACGTGGTGAGCTGGTCAGCGACCGTCTCGGCATGTGCCGGGTAGACGCAGCCGTGCCCGGTGATCTGGCCCAACCGTGACTGGCGACCGGGTGTCACCGGCCCATATGTCGGGCAGTCCGCGAGCGTCTCCGGGGTCGGTCCCTGGCCGCTGATGAGCGCGATCCGATTCGCCAACGGGCTCCCGGCGACCGCGTAGTAGTTCTGGATCAGCTCGCCCTGTTTGACGAGGTCATGGCTGAGATAGGAATCCGTCGACGCCGGGGAGAAGGTCTGACCGAAGCCCTGCTGGGAAAGCACGATCAGGAACACGTGCTTGATCGGCGGAAGGCCGAGGAGATTCGGGGGCGGGGTCGACCCGCCGGGGACGGTCGGCGACGCAGCGGTCACGGTCTGCGCGACCGGCGCCGGGCTGAGCGGCTGCTGCGCTCGCCGACTGCGTGATCGTCGTCGTGATCGCGGCGCTCGTCGATGTCCCGGCCTCGGCCTGTCCGGTGTTCGACGTCGGCTGTGCGGCGGGCTTCGACATCGCGACGATCACCGGAGCGCTCGCCAGCGTCGGCACGCCGGCGCCGCCGAACGAACCGACGACGACGCCGAAGCCGAGCATTCCCAGCACCGCGACGGCCGCCGCGCGCGGCGTCGGGAGCGATGAGCGTGGGCGGACGGTGCGCCGGGTCTGTCCACACCCTCGCTCCGCTCGGCGGTGATCGCCCCGGCTGGTTCGACCCCCTGCTCGAGCACGACCGCGAACTGGTCGGCGATCGCAGCGGGGAGGGGCCCGCGTCGCGCACCGCAATCGACGCAGTAGCGCTGGTCGTGTGCCAAGCGGGCTTGGCAGTGCTGGCAACGGGACGTTGCGGGAAGGTGATCGTGGCCGTCCGGGCTCATGCCTGTCCGCGCGGGAGTGTCGCCGCGGCGGTCAGAACAGGTGTGTGCAACCTGTGAACGGGCACGGGTGCACTCACAGCTTGTTCACAAGCGTCACGCGCTCCTGAATTACGGTTGCGCCGACGATGGGGCTCACCTCCTCAAGCAGTGACACGGACCAGACGTCGCTGATATCCGGCACGCTCGGAGATCGATGCATCTCCTGCGACGCGCCGCTTGCCGCGGACCAGCGGTACTGCATCAACTGCGGGGAGCGGCGGACTCGGAGCCGACTGGCGCTGCCCGCCGATGCCCGCCGGCCCGCCGCGCCCACACCCGCGGCGTCGGCGCCGCCGGCGACGTCGCCTCCGCGGCGCCGCCTGTCCGCCGCGACGACTCTCGTCGCGGGTGTGGCGACGCTTCTGCTTGCTCTCGGCATCGGGGTCGAGATCGGCCGCCTCGGTAACCATTCGACGGCGGCTCCCGCGCGGGCCAACGCACCGGTGCAGGTCGTCACCGTCGGTGGCTCCGGCGGCGCCGGTGGCGCGAGCACGAACAGCACGGCGGCGCACGGGTCCAAGCACAAGGCCGCCCCGACGAAGACCGCGAAGGCGCCTCCCGCCCACATCACCAAGAAGGTGGCGGCCAAGGCCACCGCCGCCGCCGCCAAGGTGCTGGGCTCGAGTTCGAGCAATCTGCCCCCGCCGACGGTCACCGTCGGCGGCGCGTGCCCCGCGGGCAAGGCCGGATGCCAGAACGGGCACTTCACCGGGAACTTCTTCGGCCCATGATCAGACGCAAGCCCGGAGGCGCTGGGCAAGGGGACGCCGGCCGCCCGGCGGCCGCGCCCCCATTGGTGCCCGGTTCCGTCACCGCGCGGGAGAAGAACGTCGATCTGCACACGTCGTCGCGACGAACTGGCGGCTCGCGTGACCGAGCTTCAGTTCGACCTCGGGGGCCTGGTGTACGAGATGGCGATCCGTGACCGCATCCGGGTCGAGCTGATCGTGCAGCGCGCCGCGGTGCTCCAGGGGGCGGACGCCGAGCTGGCCGAGGTCGAACGCATTCTCCGGCTCGAGGAGACGTCGACTGCCGGCTCGTGCGCCTCCTGTGGGGCGCCGCATTCCAGCGGTGCCGCGTACTGCTGGCAGTGCGGCCAGCCGCTGCTCGCGCCCGTCGGGCCGGGCGCCGCGCGCGGTTAGCCGAACTGCCCGGTCACGTAGTCCCGCGTGCGCGGGTCTTGTGGCCGGCGGAAGATCGTCTGCGTGTCGCCGTACTCGATCAGCGTCCCCACGCGCTGCGGCCCGGTGGTGTCGAGGCTGAAGAACGCCGCCTGGTCGGCGACGCGCGCCGCCTGCTGCATGTTGTGCGTGACGATCACGATCGTGTAGCGGTGCTTGAGCGTGTGCATGAGCTGCTCGATCGACGCCGTCGCGACGGGGTCGAGCGCCGACGCGGGTTCGTCGAGGAGCAGCACGTCCGGCTCGATCGCGATCGCACGGGCGATGCACAATCGCTGCTGCTGCCCGCCGGAGAGGCTCAGGGCGCTGTCGCGCAGCCGGTCCTTGACCTCGTCCCACAACGCCGCGTGCCGGAGCGCCTGCTCGACGCGCTCGTCGAGGCCGGTTCGCATGCCGAGATTGCGTGGCGCCCACGCGATGTTGTCGTAGATCGACTTCGGGAATGGGTTCGGCTTCTGGAACACCATGCCGATCCGCCGCCGGACCTCGACCCGGTTCGTCGCCGGTGAGTACAGATCGTGACCGTGGTAGTGCACCTGTCCGGTGAGCCGGAACCCGCGGACGGAGTCGTTCATCCGGTTGAGGCTGCGGATGAACGTCGACTTGCCGCACCCTGACGGACCGATCACCGCGGTCACGAGGTTCCGGTAGATCCGCAGCGTCGTCCAGCCGAGCGCCTGGTTGTCTCCGTAATGGACGCTCATGTCGCGGATGTCGAAGACGACGTCGCGGGCGGGTTGCGCCGGGACGGAGGGCACGGGGATCGCCGGCTCCGGGGCGGCCGGCGTCGCGTGGAGCAGCACCCGTGAGGGCGCGGGCCGGCCATCTCGCGCGTCGCCCAGGATGGGATCGTCCCCGTTCATCTTGCCCCGGTCCGTCGACTCCGGGCGAGCAGCACACGCGCGCCGACGTTCGCCACGAGGATCAACGTGAGCAGCACCAGCGCCGCGCCCCAGGCGCGCGTGAGCGCGTCCGGATTCGGGAGGTCATAGGTCGTGAGAATGAAGATCGGGATGTTTGGCACCCCGTGTCCGAACAGCATCAGCTGGGTCGAGGTCGGGTTGTAAATGCTGTCGACGAACAGCAGGGGGGCCGTCTCGCCGGCCGCCCGCGCGATCGAGAGAATCGCGCCGGTCGCGATCCCGCTGGTGGCGGCGGGTAACACGACGCTGAGCACCGACGCGCCAGCGCTCGACGCCGAGGGCGTCCGCCGCCTCGCGCAGGCTGCGCGGCACGAGCAGCAGCACCTCCTGGCTCGACCGCGCGATCAGCGGCAGCATCACGATCGCCAACGCCACCGATCCGGCGAAGCCGCTCTCGACGTGCGTCGTGGCGACGAGAAGCCCGAACACGACCACGCCGACGATGATCGTCGGAAGGCCCTGGAGGAGGTCGAGGACGAGCTTCAGGACCTGCCCGGTGCGCGATGTCGGGTCCGAGAATTCCGTGAGATACAGACCGATGAGCACCCCGACGGGCACGGCGATCAGAGCGGCGAAGGCGACGATCACCGCGGTACCGAGCAGCGCGTTGGCGATCCCCCCGCCGGCGAGGCCGGCCGGGTTCGTCGTCAGGAAGTCGAAGGTGACCGCTGGGGCGCCGTGCGACACCACCGTGTAGACGACGTCGCCGAGCAGCAGGACCGCGCACAACGCCGACAGGGACGCCCCGAACTGGATCGCACGGCTGATCGCGCTGCGGCGGCGCAGGTTGCCCGACGCGACGAGCGGGCCGGCAGGGTCGAACGCGGGCGCTCCGGCGACCAGGGCGGTCACATCGCTGCTCATCGAGCCAGCCCGGCCTGGACGTCGAAGCGGGCAGCGATCGCTCGGGCGAGCAGGCTCGTCGCCAGGCCGATCACGAGCAGGATGAGCGCGAGGTAGAACAGCGACGGAATGTGCAGCTTGTTCTCCGGCGTGTTGAACTCGGTCGCGATCCGGCTGGCGAGACTCACGCCCGGCAGGAACAGCGAGGTGTGGACGCCCGAGCCGTCGCCGATCATCTGCGTGACCGCGATCGCCTCCCCGAGCGCGCGTCCGAGTCCGAGAACCGACGCGGCGGCAACGCCCGACACCGTCGTCGGCAACACCACTCCGCGAATGACCTCCCACCGAGTCGCCCCGAGCGCGGATGCACCGTCCTTCAACTCACTCGGGACGGTGAGGAACAGGTCGCGGCTGAGCGCGGCCACGATCGGCAACACCATCACGGTCAGCCCGAGGCCGGCGGTGAACACGCTCAGGCCCGTTGTCTGTGGATCGCCGAACAGCGGGATGAACCCGAGCGTCGAGTGCAGGAGCGGCTCCAGATGCTTGGCGGCGAACGGCGCCAGCACGGCGACGCCCCAGAACCCGACGATCACGCTCGGGATCGCGGCGAGCATCTCGACCAGCGGACCGACCGTCGCGCGGACGACGGGGGGCGCGAACATGCTGAGGTACAGGCCGATGGCGATCCCGAGCGGCGCCGCGATCACCAGCGCCATCAGCGCGCTGACGAGGGTCCCGTAAATCGCCGCGGCCGCTCCGAACACGCCGAAGTTGGGCGCCCAGCGTGAGTCGGTGATGAACCCGAGCCCTAAGTGTGAGATCGCCGGGCTCGCGCCGTCGATGACCTGATAGAGGACCTCGCCGAGCACCGCGACTGCGAGCACGCCGGCGAGCGTGCACACGCCAAGGAGGATGGTGTCACCGGCGCTACCGGTGCCCATCGCACCTCGCACGACGGAAACCGGCACAGGAATATCCCTTGTCCGTGACGACACGGCACGGCAGCGTAATTGCCCGCCAACGTGGCCGAGTGCGTTTTCGCATGGCGGTAACGAAATTGACAAATCGCGGCCACAACTCGGACACAGGCGAGTCGATCAACGTCGGGATGCTTGCGGCGGCATCGACGGGGCGCGTGGCCGGAAGTCCCAGCGAGCCAGTTCGGTCCTCTGCATGAAAGGAATTCACACCTTGGTGTTTCACCGATTCGCTCGGCTCGCGTGTGCTGCGTTGGCTCGCAGTCGTCTTCAGCGGCATCACGACCGCTGCGGCGCAGGCCGCCGCACCCACCCTGCAGGGCGCGGGCTCGACGCTCGTGGCCCCGATCGAGGCCGAGTGGGCGACGGCATGGTCCAACCGCACGGGCAACCCGACGCCGACCTACCAAGCCGTTGGCTCGGGGACGGGTCTGAAGGACATCGGCGCCGGCCTCGTCGACTTTGGTGCCTCGGACGCACCCATCTCCGCGTCGACAACCGCGTGTCCTGGATGCTTCCAGATCCCGTGGGCGCTGTCGGCCACGGGCGTCAGCTTCAACGTGCCGGGCGTCCATCGGTTGCATCTCACCGGCCCCGTGCTCGCGCAGATCTACCTGGGGCAGATCACGAAGTGGAACGACGGTCGGATCACGAAGCTCAACCGCGGAACTCGGCTCCCGGGCCTGCGGATCACCCCGATTCACCGCAGCGACGGATCGGGCGACTCCTACGCGTTCACCGATTATCTGTCGGCGGTCAGCGGCAGCTTCCGCGGCAAGGTGGGACGCGGCACCAAGCCGGCGTTCCCCGTCGGCCCAGGTGCCACGGGCAACAGCGGCATGGTCACGGCGGAGGAGGGCACAGCGGGCGCCATCGCGTATGTGGCGGTGTCCTATCTCATCGCGCACCAGCTACCCGCCGCCGCAATCCAGAACCGTGCCGGCAACTATGAGGTGCCGAACCTCAAGAACATCGCCAACGCCGCGGGGGCGGTGCACAGCGTGCCGTCGAACAACGAACTGCACATCGTCAATCCGCCGCGCAGCGCCCGGATCGCCTACCCCATCTCGACGTTCACGTACGTGATTCTGCGGCCGAAGGATCCGCTCGGACACGGAGTGTTCGTCAAGGCGTTCGTGTCCTACGCCCTCGGGGCCGGTCAGTCGTTCGGTCCGGCGCTCGACTTCGTGCCGCTGCCGGGCAGCGTCAAGCGCGCCGCGCAGGCGACGGCCGGACGGATCGGCTGAGTGCGGACAACCATGACCCACACACGGAGGTCCCCTGTGAAACGTCGTATTGGTCTGCTCGGCGCAGCAGTGGCCGTCTGCGCCCTGGGCGCGGCACCAGCCACCGGCCAGGCTGCGTCAAAGCGCAAACCGCGTCACCCGGCAGTGATCACTTCAAAGGCCGAGTGCAAGACGCAGGTCGGCGTGATGGTGGCGGCCGGCGACTCCGGTGTCACCCCGCCGGTTCAGGCCGGGCAGGAATACGGTGGCGCGAGCTGTGGCAAGCTCGGTGCCGGAGTCCAGCATGACGTGTTCGCAGTCACCGACGGAGGTGACACTCAGAGCACGTTCACCTGGTACTTCCGCACCGGGACGCTGCGCGGCACGTACACACTGACGCCACAGGAAGGATCGTTGAACTTCCTCAACGTCGACTATCTCGGGACGCTGAGGGTGTCCGGGGGTACGGGGGCGCTGAAGGGACTCACGGGTACCGGCACGATGACGTGTACCAGTGCCGACGGAATTCACACGAGCTGCACGACGAAGCTCACGCTGAAGAAGCACGCCTAAGGTTCGCTGCCGTTCCTCCTTCCGGCAGCCAACGTCACGGGATCCCGGCCGTCAGTGGTTGACGCAGGCCGGGATCCCGAGCGACTGCCAGGCGCCGTTCTCCTGCTGCACGACGGGCGCGAGCTGCTGCTCGAGCGTCTGCATCGTGCTCACCGGGTCATCACCATGGGCGAGCTGCCCGGACGCCGTGCGGAGCAGCTCGAGCTTCTTCGAAGCCGCGTTGATCGCGGTCGTATAGACGTCCTGCGCGTCCGTCGGCGGGTGGAGCTTGCGTAGCTGGGTCACCTCCGGGGCCAGCGCCGTGATCCCCTGGCGCAGGAACACCGCCGAACCGGCGGGCGCGCGTGGTGACGTGATCCGGTTCGTCTGCTTGCTCGTGAGCGCGCAGATCTGCGTCGCCTGGTCGTGAAGGTCGTTGCTGGACAGCCGGCTGCTGCCGCCGCATCCGGCGATCGCGACGGCGGTGAGCACGGCCATCGTGGCCGCGCGCGGTCTCATCGCAGCGGCACCCCGAGCAGCGCCTCGAGCTCGATGATCGTCTCGTCGGCGCCGACATGGTGGACGGTCGCCATCCCGAGGGCGGCCGCCGGATCGAGGTTGACCGGCATGTCGTCCACGAACACGCAGTCCTCCGTGGAGACGCCGGACTGCTCGGCGCCCAGGCGGTAGATCTCAGGAGCGGGCTTGCGGATGCCGACCTCCCCGGAGATGACGACCCCGTCGAACAGCTCGGCGAGGAGCCCCCGGTCGTAGCGGCGCGTGCCCCACGAGTTGGAGATGAGTCCGGTGCGGATGCCCGATGCCCGGGCGCGAGCGACCGCGGTGAGCATCGGCTCGTCCGGCTCGTAGCGGGCAAAGAGCCGGTCGATGAGGCCCTCAGCCGCGACTCCGAGCATGTCGGCGAACCGCGCCTCGAACTCCGGCTCGGGGAGTTCGCCGGTCTCGAGTGCAAACACGAGTTCACGCGCCGCCGCGTCGGCTCGCAGCCGCGCCATGATCGCGTTCTCGTCGAGGCCCTCGTCGACGCAGAACTGCTGGAACGACGCGAACGGACTGCTCGTCAGGACACCGCCGTAGTCCACGATGAGACCACGGCGATGCCGGTTCTCAGAACCCATTCCGTGTGACATCGAGCGCGCGCTCGGCAAGCTCGACGACGCCCTCGCCGAATGTCTTCAGGTACGGATCGTCGGTTGCCCCGGCGAGCGCCCGCTTGTAGTTGCCCTCCATGAACACGACGGCTTTCCAGATCGCGAGCGTCACGTACCAGTCGAGGGCCTGCATCGAGCGGCCCGAACGCGCCTCATAGCGAGCGATCACCTCCTGGCGCGTCGGGAACCCGGGTCGGACCGTGACTGCCTGGAGGTTGAACCGACCGACCTTGTCGTTCGGCTCGATCCAGTGGACCATCATGTATCCGATGTCGGCGAGCGGATCGCCGATCGTCGCCATCTCCCAGTCGAGGATCGACCGCAGGCGCGCCGGTGCGCTGTCCCCGTACATCGTGTTCCCGAGCCGGTAGTCACCGTGCACGATCGTCGCCGGCGGTGACTTCGGGAGGTTGGCGGCGAGCCACTGCCCGACCTCCTCCACCTGAGCCAGCTCGCGCGTGCGGTTGTGCTCCCACAGCCCGGTGAACCGGCGGAGCTGGCGTTCGAGGTAGCCGCTCGGCTTGCCGAACCCCTCGAGCCCCACCTCCATGAAGTCGACAGCGTGGAGTTCGACGAGCCCGTCGATCAGCTCGTCGGCGATCCGCTCGCGCTCCACCTCGTTATCCAGCAGCTCGGGCAGCGTGTCGGTGATGACATGGCCCTCGACCTTCTCCATCACGTAGAACGGCGAGCCGATGACCGACTCGTCGTCGCACACGGCGAGGACGCGCGGGGTGCGGACCGGTGTCGGCTCCAGCGCGCGAAGCAGTCGCGCCTCACGGAGGACATCGTGCGCGCTGGGGGGCAGGGGCCCCCGTGGCGGGCGCCGCAGGATGACGTCTGTTGAAAGCGCGAACGTGACGTTGGAATGCCCGTCGCCCACGGGCGCGGCGCTGAGGTCGGCGGGCCCCGCGAGCCCGTTGGCCGCCAGGAACTCGATCAGCGGATCGAGCACGAGCAACGGCTCGCGTGAGTTGGCCGCCCCCTCGGCGTGGGTTCGGACGACGTCGTCTGGCGCCAGCGTCGCGCTCATCGTGGATGAGCAGGGTACCGGCGGGCGCGGGTGCGCGTCAGGCGGACCCGCGCCGGGGGCTCATGCGCGACTGGCTACTCAGGCGGCGAGGGCAGCGCGGGCGCCGACCACTCGGTCGAACCTCCACCCGCGCAGCTGCTCCCGGTTGCCTGCCGTGCCGACGACGATCGCGCCAGTTCGACGCTCGATCCTCGCCAGCAGTCGTGCAATTCGATCACGTAGGGCTCGCGCGGGCTCGGACTCATTGGAGCCCCACTCCGCGTCGGTGCTCTCGACGAGCACCGTGACCCGGTCCGGTCGTGCGTACGCGATCTCCTCGAGCAGCTCCTCCTCGGACTCCATCGGTCCGACAATTGCTAGTAGATCGCTCATGACCGACATCCTTTTCCTCGTCCGTAAAGGGATGCTGAACTGGCGCGAATGATTCCGTCAAAGACGGCCTTTTGCTCAGGCGCGAAGTACGCTCGTAGGAGCATGCCTGAGCTACCTGAGGTCGAGATCACCGCACGTCGCATCGGCGCCGCGATTGCGGGTGCGCGCATCGAGTCCGCGCTCGCTCCGGGCGTCAACGCGCTCAAGACCTACGACCCGCCGCTGAGCGCGCTGGACGGCCGGACGTTCACCGGCATCCGCCGACGCGGAAAGCTGTTCGTCGCGTCGGTCGACGACGACCTGGCGATCGTCATTCATCTCATGTCCGCCGGTCGCCTCCAGCTGTTCGACACGCGGGCGTCGCTGCGCGACAAGGCCTCGCGGCTGCTGGTTCGGCTCGACGACGGCCGTGAGCTGCGACTGCGCGAGTTCGGGACCAAGCAGCGCGCATGGGTCAAGCTGCTGCGCGCCGAGGACGTGGACTCCGAGGAGACGATCGCCGCGCTCGGACCCGAGGCGTGGCCTGATCCGCCGCCGCTCGAGGAGTTGCTTGACGCGCCGCGACCGCTCTACGCGCTGTTGCGTGACCAGCACGTGATCGCCGGCATCGGCCGCTCGTGGGTCGACGAGATCCTCCACACCGCGATGATCTCGCCGTTCAAGCGGGGCTCGGATCTCGAGCCGGACGAGGCCGAGCGCCTGCGCGAGGCGATCGTCGAGCGTCTCGATGGCGTGATCGAGCACTACGAGCAGACGATCGCGCTGCCGATCCCGGACAAGGTCCCGATGCCGCTGACCGTGCATCGGCACAACGGCACGCCGTGCCCGCGCTGCGGCGACCAGATCGAGGCGGTCTTCTACGAGGACTACGTCATGTGTTACTGCCCGACCTGCCAGACGGACGGCAAGCTGATGAAGGACCGTCGGCTCTCACGGCTGCTCAAGTAGCCTGTCGTCCATGGCACCTGAGGTGGGCGACACCGCTCCCGACTTCACCCTTCCTGACCAGGACGGCAACGACGTCTCGCTGTCCGGTCTGCGCGGCAAGACCGTGGTTCTCTACTTCTACCCGAAGGCCGACACCCCCGGCTGCACGACCCAGGCGTGCGGGATCCGTGACCACCGGGCCGACTACGAGCACGCCGACGCGGTCGTGCTCGGCGTCTCGCCGGATCCGCCGAAGAAGATCGCCAAGTTCGATGACAAGTACTCACTCGGTTTCCCGCTGCTCGGCGATGAGGATCATTCGGTCGCCGAGGCCTACGGCGTCTGGATCGAGAAGTCGATGTACGGCAGGACGTACATGGGCATGGAGCGCTCGACGTTCGTGATCGGGCCGGACGGCGTCATCCAGAACGTGTTCCGCAAGGTCAAGCCGGCCGAGCACGACGGGCTCGTCCTCGGCGCACTCGCCGGCTCCTAGCCGTCGAGCTCCGACTTGCCAATGAGTCCGGAACCTGGCGAGCGACGATTCGTGCGGGCCTGATTTCCGCAACGACTTCCAGCATGCGGGGATCTTCGCCGGCGGGCACCCGAACACCGTCGTCACCGACAACACGCTGCGTGGCAACCAGGTGGGCATTTACGCCCTCGGTGGTGACGTCAGCCCCAATCACAACCTCGTGATCGCCAGCGAGCTTTCCGGCCTGGTGCTCCAGGACGGCGTCTATACAGCCAGCCAGGATCGCATCATCGGAGGGCTGACGGGTGTGACGGTCGTTGCCATCGGCGCAGACACAACCGCCGCGCTGCGGCACGTGAAGATCGCCCACACCACAGGCACGGCGATCACGGCGTTCCAGTGCTGCGGTTTCACCGCAACGAGCACGCTGGTGAACGGTCGAGCCTGAGGCTGCGGATCTACTGCAGGCCCTCGCGGGCCTCGCGCACGAGCGTGACGGCTTCCGGGAACACCGTCGCCATGACCGAACGCAGCTGCTCCGCCTGCTGCTCGGTCGTGCCCTGGATGTTCGCTCGGTTCATTGCCGCGACCGTGAGGTCGACCGCGAGCTTGATCGCGTTGTCCGCCCAGGCGAGTTTCTGCGCGCCCTGCATCTGCTCGGCAAATTCCCCGAGCCGGCGCTGAAGCTCGTCCGGATCTCCGAACAGTCCGCCGAATCCACTTCCTTCCATACGCCTATGCTACCTCGCCGCGGGATACGCCCTCCGGGCGCGGGCGACAGTACAGTGGATCGTCCACCGTCATGCCTGGAACGACGACCAATCCCGTGCTCCGCGCCCGCATTGAAACGATGATCCGGATCGCCTCGCCCCTGCTGAATCTCGTGCTGCTCGTCGGCGACCGCGTCTCCCGCGTGCTCGAGCCTGACGATCCCACGTACGTTCCCGCCCGCATGCCCCACGACGGCGAGTCGGCCCCCCGGGGTCTCCGCCCGCGCCCGCCACGCACGTCGGGCCCTCGTCGCTAGCGTCCCACTAGGATTCGCGACCCGATGAACGTCGAAGAACGAGTGGCGTACGAGCGCCGTGTGGGAATCCGACAGGCCACGATCGCCGCTTTGGCGGGGATCCTGCTGGTCGCTGCCGTCGCCGTCCAGCTCGGCGGCGCCCACGCCAAGGTCGACGAGCAGACGCTCGGCCTGATCACCGAAAACAAGCGGCTGACCAGGGACATCGTCGGGTCCGTCCTCGACGCACTCGGGTACTTCTCGCTCGCAGCCACGCTCTGGTACCTGTGGAGCTGCATCCGGGCGCGCAACCCGGAGGTCAAGCCTGGTTTCGTCGGCATCATCGGCGTCGTGGGCGGCATCGTGACCGGCATCAGCATCCCCGCCTACGTGATCCTGTACGGCAGCAAGGCGCACGACTTCGTCGGCCTCGCCGCGCAGACCTATCCGCAGGCGAACCACCTCATCAGTTCGACCGCGCTCGTGTTTCCGCAGCTCGGGAACTACCTTGGCGTCCTGCTCACCGCGATGGCCACTGTGCTCGTGTCGCTCAACGCGATGCGCGTCGGCCTGCTCACGCGGTTCATGGGCTTCCTGGGGATCTTCGCCGGCGTGCTCGTGATCTTCCCGCTCGTCCCGATTCCGATCGTCGAGGGCTTCTGGCTCGTCGCGCTCGCGTACCTGTTCACCGGACGCTGGCCGAACGGCGTTCCACCCGCGTGGCGCAGCGGCCGAGCCGAGCCGTGGCCGTCCTCGCAGGAGTTGCGCGAGCAGCGCGCGACCCGCGGCGGCGGGGGCGGAGGCGGAGGCGGAGGCGGGGCGGAGGCGGAGGCGGACTGTTCGGCGGCGCCGCCGGTGGACTGTTCGGGGGCGGACGCGCGAAGCCCGCTCCCAGTCCCGCGCCGGAGCCGGCCGGCGCACCCGCGCCGGCCCGCACGCGCGCGAACACCTCAAAGCGCAAGCGCAAGCGCCGCCAATAGCGGGCGTCAGCGTCTACATCGCGGCTCTGAACTGCCACTTCGACTCGACGTGCACGGCGCTGTCGGTCACATCGCCGTTGACCTGTTGAGCCTGCTCATTCGTGTGCGGGGCACCGCCCCCGATGAGCACGTCGAGGTCATCGGGGGCCGAAGGTATCGTCAACGAGATCCCCGGCTGGCACACGACCGGCACGTTGTACGCGGCGATGTCGGCCTTCACGAAGGCGTTGTAGGTGCGGAAGTCGCCCTTGATGCGCAGAAAGCCTGCCCACGGGGTGCGAGTGTCCGTTGCCGAGCCGGTCCCCGAGCAGAAGCCTGAATACGTCGTCGTGGTCGTGATCGACCCGTTCGGCGTGTAGAGGTATTCCTCGGCCGAGTGGTCGTAATGGGAGAACTCAAAGCGAAAGCCGCTGATCGCTTTCGTCGTCCGCACCGCCGCCCCCCGCGTCACGATGGTTTCGAACGAGGGCACGTTCCACTGACGGGCGATGATCACGAACCGCTCGCCCTTGAGGAAATTGTTGTCCTTGTCGGACTCCTTCTGCTTCTCGTTGACGTCGGCGACCGCCCCGAGCTGGGCGAATCCGAGCGCTGGCTTCTTCCCCGTGATGTCAACGGTCTCGTAGTGGGGATGGGTGTGTGGCCCGAGCCGAGGGAAGACCACCCTCTTCTCAAAATGGTGGCGCTTGCTGTCCTGAAAGAACACGTCGGTGGTCGAGGGCGCGGCGGCGCCGGCGCCTTGGTTCTTGACCCCGACCCGAACCTCGATCTCGTCCATCACGCCGTCGGTGCCGACGGCGCGGAAGGCGGGGTCGCCGAAGTTCGCCTGCAGAACCACGACCTTGAGGTCGGGCTTCGGTCGATGGCGCCTGGCGGCGGCCGTAGCCGCCGCGGGCAGCAGGAACATGCCAAGAGCCACCGCAGGCGTCGCCGCGAGCCGCCACCGGTCCGGTCGCATCGGCGAATGATTTCACCTTCGTCAATCGTCGAATCGGACATTTGTCCGCGCGCCCAGACGGTCATCCGATCTTTGCCACGTCAGGACGACAAGCATCAGCAGAGTGCCCTCCTCCTCCACCGTTACCTCGCCGTATCCAGCGCCGCGCTCCGACGGTCGACACCGCATCGGTAGTCCTTCGCGCTGCGGCGGGTAGCGCCCGGCCGAGACGGCCCTGGTCCCCGTCCACGCCGGGGGCCGGGGCCGCTGGGCGGCGCCTTCCGGTAACCGCTGACCGCACATCAGGGACCGTTCAGCGCAGGTGAGCGGCCGCTGGGCGATTGGGTGCTTGTGAGCAGACGTCACAGCGCGAAGGTATGCGCGCACTCTGCACTCGAGGGAGAAGGAGGTAGTTCATGGAAGCGAGTCGCGGTCCGCGAGAGGCGGACGTGGCACCGGCCCCGTCGGCCGTTGAGCCGACAGGGGGCGTCACGGCGGGCTGGACACCGGCGGATCCTGGTCCGCTCGGATTGGCCGCATTCGCGGCGACGACGTTCACCCTCAGCATGCTGAACGCGAACCTGGTCCACATCAGCGCTATTCCGATCGTGCTGTCGCTGGCGCTGGCCTACGGCGGGATCGTGCAGATCATCGCCGGGATCTGGGAGTTCCGAACCGGCAATACGTTCGGCGCCGTCGCGTTCTGCTCCTACGGCGGGTTCTGGCTCTCGGTCTTCTTCCTGTTCCACGGAGTCGGCGGGAAGCTCGTGGCGGCACACGAGCACAGCGCGGATCGGGCTCTACCTGTGGACGTGGTCGATCTTCACGATCTACATGTTCATCGCCTCGCTGCGGACATCGGGGGCGGTCGCAGCTGACGTTCGTCTTGCTCACGATCACGTTCATCCTCCTGGCGATCGGCAACTCGGCCCTTGCAGGCGGCACGGCCGCGACCAACAACACGATCAAGCTCGGCGGCTATGTCGGCATCGCGACTGCGATCGCCGCGTGGTACGCGTCGTTCGCCGCCGTGATCAACTCGACGTTCGGGCGGTCGTCGCGCCGGTGGTGCCGCTCAAGCGCTGACAAGTAAACGGCACAAAGCCTGCGGTGTCGGGTACAACTCCCGTATCAGATCGCCGCACAGTTTCTGGGCTCGGGCGCCGGCGATGCAGTCGGCGCCCGAGCTATGAAGACGTGAGACGCAAGAGCGACAGAAGGAGAGGGTTTGATGGCAGACGCTGCCACATCGACCGGCGAGGGGACGCTCGAGTCGAAACTCGAGGGGATGCTCGACACTGGGAAGTTCGAGCCGCCTGAAGACTTCAAGAGGAACGCGCTGCTCAGTGACCCCGCGGTCTACGAGGAGGCCGAGAAGGACTGGCAGGGCTGGTGGTTGAAGCAGGCCAAAGAGCTGCACTGGTTCAACGAGCCGACGGTCACCCTCGACGACTCCAACCCGCCGTTCTACAAGTGGTTCAGCGACGGCAAGATCAACGCGTCCTACAACTGTCTGGACCGGCATGTCGAGGCCGGCAACGGCGACCGGATCGCGTTCCACTGGCGCGGCGAGGAGGGCGAGGAGCGTGACGTCTCCTACGCCGACCTGCACCGTGAGGTGCAGAAGTTCGCCAACGCGATGAAGGACCTCGGCATCCAAAAGGGCGACATCGTCGGGATCTTCCTGCCGATGATCCCGGAGGTCGTCGTGGCGATGCTCGCCTGCGCGCGGATCGGCGCCCCGCACAACGTCGTCTTCGGCGGCTTCTCCGCCGACTCGGTCAAGGAGCGGATGGAGTTCTCGGAGGCGAAGGCGCTCATCACCGTCGATGGTGCCCGGCGCAAGGGCAAGACGGCGCCGATCAAGGAGCAGGTCGACGCCGTCATGGTCGACCTGGAGACGCTCGAGCACATCATCGTCGTCCAGCACACCGACATCGAGTGCGCCATGAAGGACGGGCGCGATGTCTTCTACAAGGACATCGTCGAGAAGGCGGCCGACGAGTGCCCGGCCGAGGAACTCGACGCCGAGCATCCGCTGTTCGTGCTCTACACGAGCGGTTCGACCGCGAAGCCCAAGGGCGTGCTGCACACGACCGGTGGCTACCTCACCGGCGTCTCGTCGACCCACAAGTACGTGTTCGACCTCAAGGCCGACGAGGACGTCTACTGGTGCTCGGCCGACGTCGGCTGGGTCACCGGCCACTCGTACATCGTCTACGGTCCGATGGCCAACGGCGCCACGAGCGTCATGTACGAGGGCGCCCCGGACTACCCGCACAAGGGCATCTGGTGGGAGTTGTGCGAGCGCTACAAGGTGACGCAGTTCTACACCGCCCCGACGGCGATCCGCGCCTGCATGAAATGGGGCGTCGAGCACGTCCAAAAGGCCGATCTGTCGAAGCTCCGTCTGCTCGGCACGGTCGGCGAGCCGATCAACCCGAAGGCGTGGCTCTGGTACTACATCGTTATCGGTGGCGAGCGCTGCCCGGTCGTCGATACGTGGTGGCAGACCGAGACCGGCGCGATCATGATCACGCCGCTGCCCGGCATCATCGCCGCAAAGCCGGGGTCAGCGACGCGAGCCTTCCCCGGCGTCCTGGCGGATGTCGTCGACGAGCGGGAGGGCAAGCCGCTCGACGAGGGCCAGGGTCTGCTCGTGCTCCAGCGGCCATGGCCGTCGATGCTGCGCACGCTGTACAAGGAGGACGACCGCTTCGTTGAGACGTACTTCGCCCGCTTCGGGAAGGAGACCTACCTGGTCGGCGACGCGGCCCGCAAGGACAAGGACGGCTACTTCTGGATCATCGGGCGCATCGACGACGTCGTGAACGTGTCCGGGCACCGTCTCTCGACGGCCGAGGTCGAATCCGCGATCGTCTCGCACCGCAAGGTGGCCGAGGCGGCCGTCATCGGCCAGTCCGACGAGGACTCGGGTCAGGCGATCTGTGCGTTCGTCACGCTTGAAGGCGACGACGCCGAGGGTACGGACGCCCTGATCGACGAGATCCGCGCCCACGTCGCCGACCGGATCGGCAAGTTCGCCCGTCCGAAGCGGATCGTGTGGGCCGATGACCTGCCGAAGACGCGGTCCGGCAAGATCATGCGCCGGCTGCTGCGCGACATCGCCGAGGGCCGTGCGCTCGGTGACGTCACGACGCTGCGTGACCCGGACGTGATGTCGCAGCTCGAGGGGAAGATCAACGAGGAGCAGGCGGCGGCCGAGGGGTAAGCACGGACCGGGCGGGCGGCACGTGCGGCTTCGTCGCGTGTCGCCCGTCTGTCTCGTGCATCGGTTGGATCATCGTCGCGGGTGTTCCGCGAGTTCCGCCCCGGCCGGCGCCTCGTTCGCCGTGAAAAGCAGGAGTACCGGCGTTAGGTGTTGGGCCAGGCGTCGATGATGGTGCCGTGCTCGGTGTAGTCGCTGCTCCGAGTTGTGCCCTGGGCGCGCTCGATGGCGGAGTCGAGAACGTTCTGCCAGGCGTGTTCGATGAGGACGGCGAGGACCGCGGCGCCGGGCTCGAGCCCCTCGGTCAGCGAGTTGATGAGCGGCCCGGACGGGCCCTCCATCGCCTCGCGCGTCCTCTTGGCGCGGTCCCGCGCTTCGAGGCGGAACGTGATCAGACGAGACACCATGCCGGCGGTGCCGCCTGACATCGCGACGGCGATCGTCTCGCCGGTCTCGCCGTCACGGCCCGCAAAGACCGCATCGCGGATGAGCAGCGTCCCGCCGCTCTCGATCCGCTCCAACGCGCCCACGAGCTGTCCTTCGTACCGCGATCCGGGCGGGAACTCGTAGATCAACAACTGACGGGTCGGTCCATCTGGCATGGGCGAAAGATACGCCTGTCGGGCGGCCGCGCGTCACCCGAATCGAGTGATCCGGCCGAGCTACACCCCGAGCCGGCGGCCAAGATCCGCGACATGCCGCCGTGCGATCGGGATCGTCTGGCCGTCCGGAAACCCCAGCTCGGCGGTCGATCCGAACCGCGGCCGGAGCTCGACGGCGCGCAGGAGGTTGGCGATGAACTGCCGATGCACGCGGACAAAGCCGTACGGCTCCCATCGCCGCTCGAGCTCACCGAGCGTTGCCCGGAGCAGGTACCGGCCGTCCTCGGTCACGATCCGGACGAAATCGCCGTGGGACTGGGCGTACAGGATCGAGCCGCGGGAGATGAGCCGGGTGGTGCCGCTGCGGACGTTCGCGACGGCGATCATCTCGCTCTCCGCGGCGGGCGGCCCGGCGGCAGTGCCGCTCGTCGGCGTCGCGCCCGCGCTGTCCTGCCCGCCCCGCTCGCCGCGCGCATCCACCGCCGCCTGCACGCGGGCGACCGCCTGCTCGAGCCGGACCCGACCGACCGGCTTGCGCAGGTAGTCGAGGGCGCCGAGCTCGAACGCGTCGACGGCGGCGTTGTCGTAGGCGCTGACGAACACGAGCACGGGCGGCTCGGCGAAGCGGCGCAGCACCCGCCCGAGTTCGACGCCGTCGAGGTCGGGCATGCGGACGTCGAGGAAGATCGCGTCGTACTCGTGGGCCGAGGCTTGGACGAGCGCGTCATGACCGTTGGAGACGCACTCGACGTCCTCCACGCCCGGGAAGCTCCGCAGCAGGCGCGCGAGATCCTCCAGCGGGGTTCGTTCGTCGTCGACCGCGAGGATCGTCAGCCCGTCGTCGCTCATGCGCTCGCCACCGTCGACGGCTCGGATCGGGCGGCCGCGCCGGGAACGCCGGGCAGATCGGGCACGGTCATCGTCACGGTCGTCCCCCGTCCGACGCGTGAGTCGATCCGCAGCGCGTAGCGTTCGCCGAAGGTCGCCCGCAAGCGGGAGTCGACGTTGGACAGTCCGATGCCGCCACCCGCTCCCGCGAGCACGACCGGCACGCGATCCGGCGGGATGCCGGCGCCATTGTCGGTCACCGACAGCTGCACATCGCCACCCCGGGCGTCCGCCCGGATCGACACCTCACCGGACCCGCCCCGACGCTCGACGCCGTGACGGACGGCGTTCTCGACGAGCGGCTGCACTGACATCGAGGGGACGACCGCCGCGAGCGTCTCCTGCGGGGCGTCGATGGTGACGGTGAGGCCACGGAAGCGGGCCTGCTCCAGTCGCAGGTAGCGCTCGACGTGTTCGAGTTCCTCACCGAGCAACACGTACGAGCGGCCGTCGCGGAAGAGGTAGCGGGTGAACTCGGCGAAGTCGATCAGCAGCTCGCGGGCCTCCTCGGGCCGGGCGTGGATCTCTCCCGCAATGGCGGCGAGCGCGTTGTAGATGAAGTGCGGCGAGATCTGTGCCCGTAGCGCCCGGAGCTCGGCCCGGGCGAGCCGCTGCTCCTGCTCGGTGATCAGCGACAGCTCGATCTGGGCGGAGACGAGGCTTGCCGCCTCCTTGACGACCCGTAGCTCGGGCTGACTTGGCTCGCCGACGCCGCGGTAGAACGTGATCAGCGTGCCGGCCCGCTTGCCCTGCACGGTCAGCGGCGCGAGCACGGCCGAGCGCAACGGGCACCGCGGATCCGAGGAGATGAGACGCGGGACGATGTGCATCTCACCATCCGGTGTCGCGGCGAGCAGCGAGGAGAGGAGATCACCCGGCCGGACCTGCTCGCGGCCCTCGCCGTCGATCGCGAGCACCGCCCGCGTGTCCGCGAGCGCCACGGCGGCGGCGCCGGTCAGCTCGCGCAGGTACGGCACCGCGGCCTCGGCGGCGTGTGAGCGTGAGCCCGCCGCGCAGGTGCGGCAGCGTGGCGGTGGCCGCGTGCAGGGCGGACTGCATACCCGCCGCTTCCGGCGTCCGCGTGGCGCGCGAGGAGAGCAGCCATCGCCACGCCGCGAAGATCACCGCGGCGATCCCGATCCCCGCGAGCACGCCTAGTGCAGGATCCATCTCCATCGGTGGCCGAACTACCGAACAGCACCGAGCTTACGGGCAAGATCCGGCGGATCGAGCTCCGCTCAGCGCGAAGCGGTTAAGTCAGACCGGACGACCGCGCGTCGCTTCCAGCTACCGTGAGAACCGGCGGTTTGCACGCCGCCGACCTCGGGCACTCCCCGTTCAGAGGAGTTCTCCCGTTCCGAGGAGAGAGGAGAGGTATGGCCGACGAGCGACACCCCAGTCCGGCCGAAGAGACCCACCGGCTCTACGAGGAGGCGGAGTCTCGGACAGCGCGAGCTTTCGAGCGGTTGGTCGCGCGTGACAGCTTCGGAGAGTTACTCGCGAAGGGCAACCGAGAACGTCGTCGGGATCACCAAGATCACGACGGACATCTTCGATCTGGTCCTGCGCAACCTGCGCATCGCCGGGCGCCAGGACATCGTCCGGTTCTCCCGTCAGCTCGCGCGGACGGAGGACAAGCTCGAACGGCTGCTCCAGGAGGTCGAACGCCTCCAGGACGCGAGCAGCCCCGACGCCGGTCTCGAATCGCCGAACGGCGGCCGACAGCGACACCGGCGGCAGCGAAACCCGACGGCAAGCGCGCAGCGGCGGGAGCGGCTCGGGAGCGAGCGGGTCGTGAACACGCTCGAACGCATCGCCCGGACGCCGCTCGCCGCGTTCGAGTTCATGAACATGCTGCTCACGCAGAGCGACGCGACGGTCGGTAGCAGCCCGAAGGACGTCATCTGGACGCACCGCAAGGTGACGCTGTACCGATATCGGTCGAGCGATCGTCGGCATCCGATCCCGGTGCTGCTGGTGTTCGCCCTCATCAATCGGCCGGACATCTTCGACCTGCGGCCGGGTTCGTCGTTCGTCGAGTACCTCCTGAATGAGGGCTACGACGTGTTCCTGATCGACTGGGGCTATCCGGATCAGGAGGACGCCGACGTCGGTCTCGAGCAGTACGTCTGCGAAGAGCTTGAGTCCGGGATCCGGGAGGTCGCTACGGGCGAGCGGGCAGGACGAGCTGACGCTGCTCGGATGGTGCATCGGCGGGGCGCTGTGCCTGCTCTACCGCGGCCTGCACGAGTCCAGTCCGGTCCGGAACATGGTCCTGCTGACCACGCCCGTCGACACGCGCGGGTCGCTGTACGCGAGCTGGGTCGGGCGAGAGTCGTTCGACGTCGACTACGTCGCCGAGGGCTACGGCGCCGTGCCCGGCGCCGCGATCGACTGGGCGAACAAGATGATGAAGCCGGTCACGAACTACGTCACGACCTACCGGCGGCTATGGGAGGCTCTGCTTGAGGGTGAGGCGCGGCGTGACGCGTACCAGCCGATGGCCAGCTGGATCGCGGACAACCCGCCGTTTCCGGCTCGCGCGTACCGCGACTGGATCACCTGGATGTACAAGGAGAATCGGCTCGTTGCTGGGCGCATGTGGCTTGGCGGGCAGCACGTCGACCTGTCGCGGATCGATGAGAGCCTGCTGATCGTCACCGCAGGCGCCGACCACATCGCGCCGGCGGAAGGCACGCGCCCGCTGCTCGGGCTCGTCTCGAGCGAAGATGTCACGTGGGTTGACCGACCGGGCGGCCACATTGGCCTGATGGCAGGATCCCGGGCGCGCAAGGAGATCTGGCCGGAGATCACCCAGTGGCTCCAGGACAGATCGCGATCCACGAGGAGAGGTGGGACAGATGGCAACGCTGCAAGCACGTGAGAGCGCCTCGCAGGTCGCGCGGCGATCGCGCCCGCGGCGCAGCAGGCCACCGTCGCGGCCGGCTACAGCCGGGATGAGGAGAAGGCGCGCTCGTTCATGCGCGAGCTCGAGGAGCTGGGTGCCGACGCGAGCATCCATCGGGGCAACGTCGCCTCGGCCGAGGACTGCCAGCGCACGGTTCAGGAGGTCATCGACCGGCATGGCCGCGTCGACATCCTCGCCCGTGAGGCTGCCTCCAACCTGCAGCGCTCCGGCAAGGCCGATCCCAACGGCATCGGCCTCACCGTCAACGCGGTCGCCCCGGGCTTTATCGAGACCGAGATGCTCGAGACGATTCCGGAGAAGGTGCTTGACAAGATCCGCGCCCAGATCCCGCTCGGCCGCCTCGGCCGGCCGGAGGAGGTCGCCCGCGTCGTGCACTTCCTCAGCGCGGACGCGTCCTCCTTCATCACCGGCCAGGTGTGGGCGGTCAACGGCGGCCAGGAGATGTGACCCTGGCCGCCGGGGCGTCGGCCGCTGCCGTCGATCGCCGCTGGGCTACCGGACCCGGTGGCCGTTGGCGTCGACCCCGTACCAGGTGCCGCCGGAGGCGTTGACGCCGATGTAGTCGGTCTGCCGCGGGCCGAAGTCGCCGCTGTACTTGTACAGCGGGCGGCCCGCGTAGGTGACCTGCCGCGAGCCGTTCGGCAGCTTGATCGTGCCGAGCAGCTTGCCGTTCACGCCCTTTGTCGCGACCGGCTTGGCCTTCGTCGTCAGCGCCGGCCAGATGTCCTTACAGCCGCTGAGCTTCACGCACACGTCCTTGTTGCGGCTATCACGACTGAACTGGTACAGCGTGAACCCGTTGTTGGCGGTCAGGATCTTCCCGGCGCTCGTTTTCTCCAGCCGAATCGTCGTGCCGCGCTGGGCCGCCGCCGAGGCGGTCGCCGCAGACGCAGTCGCCGCATTCACGGTCGCGATCAATGCGGCCGTCGCCGCGGCCATTGCGACGAGCGCGGTCAGCACGCCCCGATAGCTCTTCATGGTCAGTCCTCCGGTTCGCAGCTTTATCCCTATAGGGAGCAGGACGCCGATCGGCCCCCCGGCCTTCCCAGCGCGGCGAGACCGATTACTTGATCAGGCGCCCAGCGGCGCTCAGCGCCCACCAGAGTCCGCCGGACTGCTTCAGGCCGATGAACTGGGTCGAGCGCGGATCGAAATCGCCGATATAGGTGTACAGCGGCCAGCCGTTGTAGGTGACCTGCCGCGTCCCGTCCTTCAGCTTGATCGTGCCGAGCAGGCGAGCCTTGACGCCGGTCCCGGCGATCGGCTTGGCCTTCGTCGTGACGACCGGCCAGACCGTCGTGCAATCGGGGATCCGCACGCACACGTCCTTGCGACGCTTGTCCAGCTGGAACATGTAGAGCGTGTAGCCGCGGGAGTTGGTGAGGATCTTGCCGCGATCCGTCTTGCTCAGCTTGATCGTCACACCCCGTGGCGCGGCCAGCGCCGTCCCCGCCGGCACGAGCGCGGCCGCGGCGAGGACGAACGACAGTCTCCGCTTCACCTCAACCTACCTCCAGATGTGATGGTCCGGCCGACCGCGAGCCAGATTACCGGCCCGCCCGCGTGTGCGTCCGCATCTCGGAGAGGATCCGCTCGAGCCGCGGCTCGGTCTCCGTGTCGACGTGCGTCATCGCCGCGGCGACCGCCGGGTGGACGGACGCGATCTGGGCATGCATCTCGTGGGCCACCGCGCGATAGCTCGGATGGCCCTCGCGACCGGAGCGCAACTCGATCAGCTGCATCGCCTCACGCGCGTTGAGGTCAAGGACGAATCGGATCCGGTAGCCGAGGCACAGCGCGTACGGCGCGGCGAGGGGTTGACCCTGCTCTGCGAGGCGCGCGTACTCGGTGGCCGATACCTCAAGCGCTCGCCGGTACTCGTCACCGCAGCCGGCGAGCTCGACCTGCTCAGGCACGTCCGCCCCGAGGTCGGGGGTCAGCGACTGCCACTGGACGGTGAGCATCCGATGGCGCTGGAGATCACGGAACGCGCCGTAATCGGCGACGATCTCGAACCGGTACCGCAGTGCCTCGAACCCGCGGCCGGGACGGTGGCGGCGGTTGGCACGCGCCCCGACGAGGTCGGTGAGCATGGCGTGCCGTTCGCTCTCGTCGAGTCGGCCGAGCGCGTCCCGGACGTCGTCCTCGCCGGCCGCCGTCGACTCAAACAGCAGCGCTGCCAGCAGGTCATCCTCATCTCCGTCGCTGTGCACCAACCGCACCGACGGTCCGTCCGCCTGCGCCGCCGCATCCTCCGCCAGCCCGAGCCGTTGCGACCAGCGCTCGCCGGCCTGCGCCCTGGACTCAAGGTAGGCGACCCATTCGCCCCCGCGCTCGGGCCGCTCGACCCGGGACACGAAGCTCGGCATCACCGCTTTGATCTCATCGAGGATCATCCGCCCGTACTGCCGCGCCTCGGGCAGCGGATGCGCGAGCAGGTGCAGGATCAGCTGCTCGTATGTCTGTCCGCTCGCAAAGATGCCCATGTGGGACAGCGAACTCGCCGGGAGCAGCCCGCGCAGCAGGTCGAGCGCCTTGGCCTTGATCGCCCGCTCATATGCGCCGGGCGCCTCGCCCTCGGCCCGCGGGAACTCGCCCTCAGCCCACGCGGCGACCCGGGGCAGCGCGTCCGCGTAGATACCGAACACCGTGTCCATCGCGCCCGTGTACCGAGGACCGAGCTGCGCGTCGCGGTAGTAGCGGTAGCTCGGGCGCGCGGGATCCGATGAGGGCATCGGTGCGTCGTACGCGATGTACCGGGTTGACTGCTCCAGGTAGGCGCCGAGCCGCGGTCGCTGGAGGATCTTGGTGAGCACGTTGGAGACCCACTCGCAGGCGACGTGGGCCCCGCCGAGCTGGGCCACCGAGTCGTCCCCGTAGCCGAGGAAGATCCGCTCGTACAGCTTCGCCGCGCGTTCGCCCTCGTCGCCGTCAGCCCGGATCGGCGTCCCGGCGACGTCGTCGGCGAACTCGTCGAGAAACAGCCGGCGGAGCGTCCCCTGATAGCGCGAATACCGCGCGAACAGCGCGCCCTTGACCGTCTCCGGCAGGTTGACGAGGGCGAAGACCGGCCGGTCGAGATTGGAGAAATGCGGCCGCAGACGCTCCTGTTCCTCCGCTGTGAAGCTCTCGACCGGGTAGTCCACGGACGGCGGATCGTAGCGCCGCCGGCGGCGGGTCCTCCGCCCGGCCGTCAGCCGGCGCTGTGCGGGTCCCGAAGGTCTCGGTCGTGTCAGATGTCCGTTCGTTGTCGTCGGCCATACGACACCCCGACCCGCACCGCCCGCTGGCAAAGCGGCTACCCACGAGGCGCGCTAGAAGATCCCGCTCAGCGCGTGCCCGGCGTGGGCGACCAGATTGAACAGCGGCGAGGGGAAGATCCCGAAGAACACGCTCGCGGCGCCGAACACGACGGCGACGAGGACGACCTCCGGCTTCGGCGCGGACTCGGCCGAACCCGGCCAGCTCCCGGCGCCCTCAGTGCCCCCGCCTGCCGCAGCCGGCACCGCGCCGGCCGGCTCCGTCCCAGCCCGCTCCGGTCCGCCCGGATCCGGTCCGGCCGTCCCATCCGGCTCCCCCTCTCCCGACGCCCCCGCAATCGGCGGCAACCCGCCGCCACCGGCCGCGGCACCGGCGAGCGCCGGTGACCCGACCCCGGCAGCAGTCGCCGGTCGCATCCACATCGTCGCGATCACCCGCAGGTAGTACCCGAGGGAGATCATCGAGCCGATCACGAGCACGATCGCGAGCCACGTGTAGTCGCCGTTGACGAGTGCGTGGATGAGCTGGAACTTGCCGATGAACCCGACCGTGGCGGGGATGCCGGCGAGCGACAGCATCGCGATCGTCATCGGCCATGCGAGCCACGGACGCCGGGCGCCGAGCCCGGCGAGCGAAGAGATGTCGTCACCACCGGGCGCATCATCGGCGGCGTCATCGGCAGCGCCGGCGCTGCGCAGTTCGTCCTCCTGCGCCACGATCACCGCGAACGCGGCGAGGTTCATGAACAGGTAGACGCCGAGGTACAGGACCGTCGCCTGGATACCGAGTTGGGTGCCGACGACGAGTCCACCGAGCATGTAGCCGGCCTGGGCGACGCCGGAGTAGCCGAGCATCCGCTTCAGCGAGGACTGACCGAGCGCGCCGACGTTGCCGACGATGATCGTGATCGCCGCGATCGTCGCGATCGCCGGCGCCCAGTCGTTCTGGTCGGCGATCGCCGCGACGTCGAAGAAACGGATGAACACGCCGAGCGCGGCGGCCTTGGTCGCCGTCGCCATGAACGCGGTGATCGGTGTCGGGGCTCCCTCGTAGACGTCGGGCGTCCACTGGTGGAACGGCGCGACCGAGGCCTTGAACGCGAACCCGACGATCACGAGCGCGAAGCCGGTCAGCAGCAGCGGGTCGCCGAGCACACCGCCGGCAAGCGAGCCGCTTGACACCGCGCGGGCGATCCCGGAGAAGTCGGTGGCCCCGGTCGCCCCGTAGACGAGCGCCAGCCCGTAGACGAGCGTCGCCGACCCGACCGAGCCGATCACGAGGTACTTGAGGCCGGACTCAAGCGAGGCCTCGCGGCGGAACTCCGAGGCGCACAGCACGTACAACGGGATCGAGAGCAACTCGAAGCCGATGAACAGCGTGACCAGGTTCTGGGCGGACACGAGGACCGCCATGCCGAGCACGCTGAACAGCAGCAGCGAGAAGAACTCGCCCTGACCGGCCACCCGAGGCGCCCGGCCCCGCCAGGCGAGCAGCACGGTCGCGATCGCCGCCACCGCGAAGATGAGATCGAGGACGAGCGCGAGGTCATCGACCCGCAGGGCTCCGGAGATGATCGACCGCGGGTGATCGAAGCGCGAGATCTCAAACGCGATCGCGAATCCGAGCGAGACGAGCGTGACGAGCGGCACGACGCGCTCGCGGACGAAGTCGGCGCGGATCAGCCCGAGCGTCAGCACCACGAGCGTGCCGATCGTGAGCGCCAGGAACGGCGACAGGCTCGCCCAGTCGATGTGCGGGCCCTTGATGTGGACCGTGGTGGCGGCGGTCACGAGGTTCACGGCACGCTCGCAGTCTCGAGCGGGGCGTACGGCGTCCAGCCGCCCTTCGCGAACGCGCTCGATGGGCTCTGCGACTCGGCCTGGGCGGTCGCTATCGCCGCTCGCACGCTTGGCTCACTCCGTTTCAGCACGAACTGCGGATAGAACGCAAACGCGACGATCACGACCACGAGCGGTGCCAGCGCGACCAACTCAGACCGGGTGATCTCCCGTGAGTCGACCGTCGGTTTGACGCGGTTGTGCATCGCCCCGATGAACACGCGCAGCGCGTAATACCCCGCCCCGACGACGCCGACGGACGCGATGAAGGCGATCGCGAGCTTCGACTGGAAGGTGCCGAGCAGGATCAGAAACTCCCCGACGAAGTTCGGCGACCCGGGCATCGCCAGCCAGGCGAAGGCGACGATCAAGAACAACGTCGCCAGCACGGGTGCCCGGAAGGCGATTCCGCCCATGTCGCGCAACGACTCGGAGCCTCCGGCGGTACGGGCCGCGAGTGCCGCAACGATGAAGAACAACGGCGCGGTCACGAGACCGTGGTTGACCATCTGGATGATCGCGCCCTGGGCGCCCTGGGGCCGCAGCGAAAAGATCCCGAGCGTGATGAAGCCGAGCTGCGCGACGCTCGAGTAGGCGACGACGAGCCGCGCGTCCGAGGTCGTGAACGCGACCGCGGTCGCCCACAGGATCGAGAGCAGCGCGATCAGCAACAGCAGCATCTGGAAGTGGACGGTCGCGAATGGGAACAGCGGCAGCACGATCCGCAGGAATCCGTACGCGGCGACCTTCGAGAGCACGCCGGAGAACACGGCGACGGCCGGGATCGGCATCGCCTTGTAGCCGTCGGCGAGCCAGCCATGGAACGGCACGAGCGGCATCTTCACCAGGAACGCGGCGGCGAAGCACAGGAAGATCCATTCCTGCGACGCGTGCGAGAGCGGCAGCGCCCTCAGGGCCGAGAGCACGAACGTCAGGTTCGTGCCGTGTTGCGAGGAGGCGATCACGCCCGTCGCGATCGCGGCGACGAGCATCAGGAATGACCCGATCAGCGTGTAGATGACGAGCTTCGTCGTCGCGCGGACGCGATCGCCCGTGCCGAACATCCCGATCAGGAAGTAGAACGGGATCAGCATCAGGTCGAAGAACACGACGAACAACGCGAGATCCTGCGCGCAGAACGCCCCGAGCACGGCGCTCTCGGCGAGCCCGAGGTGGAAGTAGAACAGGCGCGGCCGGTCCCACTCGCGGAACGAGGACCAGATCATCGACCCGCTGAACAGGATCGTCGTCAGCAGGATGAGCGCGATGTTGAGGCCGTCGACCCCGAGCTTGTAGTGAATGCCGAGCGCCGAGATCCACACCTTGTCGGTCACGAACTGCAGTCCGGCGCGCCCGGTTGAGAAGCGGGCGACGAACGAGATCGCGATCCCGAGCGTGACCAGGCTTCCGAGTGCGGCGACCCGGCCCGCAAACGCCCGCGGAAGCGCTGCCGCGAGGAGCGCGACCGCGAGCGGCAGCCAGATGAGGATGGACAGCGTCATGTGCTCGTGATCAGGAAGTACAGGGTCATGGCGGAGATCCCGACGATCAGCGCGGCGGCGTAGTAACGCAGAAAGCCGGTCTGCAGGCGGCGCACCGCCGCCGAGCCGGCCCGGACGACGCCGACGGTGCCGCCCGTGATCGTGCCGGTGATGACGATCCGCTCGAGCACGCCGTCGGCGAAGCGGCCGAGCCACAGCGCCGGACGGACGACGACGAAGTCGAGCAGCTCATCGAAGTACCACTTGTGGACGAGCAGGGTGTAAATCGCGGCGAAGCGCTGCTGGAGCGTCCGCGCGGTTCCGGGCGAGCGGACCCAGATCACGAACGCGATCGAGATGCCGACGATCGCGATCGCGGCGCCGATGATCAGCCCGATCCACTCCGAGCGCGTCGACCCTTGCAGGTTGTACAGGGACGAATCCGCGAACGTCGGATCGAGGAAGCGCTCGATGCCGTGGTCGACCCCTGGGATCTGGATCACGCCGTTGACGATCGCACCGAACGCCAGCACGGACATCGCGATCTTCATCGGCCACTCGCGCTCGGCGATGAAGTGGCCGGGGCCGGGGAAGCCGACGTCGGTGTCCTCCTCCTCGCCGGTCAGCGGGTTCGTCGGCACCTCGGCGTGGGCGAGGTGTCCGTGCTCAAGCTCGACGGCCTCGGGGACGGGGTCACCCCAGAACGCGCGGAAGATCATCCGGAACGTGTAGATCCCGGTCAGGAAGGCGCCGACATACCCGGCGATCCCCAGGATCAGGAAGCCGCCGCCGCGGTGGTCGAGGTACGCGAGGATGTCGTCTTTCGACAGCCAGCCGGAGAACGGCGGCATTCCGGACAGCGCCAGCCCGCCGATGATGAAGCAGGCGAACGTGAACGGCATGACGCGGCGGAAGCCGCCCATCCGGTCAAGCGACTGAGCGCCCGCCATCGCGCCGATGATCGAGCCGGCCGCCATGAACAAAAGCGCCTTGAAGAACGCGTGCGTCATCAGGTGGAACAGGCCGGCCGAGTACGCCCCCACGCAGACGCCCATGATCATGTAGCCGATCTGCGACATCGTCGAGTACGCGATCACGCGCTTGATGTCGGTCTGCACGATCGCGACCGTCGCGGCGACGAGCAGCGTAAGACAGCCGCCGATTGCGCCGATGTCCTGGGCGGTTGGCGCCAGCTCGAACAGCGGGTGCATGCGCGCGATCAGGTAGACGCCGGCGGTCACCATCGTCGCGGCGTGGATCAGCGCAGAGACCGGTGTCGGGCCCTCCATCGCGTCCGGGAGCCAGGTGTGGAGCGGGACCTGGGCGGACTTCGCGAACGCTCCGACCAACAGCAGTAGGCAGCCGGCGACGATGTCCGGCGAGTTGTTCGCGAACACGTGGTGGGCGGCGTTGAACGTCGTCACGTAATCGACACTGCCGGTGTGGCGGAGGATGAAGAACGTGCCGAGCACGAGGCCGACGTCGCCGAACACGTTGATCAGGAACGCCTTCAGGCCGGCGCTGGTCGCCGTCGTGCGCCGGTACCAGAACGAGATCAGCAGGTAGGAGGCGGCGCCGACGAACGCCCAGCCGACGATCAGCAGCAGGAAGTTCCCGGCGAGCACGAGCAGGAGCATCGAGAACACGAAGTAGTTGAGGTACGCGAAGTACCGGTGCACCCCGACGTCGCTCTTCATGTACGTCACCGAATACAGGTGGATCATCGTCGATACGCCGGAGACGATCAGCGCCATGTACACCGACAGGGGATCGATGTAGATCGACAGCTTGGCGTCGACGCCCGCGGTGACCGCGTAGCTCCACAGCGTCGAGGTGAACTTCCGGTGGTCGGCGCTGTGGCCGAACAGGGACAGGAGCATCGCGACCGCGAACGCGAACGACAGCGCAATCGCGAGCGTGCCGATCCAGCCTGCGGCCCGGGCAGGGATGACCCGCCATCCGAGTGACAGCACGAGCATGCCCACCAGCGGGCAGAGCAGCACGAACCAGCCGAATGTCGTCGCGGATGAGCTCATCCGTGCAGCTCGCTGAGCTCGTCGACGTCAATCGGCAGGCGTCGGCGATACAGCGCGACGATCAAGCCGAGCCCGACCGTCACCTCGCACGCGGCGACGACCATCACGATCAGGGCAAAGATCTGCCCGTCCTCGCCGCCCCACATCCTCGCGAACGCGACGAGTGCGAGGTTCGCGGCGTTGAGCATCAGCTCGAGGCACAGCAGGACCACGAGCGGGTTGCGCCGCGCGAGCACGCCGCCGGCGCCGATGCAGAAGATCAGCGCCGAGACGACGAGATACCAGCCGATCGCCATTACCAGCCGCCTCCGCGGTCGCTTGGCGGGGGCGTGGCGCCCGCCCTCGCATGCGGCTCCATCTCGGCCTGCTCGGCGGCGACGGCGCGGCGGACCCCGCCCGCCTCGGCCATCGTCCCCGTCCACGTGGGCGGGCGCCGCGGGATATGGAGCTCCTGATCCTCGTCGATCGGACCGAGACCGCGCCGGCGACGCGCGAGCATCACGGCGCCGATCGCGGCCACGAGCAGCAGCAGCGAGGCGAGTTCGAACGGGAACAGGTACTTCGTCAGGAACAGCGTCCCGATGTGCTTCGGCGTGCCGAAGCCGGAGACGTACGCCGCGCCCTTGCCGGAGATCCCCTTGAGCGCGGAGCCGAGTATCGCGATGCACAGTTCGATCGCCAGCGCGAACGCGAACAGCGGCCCGAGGATTCGCAGCGCGCTTCCGGCGGCAAGCTCCTCGCCGCTGCCGATATACGCGACGACGAACACGTACAGGACCATCACCGCGCCGGCGTACACGACGACCTGCGCGGCCGCGACGAACTCGGCGCGCAGCAGGAGGAACAGCGCGGCCAGCGCGATCAGGTGCACGACGAGCGCGAGCACGCTGTAGAACGGGTTGCGCAGCATCACGACGCCCATCGCGCCGGTGATCGCGAGGATCGCCGCGATGAAGAACAGGACCGCGCTCATCGGCCGCTCACGGCTACTCGCCCTCCGCCCGTAGCGGGGTCCGCTCGATCGGCTCGGCGAGCAGCATCTCCTTCGTGAAGATGAGGTCCGAGCGCGTGTAGTCGGACAATTCGTAGTCGTGGCCCATCGTGATCGCGTCGAACGGGCACGCGACCTCGCAGTAGCCGCAGAAGATGCAGCGGGACAGGTTGATCTCATAGACCGCCGCGTAGCGCTCGCCCGCGGACACGCGGTGCTCGGGCGTGTTCTCCGCCGCGACGACCCGGATGCAGTCGGCCGGGCAGGCGGCGGCGCACAGCGAGCATCCGACGCATTTCTCGAGTCCGGGGTGGGCGGGGTCCGAACTCTCAAAGCGGTGGAGCTTGTGCCGGCCGCGGAAGCGCGGGTAGACCGGCGTCTTTTCCTCCGGGTACTGGATCGTGACCGGGCCCTCGACGACCCGGGCGAAGGTCGTCTTCAACCCGCGCAGCGTCTCGCCGAACGCTCGGTACGTTCCGGCGAACTTGCTCGGCGACGGCGAGCGCATGACCTGGATGACGTCGGGACCGGGGTCGTACGGCATCAGGCCACCACCAGGATCGCGGTTGCAAGCAGGTTGAGCGTCGCCAGCGGCAACAGCACTTTCCATCCGAACGACATCAGCTGGTCGTAGCGCAGGCGCGGGAGCGTCGCGCGGATCCAGATGAAGAACGTGATGAACAGGAACATCTTCGCGATCACGACGATCGGGTCGACCCATCCGGGCGGGTGGATGCCGAACGGCAGCAGCCAGCCGCCGAAGAACACCGTGACGGCGATGCCGGAGACGACCGCCATGTTCATGTACTCAGCGAACAGATAGGCGACGAACGCCGTGCCGCCGTACTCGGTGAAATACCCCCCGACGAGCTCGGCGTCCGCCTCGACGAGGTCGAACGGCGCGCGGTTCGTCTCCGCGAACGACGCCACCATGAAGATCAGGAAGCCGACGAACTGCGGGATGAAGTACCAGAGGTGGCCCGCCTGAGCATGGACGATGCCGGTCAGCGACAGCGTCTGGGCCATGATGATCACGCCGACGAGCGAGAGCCCCTGCGAGACCTCGTAGGAGATGAGCTGGGCGGCGCCGCGCATGGCGCCGAGGAACGAGTACTTGGAGCCCGAGGCCCAGCCGCCGAGCATGATCCCGTAGAACGAGATCCCGGCCAGCGCGAACGCGTACAGCGGGCCGATCGAGACGTCGATCCCGTAGATCCCGACCTGGCGGCCGAAGATGTTGAGCGTGTCCCCGAACGGGATCAGCGCGAGCGCGCCGATCGCGGTGAGGATCGCGATGATCGGCGCGATCCGGTAGAGGAAGCCGACGGACGTCGACGTGCGGAACGGCTCCTTGGTCGCGAACTTGACGATCTCAGCGATCGGCTGCCCGAAACCAAACGGACCGACGCGGTTGGGTCCGTATCGGGCCTGAAAACGCCCGAGCAGCTTGCGCTCGTAGACCACGAGCACCGGCAGAATCGCGAACGCCACCGCGAAGATCACGAGCGACTTGATGATCTGAATCCACCACGGCTCGAAGTAGTTGACGTTGGCGAACGTGATCATGTCTTGGACACCTCGACGAACGGCTCGGTCAGCTCGTTGGCGGAGTCCTCGGCGATCCCGGTGGCGAGGAACGCGGTGCCGGCCGGCACGCCGGAGCGAACCGCCGCCGTCGCGCGCAGCCGGGTGCCCGAGTCATCCAGCTGCGCCACCTGAACGGTCTCACCGGACGCAATCCCGAGCCGCTGGGCATCGGCTGGCGAGAGCTCGATCTGCTGGTGAGCGATCGTGTAGTGCAGCGCGGGCGAGATCTCGACCTCGGGTGCGGCCCAGATCGGGCGGTAGGTCCCCAGGCGCAGGCCGCCGTTCGAGCCGTTTTGGGGTGGGGCGGCCAAGGCTGGGGCTTGCCGGTCGTGCGCGGGGCCGCCGTCGGACGAGGAACCGCCACTGTCCACACGCGCTGCCTGCTCGCGCGCCGGCCAGCGGACGCCGTGTCCGCCGATCTCCTCGAGCGTGATGCCCTCGTAGAACGGCACCGCCCGGACGAGCTGGGCGAACGCCATCGAGCTCGTGAGCACGCCCATGTCCAGCCCGGAGCGCGTCGCGAGGTCGGCGATCACCGACCAGCCGGCGCGGACCCCGTCCGGGTGAGCGATCGCGATCCGCATGCGCTGGAGGCGACCGTCCGGGTGCACGACCGTGCCCTCCTTCTCCGCGTGCGACTCGGCGGGGAAGATGACCGTGGCGTGCTCCCGCAGCCCGTCGGTGAGCACCGAGGCGTGCGCGACCACGAGGCTGGCGCGGTGCATCGCCTCCTCCCACAGCGCGCGGTTCGGCTGGTCACGGACCGGATCGGTCTGGAGCAGGTAGAGCGCGGTGACGTCGCCGTCGACGGTCGCCTGGGCGATCTCCGCGGCGCCGCGCCCGGGCGAGGCGACGTCGAGGTAGCCGGGACCCGCGTTGGGCAGCACGCCGGCCTCGCGCAGCCCGCGCCCGTTCGAGCCCGACGGGATCTCGAGCAGGCCGGCACCCGCGTGGTCGGCGAGGTTCAGCAGCTCGGCGACCCGCAGCAGCGCGGCCGCCGCCTCGGCGCCGATCCGCTCGCCCCACACGATCACGACGTCCTCGCCGCCGTCGCGCAGGAGCTTGGCCAGATCGGTCTCGGCGTCGCCCGCGAGTTCATCGGCGAGCGCGGTCAGGAACGCCGTCGCGTCGCCCGGCGCGTAGCGCGCGATCCGCTGGGCACTCGCATCGAGCGCACTCGGTCGATCGGTCGCGATCGCGAGCTGCACGCCGCGGCGTCGCACACCCTTGCGGATCCGCAGGTCAAGGATCGGCGCGTCGTCGACGGGGTCGCAACCGACGAGCAGCACCGTGTGCGCGAACTCGAGATCGGGAACCGTCGCCTGGAGCGCCGGCGACGCGAGCGCGCGGGCGGTCTCGATCGGCACGTCGCCGTACTCGCGCGAGTCCAGGTCGTGGGAGTCAAGGCCCTCGCGCAACAGGCGCTGGAGCAGGAAGCCCTCCTCGTTCGTCGCCTGTCCGCCGACGAGCGCGGCGACACGGCCACGATGCTTGGCCAGCCCGGCCGCCGTCTCGAGCGCGCGCTCCCAGGAGACCTCGCGGAGCTCGCCGCCGTCGCGCACGAGCGGCTGGCGGATGCGCTCATCGACGTGGATCGCCTGGTAGGCGAACCGGCCCTTGTCGCACAGCCAGCCGTCGTCGACCTCGGCATGGTCACGTGCGAGCACGCGCATGACGCGCTCGTCGCGGACCGTGAAGGTCACGTTGCACTGCGACGGGCACAGCGTGCAGATGCCACCCGCGCTCTCGATGTCCCACGGCCGGGCGCGGAACCGGTACGGCCGCGAGGTGAGCGCCCCGACCGGACACAGCTCGATGATGTTGCCGCTGAACGGCGCGACATACGGATGGCCGTCGTACGTCGAGACGAACGTGTGCGCGCCACGCTCGGCGAAGACCAGCTGGTAGTCCTCGGCGATCTCCTGGGAGAAGCGCACGCAGCGGTAGCAGAGGATGCAGCGCTCGCGGTCGATCGCGATCAGCGGGCTGAGCGCGAGCGGCTTCTCGAAATGCCGCTTCGGCTCGATCATCCGGCTGCGGCCGAGGCCCCATCCGAACGTGATGTCCTGGAGCGGGCACTCCCCGCCCTTATCGCACACCGGACAGTCGAGGGGATGATTGACGAGCAGGAACTCGACGACCGAGTTCTGCGCGTGGCGCACGCGGTCGGTCTGGGTGTGGACGACCATGCCGTCCTTGACCGGCGTCGAGCACGACGTCTGCAGCTTCGGGATGCCCTCGATCTCGACGAGGCACATCCGGCAGGCGCCGACCGGGTTGCCGAGCTTCGGCTCGTAACAGAAGAACGGGATCTCGACGTCGCCGTGCTTGGCGGCGTCGACGAGCATCGTGCCCTCGATCGCCTCGACCTCGCGGCCGTCGATCGTCAGCGTGATCGTCTTGATTTCTGGGCGGGGCATGGGGTCGCTGGACGCTAGTGGACCGGCAGGGGGCCGGCCTGTTCGTCGGCCACGCCGAGAGGGATGACGTCCTCCAATGCCCCCGCCCCAGAACGCATGCGTGCCGCCTCGATCTCCGCCTCGAGCTCACCCCGGAACTTCTGGACCATCGACCCGATCGGCATCGCCATCGCGTCGCCGAGCACGCACAGGCAGTTGCCGATGATCTGCTCCTGCACCGAGGCCATGATGTCGAGATCCATCGGCGTCGCCTCTCCGGAGGAGATCCGGTCAAGCATCTTCACGGTCCAATTCGTGCCCTCCCGGCACGGGACGCACTTGCCGCACGACTCGTGGGCGTAGAACTTGGCGGTCTTCTTGGCGACCTCGAGCACGGTGTGCGAGTCGTCGACGACGATGATCGCGCCGGAGCCGAGCATCGTCCCGGCCTTCGCCATCGAGTCGAAGTCGTACGGGATGTCGAGATCGTCCTTGGTCAGCACCGGCGAGCTCGAGCCGCCGGGGAACCACAGCTTGATCTCCCGGCCGTCGAACGGGCCGCCGGCGAGGTCGTAGATGAGCTGGCGCGACGGGATCCCGAGCTCGATCTCGTAGTTGCCGGGCCGCCGGACGTCGCCAGAGATCGACACGAGCTTCGTGCCCGGTCGAGTTCTCGGTTCCGAGCTTCGCGTACTCGTCGCCGCCCATCCTGATGATGGCGGGCACGGTCGACGAGCGTCTCGACGTTGTTGATCAGCGTCGGGCCGTGGTACAGGCCCTCGATCGCCGGGAACGGAGGCTTCAGTCGCGGGTTGCCGCGCTTGCCCTCAAGCGAGTCGAGCAGGCCCGTCTCCTCGCCACAGATGTACGCGCCGGCGCCGCGGTGCAGAACGAGACTGAACGAGTGCTCGGAGCCGAGGACGCTCTCGCCCACGAATCCGGCCTGCTCGGCCTCGGCGATCGCCGCCTCCAGGATCTCGGCCTGGAGCTCGTACTCGCCGCGGATGTAGATGAACGCTCGGTTGATCCCGGCCGCGTACGTCGCGATCGCGATCCCCTCGATCAGCATGTGCGGGTTCTTCTGCATGATCTCGCGGTCCTTGAACGTCCCCGGCTCGGACTCGTCCGCGTTGCAGACCAGGTACTTGTTCATGTGCCCGCGGGGCAGGAACGATGCCTTACGGCCCATCGGGAAGCCGGCACCGCCGCGGCCCCGGATCGCAGACTCATTGAGGTTCTCCAGGACCTCGTCGGCGGTCATCGACAGGGCGGTGCGCAGCGACTCATAGCCGCCGCGACGCCGATAAACGTCGATCGTGTTAAGGCCGGGCTCGTCGACCCGGTCGAACAGCAGCTTCTTCAC
>CAWEYQ010000017.1:0-24521 GCA_963813265.1 uncultured Solirubrobacterales bacterium | reverse complement strand
CAAGGACCGAACCTCTTTTTCGGTGCGCGTTTGCGCCGGTCAGACGCCGGCGCCGGGAGTCGCTAGGTCATCGCCTCCGAGCCGACTTCCGGGTGCGCTTGCATGAACGAGATCAGCGAGGCGACGTAGGTTGGGAAGGCGGGCGGCTCGATCCCACTGCCGGCGAGATCGGCGCGGAGATGTTCGGTCAGATAGTGGGTCGGGTGGGCGAAGTAGTCGACAGCTTCCGGCGGGATCCGCATCAGCCCGTAGACCCCAGGGACGTGCGCGAGCGCGCCCTTGGCGACGCTGCGCGGCAGCGGCACGGTGATCAGCTTGCGGCCGGTCGCCTCCGCGAGCACGTCTGTCATCTCCGCCACCGTCAGTGGCTGCGGATCGGCGATGTGGTAGGTGCGGCCCTCGGAGTTCGGGTGCCCGCTGAGATGGTCCACGGCGTCGACGACGAAGTCGCGGGGCACAACGTTTACGCGGGTCATCGTCGGGTCGCCGGCCATCGGCAGCACTGCGTGCTTGCGCTGGCGCAGCAGCCACTGGATGACGAAGTAAGGGCCATCGAACTTCTGCGTCTCGCCGGTGCGGCTGTCGCCGACCACGACCGACGGTCGGTAGATCGTCGCCGGCAGCCCGGCCGCCATGCGCCGGCGGACGTCGACCTCCGCCAGATGCTTGGTCTCCTCGTAGAAGTTGTTGAACGGCGCGCCGACTTCGAGATCGTCCTCAGCGAACGGGCCCGCGTAGCGGCCGCTGACGTAGCAGGTGCTGAAGTAATGCAGTCGCTGTAGGTCCGGACAGCGTTCGAGCGCGTCGAGCACGTTCCGCGTCCCGTCGACGTTGACCCGTATCGCGAGATCTCGCTCGACCGCCAGGTCGTAGACGGCAGCCAGGTGCCACGCCTCCGTGACTCCGGCGAGCTGCCCGTCCGGCAAGCCGAGGCCCGGGCTCGTGATGTCGCCCTCGATCAGCTTGACGCGGTGCTGCAGCCCCGGGTCGGCAGCGGCAAGCTGCTCGACGCGCTCAGAGGCGAGGCCCGCGTACCTCGATTGCACGAGGCAGATCGCGTCCGCGCCCGTCCGCTGCAGGATGCGTGGCAGCAGCGCGCTGCCGAGGAACCCTGGGAAACCCGTCATCAACACAGTCATGTCCCCAAGCTAGGCGGCGAGCGCCGAGCCGTCATCGTTGGCAACTGCGGCGGACCATCGGTACGTTCCACGGAGCGGTCGTGAGGCCGGGCTAGGGCACGCGCCGCAAGCCGCGCCTGCGTGACCGCTCGAGGCGTCTACGGGTAGCCTCGGTGGTCAGCGCGGCCGATGCCGACGCCCGCCCCACGTCGCCGACCCGTCCGGCGTGACCGATCGTGACGTAGGTCGCCGTTGCTGCTCCGCGGTTTGTGCTCAACGCCGGCCGCCCGCATCAGTTCTGACACCGTCCTCGCGGCCGTCACGGTCGATCTGACGCACCAATATCGAGGTCGGGAAGGCCAAGGCTGTCAGCTGATCACGGCTGTAGTCGCGTCGATTGCCGGCATTGTCGACGAGCATCACGTATTCGACGCGCCAGAGTCCGCGCTCGGCCTGCTCGTCGAGGGTGAACGAGGCCGAGTAACTGCCGTCATGCTCGTCTCCAGCGATCCGGGTCCGTGGCATGAACAGCGCATCGCGCAGCTGGCCGGATGGACTCCGCAGCCGGGCTTGTGAGGGGGAACCGAGTCCACCATCGCCGATACCTGAACGTTCATCGCCGATTCGGGCTCTGGCTGTGATCGTTGGGTCAGCCGGATCTGTTCCCGATGTCGGCTCCAGAGCGAAGTCGATTAGCTCCGGCGGGGTTGCGTCGCCGAACGGTCTTGCAGCGCATCCTCCAGCGAGCCATCCGAAAACCACGGCATCGCGAACCAGGGTCGATCGGCGGCGAGCTCCTGCGCAACGATCTCCGGGACAGCGAATCCCGCGGCTTTGGAGAGCGATCATCGTCTCCACTTCACGGACGAAGCGTGCCGATCGCCGAGGGTCCTTCGGGCGCTTGAGGGCGAAGAGAGCACCGCCGGTCCCGCTTCTGCGGACCTGGTAGAGCCAGGATTGGCCGGACTCCACCTGTACTCCAGTCGACTGCCAGCCTTGCGGGAGCATGGCCCACGTGTCAGCTGAAGCCCGAGCCGCCGAGGCCCTTGACTCCAATGCGGCGACATTCGATCGACTGGACGCTAAGGCGTCGAGCAGCAGCGCCCCATCGTCGAGGTCATCGTGAACGTCCGGCGCGAAGCGCGCCGCTTCCCGTGTTGTCCGATACCGGCAGCGCGACCGACGGCCGGGTGACTGCTGCTCTGCCGCTTGCAACCTCTGGACGCCTGGCTAGCACCAGGCGCGTCGATCTCGCCGTGGAGAGCTCGTGGGCGGCGTGCGCGTTATCCGCGCTTAGCGGGCCGCTCGTCGTTCGTCGCGAGATGCTCATCGCCGAGTGAAAGCATGGGCCGCTCATAGTGGCTGGGCTGCCGCCGATCGCCGGCGAGTGTGGCCGCTCGAGCAGTGCTGCATCGTCTCGCTGAGCAGAAGCGTGACCGGCACACCCGGGATGCAGCTCGCCACGTTCGATTGCCAGAGTCTCGGCCAGTCTGGTGCCGCCCATTGAGAGCTCTGTAGGTAGCCCACAGCGGCGATGCCAGTCATGTTCTCATGGGCCTCTGTTCAGTATTCCCGTGCCGGGTGCGGGCGAATAGTATGACCGTAGCCCGGGAGCGCGGGCTCATGCTTTTGGGTCGGCGGGCCGGCTCAGCATCTGATCTCGGGAGGACACCGGACGTGGCCACATCCAGCACTCGCATCGGGGACAGTACGTCGGACGCGGGGGCCTCGCGCCTGTCCAGGCAGCAGGTCAGCCGGCGATGGCGCGTCGCCTCGGTCCTGTCGGCCATGGCGGCAGCGTGTCTGGTGACGGCGGCGCTGGCGGTTCCCGGAGTGTCCCGGGCGTTTGCACAACAGTCCGGCGGTGGCCGTGTGGAGGTGCTCAGTCCGCGACCGGGGGCGCTGGTGTGGAACGCCAGCAAGAAGGCCGCTGCGAGGACGAAGGTCTCCGCGCTGATCCGGGTCACCGGCGGACATGTCGCGCACCTGTCGGTGCGGCTCAACGGCCATCCAGTACGCGGCCTAGCCGCCCATTCCGGCAAACAGCGGGTGCTGCTGCTGAAGAGGAACGGGCTGACCATCGGTCACAACGTGCTGTTCGTCAGCGCCACCCTCGCCGGCAGCGGCCATCCTCTCCAGGTGGCACGCAGATTCGTCGTCGGCTACAAGACGAAGCAGCGTCTGCTCACCTGGTCGGGTGTGCGACGGGGGGCCGGCTCGGCCCCGGCTGCCCTGCTCACAGCGAGCGCCCCGCTGAGGGGGGTGCGCCGGATCACCGCCTGGCTCAACGGGCGCAGACTCCCGCTGCCTGGTGCCCGCGTCGGGAAGCACGGACACCGGGTGCTGGGCCTGAACCTCGCGCAGCTGGGGCGGTTGCGGTTCGGCCGCAACCGCGTTGGCTTCCGGCTCGTGATGAGCGACGGGCGGGTCGGCGATGTCCAGCGCAGGTTCACTCTCGACCGGCATCGTGACATCGCCGTCGCCCGCGCCGTCGGCAAGGCCGTGGTGGGTCGCACCGTCACGCTGGATGCCTCCCGGTCGCGGCTCGCGGGCGGCCGTCTCCACGCTCACTGGTTCCTGCTGCGCAAGCCGAAGCTCAGCCACGCCCGGCTCGGCGCTGCTACCGGAACGAGGAGCAGCCTGCGCCCTGACGTGCCGGGCAGCTACCGCGTCGGGCTACGGGTCGGGGCCGGATCGAGTGCGGGGTACGACGTGCTCACCGCCTCTGCGACGTACCCCGAGCCACTGGTGCCGATCGACACCGCTGCCACTCCGAACGGGCAGTCCGGGCTGCTGGTCGGCGGTACCGGCGGTACCTTCTACGCCTACGACAGCAACCCCATACAGGTCGTGCAGCTGGACGGCTACACCCTCCAGGCGACCCACTACAACACCTACCAGGCCACCTCGCAGTCCCTGGGTCAGATGAAGTCCGACCTCAGCACCGCTTCGCCCGACGCGCTGGTGATCGTCGCCGCACCGGACGGGCGCCCGGATCTGCCGTCAGATCAGGTCGGCAACCTCGACGCGGCGCTCGGTGAGATCGGTGGCGACATGGGCGGCGGCTGGAGCTGGGGGGATGCCAAGTGCTGGACGGGTAACACCGTCGACTGCATCACTTCCGGGCTGGGCAACTCCTGGACCAACACCACGACCGACCTCGGACCGTTCACCATCGTCGGCGTTCCCGGAATGCCTGCCGGACAAGCCTGGCGGGAGACCGCGTCCCAGACCAGCGCCGGCGGAGGCGTCGGCACGGGCGGGATCACCGGGTACCTGACCCCTGGCGTGGCCTCGACGGGTGGCATGTCGAGCCAGTACACGCTGATCCCCGGATCGGATCCCTATGTGCCGGTCGTCACCTGCGCCAACGTGGGCAACGCCACGTGCGCGGTGACCGTGGCGAACGCGACCTACCCGGCCACCGCGGGTGCCAACGGCGTCCATGTCGTGGTCCTCGATCGCACCACGCTGACCCTGCAGAGCAACGAGACCGTCACCAACTACGCCGACCTCGAGACGGCGATCAACACCAGTCAGAGCGAACCGGTCCCGACGTCCCACTCGGTCGTGCACTACGTGACCGGGGGTGGGCAGAGCGACCAGAGTCTGGTGATCGTCCAGAGCGTGGGGAACGGCCCGCTGAGCGGATCCCCCAGCCCCGGCGGCTACTTGTACGAGTACCTCGACCAGCTCGGCGGTACGCCGGAGTCGCTGCAGGGCAGCCTCGCGGGCGGCCATCCCTATGCCCTCGTTGGGGTGGCCAACAACCTGCCCTGGTACGGCACCTCCGCCCTGGAGTCCAGCCCCGTGATGGCCACCAGCAGCGCGCCGGGCCAACCCAACGGCCAGATCAACGGCATGCTCAAACGCGACCGCACCGGGCTGTTCACCCCGGTCACCGGCGATCCGGCCGGACCGATCAACTCCGATCTCTTCGCCGTCGTCTTCCAGCCGGCCCAGCCCTGGCCGTACGCCAGTGACCAGGCCCTGCCCTACATCGCCAACGGCATCCAGATGGGCGGCTACCCCGACGTCCGTTCCGGCTACACCAACCTCAACATCGACTTCGACACCAAAGCCGCGCTCCTCAAGGACCTGCACTGCACCGGGGAGAGCTTCTGCGGGCAGGACTTCAACGAGGTGAAGAGCGAGCTGCTCAACGAGTTCGCCTGGGTGTCGACGGTGCGGTTGTTCATCAACAACGTGCTCTCGCCGTACGAGCAGAACGGCACCGGGGCGATCTTCGCGGTCGACTCGATCTACGACGACATCGAGAACAGCTTGCCACCACCGCCCAAGATGAGCACCGCACTGAACTGGCTGAGCCTGATCAGCGACGCGTTCGACATCGCCGCCGCGGTCGCCGCCCCCGAGTCCGCAAACGCCTCCGAGGCGCTCAGCGTCGGCGCCGGGGCACTCGGGATAGGTTCCAACTTCCTCGTGGCACCCGGTGGCGGAACCGCCGACACGGTCACCGCCGATGCCCCAGACGACCTCTCCGCGCAGCTAGCCGACCAGCAGACAGCCGCGGTCGAGGGGATCGACCGGCTCGAGGGGATCCTGCTGACCGACTACGGGAAGCTCTCGGCGGTCGGTACCAAGGCAGGTGGCGGCGATCCGAGCTGGGCCTGGACCGCCGACACCACGCTCGACACGATCACCGCATTGAACGCGAGCACCCGCGGGGCCTCCTACACCTCGCTGATCCCCGAGATCTACAAGGCCACCAGCCTCGAGCCCGACCCCAACACGGCATCGACGTGGGCGACCACGAACGACGTCACCAAGTACGCGTGCAGCAGCAACAATCACCCGTTCGCTCCGGCCTTGCCCCAGAACCAGTTCCACGCCATCAGCCGCTTCTACCCGACCACGCCGGCGGACGCAAACACAACCAACGTGTCCGACGTGTGGGTCCTTGCGAACAACGTCAACTCCAGCTCGATTCAGTTCCCCACGACCTCGCTGACCGACGACATCTACGGGCCGAATGCCACCGGCGCCGACGGCGCGGACCAGTACGCGCCGAACTGGTGGCGGACGACCTACAACCCGCCGAGCGGCGAGCAGTGCCATCCGCCCAACAGCGGGGCCTGGTGGCCCGCGCCGGCGATCACTCCGCCGCCGCCCTGAGTCGACCCGGGACGACTACCCGGGGCGAGCCGTCGTCCTCCCCGGACGCCGTACAACCCCGACAACAACGGCCGCACCCGCGGCGCCGACGCGCTCCGGGACGACGCCGGCCTGCCGGTCGTGGACGAGAGCCTGGCGATCCTGCCGGTGGCCGAGTGGCGGGCGCTGGTCAAGGCCCTGGACGAGCGCCTGGGTGGCCGGACGCTGCCGCAGGCCACGTGCCGCAAGACCTCCAGCCTCCTCAACGGCCTGCTGTGGTGCTCGTGCGGATCACGCATGCACCGGGGCACCACCCATGGCCGGACGGGCTTCTCCTGCCCGGGGTGCCACCAGACGATCACCGGCTTCGAGACGTCCGCGTCCCGACCTCGACCGAGGCCCTCGATCTGGAGGCCGAGATTGTCGCCCGGCTCGACCACCCGCCCAGGATCGGGCACGCCGCGCCAGATCCCGACCACCCGCTCGGCGCTACTAGTCGAAGTGCCTGTCGCACGACACGAGCGTTCAGCCGCGCACGTTGCCACAGCCGCGATCCAGATGTCGTTGTCGGGCACGACTACACCGGAGCTCCGACATGCGGCTCGACGCGGTGGAGCTCGTCGGGATACGTGCAGGTCCAGTCGACCGAGTCCGGTGATGCTCATCAGGCGCCTGCAAATGATCGAGACAGACCCGCCAGCCAGGTACTGCGGCAGCGCGTTGTCGTCGCCAAGCCTCGCTCGAGGCTACCAGGGAACGATCTCAGAAGCGCCCCCGTAGCCTAGTCCGAGTACTGCTGCACTGTGAAGCAGGTCTGCGGGCTAACGACCGAGCGACCTGCTGTTCGCCACCAGCGCGCACGCTGCGCATCGGAGACGGATCGCTCCAATCGTCGCTCGGGGTGCTAACTGAGGATCGGGAAGCTGCAAGCTTGAAGGCGGTCACGACGGCGTCGACACCAGCACTGCCGTTTCAGGCGTTCAGGAGTAGCGCGCGCGCTCACGCGGTCGACGGTCGCCACTGAGCCGGCTGGCGTGACCGATCGTGTCCGGTAGCAGTCACGCGCCGCAGCCGTTCACCCTTCGCCTCACTGCCCCAACGCATGGAATGCGGGCACACTCGGCGAACGCCCTTCCGGACACGCGGATGGCACAGAACTCCGGCTGGCCGACCCTAAGTCGGGGCCGATTAGTGGAGTGCGAGCCCGGCCACCGTCAGGTCTCGGTCAGAAGTTCTGCCAGATCGAATCCGGTTCGTTGATCGGCCCGGTGAACACGGCGACGCAGCGCGACCCGGTGCAGGAGACCTGGCCCTCAGAGTACGGAGCCGTGATCCCGGTGGCCTGTTCAGACCACGATCGACCGTTCCACGTCCACGCGCTCGCCGGCGGTTGCTGGCCGAACGCGATGCAGCTTTTCGCGCTGCACGCGACAGTATGGAGGTACGTGTACCCCAACGGTAGAACGGCGTTCACCCACCGATGGCCCGTCCATCGCGCGATGGTCGTAGCTGTCCCGACACTACCGACCGCCAGGCAGGATCGCGGCGACATGCACGACACATCCGTGAAGTACGAAGGGATCCCGGGCTCCTCTCCCCAGATTCGGGTGTGCGGGCCCCGATCGTCCCAAACGCCAACTACAGCTTGGTACCCACTTCCTCCGGCGAACACGCACGACCGCACTGCCACGCACCCAATCCGCCCCATATCCAGCCTGACCCTGCCAGCGGTGGCCCAGCGTCGACCCGTTCCAGACCTCCGGGACGCGAGCGAGCACCAGACACCAGTGCGCCGAGACACACGAGACGCCGAAGTACGGGATGCCGCCGGCGCAACGCCGTCCAACCTGCTGTATCGCCCAACGGTGCCCGTTCCACCGCTCGATCAATCCCGCAAAGCATTGGTCGCCCCCGACGGCGACGCACATCTGCGGCGACGTGCACGACACACCCACCAAATACGCCGCCGGCTGAAGCGACAGCAGGCGAGCGTGCCGCGGTGGGAGCGGCATCGGCTGTCGGGTCCACCCCTGTGTCGTCGAGTGCAGCGCGAACGGATGGCCGTTCGCTGACGTGCCAACGGCGACACATCGCTGTGCGCAGGACACAGCGGCGACTTGGTCCGTGGCGCTGAGCGGGACCGGTACCTCCCGCCACGCCGCGTGTGCCGGCCCCGAGACAAGGAGCAGCGCGGCAATGGCCGTCGCCGCCAGGACGACACGCTTCGAACGGACTGGCGGCCGGTGCTCGTGACCGGCTTGCCGCGTGCGCCATAAAGACGTCGCCTCGACGCAGTTCACCGCCGGTTGCTTCACGGCGCTGGCAGCCAAAACACTACGAACCGCATCAGGAAGCATCAAAAGTCCCGGTCTAGGTCCCGGCTTCGTAGCTATCGGTTCGGAGCGTATTCGTCCCCGTGTCGAACCTCAATCAATCGCAGCGCACGCAGAGCAGGCTGCCGGATTGGACGAAATTCAGCAGTTGAGCATGGACGATGAGGCACAGTCGGTGCTCTGACCGAAAATGTGATTACGGCCGCTCCCGGCGCAGCCGTGACTAGAAGTATCCTTCCGCCAGCGCTGCGGACCGGTTGTGGTGGAGACTGCCCACTGCGATGCACGTGGTGCTCGACGTGCACGACACGCTGTTGAGAGCGCTGGAGCTGTTGGCGTCGTTGACCGGGCTGGGGATCGCTTGCAAGGACCATGCGAACCCGTTCCAGTGCTCTGCCATCACGCTGCCAAGGTCCGTCGTGGAGCCGACCGCTGTGCAGTCTGCTCTCGAGATACACGACACGCCGCTGAGGCTGCCCTGCGGCATGAGGTGGTCGACGTCGGGAACATTCGGCGTTGGCTTGATCGACCATCGAGTGCCGTTCCAGTGAATAGCCAAGGTCTGCGAACCGACGGTGACGTCCGGGAAACCGGAGTCTCCGACGGCGACGCAGGAAGTCGCAGTCGGGCACGACACCGACAAGAGCTCATCGGCCAAGAAGGAAGACGGGGTACGTTGAAGCACCCATTTCGACCCATTCCAGCGCTCTGCCAAGCTCGCCCTGTCGCCGCTCACGTCGATTATGTCGCCGACGGCGCTACAGGCCCGGCTCGACGAGCACGACACGTCGTAAAGTGAGCTGCTGCTGACGTCGATGGCCGGCGATGGCGCGGGGGACGGGATGGGAAGGATCGTCCACCTGGAGCCGTTCCAACGCTCCGCTGCTACACCGAACCCACCACGCACAGTCGCACCGCCGACGGCGATACAAGCCCTCATCGAAATGCATGACACGCCTTGTAGCCCGCTCTCGGGCTGTCTGCCTGAAATCCCGGTTGAGTGACCGGCATTCGGGACCCGCAGGATCACCCACCTGCCGCCGTTCCAGCGCTCCGCTAACGGCACACGTGTCGCGGAGGATGCGCCGCGGAGAACGTCCCCCACGGCAATACACGCTGTCCTTGACGTGCACGAGATGTCATTGAGCTCGGCGAAGAGCGCTCCGCGACCAACCGGTGTTCTCTGAACTTTCCACGCCACGCCGTTCCACCGCTCGGTCAAAGTCCTGCCGGCGACCCGCCCGACCGCGACGCAAAACGTCCGCGACGCGCATGAGACGCTCCCTAAAACAACGGGCTGGGCGCTCGGCGGAAGGCTCGGCGTCGATTCGATCGACCAGCTCGCGCCGAGAGCCGCGTGAGGCCCCGCTAAGCCGAGCGCCAACAGCGCGCAGCACGCTGCCGTGCAGACGACACCTAGCAACCGTGAAGCGGCGGCGCCACCCACCCGATCAACAGAGTCCACACCAGAAAACGGTTCTGAGCTCAAGCCTCCCCCATCCCAACCCGACAAGCCAGCTTGCCGTATCGAATCTACGCCGACGACCAACCAGCGTCAATCACTGAAACGCATGCGGTCAGGCTCGCCCGCGCTCCCCGCCGCGTGCAGCCGGGTCGCCCAACGCGACGTACGAACCCGCATCCTCGGCCCGAACCAAACGCACGTGACCCCTCGACCGGTTCCCGGTATCAATCCTCACATCCTTCCCGTCTCAGCGAGCCCGGCCCCAGCGAACATCTAACACTTCGGCGATGCACCCAGTGCGACAGCCTCGACCAGCCGGAGGGTGCCCGTCTAACTGTGGAGGCGGTGGTTGACGGCCAGTCGGGCAGTCGGTCCCCGAATTGGATCCTGCACGCCCGCAACGCGTTCGTCCACCCGCGGGTGCGAGTCCACGGCGGCACGGCGTTCTGGATCGCAAGGTAGATCAGCTTGCGGGCTGTAGACGATAAGCAACGAAGCGCCCCGCCGCGAGTAAGTGATCGTTCCGGACCGCATCCTGCCAACCCTACGGTCGACGCCATCACTGTTCCAAGAACGCTCTTTCTCACCCTGCATCCCCTAGCGGCCTCGTCTTCGCTAGCAGCCTCGTCTTCGCGTGATCGTATTCGTCCTCGTGAGAAGACCTTGTAGGTGCAGGTCCGCAAGACGCTCCAGCGGCGGCCATCGTCGACTGGCCAGATCGTGAGTCGATCCGGCACGGGTCCCGCACGTGCCGGCTACTGCTCGTCACCCATCGGGGCGACATCGTCACAGGCGACATCGGCCTTCACTTTCGGATGTCGTCCACAGCGACACTCGCCGTGCGTGTCTCCGCCGTTCTGCGCCGCGAGTGGAAGGCTCGGCTACGGGCAGACGCCTAGTTCTGCTTGTACCGCCCGCGGGATGCCGGCAACCGGACACGGATAGGCCACCGCGTCGACTGCCGGGCGCCATGAGCCATCGACGCGGTGGAAGATGGCTGTGGCGGATCCGTCGTAGCGTCCGCAGGGGACGGCGCGATTGAAGTCGGCGCGCGCGTAGGCTGAGTTCTCCCGGGAGATCATGATGCTCAAGCACGGCAACGGATATCCGTACGCCGCGGCGACGCCTGCTGGTCCGCTCACTCGTGCCCCCGCTTTCGAGGCGTGCTGCGCGCCGCTGGTTCTGGTGCCGAACACAGCCGCCGCGGCCAGCGTGATCACAACAACACTGATGAGGACGAGCGCCACAACCGCGCCGCGGCGTCCGCGGAGCGCGATGGTGACGATCCGCTGCCGGAGGTCAGGGCGGGCCCGGTGCACGAGGATCGTGATCTCCACCCACGACGGGGGCTCAGCGAGGCGATGTCGAGCGTCCGATGGTCGCGCCTTCGCCATCAACGGCAGTATCTCGCGACGCTCGGCATCCTGCTCGGAGAGCACGAGCTCCACCGAATCGTCCAAACGGGCAGTGACGCCGTGATCCTCCCCGCTCCTATCACAGCCCGATGTAGTCGGAGCGCGCGGGACAGAGCGTCCCTGGCCGAACCTCGGGCTGCGATACTCCACTCGGTTGCCGATGTCTTCCGATGCTCCGACCCGCGTACTCGTCGTGGCGAATCGCACGGCGGCGACACCCCTGTTGCTCAACGCCGTACGCGCTCGGGCTGGGCGATCTCCCTGTACTTTCACTCTGCTCGTGCCGCGTCCGTATTGGGACCCGGACACCGAGGAAGCCGAGGCGACCCTGGAGCTCGCGATCCCGCTCCTGGACGAGGCGGCCGGAACCCACGTGCAAGGAATCATCGGCGACAGCGACCCGTTCGTCGCAGTCCGCGACGGCGTGACGAGGCTTGGGATCGATGAGATCATCCTCTCGACGCTGCCAGCCCGGGTTTCCCGCTGGTTGCGCCGTGACCTACCGCACCGCGTGCAGGAATTCGGCCTGCCCGTCACCGTGGTGACCGCTCAGCAATCCGAGCGGCCGGTGTCGCCGACAGAGGATGGCAGCTAGCCGAGTGCGAGCCCTTCGCCGCTGCCTCGCTGGCAGTGGAGCAACCTGCCAGGAAGCGTTCGCGCTCTCCGAGCCGCATGACTCCGACCACCCGCGCTGCCGCTCTTGCTGACAGCGAATCGCGGGCGCGACGGCCTGCGGTCGCAGATGCCTGCCAGGCCCAACGCTTGGTAGGCGTCCGGATCGACGGCGGAGCCGACACACACGGCTGTGCTGGCGCGCATGAAATGGGGCACTCCGGCCGGGCCCCGGACGCACGCTTTTCGTGGATAACGGTCATCCGGCCATCCGAGGCGAGTCCACGGGCCCTGCTAAGCGCGGAACTCAGGACTCGCGGGGGCGTGGACGAATCGAGATCTGGAGCAGCTGAGCTCGTCCGCAAGCCAGGGATCGATCAGCGGACGGTCGCGAGCGTCCCCTGAGGACGTTGCTTGATGGCGTCGCTGCGTCGCACAGCGGGAAGGTCGAGCGGGCGATCGGCCGGCGCTATAGGGCACCGGTCGTTCAGACCTGGCTGCGACGACAGGGGGAAGCGGCGGTCCCAGGCGTGACTGCTGCTTTCAGATGCGACAGAAACTCAGCGCGAAAGCGATCGACGCTGCTCGGCTCGTCCCGGTGCGGCTGTCCGGTTGAGATCCGAAGCGCTCCCGGTTCGGGTCGAGTACCTACAAAGCGACTCGACGGGAGCAACGTCGATAGGCCGGCGCAGATCGCCAAGCAAATATTGTTGACAGTGGCGGTGGAAACTAGTCTCGGGCGCCACGCCCGTAGATGAGCTTCAGCAACCGCACGAGAAACTCGCTCTTCCCTTTGCCGTACGGGAAGAAGTAGAGGTCCTTCTTCATCGCGAAGCGGGTGAGCACGATCGTCTGTCGTCGGCAGTACTTGCGGATCCCTTCGGCGCCATGACGGACACCGAGGCCCGACTGCTTCCATCCGCCCATCGGCGCCTCGAGCGCAATGTAGTTGGCGTTTGCGTCGTTGACAACGACGGCGCCGGCCTGGATGCGGCGCGCCACCGCCTCGCCCGTGGCCATGTCCTTGGTGTAGACGGACGCCTGCAGGCCGTACGGCGTGTCATTCGCCAGCGTGATCGCCTCGTCGGCGTCGCGGACCTTCATGATCGGCAGAGTCGGTCCGAACGTCTCTTCGGTCATGCACGCCATCGTGTGGTCGACGTCGGCGAGCACAGTTGGCTCGAAGAACGTCCCGTCGCTCTGGAGCCGGTGTCCGCCCGCGAGCACGCGCGCGCCCTTCGCGACCGCGTCCGCGACGTGCGCCTGCACGATCTCGATCTGCGCAGGATTGGTGAACGAGCCTACCTCGACCGACCCGAAGTCGCCGGGCACGCCCTGCCGCAGCGCCCGCACGCGCTCGGCCACCATCGCCACGAACTGTTCGTAAATCGGCTCCTCGACGTACACGCGCTCGACCGAAATGCACGTCTGGCCGCCGTTCTGCATCGACCAGAACGCCGCCGCGTTGGCGGACCGCTCGAGGTCGGCGTCGGCCAGCACGATCATCGGATCCTTGCCGCCCAGCTCGAGCGACACGGGCGTCAGCGTCTTCGCCGCACGCTCCATCACCGTCTTGCCGGTCTGCGTGGAGCCCGTAAACATCACCATGTCGACCTGGTCGATCAGCGTCAGCCCGATCGGACCGCGACCGACCAGCACCTGAAAGATGCCATCCGGGAGCCCGCACTCGCGCAACGCCTCATCCATCAACAGAGCCGTCATTGGGGTTACGCTCGACGGCTTGTGGATCACCGCGTTGCCCGCTGCCAGCGCAGGGATCGCGTCGCCGACGCCATTCGTGAACGGGTAGTTCCACGGTCCGATCACGCCGACCACGCCGATCGCCTCGTAACGCACGAACACCTTGCGACCGAGCAGGAACGGGCTGCTCGGCCTAATCTTCTCGTCGGCCATGTACGTTGACGCGTGCTTGGCCCAGAACCCGAACGCGCCTGCGGCGTAGCCAAGCTCGGCGAGTACCGCGTCCTCGCGCGTCTTACCGCTCTCCGCCACAACCGTGTCGAGGAACCGGTCGGAGTTGTCGAGCACCCACTTCTGCGCCCGGCGCAACACTTTCGCTCGGCCCCCGAACCCGAGCGCCTGCCAGCCCGTCTGAGCCGCTCGCGCCCGCTCGACCATCGCAGCCACGTCGCTATCACCCGCCGCCCGCAGTGTCGCGATCGGGACCCCCGTCGCCGGGTTCTCGACCACAATCGAGTCCGCCGCCGTCTGGCCGTTCGCCTGCTGCTCAACCGTCGCCATCGACCCGCCTTCCAGTAGTAGCTCTCTATCCGCGAACACTAATCGTCCCGCCTCAGCGTTGGTCTCGGACAGACCCTCTCAATCGAGCAACGATCAGCGGACGGGTCGATGGCGAGGACTCCTCGCCCCAGGTGGTCCTCGACTGCGGCGCTCGGTTCGAGCCGTGCCGCTGGCGGCGGGACGTCAGCGCTTGCGCCGCGAGGGTGGTTGGCCGGCCTCTGGGAATCCTGAGCGCCGTCGGCAGGGCCAGGGCAAGGATCAGATCGCCGCGCAGCTTGAGCTTGCCCGCGATCAGCAGTCGCTGGGGGCTCGCGGTCCCGCCGACCAGCCGCAGGAACGCGACCGGTTCAAGTTCGAGCGTCAACGCCGGCGCGGGTCCGCCGCCTCTCGACGCCCTGGCCCGCCCGTTGACGAGCGTGATTTGGTAGCGGTTGATCCCGCCGTCTCGCCCGCCGGTGATCCTGAACTCAACGACCGTCTCGACAGGAGCGTCTGGCTGTGCGCGCTGAGCGATCGTACGGAAGATCTGCCACAACAGGGCGCCGCCAAGCCAACCGCGCATGACCGACTCGAGTCTCCGCTCCGAGGAGCTCCTCACCCACAACGCAAGCGACTCGGCCTTGAGCTCAGCAAACCAGCGCCGGCGCGCCGAACACGACCGGCGCTGGGCACGAGTCCCACTCTGATGGTGACGCGCTCCGCTGCGCCGGCAGTTGGTGGTCGATGATCTACGAGACGACGTGGGGCTTTGCTCCGTCGCGGCTGCTCAACGACTTGGCAGCGCTGTCGATGACCTTGCGCAGGAAATCGTTCATCGTGTGGACCAGTCGGTCGGCCATCTCGAAGCCCGACTCGGTGATCTTCTTCGCCACGTCGGACGTGCTCGCAACTTCTTGCGGCAACGCCTCCTCGATAGTGATCACGAACTGGCCAACCGCGTCCAGCGCGGCCCGCTCACTCGCCTCAAGCGACTTGAGCACCCCGTCAGACAACTCGGCGCTCCGGTCAACCACGCCCGCAAGGCGAACCTCCGGGGTGCCGCGGCGATGGGTCGTTGGCGCCTTTGCAACCGGGCGACGTTTAGTGGCGATCTCAGCCATTTGGTGCTCCTCTCGAACGTATGTTCGTATTCCTTAACCAATACACCTCTCACAGGCACGTGTTACCGCAAGACCCGGACCAAGTCCGTACCCAGCGAACTTGCCGTCAAGACACGCGCAACGACAATCGCGTGCGGCCAAATCGCGAGGCTCCGTGGCGAGCGTCCGATGCCGAAAGGATCAGCGGACGCATGAGGTTCGCTGTCGTGACAAGCTCACGGTCGGACCACGCCCAGCTCGCCGCGCGGCAACGCCGAGTTCGAACCACGACCCATGGCAGGCCGCCGGGGCGACGTTCTCGAAGCCGGCCGGTCGTGAATCTACGATCTCGGCGTGCTCCCGACGGCCGACGTTGCTCGAATCCGCGCGCTGTGCGATCAGAGGGTCCCCGACGATGCGCGAGACGAGGTACGTATCGAGGTCGAGGAGGACAGGCAGGCCGTCACGATTCTCGAGCGGCGGCCACCTTGGCGCGGCGACTACGGTACGGAGTGGACGCGCTCACCGATCGCCCGGCTGCGGTACGTCTCCGCGACCCGCCTCTGGACGCTCTACTACCGCCGGCACACGTGCCGGTGGGAGCGCTACCCCCTGCTCGGCTCCACGCCCCGGGTCGACGAGCTGCTCACCGAGATCGACCAGGACCCGATCTGCATCTTCTGGGGCTGAACCGCCGAGCAGGCTGCCCGAGCGCTCGGTGGCCGACACCCCGTGCGGAACCCGGAGGACGCTGGCTCCGCCGGGACCGCACGCGGATGACACAGCTCGACCACAGCTGGGTCTGATCCAGAACGTGCGCAATGGAAGGTTGAGCGGACGCTCCCTACCACGCGATGCGATCGTCTGGCTTGGCTCGCGCTGACGAGTGCGTTCGTCGCCGAGCAGTCGTGCGACGCCGGTACGGCCCGGCCACTCGTATGTCGCCGAAGTGAAAGCGCGACGCGACCACCGTCGGAAGATGAAAGGTCGCTTCTTCTATGTCAAGTGGCGGTCGCTATTTGCGCGTTAGCGGATGCAGGCCATCTCATTGGTGGGTGCGGGAGCTGCGATACTACGCCACGGTCGCCGACGGCACCGCGTTCTTCTTCAAACAATGAGGCGGGCGCACCCAAGGTATTCGGCCGCGAACTCGACGGCCGCACCTGGGACGTAATGCTCGCCCGACCTGCACTGGAGGCAGCGTGATCGTCCCCATCTTCCTGCTCGACAGCGGCGAGAAGTGGCTGCCCGTCCCGATCGAAACGATCCTCACTGTTAACGCCAAGATCGACGGGCAGCCGCTAACCAGTCTCGATCAGCTGACAAGCGCGACCAAGCGGATTGACTTTCCGGCTGGCATGAGCCAGCCCAAGGGTGCCACCCCGACCGTATACCACCGCGCCGTGCCTGCCGCGAACCTGTGGTGGCACCAGTTCTGGACCTGGTGGCTATACAACCCGAAGGAGTACCTCGGGTTCGGGATGCACGAGGGCGACTGGGAGATGGTGCAGATCGGCTGCGACGACCAGCAGGGCGACAATCCCGTGCTGATGACTTGCTCGCAGCATAAGAGCGGCCAGAAACACGAGTACTGGTCCGGCGTTCAGCTCGAGGCTGGCCGCCCGAAGGTGTACGTCGCGGTCGGCAGCCACGCCAACTACTACTCGGTCCATCACGACGAGGTCGACGACGCCGACGGCCACGGCATCCGCGTCGACCCGCAGGTGGACGAGTTCGGCGCCTGGGCGACATGGAACGGCCAATGGGGTAACAGCGACAACAGTCCCGGTCCGCTGCCGTCGCACCTGTCGTGGCGCGCGCCGCACCAGTTCCACAGCCAGGCGCACTGAAACGAGCGTGCAGCGGAACCCTGACGACGAGCAGCTGGCCTGCCAGTACAGGGGACGGGTCAAGGACATGCGCGTCATGTCCGCAGTCGCGCCGGATACCCACAGCGGCAAAACGTACCCGTCGCACGGCAGCGTTGCGCTGGCTGTCCGCTTTGCCCGTGGGCAATGTTCTGCCGGAGACGTGGTGCAGGAGCGCCGTGAACCGCGCATCCTTGTCCTTCCGCGCCGCTCGGCGCACGCGATCCAGGTCACTGGACGCGCCCACCCCGGCTCTGAGTCCGGCACGTGCTTCCCTGGCCGCGTTCCCCTCGGCCGGTCCTCTTCCCTCTGACCGGTGCGCCCGTGGCGGCATCCCGCCATCGAAGCAGGCGTCCGGGGGTTGGTCAGCGACGGCTCCTCGCCCGAGAGCAGGTCTCTCGACCCGGGAGCCAACGATCTGCTGGGCCCAACAGCGGGTCACGACCGCGCCCCGACGAGCCTTCTTGGCGCGAACGCAAGCGTGGTCTTGATCGGGCAAGGGCCGCACCGCGCGGCACTTGGTGACGCTTTGGCTGCCGGGCCAGCTGGCGGATGGCCGCGCTGGAAGTTACCGCGAACGTCCGCCTCCGCTGACGGATGCGTTTGCGCTGTATCTAAAGCTCACGTGGACTGCGTTGGGCGAGGCGGCGTTGCGGGTCACAATGTCCTGAAGTGAGCTCGTGTTCTTGATAATCCCCATCCCGGTGTTCGTGAACGTCGCATCGTTGAACACGTTGCGAGCGAGCAGCGGATTGGTCAGTGCCTGAGTGAACGCGTCGTTGGCGACCATGTAGGTCAGCAGTTCGCCCATCATCATGTAGTCCGGGTAGTCCTCGGCGAAGATCCCGACATACCATTCCAGCTTGTCGATGTCGCCGTAGAGCGCCTTGAGTCGTCGCCGCACCTCGGCGTTGGATGTGAGCTCATCAAAGCTGGTGAGGCGTTGCAGGCCGTATGCCTCGCGGTAGTCGTTGAACGACCTCAGCCTCGCTTGACGCATCAGCGCCACCGTGACCTGCTCGACGGACGGCCAGCTCGGGTTGGCGCTATCGACCAGGAAGGCTGGCGTGTTCAGCAGCTCGATGCTGCCGGCCGGCTCGCTTGAGCACATCGCGGTGATCGCCTCGATGCCCTTCTCCAGCACCAGCGGATTGTTGTTGCGAAAGCCGCTGGCATCGAGCGCGCCTGGTCCGGTGCCGATCGTGTCTGGGACGAGAGGGTGCCAGCGGTAGAGAAGGTTGAATTCGATCGCGCACCAGTTGGGCCGGTTCCAGCGTTCATCGTCTGCGATGAACGGCACCGCTTCGATCGGGAAATCGAACGGCCCGATGTGCATGATGTATTCCTCTACGACGAGTTTGAGCAGCATCACGATCAGGACGTTGCGAGCGGTCTGGAAGATGCGCTCGTCATCCCATTCGGCGTTTTCCGCAGCGAGGATGCCGGCGACGCGATTGTGCTCGCGCAGGAACACCGTGTTCATGACCGTGTTGCCGATCGTCGAGTTTCCATGCTCAAGGCCGACAGCGAAGAAGCGTATCCGTCTGCTGCTCAGGCGCGCTTCTCAGGATCACGTCGGTGATGAACGCCTGGTCGAACAGTCCCTCGAACTCTGTCTTGAACACTGCCGGATGACCCGCCTCGCGCGGAGCGAACAGAAACTCGGGGTACTCCTCGCCTTCGATCATTTGGCTCTTCAGCCGTCCGTCCTGCCCCGAGCGCAAAAGGTTCGTCGCGTCGATGTTCCGCCCATAGATCTGGCACAGATCGATCTCGTGATTTGACTCGTTCTTGCGATAGTCGGTCAGGCTCGTGCGCAGAAAGCTGTCCGTGAACCACTGGGCGAAGAACATGAACATCACGCTCGTGTCGCTGGCCGGGGTAAACCGCTCCCGCCGATACAGCGCAACCACGTCCGCCTCGGGCGGAACGGCCGCCTGCTGCTCCGTCGTCGAAGGCGGCAGATGTCGCCCCGAAAACGTCCGGTCGGTGAGGCTCAACCAGCTCGTGTAATCGCTCGCCAGAGACAGCGCGCGCGGCCGCAACGTCGTCGCGTACCCGAACTTGTTGATCACCGTACGGCTCACCAGCCTCCGAATCGGCTCGACCCCACCCAGCCCGAGCCGACCAACAACGTTCGGTAACTCCCGGGCCACTACCTCCGGCAACCTGAAGTTCATCGCCACCACACCCGCTCACCCGTGCGCGCGCCTTGCGGCCCGCTCGAACTCAGCTGACCCAGCATCAGCATCGATACCCCCTTGCTAGCGACCAATGGACGTGCCGCCAGGTTAGAACATCCTCACCCGGCCGTTCGAGCGGCTCGCCGAGCGACAAACCGGCCGGATGAGGACTGCCGTCTTTCCCGCTGGTCAGCGGTCGGAGATCGACGCTCTTGGCGGCCGGCTTCGCACCGGCGTCGGTCGCGCTCGGTCGGGCGCCCGCCGAAGTCGACTCGCCCGGCGAGCCTGCCCAACTCGGCCCGGCGCCTGCGCTCCACGGCGCTCTTATCGGTCTCTTCGCAGAGGCTCACCGCCTCCGCGGCCGACACGCGGCGCGAGCACCTCCACACCCGTCGCGATCATCTCGCCGTAGTGCGGAATGAACCGCCGAATCTGAACGTCATAGCCTTCGGCATCAACGCGAAGATGACTCCTGACGGAATGCGCCTCACCGGACACGACGCGAGCCTACACATGCCTCCGAGAACAAGCTGAGAAACGCCGGTCCCGCTTTGGATAGGCGACCCGGGGTCTGCACGTCCTCCAAGAGCGCCTGCTCCGCGCGAGTGACAACATGCTCGTGGAGTCGTGAAAGGAGAATTACTGGCCGGGCGCCTCCGAGCTGCTCCCGCTGCTCCCGAGCAGCATGACGCATGCTTGCTCTGGTATCGCGGGTTGAGGGGAGATTCCGCCGAGCGTCCGATGGCATCGCCATTCGTCCTTCCCGACGGCATGTCCGGCTACGAGTAGCGCTCCGCCAGTGTTATTGCGGTGCCAGCGCGGTTGACGAAGCCCCCGACGGCTGTGCAGGCTGTGGTCGACGTGCATGACACACCCTCGAGCGAGTTGCTAGACGCGCCGACCGGGTTCGGGGTTGGCTGGATGGTCCAGCTGGTGCCATCCCAGCGCTCCACGAGCATCGCGTCGCCGCCGTTGATGCCGGTGAAGAACCCGACGACGGTGCAGGACCTCGGCGACCCGCACGAAACCCCTGAGAGGAAGCCGACCGTTGCGTCGGCGGGATGGGGCGTTCGCTCGATCGCCCAGCTGGTGCCGTTCCAGTGTTCCGCCAGCGTCACCCCGGTCGTACCGAGACTATTGCCGGAGTACCCGACCGCGACGCAGGCTCTCGTCGAAGCGCACGACACACTGCCGAGATAGCTGACGACCCGGCCGTTCGCTCGCGGCGGGTTGGAGGTCGGCTGGATGGCCCAGCGGGTGCCGTTCCAGCGTTCCGCGAGCGTCACCCCGGCGCCGGCGCGGCTGGTGAAGTGCCCGACGGCAATACAGGCCATCCGCGACGAGCACGACACCCGAGAGGACGCTGTATCTCGCGCCGGCCGGGTAGAAGAATCGCCCGCGGGGTGGCTTTCGCTCGCAAAGTAGTGGGATTTGCTTCGCTGCTCGCGTTATGCGGCGCGCTTGTGCTGGCGCCGTCGGCGGCTGTCGCGGGTCACGCCCGCGGCATCAAATCGCTGCAGCAGGTCCTCACGGCCGCGCGCCAGGCGACGCCAGCGGGGTACGTACACCGCCGCGGCGGCCGGATTATCAGCGCTGCAGCGTTCAAAGGCATGCGCGCCTATGTGCTGCGCCGCTACACGGGCGCGCACGTGGTGAGCAGCTTCCTCGACCAGCGGGGGCAGGTCGTCGACTGCGTGCCGCTCCGCGGCGCTGAGCCGGCGCGATCGGCTTCTGGTATTCCGATCGGCAGGAGTACCGGGAGCTGCAGCTAAACGGGATGCGGGCTGATCATTCGTGGGCGTGGCCGTCCCAGGGTTACCTGAGCATCTACGAACACACCCGCGATAGATGAGCGAGCAGTGAAGGGATCGGGTGAGATGCGTCGCTCGCGGAGGCGCCGGGCTACTCAGTCGGCGCTCGCATTCTGTTGGACGGTCGGAACGAGCCAGACGACGGCGAGCGGGGGCAGCGTCACTTCGGCCGAAGCGGCCTGCCCGTGCCACGGGATCGGCTCCGCTTCGATGCCGTTGGGGTTTCCCACATTCGAGCCGCCGTAGCGTGCGGAATCGGTGCTGAGCGCCTCGATCCAGCGGCCGGAGCGAGGAAGCCCGAGGCGGTAGCGCTCGCGCGGGACCGGGGAGAGGTTGGCCGCGCATACGAGCAGGCGGTTGCCGTCGCGGGAGGCGCGCGCGAACGCGAACACGTTTGACGCCGCGTCGTTGGGCTCGAGCCACCAGAAACCGCCCGGCTCGAAATCCAGCTCATACAGGGCCGGCTCCTCACGCAGCAGATGATTGAGATCACGCACGAGGCGCTGCACACCGGCGTGCTCCGGTCGCTCGAGCAGATGCCAGTCGATTGACCGCTCATAGTTCCATTCCTCTTCCTGCGCCAACTCACCGCCCATGAACAAGAGCTTCTTGCCCGGGTGCGCCCACATGTAGCCGTACAGCGAACGCAGGTTTGCCAGCTTCTGCCAACGATCTCCCGCCATCTGCTCGTAGAGCGAGCGCTTGCCATGCACGACCTCGTCGTGCGAGAGCGGCAGGATGAAGTTCTCGGTGAACGCGTACAGCAGGCTGAACGTGAGCTCGTGGTGGTGGTAGACCCGGTATATGGGATCGTGCTGGAAGTAGCCGAGGGTGTCGTGCATCCAGCCCAAATTCCACTTAAAGCCGAAACCAAGGCCGCCGAGGAACGTGGGGCGCGACACCCCGGCCCAGGCGGTCGACTCCTCGGCGACGGAGATCACCCCTGGCTCGCGTCGGTGGAGCACCGCGTTCATCTCCTGCACGAAGGCGATCGCCTCGAGGTCCTCCCGCCCGCCGTGCGCGTTGGGGATCCACTCGCCCTCGGCACGCGAGTAGTCGAGGTAGAGCATCGACGCCACCCCATCGACACGAATCCCATCAGCGTGATACTCCCGCGGCCAGAAGATCGCGTTCGCCTCCAGGAAGTTACGCACCTCGTGGCGGCCGTAGTTGAAGATGAGGGTGCCCCAGTCCGGATGCGCACCGCGGAGGTGCTCATGCTCGTAGAGCGCGGTCCCGTCGAAGCGGGCCAGCGCCCAGTCGTCGCGCGGGAAGTGCGCCGGCACCCAATCGAGGATCACTCCGATTCCCTTGCCGTGCAGGTGATCGACGAACTGCTTGAAATCATCCGGGGAGCCGAAGCGCGCGGTCGGCGCGAAATAGCTGGTCACCTGATAGCCCCACGAGCCCGAGAACGGATGCTCCATCACCGGCATCAGCTCAACGTGCGTGAAGCCAAGATCGCTGACATACGCGGCCAGCTCATCAGCGAGCTCCAAGTAGCGCAGCGACCGGTTGCCCTCCAAAGGGTTCAGCCGCCACGACCCCAAGTGGACCTCATAGATCGACATCGGAGCTTCATGCGGCTGCGTCGCCCGCCGACGCTCAATCCAGTCCGCGTCCCGCCACACGTGACGCGAGCGGAACACGACCGAGTCGGTGCGCGGCATCGGTACCGTGGCGAACGCGAACGGATCCGCCTTCAACCGAATATCGCCGCCCTGCGTGAGGATCTCGAACTTGTACGCAGCGCCCTCTACCACGCCCGGAATGAAGATCTCCCAAATCCCAGACGCACCGAGCACGCGCATCGCGTGCAGGCGCCCGTCCCAGGAGTTGAAAACGCCCACGACGCTGACCGCCTGGGCGGCCGGCGCCCACACAGCGAACGAGGTGCCCAGTGCGCCGTCGATCTCGCGCACATGCGCCCCCAGCCGCTCGTAGAGCAGCTCGTGGCGCCCCTCCGCGACGAGGTGCAGATCGACGTCCCCGAGCGTAGGCGCGAACGCATAAGCGTCGCGAAACGCATAGACGTTGCCGTCCGCGTAGCTCACCTCGAGCTCGTAACGTAACGGCAGCCCAACACCATGCAGAAGCCCCTCAAAGAGCCCCGCCGGATGACGCAGCTCAAGCATCACCGACTCCACGCCCTCCGCTCGCACGAACACCTCCCGCGCGTCGGGGCGAAAGGCACGGACCACAACGCCGCCATCGACCGGATGCGCGCCCAGCAGATGGTGCGGATCCGAATGCCGACGCGCCACGACCAACTCAATCTCAGCCTCGAACATCACGCCCCACGCACCTCCAGCCACCACCCCGAACCGAGCAGCAGACCCCTACTCGACCCCCGCACGCGCCGCGCACGGATCCCCCGCGTGCGTCGCCTCGCCGCGACCCTCCCGCTCACCCGCCGAAGACCGCGCCGCTCCAGAAGATCAGAGGTGTCCGCCTTCAGGGCATCCATGACACGGAGCGACATCCCCCTCCAAACCCGCTCACCAATCAACTCCGCGACCCGCTCCGCCGTCATCAGCAACACCCGACCCACAGCTCACTCCCCCGTTCGTTTGGCGACATCCTCCCTGCTCAAGCACCGGAACGTCAAACGCCAACTCGACGGCGGACGTGACGCGGATGTGCGTACAGGACGGTCCGTCGGCATGGCCGGGATCCGACGAACGCGCACACACCGTCAAGCCGATGCGTGCCTGTGACCGACCCTCCGCTCAGGCAGCTGCCTCATCGGCTCGACCGGTTTCGAGGCGAGCCACAATTGCCGCAGAAACTGGGATCTCTACCGGTCAGTTGCCGAGCGTCCGAGTGGGACAGAGACGTGTGCGCATGCGCTGCGACGATCTCGACGCGTTCCTCGCGACCCGCCACAAGGGTCCGGTCGAACCCGAGCATTCCTCTGATGCAGTCGTCGCTGCGGTTCAAGCGATAGCGAGGGAGGGCCGCCAACCGGCGATCGCTGCTCGCGCAAACCGCCCCATCCCTCCGCACCGTTCGTCGGGAACGGCTCGTCCGGGATAAGGTGGCTGTTGCCGGATCGCTAGGACTGCCATCGGGCATGTCCGCCGCTGGCGAGTCCGGGATCCTGGTATGCCGATAGCGAGATTGGGCTGATGAGCGCACGGGATGTGAGCGCTGAGGTGTGGGCGTCGACGCTCGACGGCTTGATGGATGCCGCCGCTGCGGTGCTGACCGCGGACTCGCTGGACCAGACGCTGCGTCGTGTCGTGGAGCGGCTCGGTGGC
>CAWEYQ010000016.1:0-119638 GCA_963813265.1 uncultured Solirubrobacterales bacterium | reverse complement strand
CGGCTCGCGCGGCAGCTGACGCAGCAGGAGAGTCGCGTCGTGCGACGTTTCCTCGTGGTCAACGATGGGACGTCGACGAGCTGGAAGGGAAGTTGGCCGCCGTTCTTGGCATCCTGAGGCGATGACACCGCCGACCGCTAGTGTGGCGGCGCGCAGTCGGGGCGCGCCGTGGCCCAGCGCCGCACGGCAGTCCGGCGCCGCCGCGCGGCGCTCGCGCTCGGCGCGCGCTCGCCGTGTTGGCGATCGCGGCTACTGCCATTCCCACGGTCAGAGGTGGTCCAGCAATTGACCCTGCCGCTCCATCACTGAGGACATCATCCGCCAGCAGGCGGCCGCCAAGCACCTTGATCCAGCGCTCGTCGCCGGCGCCACTGATGCCGAGACGAAGTTCGATCCGCGGCCGTCGGCCGCCGGCGCCCAGGTCTGGTCGCCAGATTCTTCCCCAGACGGCTGAGTTCCTCGCCCACAAGTCGGGGGCGACGATGTTCACGACGGCCGATCTCGCCACCCCGCAGGTCAACATCGAGGACGGGACCTACTACCTGCGCTACCTGTTCGACGAGTACGGCGGCAAGACCGTCCCCCGCGCTCGCCGCCTACAACGGGGGCGAGGCGAACGTCAGCCGGTGGCTCGCGCGAGCCCACGCCCACGGGGACGCCGACTCAGGCTCTCAGACATCCCGTTCCCGCAGACACGCGCCAACGCGCACGCTCCAGGCGCAGAAGGACTACCGCCACACCTACGCGCGGCAGCTCGGGTATCAGTTGCCCCTGACCCCGTGATCGCCGCCGCGAGCAGGTTGATCACGGTGAAGCCCGTCACCGGGGCCGTCACGTCATGGACGAGGCCGCCGACCGCGGCGCCGGCGGACGCCGCCACCATGCCCGCACTGCTCAGGGTGGTCATGACCCGGCCGGACCGCCGGCGGTGTCAGGCGCTGGCGGAAGCGCGATCGTGCCGGAATATGCGGGCCCCTCGAGAAAGCCCGTGATCAGAATCAGCAGGAAGCCGAGCACCAGCGTGTCGGCAAGCGGCCACGAGCGCCGAGAGCCCCAGCACGGCGAACGAGCCGCCGATCGACGCGGGGAGGGAGGTCCGGCGAGCACGAACGTCCCGATGGTCGAGCCGGCCGCGCCCGCCGCCCAGAGGTAGCCGGCAGCTCATCGCGGCGCTGCGTGGTCGAGCAGCTCTGGGCCGGCGATCTCGACCATCGCGCCGAAGAAGCTGGCCGAGCTGAACGGGCGCGCTGACGCTGGACGACGGCCACCGCGGGCAGCGTCCAGTTGGGCGCGTGACCGGCCAGGGCGACGAGCGCCAGCAGACGACGCTCGAGAGCTGATCGATAACCATCAGCAGCCGTCGGCTCCGCGCGACATCCAGCCATGCGCCGAGCAGGCCCAGCGCCGCCGGCAGCATCCCGCCGCCGCCGTGGCGCCGGCGAGCGGCGCAGGAGGCGCGCGTAGGCGCCCGACTCGTGAGCGCGGTGGGCACCTTCGAGATCTTGCCGCAGCCCCAGTCAGTAGAGCCGTCGCGACCGGCCGGCGTTCTCGATCTCGGCGATGGCCGCCGCGACGGCGGCGTCCTCCTCGACGGGGAGCGTCGAGGTCGTCACCCGGATACCGGGCGGCGTGCCGAGCCGGAAGCGCTCGCCCGCGAGCACGCGCCAACCGGCGGCGTCGAGCCTGCGGACGATCCGTGATCTCGCTGACCGGCACCCAGACATTGAGGCCCGAGTGCCCGTGCGCCGTGATTCCGTGCTCCGCGAGCGCGTCGAGCAGCGCCCGGTGGTGCGGGCGGTGTACGTGTCCCGCGCGTGCGCGGTGCGCGCGGCGAAGGTCGGGTCACGCCTACTCCTCGACGACGATCGCCTGGACCACGTGGCTGATCCAGCGGGACGCTATCCGTCGCCCTCGACGCGCAACCGCTGTCGTCTCGTCGCCGGCCAGCATGGCGAGACGGAGGTCCGGATGCAGGTCTTGGACACCGAGCGAATGACCGACCAGGCGCCGTCGGCGCGACGAGAGTCGTACTCGGCGCCCGCGACCCCCCCGGCGTGCCGACGATCAGCACGCTCGTCCCGGGCGAGGATCTCCCGGAGGGTCGAGGCTCGGTTCTGTCGATCGCCGAGCCGTAGGGGTTTTGCGCGCGCGGACGGCGAACACCGCATCGGCCCCGCGCTTGACCGCGGCTCGCATGTCGGGGACGAGTCCTCGATGATTCCTCGACTCGACCGGGACGGGACGAGGCTGAGCGGGATGAGCAGATCGAGGATGCCATGTACGACGGGTCCTTGATGATCACGCCATCGCCGGACGCACATGCGCCTGCAGGACGCGCTCGCGCGCCGTCGAACGCCCCGGCGACGACGGCGAGCGCGTCCGCGCGCACCCCGTCAGCCTCGAACGCCGCACTCGCGAGCGCGAGCAGCTCCGGGTTGGCCGCCTCGACACCGCTCACCGCGAGCTTCTCCGTGAGGTCGACGCGCCCGCAGGGCCGCCGGGAGGTCGGGCAGCAGCTCGGGATCGGGGAGTCCGATCGTCAGGTCGCGCACGCCGGCGGGCAGCGGCGGCTCGGGGACATAGCGGCGGGGCGGCGGGGTGCGGACCGCCGGACGCGATGATGCGCGTGCCGCGCCGGCCGTCGGCGATGACGAGACCGCGCTCGCGCAGGACCCGGTAGGGGCGGCATCGACCGTGGCCGGGCGCGCCGAGCCGCTCGGGCGCGAGCGCGCGGACCGTGGAGGCGCTGGCCGGCGGCGAGACGACCGTCGCGGGATCGAGGTCTCCGCGCTCGCGGCGATTTCTCTTGCGGTCGATCCGGTGATCCGGTATTGTTCTAGATCAAGCATAAATTTGTACGATAACAAAACTCAGCGAGTCACGTACGCCGCCATCGTGAGCGAGTACGGGACCAGCGTGAGGCGATCGACGAGATCCTCGACGAGGGCTTCGTCGGGCACCTCGCGTTCGCCGCCGACGGCCAGCCGTACGCGATCCCGATGCTGTACGCGCGCGGGGGGACGGGAGCTGTTTCTCCACGGCTCGCCGCTGAGCCGGCTCATCCGCGGTGCGTCGGCGCATCTGGTGTGCTTCACGGTAACGCTGATCAACGGCATTGTGCTCGCGCGGTCGGCGTTTCACCACTCGATCAACTACCGCTCGGCCGTGATCCTCGGCAACCGGCCGGACGATCGATGACCGGGAGGAGAAGCACGAGGCGCTCCGGCTGATCGTCGAGCAGGTCGCGCGCGGGCGCTCGGATGAGGTCCGCGGTCCGAGCGACGGCGAGCTGAAGGCGACCGAGGTCCTCGCCGTGGCGATCACCGAGGCCTCCGCGAAAGGCGCACGGGGCCGCCTGCCGACGCCGCCAAGGACGACGACTGCCGATCTGGGCCGGCGAGCTGCCGCGTTCCAGCCCGGCGAGCCAATCCCCGATGACCGCTGCGAGGTTGAGCTTCCCGCGTCGGTCCAGCATTGGAGACGTGTCGTACGCACCAGCATCACACTGCGCTACGCGTTCCCTAGCGACCACGACTCCGCAATCGCCCAGCTGGCGGCGCTGACACCGCCGAGGTCCCCGGCCGCGCCGGTGCTCCTCGCCGAGGTGGACGGCGACGTGCGGGCTGCGCTCGCCGCACGCAACGGCGGTGATCGCCGACCCGTTCATCGACGCTCGCGCTGATCTCGCGCTCCTGCGAGAACGCGGACGCCAGTTGACCGGAATGCCCGGGGAGCGTCGCTGGCGGGCGCTACGCTCACATTCCGGTGCCCCAGTTCGAACTCGACGCCGCCTACAGCCCAACCGCTGACCAACCCGCCGCGATCGCCTCGCTCGCCGTGGGGATCAGAGCGGGCGAGCGGGCCAACACGCTGCTCGGGGCGACCGGCACCGGCAAGACGATGACGATGGCGGCGACGATCGCCGAGGTGCAGAAGCCGGCGCTCGTGATCGCCCACAACAAGACGCTCGCCGCGCAGCTCTGCAACGAGTTCCGGACCTACTTCCCACGCAACGCGGTCGAGTACTTCGTCTCCTACTACGACTACTACCAGCCCGAGGCCTACGTCCCGAGCAGGGACCTGTACATCGAGAAGGACTCCGCCATCAACCAGGAGATCGACCGTCTCCGGCACTCCGCGACGGCGGCACTGTTCGCCCGGCGTGATGTCCTGATCGTGGCGAGCGTCTCGTGCATCTACGGTCTCGGGTCCCCGGACACCTACGACGAGAACCTCCAGACGCTGAAGAAGGGGGAGATGATCGACCGCGAGGCCTACTGCGCAAGCTCGTCTCGATCCAGTACACGCGTAACGACACCGCGCTCTCCCGCGGCACGTTCCGCGTCCGCGGCGACACGCTCGAGATCTTTCCCGGCGTACGCGGAGACCGCCTACCGGATCGTGCTGTTCGGCGACGAGGTCGAGCACCTCCAGCACTTCGACGCGCTGACCGGCGAGATCCTCGAGGACGACCTCGAGCACGTCGGGATCTGGCCGGCCTCGCACTACAACGTCCGTGAGGGCTACATCGAGGACGCCGTCTCCGAGATTGGCCGTGAGCTGAACGAGCGGTGCGCCGAGCTCGAGACCGAGGGCAAGCTGCTCGAATCCCACCGGCTGCGCCAGCGCACCCAGTACGACATGGAGATGCTCCGCGAGATGGGGTTCTGCTCGGGGATCGAGAACTACTCGCGGATCCTCGACGGCCGCCGGCCCGGCGACCGCCCGTACTGCCTGCTCGACTACTTCCCGGATGACTTCGTCTGCTTCGTCGACGAGTCCCACCAGACCATCCCCCAGATCGGCGGCATGTCCGAGGGCGATCGTTCGCGCAAGCAGACGCTCGTCGACTACGGCTTCCGGCTGCCGAGCGCGCTGGACAACCGGCCGCAGCGGTTCCCGGAGTTCCTGTCGATCACGCCACAGCTCGTGTTCGTCTCGGCGACGCCCGGCGAGTACGAGCGCACGCACTCGGGTCGGATCGTCGAGCAGATCGTCCGCCCGACCGGCATCGTCGACCCGGTCGTCGACGTGCGCGAGACGCGCAACCAGATCGACGATCTGATGAACGAGATCCGCACGGTCGTCGACCGAAACGAGCGCACGCTGGTGACGACACTGACCAAGAAGATGGCCGAGGACCTCACCGACTACCTGCTCGAGATGGGCTTCCGCGTGCGCTACCTGCACTCGGAGGTCGACACGCTCGAGCGGATCCAGATCATCCGTGAGCTGCGCCTCGGAGAATTCGACGTGCTCGTCGGGGTCAACCTCCTGCGGGAGGGTCTCGATCTCCCGGAGGTGTCGCTCGTCGGGATCCTCGACGCCGACAAGGAGGGCTTCCTCCGCGGGGAGACGTCGCTGATCCAGACGATCGGCCGCGCGGCCCGGAACATCGAGGGCCGCGTGCTCATGTACGCCGATAAGCAGACCGCGGCGATGCGCGCCGCGCTTGACGAGACCGACCGCCGCCGCGCGATCCAGGTCGCGTACAACGAGGAGCATGGGATCACGCCGGAGACGATCGTCAAGGGGATCTCCGACATCGCCGAGTTCCTCCAGTCCGAGTCGAAGGTCCCGCGCTCCCGGCGTCGGCGCAAGCGCCCCGAGGGCTCGATGCCGCCGGCCGAGATCGAGAAGACGATCGTCGAGCTCGAGGAGGAAATGCTGGCCGCGGCGGAAGATCTGCGTTTCGAGTACGCGGCGAAACTGAGAGACGAGATTCGTGATCTGAAGCGAGAGTTGGATGTTGCTCTCTCGGAAGGACGCGCCGGCGTCTGAGTGAGTCTGCGGCCGCGCACCCCACGTGCGCGGGACGCGCCGCCGCTGACGTCCGTGGGTCGTTCTTACCCCGTCCCCCATTGGGTTTGGGCAACGGCGACGGGGGCCGTTGGGGTGTTCAGCAGCCGTTCGCCTTGGCTTGGGCGAGCAGCAGGGTGAGCTGGGCTCGGGCGGCGGCGTTGCCGGTGGCGGCCGGGACCGTGAGGCCGGCAATGAGCTTGGCGAGGGCGGTGCAGTCGAGCAGGCTGCCGCCGGCGACGATGTTCGGCGTGCCGCTCGTCGACTGACCGAACGTGATAGTCGGGACCTTGCTCGTCAGCTGCGGTGTCGGAGGCGGGCATGGCTGCGTGGAGACGCAGTTGGTGACCGCGGGAGCAGGGGGCGTCGGCGGTGGGGTGGAGCCGGCCGCGACCCCGTTGACCGTCGCCTCGCCGACCGCGATCGTGTTGGACGTTCCGTCGGCGATCGCACCGCGTGTGACGGTCGTGCTGCTCGTAGACGTGACCAGCGTCAGTCCCGGCGCCGTGCTGCTCGTCGTTGTCGTCGTCGTCCCGGGGGTGCGAGCCGTCGCCTCCCTCGCTGACGAGGTGGACGTGGAGCTCGTCGCGGTCGTCTCCCCGATGATGATCGTGTTCGAGGTGCCGTCCGTGATGTTTGTCACCGGTGTCGTGCTCCGCGACACCGCGGTCCTCGTTGTCGTCGACGTCGTCGACGTCGTCGTGATGGGGTGCGTCAGGGTTGTCGTCGCCACCGAGCGTGAGGTCGTCGACGCCGGCCTCGTCGCCGCCCCGGATCCGGCAACCACGTCGGAGGCTGCGGGCGACGCCGTCGTCGCGGTCGTCGTGGTGCTCGCCGGCGCCGGCTGTCTCGTGGCGCTTCCGGCGCCCGCGACGACGTCGGCGGCGGGCGGATCGGACACGCCACGAATGCCGTCGGCGAGCACGATCCAGCGACGGATGTGTCCCGACCCGGACTGGTCCGCGCCCTTGAACAACCCGATACCGGGCGCGGTTGCCCGAGCGGCGGTGAAGCGCCCCGCCGGCTGTCCCGGTGGTCGCACCGTGCCGCTCACGGTGTTGCCGCGAACCAGGGCGTCGACGACCGTTCCCACTCTGTCTCGCACGCGGATCCGACCGGCATGGATCGGCGCGCCGAACCATTCGCCGACACGTCCGTCGCAGAGGTAGACGACCGCGTGGTCGCCGCCGACGACGACCGCCACGTACGCCCAACCGGACGGGCCGATCTTGCCCACGAACGTGTTCGGCGCCTGGTGCGCCCTGGCGTTGAAGGCATCGGGCACACCCGCGGTGATCGTCGTGTCCGCAACCGTGGCGTCGGAAATCTTGAGTCCGCCGCCCGATCCGCCACCGCATCCACCGACGCCGACGGCTGCGGCCACAGCGGCACACAGGCGCGCCGTCCGCCTCAGATGGAGCCCCGGTGATCCCATCGACGTCCGACGATTATGCAGCAGCCGGGGCAGGCCGACCAGTAGTCCCGCCAAAGCGGTAGATTGGCGCCGTCATCCCCGAAATCACCTGAGAGGTTGCTGTGGCGCTGGAACGACAGAGCATTGAGAAGAAAGACTTTCCGATCGGGCGCCGGGGCTATGACCCGGAGGCCGTTGATGAGCACCTGAGCTCGCTGGCGGACGAGGTCGACGAGCTCAAGCGCACCTCGAGGCGGCGCGTCGAGACGCTCGCCTCATCCGCGAGCGAGCAGGTCCGGGCGATCGTCGAGGCCGCGGAGACGAGCGCGTCCGATATCCAGCGCCAGGCCGAGGATGATGCAAAGGAGATCCGCTCCGAGGCGGACACCGAGGCGCGCGCGACGCGCGAGCACGCGACCGCGCAGGCGAAGGAGTACGTCGGCAACGTGTCGGCGTCAACAACCCAGATGATGCAGCGGCTCGACGCGATGGACGGCGAGTTGGGCGCGCTCACCGAGGCGCTGCGGACGGGCGCGAACCGCCTGAACGCCGACCTCCAGCTCCTGGAGGGCAACCTGTCCGAGGTCAGCGAGGCCGTGGCGCCGCCGCGCTTCGAGCCCGAGGCGGCCCAGTCGGGTGCGTCCAGCAGCAGGTCCAGCCGCGTTGCCGAACCGGCGGCTCCGCCCCGAACCTGAGCCCGAGGCCACCGCTGCCGAGGCGAGTGCCGGTTCCGGCGGCGCGGGCGCCGATTCCGGCGGCGAGGGCGCCGATTCCGCTGGCGCGGGCGCCACTGCGGAGGAGGGCGCCGACTCCGGTGCGGCGACCGAGACCGGTGCCGAGGCGTCCGGCGAGTCTGCCGACGGTCATGCCGCGGCGGCCGACGGCGACGCTGCGACCGACGCCGACGCGGCGGCCGACGCCGACGCGGCGGCCGACGCCGGCCCGCCCCGCCACCGCCACCGCCGACACGGCTGTGCACGCCACCTCGGGTGGCTCAGATGACACCGAGGGAGCACGGCTGATCGCGCTCAACATGGCGCTCAATGGCACCCCCCGGGAGGAGACCGAGCGCTACCTGGCCGAGAACTTCCAGCTCTCGGACCGCTCGGGGCTGCTCGACGAGGTGTACGCCAGCGTCGACGGCTGATGATGCGGCGGGCCGGCGCGATCCTCGGCTCCTGAGCGTTTTGCGGTCGTAGCGGGTTTCACGGGACCCGAACGTCCGTTCGGGTCACTAACCTACGTTATGTGGACAAGCTTGTCGTCTCGGGAGCGCGGGAGCACAACCTCAAGGACGTGACCGTCGAGATCCCACGGGGGTCGCTGACGGTCATCACCGGGCTGTCCGGCTCGGGCAAGTCGTCGCTCGCGTTCGACACGATCTACGCCGAGGGACAGCGCCGGTACGTCGAGTCGCTGTCCGCCTACGCACGGCAGTTCCTCGGGCAGATGGACAAGCCGGACGTCGACTCGATCGAGGGTCTCTCGCCGGCGATCTCGATCGACCAGAAGACGACCTCGCGCAACCCGCGCTCGACGGTCGGCACGGTCACCGAGATCTACGACTACCTGCGGCTCCTGTGGGCGCGGATCGGGCATCCGCATTGCCACGTGTGCGGGCGACCGATCACCGGGCAGTCGGCAGAGCAGATCATCGATCAGGTGATGGAGCTCGGCGAGGGCACGCGGTTCATGGTGCTCGCGCCGATCGTCCGCGGGCGCAAGGGCGAGTACGGCAAGCAGCTTGAGGAGCTCCGGGGCGAGGGCTTCAGCCGCGTCAAGGTCGACGGTGAGCTGCGCCGGCTGGACGAGCAGATCGTGCTCGACAAGAAGTACAAGCACGACATCGCGGTCGTCGTCGACCGGCTGGTGATGAAGGGCGAGCTGCGCAAGCGGCTCGCGGACTCGATCGAGACCGCGGTCGCCCTCGCGGACGGCCTCGTCGAGATCGAGCTCGTCGACACGAACGAGATCCAGACGTACTCGGAGAGATTCGCCTGCCCGGTCCACGGGCCGAGCCTCGCCGAGCTTGAGCCGCGGATCTTCAGCTTCAACTCTCCCCACGGCGCGTGCCCGCGCTGCACCGGCCTCGGGTCGCAGATGGAGATCGACCCGGAGCTCGTCGTCCCGGACCCGACGTTGTCGATCGGCGAGGGCGCGATCGCGCCGTGGTCGGTGAGTGCGTCCGATTACTACGACCAGCTTGCGCAGGCGATCGCCGAGCGCTACGGGGTCGATCTTGAGACGCCGTGGCAGGACCTCGACGCCGACCAGCGGGACTTCTTCCTGCACGGAACGAACGGCGATCGGGTCCAGGTCGCCTACCGCAACCGCTTCGGCCGCCGGCGCTCGTACGCGACCCAGTTCGAGGGGATCGTCCCGAACCTCGAGCGCCGCTACAAGGAGACCGACTCCGACTTTGCCCGCGAGAAGATCGAGGAGTACATGACGCTCCGGCCGTGCCCGGAGTGCACCGGCGCGCGGCTTCGACCCGAGTCCCGGGCGGTGCTCGTCGGCGAGACGGCGATTCACGACTTCACGGCGCTGTCGGCGCGCCGGGCGCTCGAGTGGGTCCGCGAGCTGGAGCTCACCGACCACGACCGCCGGATCGCCCGGTTGGTGCTGCGGGAGATCGAGGAGCGCCTCCAGTTCCTGGAGAACGTCGGCGTCGGCTACCTCTCGATGGAGCGGGCGGCGGCGACGCTGTCCGGCGGCGAGGCGCAGCGGATTCGGCTCGCGACGCAGATCGGATCCTCGCTCGTCGGCGTGCTGTACATCCTTGACGAGCCGTCGATCGGACTGCATCAGCGTGACAACGAGAAGCTGATCGTGACCCTCGAGCGGCTGCGGGACCTCGGCAACACCGTGCTCGTCGTTGAGCACGACGAGGGGACGATGCGGGCGGCCGATCATCTCGTCGACATGGGTCCCGGCGCCGGCGAGCACGGCGGCCACGTCGTCGCGGAGGGCACCGCCGCCGAGGTTCAGAAGGTGCAGGAATCGCTGACCGGTCAGTTCCTCGCCGGCACCCGCGCGATCGACGTGCCGGCGAAGCGGCGCAGGCCGTCGGGCTACATCGGGATCGAGGGCGCGGCGGAGAACAACCTCAAGAAGGTCGACGTCAAGGTGCCGCTCGGCGTGTTGACGACCGTGACCGGCGTGTCCGGATCGGGCAAGTCGACCCTCGTCAACGAGGTGCTGTACAAGGCGCTCGCCAACCGGCTGCATCGGGCCAAGCAGCGCCCCGGCGCCCACCGCAGGATCACCGGGATCGATCAGGTGGACAAGATCATCTCGGTCGATCAGTCGCCGATCGGACGCACGCCGCGCTCGAACCCGGCGACGTACATCGGGCTGTTCGACCAGATCCGCGACCTGTTCTCCAAGACCCAGGAGGCGCGGGCGCGTGGCTACAAGCCGGGCCGGTTCTCGTTCAACGTCAAGGGCGGCCGCTGCGAGGTGTGCCGCGGCGACGGGCAGATCAAGATCGAGATGCACTTCCTGCCGGACGTCTATGTCCCGTGCGACCAGTGTCACGGCAAGCGGTACAACCGAGAGACGCTCGAGGTTCGCTTCAAGGGCAAGACGATCGCCGACGTGCTCGAGATGCCGATCGAGGAGGCGCTCGAGTTCTTCGAGCACATCCCGAAGATCCGGCGGCGCATCCAGACGCTCAACGACGTCGGGCTCGGGTACATGCGGCTCGGCCAGCCGGCGACGACGCTGTCCGGCGGCGAGGCCCAGCGGGTCAAGCTCGCGGCCGAGCTCGCCAAGGTGGCGACCGGTCGGACGATCTACATCCTGGACGAGCCGACGACCGGCCTGCACTTCGCCGACATCCAGCGCCTGCTCGAGGTCCTCCAGCGGCTCGTCGACGCGGGCAACACGATCGTCGTCATCGAGCACAACCTTGACGTGATCAAGGTGTCAGATCGGATCATCGACCTCGGCCCGGAGGGCGGCGACGAGGGCGGTCGCGTGCTCGTCGCCGGCACCCCGGAGAAGGTGGCCGAGACGGCGGATTCCTACACCGGCCGATTCCTCTCCGAGGTTCTCACCGTCCGCGCCACGCGCGGCAAGACGACGCGGTCACGGAACGGCGCCGGCGCCGACGGTTCGTCGAACGGTGCCGGGGCGAAGCCCAAGGCTCGCCGGACGAAGACGACCGCCGCGCGCTGAGAGAGGCAGACCCACTCGCGGGGTCAGCCCGCCGGGGGGCCGAGTCAGGTTCGACCCGCGGCACCGCAAGGGCCCTGCGAGAATGCCCCGCGCATGTCCCCCGAGGCCTCTGACCCGACCCTCGCGCAGATCCGGCTGTGGGCCCAGAAGTGGCTGTGGTACGAGACCAACGCGCTGCCCTGGAACCGCGCGCGGATCCACTGGGAGTTCATGCGCCGTCAGGCGTTCGTGCGCTGGCCGGTTCACGGCAACGTGCTCGAGGCGCTCCACGCCGGCCGACTGGAGATCGGGCCGCAGGTGCTGTTCGAACCCGGCGTCTGGATCACCATGCCAAGCCCGGCCCGGCTCCGCATCGGCGGCGGCACGTTCCTCAACCTCGGCGTGATGATCGCCGCCACGGAGCTGGTCGAGATCGGCGAGCACTGCATGTTCGCCAACGGCTGCTTCGTCACCGACGCAAGCCACCGCTTCAACGATCCCTCGCTGCCAGTGCCGTGGCAGGGGTTCACGAGCAAGGGCCCGACCCGGATCGGCGACAACGTCTGGTGCGGCGCCCACGTCGTCGTCACGAGCGGCGTCACGATCGGCCGCCGCTCCGTGATCGGCGCCAACTCGGTCGTCACCAAGGACATCCCGCCGTACTCGATCGCCGCGGGCGTCCCGGCGAAGGTGATCGGCGAGGTGGCGTACCCCGAAGGGACGGCCGAGACGCTCCCGGACGACACGGTCCCGGCGTAGCCTCGACGCAGCTCGAGCGCGACCGCGCGGCGTTGTTCGGCGTAGCCCGGCACGGGCGGGAGCGGGTCGTCGGCGAAAAACGGCAGCATCGAGGGGGTGGGCGATGGCGCGCGTGTGGCCGGACGAGCCCAGTGCAGGGCGAGTCCCCCGGCGGCGGGCGAGTCCGGGCGGCGGGCGAGTCCGGGCGGCGGGCGAGTCCGGGGGCCGCCGTTTCGCACGAAAGCGCCGGGAAAACGACCGTAACGCACGACGGCGCCGGGAAAACGACCGTAACGTCCGACAGCGCGGACCAAATCCGCCGCTTTCGTGCGTTGTGGTCGAAATACCGCCCGAACGCACGAAAGCGCCCAGATCCACCGTCGCTGTCGTGCGTTATGGCGGTTTCGGCCCGCCAACCGGTCGGCGCTCACCTCGCACGCCGCCGATCCCGCTCCTCCTCGATGCGCCGTTCCGCCGGTCGCCGACCGCCGCACTGGGCGCCCAACGACGCGCCGGACTACCCCCGGCCGCGCGCCAACCGCTCGAACCCAGCCGCCACGGCCAGGTTGAACGCCCCCGCCATCCACAACCCCGCCTTTGCGCCTGGTCGGGACACCGCCGGCGAGCGGGACCACACGACGTCCGTCGCAATCTCGGTCCCCCGCAGCCACGCCAGCGCGTGCCAATCCTCCGGCCGATCCCGCACCGCGGCCACCGCGTGCGCCGCGGCGAACGTCAGCCAGATCGGCCCGCACCGGCGGAACAGGTGACGCGCATCGTCCGACGGGGGCTCATGTCCGAGGACGCGCAGGGTGGCGTCGGGCGCGAGCAGCGCGCCGGTGCCGAGCGCGACGTCGAACGCGACCATCCCGCGGTTGAGTCTCCGCAGCAGCGAGGCAGACCTGGACACGGGAGGCACTGTATCGGTACGTTCCCTGCGGGGAACTGATCCGACGGATCGGGGATGACGATATGAGCGCGGCGACTCACAACCGGAGGGGCCGTCCGGCGACGGCATCGCCCGATGACGTCCTGGGCGCGGCGACGGCTCAGTACCTCGCCGGCCAGCGGCTCGATCTCACCGAGCTGGCCAAGAGCCTCGGAATGAGCCGCGCGACGATCTACCGGTGGTTCGGCTCCCGCGAGTCGTTGCTCGGTGAGGTCGTCGCCCGCCAGCTGGAGCTGTTGGTCGCGCGCCGGCGGGCGGCGATGCGCGAGCACGGCGCGCGCGGGCTGCTCGAGGTGTTCGACCGGATCAATCGCGATCTCGCGCGGTCACAGCCGCTGCGCCGGCTGCTGCAACTGGAGCCGAGCGGCGGCATGCGGTTGCTCACCTCGACCGGCGGGATCGTCCAGCCGCGGGCGGTCGCGTGTGTGGAGCAGCTGATCGTCGACGAGGTTCAGGCCGGCCGGTACGACCCCCCGGCCGATCCGGGCGCGCTCGCCTACGCGGTCGTGCGACTTGCCGAGGCGTTTCTCTACAACGATGCGTCGTCCGACATCCGCGGCGATTACCGACGCCTCCGGGATGTCCAGGCGGCGCTCCTCGGTGTGCCTCGTGTCACGAGTTCTTGATGACGATGCCCTCGAGGATGTTCGCGACGCGCTCGGTGGCGTCGATTGCTTCCTCGAGGCGCTCGAACAGGTCCTTCCAGCGGATGACGACCATCGGGTCGATGCCGCCGTCGAACAATGAGGCCATCGCCTCCCGGGTGATCCGATCACCCTCGTTCTCGAGCCGGTTGATCTCGACCGTGTAGTGCGAGATGTCGCTGAAGCCGCGCAGCCGCGGGATCGCCTCGGAGACCTGCCGGCAGGCCGCCTTCAGCACCCGGGCGAGCTTGATCGACTGGTCCATCGGCGCCTCGATCTTGTACAGCCCGAGGTAGACAGCGACCTCTTCGGTGAAATCGACGATGTCGTCGAGGGCGGAGGCGAGATCGAGGATGTCCTCGCGATCGATCGGCGTCACGAACGTGTGGTTGAGCCGATTGATGATGTCGTGGGTGATCCGGTCACCCTCGTGCTCGCAGACGACAATGTCCTCCTCCAGGCCCTTGCTGTCCGGGTACGTCGCGAGCAGCTTGTCGAGCAGGTCCGAGGCCTTCAGGACGTTCTGTCCGGCCTCTTCGAACAGCTCGAAATAGATCCGGTCACGGGGCGCAAAGACATTTCCGAGGCGGGCCACAGAGCGGCATGGTAGTGACCCGCTCAGCGCGGGCCACGACCGCCACGTGTACGCGCGCGCCTTCGGAGCGCGGCGCGGGTCTCGCTCAGTCGAGCCCGGCGCCGGGTCTCGCTCAGTCGAGCGCGGCGCGGAACTGCTCGAGCTCGGCTTCGTCGATCGAGTAGACGTGCTCTGGGCCGGGGAACAGCCGCTGGCGCACCTCGTGGGCGTACTCGGCGACGCCGGCGACCATCTGGGCCTTGACCTCGCCGTAGCGCTTGGCGAATCGCGGCGCGTGGCCGTCGTAGATGCCGAGCAGGTCGTGGTACACGAGCACCTGTCCGTCCACGTCCGGTCCGGCCCCGATCCCGATCACCGGGACCTCGATCCGCGACGCGACGTGCGCCGCCACCGCGGCGGGGATCGCCTCGAACACGATCGAGAAGCAACCCGCGTCCTCAAGCGCGAGCGCGTCCCGGGCAACCGTGATCGCCTGAGCGGCGCTGCGGCCCTGGGCCTTGTAGCCGCCGAGCGCGGTCGCCGTCTGCGGGGTCAGCCCGACGTGTCCCATGACCGGGATCCCGGCGTCGATGATCGCGCGGGCGCGCTGGACGCTGGTACCGCCACGCTCGAGCTTGACCGCATCACAACCCGCCTCCTTGATGAACCGCTGAGCGGTGGCGATCGCCTGCTCATCCGACGCCTCGTAGGAGCCGAACGGCAGGTCGCCGACGAGCAGCGGGGTCGACAGACCGCGACGGGTAGCCGAGGCGAGCATCAGCATCTCCTCGGTCGAGACGGGGACCGTGGTGGGATACCCGAGCACGGTCATCGCCCCCGAGTCGCCGACGAGCACGATGTCGACGCCCGCCTCCTGGGCGACCTGAGCCGACGGATAGTCGTACGCCGTGACCATCACGATCGCCTCGCCGAGGCGCTTCTTCTCGGCGAGCCGTGGAAGCGTCATCGGCAGCGGTGAGTCGAGACTGTGTGGGACGGTGGTACGGGGTGTGGCAGACATCTGGTCTCCTCTACGCGGCGGTTGGCGCCCCGAGCAGGGTCGCCACCTCGCGATCGACGGTGATGATCTCGTTCTGTGCGCCGACATGGACGACGCGGGGCTCGTAGTTCTGGAGTTCGTCCGGGTCGTAGCCGGCGTAGGAGATCACGATGATCGTGTCGCCGCGGTGCACGAGCCGTGCCGCCGCGCCGTTGACCTTCATGTCGCCCGAACCGGGCTCGCCCGCGATCGTGTACGTCTCAAAGCGGGCGCCGTTGTCCACGTCAACGACGGCCACCTGTTCGAACTCGCGGATATCTGCTGCCTCGAGCAGCTCAGGATCGATCGTGATCGACCCGACGTAATGCAGGTCGCAGTCGGTCACGGTCGCTCGGTGGACCTTCGATTTCAGCATCGTGCGCTGCACTCACTGTCTCCTGGCATCAGTGGCACCTGCCGTCACTCGTGCGGGCATGAGCCTGTGGTTGTCGATCAATCTCGTGGTCCCGACGCGCGCGGCGACGAGCGCGAGCACCTCGCCCTCGACCCGCTGCACCGGCGCGAGCGTCTCGGGGGAGACGAGCACCAGGTATTCCGGTTCGATCCCAGCCGCGTGCAGCTCGGTCTCAGCGCGGGCGCGGAGCGCGCCGGCGTCGTCGATCCCCTCGGCGACGGCGGCATCGATCGCGTCGAGCGCGCGGCTGAGCGCGGTGGCGCGCTCGCGCTCCTCGGCGCTGAGGTGAACGTTGCGGCTGGACATCGCCAGCCCATCCGGTTCGCGCACCGTGTCGCAGACCTCGATCCGGATCGGCATGTCGAGGTCGCACACGAGGTGCTGGACGACGACCGCCTGCTGGGCGTCCTTCTGCCCGAAGTACGCGACGTCGGGCGCGACCATGTTGAACATCTTCGTGACGACGGTGGTGACGCCGGCGAAGTGCGCGTGGCCGCGGAACTCGCCCTCGAGGGTGTCGGTGAGCCCGGCAACGGACACGGTCGTCGCGAAGCCGCGCGGGTAGACCTCCTTGACCGGCGGCGCGAACAGGATGTCGACGCCGATCTCCTCGGCGAGCGCGGCGTCCCGGGCCTCGTCCCGCGGATACGCGGTGAGGTCGGACGCGTCGTTGAACTGCGTCGGGTTGACGAACAGCCAGACGACGACGACGTCGCATTCGGCGCGGGCCCGGCGTATGAGCGAGAGATGGCCGGCATGGAACGCGCCCATGGTCGGGACGAGGCCGATCGAGCGCCCCTCGCGTCGATGCCGGAACACGACCGGTCGCAGCTCGGCGACGGTCCGGATCGTGTTCATGCGCTCACCGCCCTCGCGCGCGCCACCTGGGTCCGGGTGGCGGTGACCAGCGCATCGAACAGGTCGAGCAGGTCAGGTGCCGCCGCGGCGACCGCGTCGCGTTGGGCCGCGACCGTCTCCTCGTCGCCGCGCGCCACCGGGCCGGTCAGCGCTCGCTCCGGGCCGACGCGCGCCCAGTTCTCGACCGTCGCCCGGACGAGCGGGACGAGTAGTTCGCGCTCGACGCCGACGCTGGCGGCGAGACGCTCGGCGGCCGCCTCGAGCGTGATCAGGAAATTGGAGGCGATCGAGGCAGCGGCGTGGTAGGTCGTCCGATCCACCTGGGCGATCTCGACCGGCCGCATCCCGAGCGTGCTCGCCAGCCGACGAGCGAGAGCGAGCGCGCGAGGGGTGGACCCGGCGATCGCCGCGCCGGCGCCCTCGAAGCGGGCACCGTCCGGGGTCACGGTCATCAGCGGGTGCATCGAGAACGCCTCGTGCCCGGCGAGCGGGTCAAGTGCGGTGGCCCCGGAGCAGTGGCCGACGAGCGGTCCGAGCGGGATCTGCGCGGCCGCGAGCCCGATCTGGCCGTCCGGGACGCACAGCAGGACCGGCGAGCTCGGGTCAAGGTCGACGTGAGGCCCGCGCCCGTGGGGACCGTCGATCGCGATTCCGCCGGCGGCGGCCGCCGCCGCGAGGGCGGTTCCGAGGCGGCCCCGACCAACGATCGTCAGGCGCGCGCAAGGGGGGTCTGTGGAGAAATCCCGTTCCAGTTCCCGCATTGGGAGATACCGGTCGGCTGCGGATGAATGGTGTCGTTCAGGCGGCGCAGTCCATCCCATGAAGGTGACGGCCGCGTCACGAGCCATGGTACCCCCAAGACGACGAAACGGCACAGGGTTCGACCGCAGTTCATGTGCGATCGATCACGGATGCCCGGGCGCCGGCGAGCTGCCAGCCCAAGCGGACCACATTCGCCAAACCGCCTCGGCCATCCGGATCCGAGCGCGAAATGCACCGTGAGCGGGAGTTTTTCGCCCAGATGCGATCGGCGGGGCCGATGTGGCGGAATTCTCCTCGCCCGGACCCAGCGCGCGCGGCCCCAGATCTTTTCCGCAGCGTGCGGGATAACGCCCCGGTCGGCCCCCGGCGCCATCCACCCCGGCCTTTACCATCGGATCCGGTGAGCAGCCCCAGCGAGCGTCGAGAGTTGCTGAAGGCCGTTTATGAGGAGGCCCGCACGTGCACCCGTTGCCCGCTGCACAAGACGCGCACGACGGTCGTGTTTGGGTCCGGGAATGCCGATGCCGAGCTGATGTTCATCGGGGAGGCGCCCGGGGCGAATGAGGACCGGCAGGGCCTGCCGTTCGTCGGCCAAGCCGGAAAGCTGCTCGACAAGCTGCTCGTCGAGATCGGCCTTGACCGCAAGGACGTGTTCATCGCCAACACGCTCAAGTGCCGCCCGCCGGACAACCGGGACCCGCATCCCAACGAGATTGAGACGTGCTCGGACTACCTGCGCCGGCAGGTCGATCTGATCGAGCCGACCGTCATCTGCACGCTGGGCAACTTCGCGACGAAGCTGCTGCGCGGTGACTCGACCGGGATCTCCCGCCTGCACGGTCAGGAGGAGGAGCTGACGATCGGCCACCGGACGGTTCGCCTGTTCCCGCTCTATCACCCGGCGGCGGCTCTGTACACACCCTCGACGCTCGAGGCGCTGCGCGGCGACTTTCACCGCATCCCCGATCTGCTCGCACTCGGGCCGCCACCGCAGCCCGAGGCGGAGATCGAGGACGTGCCCGAGTTCCGACGCCGAACCCGCCGCTGATGAGGGTGACTCCGAGCCGGTGGCATCTCAGCTCGGGCTGTTCTGAAACGCTCGTCGAGGCCCGGCGAAAGTGCCCGTAACGAGCAGTACCCTACGAGCACCATGGAAGAGGCGGGGCTCTCGTCGCTGACCGTCGGCGGGGGCGCACGGACTCTCGCCGCGCGCGTGGCCGCGCGCGACCGCAGCCGCTTCGTCGGCCGCACGTGCGAGCTTGGCCTGCTCGAGCGCTGTCTCGGAGACGATCCGCCGGCAAGTGTCGTGCTCGTCCACGGGCCAGGCGGGATCGGCAAGAGCACGTTGCTGCGTGAGCTTGCACGGCGCGCCGGTGACCGCGGCCTTGACACGTTCTTCGTTGAAGGTCGGGAGCTGCCGCCGATGCCCGACTCGCTCGAGGCGGTCCTCGCCGGGGCCCGGAACAGCGAGGCGCCGCTCGTCCTGATCGACACCTACGAGCGGATGACCGCGCTCGATGGCTACCTCCGCCGCGGCCTGCTCCCGTCGCTGCCCGACCGGACCGTGGTCGTCATCGCCGGGCGCATGCCGCCGGACCCGGCCTGGTTCAGCGGTGGCTGGGAGGGAATCGCCACCGAGCTCGAGCTGGACGCCCTCGACGTCACGGAGGCAATGAGCCTGCTCGCCGCCTATGGCCTGACCGACGACCGTGCGCTCGCCGTCGTCGACTGGGCCGAGGGCTCCCCGCTCGCGCTTGCGCTCGCCGCCGAGACGGGGGCGTCGGACAGCGACTGGCGCCCGGAGGAGGGCAGCGAGCGACCGGAGATCGTCCGCTCGCTGATCCGCCGCCTCGTCGAGTCAGAGTTGGACGGCGTCAGGCTCTCCGCGCTCGGCGTGGCGTCGATCGCCCGCGTTACGACGGTCGAGCTGCTGCGCGCCGTCCTGCCCGACGTGAACGCCCAGGAGGCCTATGAGCAGCTCCGGGCGCTGACGTTCACTGAGCCGCTCGCCGACGGCCTGACGCTCCACGAGCTCGTCCGCAAGGCGCTGCATGCCGATATGCGCCGTCGCGATCAGGAGCGCGAGCGCGAGCTGCGTCGCCGGATCGTGGACTACCTCTATCAACAGGCACAGGGGGGAGACCCGCTGCTCGCGATCGAGATGGCGCACCTGATCGAGAACGCCGCGATCAAGTGGGGATTCGGATGGGAGGGGAGCGTCGACTACCGGATCGATGATCTCGGCCCGGGCGATGCCGATCAGATCGTGCGGCAGCTGACCGAGCGTGACTTCGGCGAATGGTGGCTGTTGGGCCGTCGCTACTTCGACGACGCCCCAGAGCGGGTGGCGATTGCCCGCGACCGCGAGGACCGGTTGTGCGGCTACCTCATCTGCATGAGCCCCTCGACGGCGCCCGAGTTCGCGCTCGATGACCCGCTGTTCGGTCCCTGGATCGCGCACGCACGTGGCGACGCGCAGCTCGGCGACTCGGTGCTGTGGCACACGTCGATCGACTTCACCGGCGATCGGCGCGGGCGGGTCCAGGCGATGCTCGGGATGGCCGGTGTGCTGCGCTCCGGCGCGCCCAACCCCCGGTTTGCGTACATGCCGATCAACCCGTCCAACCCGGACGCGCTGACGTTCGCCCGGGCACTCGGGGCCGAGCACATCGTCGGGCTCGACTTCGAGATGGGGCGACGGCGGATCGAGTGCCACCGAATCGACTACGGCCCCGGCGGCCTGATCGCCGCCCAGCGGCGGGTGGTCTACGCCGAGCTCGGGCTTTCGCCGCCGACGATCGCCCAGCCGTCACAGACCGGGTTTGACAGCGAGGCGGTGCGAGAGGCGCTGCGCAACTTCCGGGTCCCGCATGAACTCGCCCGGAGCCCACTTGCGACCGGCCAGACCCCGGAGGACCGGGCCGAATCCGTTCGTGAGCTGCTCCGCGACGCGGCGGAGCGCGCGTTCGGCGACAACGAGAACGAGAAGCTGCTGCGCCGCGTGCTGATCCGCGGCTACATCGAGCCCGCGGCGAGCCACGAGCAGGCGGCGATCGACCTGTCGCTCAGCCGCGCTGCGTACTTCCGGCGCTTGCGAGCGGCTGCGGAGCGGGTTGCTGAGTATCTAGCGTCTCGCCAGTAGGTGCTGCCGTCTTGTCCGCCTCGTTGGGCGGAGGTGGCGCTCCCGATCTCCCGGACGGCCACAACGCGATTGTGAACGCGACGATCGCAGCCGCCGCCTGAATACCGAGCACGACGGCGGCGAAGTTGGCCGGTTTGGTCGAGGCGTTCAGCAGCAGGATCGGCTCGGCGACGGCGACGAGGCCGAGCGGCAGCAGGAACCATGTCCGCCGCTGCGCGAGCATGTACTGGATCGCGAGATACGTGCACGCGAGGATCGTGAACGCGAGGCCGAGCACGAGCAGCGAGTCCGAGGCCGCGGTCCGGTTCGCCCCGAACGCGATCTTCAGCAGCGGCTTGGCGGCGACGGCGAAGATCAGCAGCACCGGAATCGCGCAGACGAAGATGATCCCGAGCGCACGGAACAGCACCGGACGCGTCGGCTTGCCCTCCGCGCCCCGGCGCGAGACCTCGGGCACAAGGTAGAGGCTGGCCCCGATCGCGACCCAGATGAGCACCTTGGCGGCGACGGCCGTGGCGGCGTAGGAGCTCTGCAACTCCTTGCCCGGCAGGCGGTGCTTCGCCGCGATGATGTCGATGTTCTGGAGCACGGCGATGATGATCAGACCGCCGATCGGCACCCAGGCGCGGCGCACGTGGGTCCACAGCTCAATCGCCGCGGCATGGACCTTGCCGGGCTCGACCTTCGTCCCGGTCGTTTGCTCGACGTGGCGGCGCAGCTGGACCGCGCAGTAGGCGCACATCGCGATGAACGACAGCGGCGTGCCGAGATACGCCCCGGTGACCCCGAGACCGATCGCCGCGAGCACGGCACCGGTGAGGAGCCGGCTCCCCTGCTCGTAGATGAGGCTGAGGCCGACCGCCTTGTAGTCGCCCACGCCCTGCAGCGCGCCGCGGAGAATCGACAGCTCCAGCCACAGGCACCCCGCTGGGATCCCCACCGCTGCCGCCCACGGGTCGTGCTTGACGCCGACCGCCGAAGCGATCGGGTTTCGCAGCACCACCGAGACGACCGTCAGCACGAGCGTGAAGATCGCCATCGTCTGCGTCCAACGCCGCAACGTCGCGAGCAGATCGTGTCCGACGCCGAGATGGCCGAGCACACCCTCGCGGGCGGTCGCCACCTGCATCGCCTGGCCGACCACCGACAGGATCAGGAAGTAGCTGATCAGCGCGGCGAGCGAGCCGTAGTCGGAGAGCAGCCGCGCGAACACGACCGTCGACCCGAGGGCGATGACGTTGTTGACGATCATCGCCAGGGCGAGTCCGGCGGCCTTCGCTGTGTCCGAGCCCTGGAGGCTGCGGATCTGTGGTTCGTACTTGCTTCTCAGCGACATTACGACGTCCTGACGGTACCGAACCGGGGTGATCCACGGATCATCGGCACGGATAACCCGCCACGGGCGTTACCGCGGCTCGGGCTACAGTGTCCTAGATAGCGATGACGCGTGTAAGGGCCTGGACGATCCTGCTCGTGTGCACTGCGCTCATTTCGGGGCCAATGTTGGGACCAGCGAGCGCCTTCGGTGCCACCGGCAGACTTTCTCTCGCCAAGCCGCCGTGGCTGGTGTCCACCGAGGAGCCGAGCGGCTCGGGCTCGACCTCCCCTGGGTCGGGGGCACTGCCGCATACCGGCGCGGACGTGCCGGACATCCTGCTCATCGCGATGGTGCTGCTCGGCGCCGGAGTCGCGCTACGGGTCCGCGGGGTGCGCTCCCGCGGGTAATCTCGCAGCGCGGATGCCCCGCCGCGAACAATCGATGACCCCCGCCGACACCGAGGCACTCGGCGGCGAGCTCGCCCGGACGCTGCGGCCGGGGGACGTGGTGCTCGTCGAGGGAGAGATGGGGGCCGGCAAGACGACGTTCGTCCGCGGTGCCTGCCGCGCGCTCGGGGTCACCGGCGTCGTCAGCAGCCCGACGTTCACGATCGGACAGCGATACGCGGCGCCGATCCCGGTGGCGCACGTCGACCTCTACCGGGTCGCCGACCTCCGTGACGAGGACCCGGACCTGCTCGACGAGTACCTCCGGGCCGACACGATCGCCTTCGTCGAGTGGCCGCAGGGGGCCGAGGCTGAGCTCGCGGCACTCGCGCGGATCGCCCGCCGCGTCCGGCTGGAGCACGCCGGCGGCGATCGCCGCACCGTGGAGATCGCGTGACGATCCTCGGTTTCGACACGGCGACGCGTGCCACCGCGGTCGCGCTGTGGTCGCCGGACGGGCTCGCGCTCGAGGCCCGTGACGATCCGCCGCCGGGCGAGCGACCGCGCCACACGACGCGCCTGATGACGCTGATCATCGAGCTGCTCGACGAGGCCGGGCTCGGCTGGGACGATGTCGATCGGATCGCCGTTGGGGTCGGACCGGGGACGTTCACCGGGCTCCGGATCGGGATCGCGACGGCGCGGGGCCTCGCCGTCGCCCGCGGCCTGGCGCTCGTCGGGATCTCGACGCTCGAGTCGCTCGCACTCGGCGGCATCGACGCCGTCACCCAGGGCGTGATCGACGCTCGGATCGACGCCGTCGCCGCGGTCATCGACGCCCGTCGCGGCGAGGCGTTCAGCGCCGCCTGGTCGCTCGAGCTGCCGGCCGCTGATGGCGCCGGGGGCGCTCGCTCCCGACGCACTCGCAGAGCGACTCTCCGCACTCGGTGCCAGGGTGCTGGCCGTGGGCGACGGCGCGGTAGAATTCACAGGCGTTCTGGAGCGGTCAGGGGCGATGGTTGCCGAGGGTCACTCGGGTCTCCACAGGGTCACCGCGATCAACCACTGTCGCTTGGCCGACGGCAGGCCGCCGAGCCCTTCAGGTGACGTCCGCCCGGAGTACCTCCGACTGCCAGACGCAGAGATCGCCCGGCGAGCCGCCAACAGCCCATGACAGCCACCCAGATCAGCATCCGCCGGCTCACCTACTCGGATCTTCCCCAGGTGATCGCGATCGAGCGTCGCTCGTTCCCGACGCCGTGGTCGCTGGCGATGTTCGTCCTCGAGCTCTCGAAGCCGTCCGGCGTCTGCCTGGCGGCCGTCGAGGGCGGCGTGATCTCGGGCTATCTGATCTGCTCGAAGTACGACCGCGTGTACCACCTGATGAACATCGCAGTCGATCCGTCCGTGCGTCGGCACGGGCTCGGCCACCGGCTGCTCGAGTCGCTGATCGAGCGGGCCGGCCCCGACGAGTCCTACACGCTCGAGGTCCGCACCTCGAACGCCCCGGCGATCGCGCTGTACGAGCAGTTCGGGTTCCGTTCGGCCGGCACCCGGCCGCGCTACTACCAGGACACCGGTGAGGACGCGATGATCATGTGGCGCACCGCCGAGCTCACCTCGACGTCCGGCGCGCCCGGTTGATCCCGGGGCGATCGTGTGATTCTCGCGCTGGAAACAAGCTGCGACGACACCTGCGCCGCGGTCGTGACCGTGGACGGGGAGATCCGCGCCAACGTCATCTCCTCCCAGGGCGTCCACGATCTCTACGGCGGCGTGGTGCCGGAGATCGCCTCCCGGCACCACCTCGAGCTGATCGACACCGTGCTGCAGGACGCCCTCCGGCGCGCCGAGGCCTCGCTGGACGACATCACGCTCATCGCCGCGACCCGTGGCCCCGGGCTCGTCTCCGCGCTGCTGGTCGGGGCCTCGACGGCCAAGGCGGTCGCTGCGGCTCGGGCGCTGCCGTTTGCCGGTGTCGACCATCTCCACGGTCACGTCGCGGCGAGCTTCCTCCAGCCGGCCCCGTTCGAGCCGCCGTTCCTGTGCCTGATCGCGAGTGGTGGGCACACGCTGCTCGCGCACGTCACTGACCGCGGACCGAACTACGCCGTCCTCGGGCAGACGCTCGATGATGCCGCCGGCGAGGCGTTCGACAAGGGCGCGCGCCTGCTCGGGCTGGGGTACCCGGGCGGGGCCGCGCTCGAGCGCCTCGCCCGCGACGGCGACCCCGAGGCGTTCGCGTTCCCGACCGCGTCGAAGCTGCCGGGCCTCGATTTCTCCTTCGCCGGCCTGAAGACCGCGCTGCTGTACCGCGTCCGCGACCTCGGCGGGGCCGAGGCGGAGCGCCGTCGCGCCGATCTCGCCGCCTCCTACCAGCACGCGATCGTCGAATCACTCGCCCTCCGCGTCAAGCGCGCCCTGCGTGAGACCGGGCTCGAGCGGCTGGCGATCGGCGGCGGGGTGGCCGCTAACGGGCCGCTGCGCGAGCGCCTGCAGTCGCTCGGCGCCGAGACCGACGTGCCCCCGCGCGAGCTGTGCACCGACAACGCCGCGATGATCGCGAGCGCGGCCCGGTATGTGCCTGCGAGCCCGTTTCCGGACTACCTCGGGGTCGACGTGTACGCCACCGGAGAGCGGGCGCTCGCGGCATGACCCCGACGGTTGTTCTCTACGGGCGGCCCGGCTGTCATCTGTGCGAGGACGCCCGCTCCGTGCTCGTCGCCGCTCAGCAGCGGCTCGGTTTCACGCTGCGCGAGCTGGATATCGAGCAGGACGACGAGCTGCTGGCCGCCTACCTCGAGCGGATCCCGGTGGTGACGATCGACGGCGATGAGGTCTTCGAATTCTTCGTCGACGCGGCGCGGCTTGAGCAGGCGCTCGCCGCGCCCCGGCTCACCGAGCGGCATCAGTAGAGTGAGACGAGGATGAGCTATACGGTCGGCCGCGGTACCGAAGACGCTCAGCCAGGCGCCGAAAAGCCAGGGGAGAAGCTCTCCCTCGGCGTGGCGGCCCGGCTGTCGCGCTACCTCCAAGTTCTCACACAGGCCCGCAAGATGGGCAAGGACACGATCTCCTCGCAGGAGCTCGCGGACTACACGCACGTCAACTCGACGCAGATCCGGCGTGACCTGTCCGGCTTCGGGAAGTTCGGCAAGCGCGGGGTCGGCTACAACGTCGAGTCACTCGTCACCCAGATCCGGAAGATCCTGCGGACGTCCGGGCAGCACAACATCGCGCTGTTCGGCGCCGGCCATCTCGGCATGGCGATCGCGACGTCCGACATCTTCGCCGACCACGGATTCCGGGTCGTCGCCATGTTCGACGTCGATCAGGACAAGGTCGGGACCGAGGTCGGGTCGCTCACCGTGCGCCACAGCTCCGAGCTGCGCGAGGTCATCGACGACGAGGACATCGTGGTCGCGGTGCTCGCGGTCCCGACGGCCGCGGCCCAGGGCGTCGCGGACGAGCTCGTGGAGGCAGGGGTGAAGATCATCTTCAACTACTCGGACGCGCTGCTGCAGGTTCCCCCTGAGGTGACCGTGCACACGTCGAGTCCGGCGGTCGATCTGCTCTACGCGCTGTACTTCTATCTGACCTGATCCGTCCGTCTCCGACATGGACCTCAACCTGGACAGCGCTCGCGAGGCCTTCGACGCATCGACCGACTTCACGGTCGGCATCGAGGAGGAGTTCGCGCTGCTCGACCCGCGTGATCTCGGGCTCGCCGCTCGCTTCGAGGACCTCAGGCAGGCCTCGGCGGCGGACCCGGTGCTCGCCGAGTCGATCGCCGGTGAGCTGATCTCCTCGGAGATCGAGATCCGCTCCGGACGGGGCGAGGACCTCGGGGCCGCGATCGCCGCGCAGCGAGACCGGCGGCGGCGCCTGTTCGCACTTGCCGACGAGCGACATGTCGCGCTCGGTGCTGCTGGCACCCATCCGTGGTCGGACTACCGCGAGCAGCACATCATCGAGACCGACCACTACCGCCGGGTCGAGGAGGGGCTGAAGTACGTCGCCTGGCGCAACAACTCGTTCTCGCTCCATGTCCATGTCGGGGTTCGCGGCGCGGATCGCGCCGTGCTCGTCTGCGACCGGCTGCGCCCCGTGCTCCCGCTGCTGCTCGCCGTCTCGGCCTCGTCGCCGTTCCTTGACGGCCGTGACTCGGGCCTGCACAGCGCCCGCACCCAGACGTTCACGCGCAGCTTCCCGCGCTGTGGCGTGCCCGACGCCTTCGGCTCCTGGGACACGTACACCGAGTACATCGATTTCCTCGTGCGGACGCGGTCGATCGTCGAGTACACGCAGGTGTGGTGGTCCGTCCGCCCGCACTTCTCGTTCGGCACCGTCGAGGTCCGGATCTGCGACGCGCAACCGACGGCGCCGGAGTCCGAGGGCCTCGCGGGCCTGATCGTCGCCTGCGTCGCCCAGGCGGCGCGCGATGTCGACGCCGGTGTGCCGTTCGTCGATCTGGCCCCACGGCTGATCGAGGAGAACATGTGGCGTGCGATTCGCTACGGGCTCGACGGCGACCTGCTCGACCTCGAGCGCGGCGAGCCGTATCCCGCTGCGGACACCGTTGGCCGGCTGCTCGAATGGACGGCGCCGGTCCGCGCCGAACTTGGTATTGATGTCGCGCTGCCGGCAATGAACAGCGCCCAGCGGCAGCGCCGTCTGATCGACGCGGGGGCAGGGATGAAAGAGATCTACGAATCGCTGGTGGCGGAGACGCGTGACACGTACACCGGCGTTGGAAGCACAGCGGAGGTGAGTTGATGGCGACAGAACCGCCCGGCGGACAGCCGCCGACGGAGGAGGAGCTGCGAGCGGCGTACGAGGCCGAGGTCAAGAAGATCCGGGTCGAGCACGTCGTGCTCGAGAACGTCGTGACGCTGATCAATCTCGGCATGCGGCGGACCGGCCTGACGCCGGGCACCGAGTCAGAGCGGGATCCCGGCCAGGTGCAGCTTGCGGTCGAGGCGGTGCGGCAGTTGCTTCCGCTCGTTGAGCAGATCGCTCCCGCGCAGGCTGGGCCGATCCGCGACGCGCTCTCGCAGCTGCAGATGGCGTACGTGCGCATCGGCGGGCAACCGGCTCCTGAAGGGGCCCCGCCGCCCCCGGAAGCGGCCGCCCCGCGGACACCGGGCTCATCGACGACGTCGACGACCGGACAGCCACGCTCCGCACCGCCGCCCCAGCCCGATCCCGCGCAGCCGGGGGAAGGAGGTCCGGCGCAGCGCAGCGGGCGGCTCTGGATCCCAGGCCAGTAAACCGAACTCCCCGCACACGCGCGCGAGCAGGTCAGTAGTCAGTAGACCGACCCGCGCACACGTGCGCGAGACGTCTGACCGATCTGCGCGCTAGACTCCCGCGCCGTTTGATTTCCGGGCCTCCGCTCGCTTTCGGGTGGTGGCCCTTTTCCCGTTGTTTGGCTGCGCTTTGCGCGTCGCTTTTACAGCTCCCCCGGAGGAACTTTCTTGACTAGCTTCCTGACGCACCATGGCGTCGTGGTCGCGCTCGTGTGTGCAGCGGCCGCGATCCTGTATGGCGCCGTCACGTCCCGCCAGCTGCTCGCCCTGTCCGCAGGCAACGAGCGCATGCGCGCGATCTCCGCAGCGGTGCAGGAAGGCGCCCGCGCCTACCTCAACCGTCAGTACGCGACGATCGCCGGCGTCGGCGTGATCCTGTTCATCGTCCTGATCCCGATCCAGAACATCCGGGTCGCGATCGGCTTCGCGATCGGCGGCATCCTCTCCGCCGCCGCCGGCTACATCGGCATGAACGTGTCGGTCCGCGCGAACGCTCGTGTCGCCGAGTCGGCGCGCGGCGGCATCGGGCCCGCGCTGTCGGTGGCATTCCGAGGCGGAGCGGTGACGGGCATGCTCGTCGTCGGGCTTGCGCTCATCGGCGTCGCTGCCTACTACGGCATCCTCACGTCGATCGCCGATGAGAGCCCCCGCCACGCGATCGACGCCCTCATCGGCCTCGGCTTCGGCGGATCGCTCATCTCGGTGTTCGCCCGCCTCGGCGGCGGCATCTTCACGAAGGCCGCCGACGTCGGTGCCGACCTCGTCGGCAAGATCGAGGCCGGGATCCCGGAGGACGACCCGCGCAACCCGGCCGTGATCGCCGACAACGTCGGCGACAACGTCGGCGACTGCGCCGGCATGGCGGCCGACCTGTTCGAGACCTACGCCGTCACCGCGGTTGCCGTGATGCTGCTCGGCGTCCTGCTGTTCGTCAACCAGGCGACCGTGGCGCTGTACCCGCTCGTTCTCGGCGGCGTCTCGATCATCGCTTCGATCATTGGCACCTACGCCGTCCGCTCGCGCGCCGGCAACGTCGAGCGCGCCCTCTACCAGGGGCTGATCGTGTCCGGAGTGCTGGCCGCGCTCGCCTTCCTCCCGATCACCTACTGGATGATGAATCACGTCATCCTCAAGCACGGCTCCACGCCGGCGTGGTGGAAGTTCTACCTCTGCTCGTTGATCGGGATTGGCGTCACGGCCTGCCTGTTCGTGATCACCGACTACTTCACGTCAACCCGGTTCGCTCCGGTGCGGAGCACCGCCCGGGCGTCGCAGACCGGCCACGCGACGAACATCATCCAGGGCCTCGCCCAGGGCTTTCAGTCGACCGGGCCGCCGGCGATCGTGATCGCGCTCGGCATCTTCGGCGCCTGGAAGCTGACCGGCGGTCATGGCCAGGGCATCTACGGCATCGGCGTCGCCGTGATGGCGCAGCTCTCGCTGACGGGTCTGATCGTGGCGCTCGACGCGTTCGGACCGATCACCGACAACGCCGGCGGCATTGCCGAGATGGCCGACCTCCCAGAGGAGGTCCGCAACGTCACCGACCCGCTCGATGCGGTCGGCAACACGACCAAGGCCGTGACGAAGGGATACGCGATCGGCTCGGCCGCGCTCGCCGCGCTCGTGCTGTTCAACGCGTTTGAGCGCGAGCTCAATGACAAGGGCAAGTTCCCGGACTTCGCGATCGGCAACCCGGCGGTTCTGATCGGTCTGCTGATCGGCGGACTGATGGTGTACCTGTTCGTGTCGCTCGCGATGGAGGCCGTCGGCCGCGCCGGCGGCGCCGTCGTCGAGGAGGTGCGACGCCAGTTCCGGGAGAAGCCCGGGATCATGGAGGGCACCGAGGAGCCCGAGTACGCGACCGCCGTCAGCCTCGTGACGCGCGCCGCTCAGCGGGAGATGATCCTGCCGTCGCTGATCCCGATCGTGGTCACGTTCGTCGTCGGGATCATCAGCACCGAGGCGCTCGGCGGGCTGCTCATCGGCGTCATCGTCGTCGGGCTGTTCGTCGCGATCTCGATGACGTCGGGCGGTGGTGCATGGGACAACGCCAAGAAGCTGATCGAGGACGGTGCCTACGGTGGCAAGGGATCCGAGGCGCATGCCGCTGCGATCACCGGTGACACCGTCGGTGACCCGTACAAGGACACGGCGGGTCCCGCCATCAACCCGATGATCAAGGTGGCCAACATCGTCGCTCTCTTGATGATTCCTCTCATTACCTGATCGCTTCGGTGGCACCCCGCCGTGGAGGACGGGCTACGTTTTGTCGTATGCGGAAGGTATGCGTGCGACGCGCGAGTCCCCCCGGCGGGGTGCGCACCTTCGCGGCTGGGCTGGCGATCGGCCTGATCGGCTCGCTCAGCGCTTGCGGGGGAAGCAAGTCCGCAGCCTCGAACCCGACCGCCCCGCAGGCTGCGGCGCAGCCGGTGTGTCGGCCGGCGGGGCGGACGATTGTGGCGTTGGCGACGCATGTTCAAGCCGCCCAGGTGACGAGCTCGAGGACGACCGGCAATAACGGGGCGCCGGAGTGTCATTTCGTGACGACGGCCGCCGGCAAGCGGGTCACGGTGATCGTGAACGCCGATTCCTCGCCGCAGCCGTATGCGCGGCTTGAGCGGGCGATCGTGGAGGATGGGCAGCAGTTCGGGACGAAGCGGACGTTTGCGCCGCCGCAGACGGTGACGCATCTGGGGCTCGATGCGTCGTGGGTCCCCGATCTTGATCTGTTGCTGACGAGCGACGGGCACGTGCTGCTCGGCGTCACGGTGCACTGGCCGGGGGTCTCGGCGAGCGTGCGCAAGAACCTGGCGGTGTCGCTGGCGCGCGTCTACCTCGGCACCTCGGATCCGGCGTTGGCGAAGGGGCCCTCGCCGTCCGGGTAAAACAGCGGACGCCGGCGGTACGCTCGGGGTCAGACGATGTCGTTCTCCGTCCAACTCGGCTTGCTCCTGGCGCTGCTGACGGCGTTCACCTCGGTCGCGGGGTTCCTCTACAAGTTCCGCGGCGCCCGCGACGCTCCGGCCGTCGACATGTCGCGCCCGATCAGCAGTTCGGTGGCGCTCTTCCGATCACCGCTGTACACGCTCGGGATCCTGATCGCGATGGGGTCATGGGGTTTTCACGTTGGCGCGCTGGCGCTCGCGCCGATCTCGCTCGTGCAATCGGTGATCGCCGGCGGGCTCGTGCTCCTCACGGTCGTCGCCGACCGGTTGTTCGGCATCGCGGTCACCCGACGCGAGTGGATCGGGGTCGCGCTCACGGCGGCGGGCCTCGCGTTTCTCGCCGCGACGCTGGGCAACGGGGCCGACAGCGCCCATTCCCACTACCACGGCGGCACGCTCGCGATCTACGTCTCGGCAGCCGGACTCGCGGGCCTGCTCATCGCCGCCCGCTCACACCGCGCGACTGCCCTCGCAGTCTCGGCCGGGCTGCTGTGGGCGGCGTCGGACACCTCGATCAAAGCCCTCAGCGGTCACCTCGGGTCGCTCGGGTTCGGAGTGCTCATCCATCCGCTCGCACTCGTCATCCTCATCGCGTCGCTGCTCGGGCTGCTCATATCGGCCCGGAGTCTGCAGCTCGGCGACGCGGTGCCGGTGATCGCCCTGACGAGCGCCGCCGCGAACCTGACGACGATCGCCGCGGGTCCGATCGTGTTCGGCGAGCCGCTGCCGGACGGGAAGCTCGAGCTCGCGGTCCGCGTGCTGGCGTTCGCCCTCGTGATCATTGCCGCAGCTCTCACTCCGCCGCCGCTCCGGCCCGTCGAGACCGAGTAGATTGCACGCCAATGTTCATCCTGATCGTTGGTTCCGGTCGTGTCGGGTCTGCGGTGGCCAAGCGAGCCCTCGCCGCCGGGCACGAGGTGTCCGTGATGGACTCGGACCCGCTCTCGCATGAGCGTCTGGACAAGGACCAGACCACGACCTGGGAGGACTCCGGTGGACGGTTCACGGTCGGCGCGGCGCTGGAGATCGATGGCCTGATCGAGGCCGGCATCGAGGAGGCCGACGTGTTCCTGGCGGCCACCCGCGGCGACAACACGAACCTCGTGATCGCCCAGATCGCCCAGCGCCGGTTCAAGGTGCCGCGCGTCGTCGTCCGCGTCGCCGACCCCGGGCGCGCCTCCTGGTATGCCGAGCAGGGCCTGCTGACGATCTGCCCGACGCAGACGGCGATCGACCAGGCCGAGGATCTGGTGCTCGCGCCATGAGGGGGTGCGTCGGCCCGTGTATGTGATCATTGCCGGCGCCGGAAAGGTCGGCTGGAACCTCGCCCGCGAGCTGATCGCCAAGGATCGCGAGGTGACGCTGATCGAGTCCGACCACAGCCGCTACCGGGTTGTCGAGGAGGAACTCGAGCACGCGATCCAATACGGCGACGCGACCGAGCTGTGGATCCTCGAACGCGCCGGGATCCAGCGCGCCGATCTCGTGATCGCCGTGACCGGGGACGACGAGGACAACATCCTCATCTGCCAGGTCGCCAAGGAGAAGTACGGCTGCCAGCGGATCGTCGCCCGGGTCAACAACCCACGCAACCTTCAGCATTTCAAGCTGCTCGGGATCCAGCCGGCGGTCTCCGCGACCGACCTCATTCTCCGTCTGATTGAGCACGAGGTGCCCGAGTACGGGCTCGTCCAGTTGCTCGCGCTTGAAGAGGAGCACCTCGAGATCATCGAGCTCGAGGTCGGCGACGGCTCGCCCGCCGCCGGCAGGCGTGTCCAGGACGTCCCGCTGCCGGATGGCAGCCTGATCATCTCCGTGCTGCGCGGCGGCGCGGGGTTCGTGCCGAAGGTCGACTCGATGATCGAGGCGGGCGACCAGGTTCTGCTGATTCTCGATCCCGGGCTCGAGGGTCAGATCACGCCGCAGTTTGCGCCCAACGGAACGGATATATAGGACCCATGGCAGACCGTCACGTCAACTACGCCCTCATCGGCGGCGGCCTCGCGTCCGGCAACTGCGCCCGCTGGCTGCGGGAGAGCGGCGCGGACGGGGAGATCCTGCTGGTCGGGCGTGAGCCCGACGCGCCGTACAACCGGCCGCCGTGCTCAAAGGAGTACCTCCAGGGCAAGGAGAGCCGGGAGGACGTGCTCTTCCGAGGAGCCGAGTGGTACGACGAGCAGAACATCGAACTGATGACGCGGACCTCCGTGACGAAGCTCGATGCCTCCGACAAGACGCTGACGCTCGCGAACAAGCAGACGATCAGCTTCGACAAGGCGCTGCTCGCCACCGGCGCGAACGTCCGGCGGCTCAACGTTCCCGGGTGCGAGCTCGAGGGGATCCACTACCTGCGGACGCTGGGGAACAGCGACACGATCCGCAGCGATGCCGCGGGCAAACGCGTCGTCATGATCGGGGGCTCCTACATCGCCAGCGAGGTGGCCGCGTCGCTCACCGTTCTCGGGAGTTCGTGCGCGATGGTCATGCTCGAGGCACACCCGCTCAGCCGCACGTTCGGCGACGCCGCGGGCCGCTTCTTTCGGTCGCGCCTCGAGGAACACGGGATCACGATCCACGCCGACGATGAGCTCGACCATTTCCAGGGCCACGAGGGCCGCGTCACCCACGTGGTGACCAAGCGTGGCACCGAGATCGAGGCCGATGCGGTCGTCGTCGGCGTCGGCGTCATGCCGGATGTGATGCTCGCCCGGGCGGCCGGGCTCGAGCTCGGCGAGCGGGGTGGCGTGCTCGTTGACTCCCGCCTGCAGACGCCCGTGCCCGGGATCTTTGCTGCGGGCGACATCGCCGAGTACGAGAGCGTCGTTCACGGCGGCCGGCGTATCCGGGTCGAGCATTGGGACGTCGCCTTCAACCACGGTAAGACGGCTGCGCTGAACATGCTCGGTCAGGACCAGCCGCACGACGTCGTCCCGTACTTCTTCTCCGATCTCGCCGATTGGGCTTCGCTTGAGTACGTCGGCCCCGCGAGCGAGTGGGATCAGGAGATCGTGCGCGGCTCGTTTGACAGTGGCGAGTTCAGCGTGTGGTACGTCTCCGGCGGCCGGGTCGCCGCCGCCCTGTCCGTCGGCCGCTCGGACGACCTCGAGCACGCCCGCCGGCTGATCGCCACCGCCACGGACCTCGGCGAGCGCGTCGCCGTGCTCGGTGACCTCTCCTTCGACCTGTCGTCAGTCTAGAAATCCTGCGACGAGCGCCCGTACTAGACGGTCTAGTACTGGGGGAGCGATGGGTGACGGGTCGAATCGCGGTGCGTCCCTCGGCAGGCGATTTGCATCGTTCGCCCGGATCAGATCGGCTTCAGTCCCAGTCCACTGATCGATCGCGACAGACGGGATCTTGTCCCGACGCATCCGAGATCGGCACGATGTCCCACGCTCGCACGCCGAAATCGCCGCGCGGGATGGCGTGCTGCTCACAGCGGCACGATCTCCCTCGCGCTCGGGCGAGACGCATCGCATGGGAGATCGTGCCGGTCCGGGCCGATCAGGGCTCGGACCCCGGCTCCGGACCACCCGCTGACGGACCGCCCGCTGACGGACCATCCGCTGACGGACCATCCGCCGACGGACCAGCTGCCGACGGACCACCTGCCGGCGGACGGTCCGGCGCGGGCGAATCCTCCGGGCCCGGCGGACCGCCGGGCGGCGCGGCACCGCCGCGACGGCGCGTCGCTCCGCCCGGGAGTCGGTCGACAAGCCGACCAAATCGGTCGATCGCGCCCTCCAGCGGTGTTGCCATCTCAAGGGCGCGCTCAAACGCCGGCAGCACCGCGATCAGCTCCGCGCCCGTCTCGACGACCTGTCCCGCCCGGTCGGCGATCTCACCCCCGCGCACGTCGATCCGGTCGCCGAGGTCGCGCATCGCGTCGCCGAGCTCGAGCAGTTCGGCGGCCCGAACGTCGAGTCGTTCTCCGAGAACCAAGATCGACTCGGCGCGCTGATCGAGCCGCCGCGCGACGAGCAGTATCTCGCGGCCGAGCTCCGCGATCTCCTCGCCGAGATCGATCATGCGGTCGAACTGGCCCGGCAGCCCCTGCGCCAGCCGAGAGACCGCACCGAGTTCGTTCAGGATGCGGCTGAGGACCGCCTGCGGAGGCTCGATGGGGAGACCAAGGACACGCACGTCAGGAGCCCGGCGGGCACTGCGGAGCTGCGGGGCAAGGACTCGAACCTTGAATTCCAGGGCCAGAACCTGGCGAGTTGCCGATTACTCCACCCCGCAGTGGTGTGATCGCCGCTGACTGGTCTGGTGTGACCTTCGGGGCTCTCAACGCGGGCGAGTATAGCCCTCCGTGAGGGTCGTTTTCGCCCGACGTGTCAGGCCGCCGGGACCGGCGCGGTTCGCTCGCCGGGGCGCTGGTGTGGGATCGCTGACAGGTCGACGGCCGTGAACGCCTCGACGACCCGGGGGTCAAACTGGCGACCGGCCTGACTGACGATCTCGGCCACGGCGCGGTCGATCTCCCATGCGGACTTGTACGGCCGCTCGTGGGTGAGGGCGTCGAACACGTCGGCGACGGCGGTGATCCGCCCGGCGAGCGGGATCTCCTCGCCCTTGAGCCCGAGCAGGTATCCCCCGCCGTCCCAGTGCTCGTGGTGAGTCCGCGCGATCTCAGCGGCCGCGCGGAGGACGGGTGAGCGGGCCTGGCCGAGAATCCGGGCGCCGATCTCGACATGGGTCATCATCGTGTGGCGTTCCTCGGGCGTGAGGCGGCCCGGCTTGAGCAACACTCGGTCGGAGATCCCGACCTTGCCGACGTCATGAAGGAGCGCGGCGTCCTGGATCGTGGCCACGAACTGGTCGGGCAGATCGAGCGACTGGGCGATGAGCGCGGCCATCATGCCGACGCGCTGGGTGTGGTTGGCGGTCGCGTAGTCGTGGTATTCGGCCATCGTCGCCAGGACGACGAGGCTCTCAAGGCGGGCCTGCTCGAGCTGTACGGTCCGGATCCGCACCGCTTCGTCAAGGAGCTCGTTGCGGTTCTCGAGCTGGTGCTGAAGCTGACGGGTGCGGAGCAGGTTGCCGACTCGCAGCAGCAGCTCCGTCGGGTCGATCGGCTTGTTGACGAAATCACGGGCGCCGGCGGTGAGCGCGCGGTGGCGGGCATCGCGGCTCGCGTCGGCGGTCAGCACCAGCACCGGCAGGCTCTGGGGCGGCTCGGTCAGCTCGCGGATCTCGTCGAGCACCTCGTAGCCGGAGAGTCCCGGCATGTGCAGGTCAAGCAGGACGAGGTCCGGCCGGTGGGTGTGGCACATCGTCGGCGCAGCCGCCGCGTCGCGGGTGCTGAGAATGTCGTCGTATCCGCCCTGGGCGAGGACCTGCTCGAGCAGCGCGACGTTCGCCGCGTTGTCGTCGACGATCAGCACGCGCATGTCGGTCGTGGCATGCATCAGGCGGCGGTGTCCTGTCGTGGGGCGATGCCGTCGATGGCCTGGAGCAGCGCCGTCACGCCGGGTGGTTTGCTGATATACGAGCGAGCGCCGAGTGCGAGCAGCCGCTCGGTCTCCTCCTCAGCGGAGGTCGCCGCAGACAGGATCACGACGGGGATCCTCTCCGTGATCGCGTCCCGCTGCAACTCTGCGAGCACTCTCTCGCCGCGGATATCCGGAAGGTCGAGATCGAGAAGCACGAGATCCGGCTGTGACTCCCGGGCGCTTTGGAGGCCGCTCCCGCCATCCTGCGCCGTCAGCAACTCGACCTTCGGACGCGCGGACAGGATCTGCTCGATCAATTCGATGTTGGCGGCGTTGTCCTCGATGCACAGGACCCGGAGGGCCGGGGCCGCCGACCGGTCCGGCACCCCGACGGCGCGCTGCAGCGGAATGGGCGCGGCCACGGCCGCGAGGTCGCTCGGCGTGGGCGCGGACGACTCGGTCAGCTCGACGACAAATCGCGAGCCTTCGTCGAGCCCGCTGTGCACGCTGATCCGCCCGCCCATCGCCTCGATCATCCCTCGCGACAACGCGAGTCCGAGACCGGTGCCCTCGACGGCGGACTGCTCTGCCCCGAGACGCTCGAATGGGCTGAACAGCCGGTCGATCATCTCGGGCGCGATCCCAGCCCCGTCATCCTGCACCTCGATCCGGACCCGGCCGCCGTCGGCCCGGCGCGCCCGGACCCAGACGTGACCGCGGTCGTCGTTGTACTTGACGGCGTTCGAGAGCAGGTTGAGCAGCACCTGCCGAACCCGCTGGACATCCGCGCGCACCCACAGGTCCGGCTCCTGCTGCACCGTGATCGTGATGCCGTGCTCGTCGGCGACCGGGGTGACGAGGTCGGCGGCGTCGACGAGCACGCTCTCGAGTGCCACCGGCTCGAGCGACAGGCGCATGTCGCCGGATTCGATCCGTGAGATGTCGAGGATCTCATTGATCAGGTCGAGCAGGTGGCGACCGGCGGAGAGGATGTGTTCGACATTGCCCTGTTGCCGTTCGTCGAGCTCGGACATGCTCATCAGCTGCCCGAAGCCGAGGACCGCGTTGAGCGGGGTGCGGAGTTCATGGCTCATCCGTGAGATGAACTCGTTCTTCGCCCGGTTCGCTCGTTCCGCCTCGACCCGACGGAACCGCTCGGTCATGTCCTGGCTCGTCCCGATCACGCGGCGCCGTCCGTCGGTCTCGGTCTGGCTCGAGGCCTGAACTTGAATCAGCCTGCCGCCGCGGGACTCGGCGACGCGGTATTCGAAGTCGATCGCCTCGCCGTCCAGAAACGCTGACCGCATGGCGGCTTCGACCCGCCGCCGATCGTCAGGTGCGATCAGTTGGAGGAATGCGCGGGGTGTGCGCGGCGGCTCGGGCCGGTGCCAGCCGTGGAGCCGACCCTGCTCCGGAGACCAGCGGACGATGTTGTCTCGGTCGTCCCACTCCCAGCTGCCGACGCTGGCGATCCGCTGGGCGTGCTCCAGGTGCTCCCGGCTGCGCTCGAGCTCCGTGGCGAGCGCTTCGGCGCTCGTCCGCGCCTTCACCGACCGCCAGAAGAAGACGACGAACCCGCCGAGCAGCAATGCCATCACCAGGATCGAGCCGATCGTCGCCTCCCACAGGCGTCCGTCGGCGGCGGAGCTGTAGTGGGCCCGGGCCCGATCGAGCGCGTCGAGCACCGCGTCATGGGTGAGGAACACCGAGGGTGCGACGGACCCGACCGCGGTCGGGGTCCCGTGCGCGATCACGCCGATGACCTCGGACAACGCCGCGAAGTTGCCGGCGAGCGGATTGCGGGCCGCCGCCAGCCCGGGGACCGGTGCGGCCTGTTGCAGCGCATCGAGCTGATTGACGATGCCCTGCTCCGCGGTGTCCATGCGCGTGCGGATGTCGGCAGCGCTGGGGTGTCCTCCGTTGACCCACGAGGTCTGAAGGCGCCACGGCAGGTCCTGGAGAGCGTTCAGGTTGAGCACGACGCTGTCGAGGCGATCCTCGTTGTCGCGAGCGGCACTCGCGTTCCACGTGAGCGCGACGACGGCGGTGATCGCGGCGAGCGCGATGATGGCGGCAACCACGATCGTCACGCGGGGCCGCATGCCGAGAGCGGGACCGTCCTGAGCTGCGGTGGTCGGGGAGCGCGGGATCGAGGCACCAGCGGTATCGGAAAACGACTGATCGTGTCCGTACGGCTGTGCCCGCTCCTGATCGTGTCCGCGCATCACCCCGTCGCTTTCCTGATCCTCTCGTACCGCAGTGTTGTCGATTGACACCCCATTTACGAGGGCATTGCGGCAACTCTGTGGGAAACCCCGGATGTCGTTCCGTACCGGCGGGCGAGCGCGGTGCGCGCGACTACAGATGCGGATCGGCGAACCGGGCCGGCTGCTTGCTGAGCCCGGCCGTGACGGCCGCCACCTGGTTCGGCGAGCCGATGAGGTCGCGCTGGAGCGATGCCTCGAGCGCGAGTGTGTCCTGCGGCGAGCCAACCCACGATTCGTCGTACAGGCGCTTGGCCGCTCGGATCGCGTGTGGCGAGCGACCAGCAATCTCGGTCGCCAATCCGCGGGCGGCGGCGAGCGGCTCCTCGGAGATGTGGGTCACGACACCGAGCTGCTTGGCCTCCTCGCCGCTGAACACGCGGCCGGTGAACGTCAGCTCCTTGGCGACATCGATCCCGACGAGTCGCGGCAGCGTGCGCGTGATCGACATGTCGGGCACGAGTCCCCATTTGATCTCCATCACCGACAGCCGCGCGTCCGGTGTGGCGATGCGGATGTCGGCGCCGAGCGCGATCTGCAGCCCGCCTCCGAGGCAGTTGCCGTGAATCGCGGCGATCACCGGGACGGGAACCTCGATCCAGTCATACGCCGCCCGCTGGAACCAGTTGGGCGGATCGGCCTTCAACGGATCCGTCAGGCCGTTCGGGCCCTGGTCGGCCATCATCCCGGCGATGTCGAGCCCGGAGCAGAAGCTCGGCCCCTCGCCGTGGACGACGACCGCGCGGACACCCGGCTCGCTGCGGAGCCGCGTCGCGGCACCGATGATCCCCTCAAACATCGCGAGATCGAGCGCGTTGTGCTTCTCCGGCCGGGTCAGGCTGACGACCGCGACATGGTCGGCGATGTCGATCCGAACGCGTTCTTCGCTCATCTCGAGCGGGAGCGTAGCGGTCGGGGGCGAGCCGCGTTTGCGTCAGCCGGGGCGCACCGGATCCCCGACCTGGACGGGGCCCGGCTGGATGACCTCACCGTAGATCCCGAACGGCAGCGGCTCGGTCGAGTCGGCCTCGCGGCGGTACGCGCCGAGGAGATCGAGCGTCGGCAGGTCGACGACTCCGGTGTCTGGATCGCGGCTCGTGATCAGGCAGCGTCCGACATGACCGTGGAAGCGCACCGCTGCGTCTCCGATCCGGACGGTTCGTCCGACCCACCCGTCCTCCTCGTGCGGGGCCACGCCGTCGATCTCGATCAGCATCCGGAACCGGCGCGGGTCGATCCCGTCCTCGCCGGCTTGCTCGGCGAGCCGGTTAAGCGAGTTCTGGGAGACGAGCGAGGCGCCGCCCCGGCGCCCGCGGTCGACCGCGGGAGCTCCCTCCATGAGCCGCAGCGGGCGGCCGATGTGGTCCGAGAGCGCCTCCGAGAACGGTCCGAGCACGGGCCGCGCCTGCACCGACGCCGAGAAGAAGCTCAGCTCGAGCGGCTCTCCGAGGTCGACCGCCGACTCGACCGTCCGCCCGTCTCCGAACACGAACGTCAGCCGGTCGCCCGCGCACGAGGCGACGACGGTCTGGAATTCGCCGATGAGCTTGCCATTGACCATCCGCCCGTGCTCGTCGACCACGAAGAACCGTCGGTTCCCGCGGGCGCCGTCGGCGTCGAGTTCGACCGAATCGACGCGATGCAGCCGGGTCGCCTTGACCGGGGTGACCGACAGGGCGGTGACGCGGGAGCCGTTCGACGGCATGGCCTATGCCGCGGCCTGCTCGGCCCAGTCCCGATACAGCTGCCAGTAGCGGCCCTCGGCGGCGAGCAGCTCGTCATGCGTGCCCTGCTCGACGATCTCGCCGTGCTCAAGCACGATGATCCGGCCGGCGTGCCGGATCGTCGACAGCCGGTGCGCGATGACGATCGCGGTGCGGCCGGCGACGAGCCGTCGTAGGCCGTCCTCGATCAGGCTCTCCGTGTGCACGTCGACGTTCGAGGTCGCTTCGTCGAGGACGAGGATGCGCGGGTCGGCAACGAGCGCGCGGGCGAATGCGAGGAGCTGGCGCTGTCCGGCAGACAGCTGCACGCCACGCTCACCGACCTGTGTGTCGTAGCCGTGTTCGAGCGCCTCGATGAACTGGTGGGCGCCGACCGCTCGCGCCGCCTCGGCGATCTGCTCGTCGGTCGCGTCCGGCGCGCCGAAGCTGATGTTCTCCCTGACCGTGCCGCTGAACAGAAAGCCCTCCTGAGGCACGATCCCCATCTGCGAGCGCAGCGAGTGGGCCTCCACCTCCCGGAGGTCGTGACCGTCGACGAGCACCTGACCGGACGTTGGGTCATAGAAGCGGGCGACGAGCTTGGCGAACGTCGACTTCCCCGCACCGGTCTCGCCGACGAGCGCGACGGTCTGCCCAGGCGGGATCGTGATGTCGATGTCGCGCAATGCGTAGGCGGCGGTCTCGCCCGAGCCGTAGCGGAACGACACGTTCTGGAACGCCAGCTCGCCTCGGATCTCGCCGAGCTTCACGGCGTCCGGAGCGTCGACGAGCTCCGGCTGCTCGTCGAGCAGGTTGAAGATCTTGTCGAGTGCGGCCATGCCGGACTGATACGTGGTGTAAAGCTGGGAGAGCTGCTGGATCGGGTCGAAGAAGTTGTTGAGCGCGGCGACGAACGCGAACACGACGCCGGTCGAGGTGTGCCCGTTGATCGCCTCGACCCCGCCGATCACGAGGATCTCGACCGTGACGAGCGCCGACAGCAGTTCCACCGCCGGGAAGTACGCAGCGTTCAGGTAGACCGTCTTGAGGTTCGCGCGCCGGTTGTCGTCGTTGAGCTCGGCGAATCGGTCGATGTGTCGTTGCTCCTGGCCGAACGCTCGCACGACCCGGATCCCGGACAGACTCTCCTGGAGGTAACCGGTGATCGTCGCGATCTTCTCCCGTGTGAGGCGGTAGGCGTCCGCGGAGGCGATCCGAAAGATGACGCCGCCGATGAGCAACAGGGGGAGGGCGAGGAACGTCAGCAGCGCCAGCTGAGAATCCATGACGAACAGGATCGCGACGACGCCGATCAGCGTGAGACCGGACTGCAGCAGCGTCGCCATCCCGTCCTCGACGAGCTGATCGAGAGCCTCGACGTCGTTCGTCATCCGGGAGATGATCACGCCCGCGCGGTTACGCGAGTAGAACCCGATCGACAGATCCTGAAGGTGCCGGAACAGCCGCACGCGGAGGTCCTGGAGTGCGCGCTGGCCGACCCAGCCGACGAGGTAGGTCTGCAGGTACGTGGCGATCGCGTACACGACCGCGCTCACGAGGAAGGCGATGACGATCAGGTCGAGTTCGGTCGTGTCGTGGCGCATGATCCCGTTGTCGATGGCGAGCTTCGCGAGCGGTGCTGGCGCCAGTGCGGCCGCCGTGGCGGCGACCACGGACGCGACCATGGCGACGACACGCCAGCGGTACGGAGCGAGCAACGAGGCGAGCCCGCGCAGCTTGCGTCCCCGGCCTCCGGTCGCCCGCAGACGGCGGCGCAACTCGCTGCGGCGGTTGACGGCATCGGTACTCACAGCCCGGCCACCTCCGCCTCGAGCGGCTTACGCGTGAGGAACACCTGATCGGGCATGCCTTTCTCGACGATCTCGCGGTACAGCTCGGAGCGCTCGAGCAATTCGTCGTGCGTGCCGTGTGTCCCGACGCGACCGTCCTCGAGCACGATGATCTCGTCGGCGAGGGCGATCGTCGAGAGCCGATGGGCGATCACGAACGTCGTGCGGCCCTGCATCACCTGACGCAGCGCGAGCTTGATCGACTGCTCGGTCGAGGCATCGACCGACGACGTCGCGTCGTCGAGGATCAGGATCCGCGGATCGGCGAGAATCGCGCGGGCAATCGCCAGCCGCTGGCGCTGCCCGCCGGAGAGCGTCAGTCCGCGCTCGCCGACCGTCGTGTCGTAGCCCTTCGGGAGCCGCTCGATGAAGTCAGCGGCCTGCGCGGCGACGGCCGCGCGCTCGACCTCCTCACGCGATGCGTCGGGCCGGGCGTACGCGATGTTGTCGTGCACCGTGGCCGAGAACAGGAACGGATCGTCGTTGACGATGGCCATGGCGCGGCGCAGGCTGGCGGTGTCGACCGAGCGGACATCGGCTCCGTCGATCGTGACCGCTCCGTGGTCGACGTCGTAGAGGCGGGGGAGGAGCGAGACGAGCGCGGTCTTCCCTGATCCCATCGCGCCGACGAGCGCGTACGTACGACCCGCCTCGAGATCGAGCTCAATCTTGCGTAACGCCGGATGCGGAGCGCCGGAGAACGTGAGGCTCACGTTTTCGAAGCGGACGGCACCCGGTCCGTCCGGCAACGGCGGTGCGTTGTCCGGCACGACCATCGCCGGTTCGCGGTCGAGGATCTGGAAGATCCGGGCGCCCGACGCGGTGGCGCGCTGCGCGGCGCCGAGCATGTAGCCGAGCGTCCGCATCGGCGAGATCAGCATCAGCAGGTACGCGTAGAACGCGGTGAACGCGCCGACGGTGATCGAGCCGTGAATCACCTGGCGCCCGCCGACGAGCAGGATCGCGGCAAGGCCGAGGTTCGGCAGGAAACTGATGAGCGGCCCGAACACGGCCTGGATGCGCGTCGCCCGCATCTGCTGCACGAACACGCGCTGCACCGAGTGCTGGAAGCGCCGCAACTGCCGGTCCTCCTGCGCGAACGCTTTGACCACCCGCACGCCGGACACGTTCTCCTCCGCCTCGGCGGTCAACTCCGCGATCCGCTGCTGGGCCTCCTGGATCGCGGGGCGGGAGCGCTTGCCGTAGCGAAACGCGATCACCACGACGAACGGCGTCGGCGCGAGCGCGAGCAACGCCAGCGACGGTTGCAGCAGGAACATCGCCACACCCGCGAGCAGGATCGTCAACAGCGACTGGCCGATGAAGATCAGCCCGTATCCGAGGAAGAACCGCACCGATTGGAGATCGACGGTCGCCCGGGACATGAGCTGACCCGTCTGCTGGCGGTCGAAGAACGCGAGCTCGAGCCGCTGCAACTGGCCGTACAGGCTGTTGCGGAGATCGAGCTCGACGCCGAGCGAGACCTGACCCGCGACGAGTCGGCGCAGGACGCTGAGCCCAAGCCGCGCGACTCCGGCCACGACGATTGCGACCGCGAACATCGTCAGGTCGTGGCGATGGTGAAGCCGCACCGCATCGATCGCCCGCCCCGTCAGGTACGGGATCAGGACGGTCATCGCCATCGCTCCGGCGGCGAGCGCGAACGACACGACGACGCCGCGCTTGTAGGGCCGCAGGAATCTCAGCAGGCGTCGAAACGTCAGCATACTTCAAAAAGTATAGGAACTAACCGAGCCCGAGTTCTTGGCTCAACGGGCCTCAACGGGGGGTCAGAGCGGCGCCAACCGCAGGTTCCCGCACCTTTCCGCTCATACATGCGGGTTTTTGCGGAGCAGACCACGCGCTTTTCAGCCGTTCTCACGAATGAGTCAGCCGTGTCGGTCACCCATCCACACCCGTAGGAGGCATTCGTGTCCATCTCGATCCACCGCCGGCATGACGACGCGCCGGCCGCGACAGCTGCAAACAGCGATGAGCGCTTGGAATGGCGCGACCAGCTCGCTGTCCGCTTGCACAGCATGGACGACAACTGCCTTCAGTCGCTCGTCGATGGGCTGTCGGCGGCTGTCGACGGCGATCTCACGCGGGAAGCCGTCCCGGTCACGAAGCCGATGGACATGAAGACCGAGGACCCAGGGCTCACCGAGCTCACAGAGGTCTTCAACTCGATGCTGTCGAAGGCGCAGGCAGCGCTCGAGGGCTACAACGCCCTCCGTGAGCAGCTCCGGGCCGCGCTCGGCGACCAGTCGTGCCTCGGTCCGCTCACCGAGCGCCTGCACGGCCTGTCCGATCACTGCTTGGCCGGCCTCAACGACGGCCTCGCGGCCGCCGCGAAGGGTGATCTCACAGTCGAGGCCCTCGCGGTCACGACGCCGGTGACCGCCGCTCCCGGCGCCGCGATCGGCGAACTCGGAGACGTGTTCAACGGCATGCTCTCCCAGGCCCAGGGCGGCCTTGAGTCCTACAACGTCATGCGCGGAGAACTGGCCGCGATGATCCGGCAGATCCAGTCGACCGCCGCCACGGTGGCCGGATCCTCCCAGAACACGTCGGCGGCCTCGCAGCAGACCGGCGCCGCGATCGAGCAGATCGCCCAGGCGACCGGCAGCGTCGCGGCCGGCGCGGAGAAGCAGATGGGCATGGTCCACGATGTCCGCCAGGTCGCGGCCGAGGCCGTCGAGCTCTCAGGTAAGGCCCGCGAGGTCGCAGCCGAGGGCGTCGCGCTCACGGGCGAGATCGGTGCGATCGCCGACCAGACGAACCTGCTCGCGCTCAACGCCGCGATCGAGGCGGCGCGCGCCGGCGACCAGGGCCGCGGCTTTGCGGTCGTCGCCGAGGAGGTCCGCAAGCTCGCCGAGTCGGCGTCAAAGGCCGCCAACAAGACGCGCGAGTCGTTCGACGGTCTGAGCGGCAGCGTCGAGGAGGTCGGTGACTGCATCGCGCGGATCAACGAAGCCGTCGAGCACGTCGCGACCGTCGCCGACGACACGAGCGCGGCGACCGAAGAAGTGTCGGCGTCCGCCCAGGAGTCTGCGGCGACGTCCCAGCACATCGCAAGCTCGAGCGAGGAGCTGGCGAACACCGCCCGCGAGCTCGAGTCGCTCGCCACCAAGTTCACGGTCTAAGGAGGGACCAGATGAGCACAACCACCCTCGACTCCACGTCCTCACGCGAGGCGCGCGATGAGCGTCAGCTCGTGGTGTTCGCTCTCCATGACGAGCACTACGCGCTGCCGATCACGTCCGTCCGCGAGATCATCCGCTTCACCCCGCCGAAGGCAAAGGGCGCGGCGAGCGGGATGATCCAGGGCATGATCAGCCTCCGCGGCCGGGTTCTGCCGGTGGCGGACCTGAGCAGCCGTCTGGGGCGAACGTTGGAGATCCACGACGGGACGAAGATCCTCGTCGTCGAACTCGAGGCCGGAGCAATCGGCCTGATCGTCGACGCCGTTGAAGAGGTCCTGCTCGTATCCGCAGACGCGATTGAGCCGATGCCGGTGTCCGAAGGGGGCTTCGGCGATGAGATCGCCAAGGTCGAAGATCGGCTGATCACGCTGCTGGATGCAGAGCGCGCCCTGGGCGGCGCCCTCACCGGTCCGTAGCGCGCGCTGCCCGGCCGGCGTGCACGCCCGACCGCGTGCACGCCGGCAGCGCGCTCACCGACTCTTGACAGTGGGGTTGCGGCTGACGGTTCCCTGTTGTCGCTGATGCGACATCCGTCATATGATCCGCCCCTCCTGCGGCCGGACTTGCTGGCCGCGTGAAGGCGGCGAGGAGAGGCGACCTAGAGTTGGATGTCGTTCTGAGGTTCGGCTATGCGCCGCTCCGCGGGTTCATCGCCACGATCGGCGCGATGGTGCTTCTGTTCCGGCGCACCGTGCTCGCTGCGCTGACGCCGCCGTACAACTACGGGCCGGAGCTCGTCGACCAGTTCCTGTTCGCCCTGCGACTCGGCTGGTTCCCGATGATCCTCGCATCCCTGGCCTTCACCTACGGCCCGGCCGGGATCGAGGTTGGGAACTTTCTCAACCTGCTCGGCGCGCTCGACCGGCTCGGCGGGCTGTTCGTGATCATCGTGATGCGCGAGTTCGCTCCGCTCGTGTGCGCGATCGTGATGGCCGGGGTTGCCGGGACGGCGATGACCGCCGACCTCGGCGCCCGCAAGATCCGTGAGGAGCTGGACGCCCTGATGGTGCTGGGCGTCGATCCGATCAAGAGCCTCGTCGTCCCGCGGTTTCTCTCGCTGATGCTGCTGACGCCGCTGTTCTCGATCTACGCGCTGCTGTTCGGAACGCTCGGCGGGGTGCTGGTGACAGTCTCCAACGGCGCTCAGATCGGCCCGTTCTTCTCGACGTTCTTCGCCCAGGCGACGACCGCCGAGTTCGTCGCGATGTTCGTCAAATCCACGATCTTCGGCGCGATGATCGCGATCGTCTGCTGTTACAAGGGGCTGTCCGCGTCCGGCGGGGCGGAGGGGGTGGGCCGCGCCGTCAACCAGGCGGTCGTGATCGCGTTCCTCGGGATCGGCGCGATCGACTACGTGTTCACGCAGACGCTGCTCGCGACCCACCCAGCCCTCAACACGCCGCGATGAACACCTTCTCCCGTCCATACGCGGCGCTGATCGCCTTCGGGGAGGCGACGAAGTTCTGCAGCAAGATCGTGCTGAAGGTGTTCAACGGCCGCGTGCTGGGGTTCATCGGCGAGACCGTCCGCCAGGCCGGGATCCTGATCACCGGATCGGCGGTGATCGTGCTCGGCCTCGTGTTCATCCTCGGCCTCCAGTGCGGCATCGAGGGCGCCTACGCCGCTCGCACCGTCGGCGCGACCTCGTCGACGGGTGCGATCACGGCCCTGTGCGACCTCCGCGAGGTGATCCCGTACGCGTTCGGGTACATGATGGCGGCGAAGGTGGGCACCGGATTCGTCGCCGAAATCGGCTCGATGCGGATCTCCGACGAGATCGACGCGCTCGAGGTGATGGGGTTTGACTCGATCCTCTACCTCGGCTCGACCCGGCTGCTCGGGTCCTGGATCGTGCTCCCGTTCCTGTACGCGCTCGCCGTCGCTCGTCGGGTTCGCCGCCTCCTACCTGGCGGACGTGGTCCAACTCGGTCAGGTCTCCAAGGGGGGCTACTTACAGCTGTTCTGGCAGTTTCAGTCGCCGCAGGACTTCGTGTTCTCGTTCATCAAATGCATCGCGATGTCGACGTTCATCGTGCTCGTGTGCATCTACTACGGCTACCACGTGAGCGGTGGCCCGGTCGGCGTCGGTAAGGCGACGGCTCAATCGATGGTCGCGAACATCATCGGGATTCACCTGATCGGGATGGTCGGCACGGCACTGTTCTGGGGCGGAAACGCGAGAGCTCCCATCGGCGGATGAACAGCGTCGCGCGCGTGACCTCGATGCTGGCGTTGGGCCTCGCCGCCGTGGTCGTGGTCGTGCTGCTCCTCACCGGTGGCTCCAGCTACGTCCTGCACGTCCCGTTCGCCGATGCCGGGCAGCTCGTCCGCGGCGACATCGTCACCGTCGCCGGCCACCAGGTCGGGTCGGTCGGACAGATCAAGCTCTCGGACAACGGTCTCGCCGACGTCCAGCTGAACATCTCGGACACCAGCATCACGCCGGTCCACGCCGGCTCGATCGCACGGATCGGTCAGCTCAGCCTGACCGGCGTCGCCAACCGGTTCGTCGGCCTGGAGCTGTCCGGCTCCGGTAAGGCGATCGACAGCGGCGGCACCCTGCCGTTCACGCAATCCCGGGGGATCGTCGATCTCGACGTGTTCCTCGATGCGCTCACTCCGCGGGTCCGTGCGTCGATCAACAAGATCCTCAAGACCGGCGCGTACTTTGTCCACCGGCCGACCGCGTCGCAGCTCAACCGAGCCTCGATCTACTTCAACCCGGCGCTCAGCCAGCTCACCCAGCTCAGCGCCGAGGTCGTCGCCGACCGCTTCGCGCTCGACCGTCTCATCGCCTCGACCTCGCAGGTCGCGGGCGCACTCGCGGCGCGCAGCGGCGACCTCGGCGGCGCCGTCACGAACACGGCCACCGTCCTGCGTGAGGTCGCAGCCCAACGCTCGGCGCTTCAGGACACGCTGGTCCGCGCGCCGGGGGTCCTGCGCCAGAGCACCTCCGTGCTGGCCGACGTCAACTTCACGCTGACGTTCCTCGACCCGGCGCTGCGGGCGCTCCAGCCGGTCGCGCCGAAGCTCGCAACGCTGCTGCAGAAGGTTGTCCCGGTCGCGCAGAACACAATCCCGACGATGGCCGGCGTCCAGGCGCTCGTCGCGCCCGCTGAGTCCGCCCTGCGCGCCATCCCGCCGGTCGAGAAGCAGGCGACGCCCGCCGTCCGCTCGCTCACCACAGCGCTCACCGAGCTCACCCCGGTCCTCGCCGGCCTGCGCCCGTACACGCCGGACGTCGTGGCCGGCTTCTTCAACGGGGTTGGCGGGGCGGCCGGGGGCGCGTACGACGCCAACGGCCACTACCTCCGGTCCGAACTCTCGGTGCAGGGCGGCGGCGCCTCGCTGACCGGCATGCTCAGCATCATCGGACCGCTCACCGGCGCGCTCGGACCGCTCAACGGCGGGCGCAGCCGGTTGCTCGCGCCCTGCCCCGGCGGCGGAGGCCCGCCGGCCGCCGACGGGTCGAATCCGTGGAACAACCCGGACATACTTCCCGGCACCGGCAACCTCTGCAACCCGGCGGACAACCAGCGCCCGTGAGACGTCTCGGGCTCATCGCGGTCGTGCTTGCGCTGGCCGGGACCGGCGCCGCGATCGCCGGGAGCCGGGCCGAGGGGAGCTCGTCGGCGCGCTTCGATGTGATCTTCGACGACGCTCGGGGGCTCATCGGCGGCCAGCTCGTCAAGGTGGCCGGCGCGCGCGCCGGGACGATCGAGAACGTCACGGTCACGCCTCGACTTCAAGGCGCGGGTCGAGGCCACGATCGACAGCCGGTTCGTGCCGTTCCATCAGAACGCGACATGCACGATCCGCCCCGAGGGCCTGATCGCCGAGAACTACATCGACTGCGATCCGGGCACGGCCGGAAGCCCGGTGCTCAAATCGGTCGGCGGGCAGCCACCGACCGTGCCGGTCACACACACGACCGAGCCGGTCAGCCTGCTCGACCTGTTCAACATCTTCAACGCGCCGACCCGGGAGCGCTTCACGCTCCTCATCAACGAGCTCGGGATCGCCACCGCCGGACGCGGGCAGGACCTCAACGACATCCTGCGCCGGGCCAACCCGGCCCTCGCGCTCGCCCGCCGGGTGATCCGGATCCTCGCTCGCCAGAAGGCGCAGCTGGCGACGATCGTCGACGCGACGAGCACGATTGCGGCCGAGGGCGCCAGCCACACCGCCAACCTCCAGCGGTTCCTCGACAGCGCCGCCGCGCTCACGAGCATCACGGCGAGCCACAGCTCCAACATCAGCCGCTCGATCCAGCTGCTGCCCGGGCTGCTCGCCGCCACCCAGCCGGCCCTTCAGCAACTCGACATCGTGGCCAAGGACGGGACGCCGCTCGTCCAGCAGCTCGGGGCGGCGGCCCCGGCGCTGAGCCGCGTGCAGCATGATCTCGTGCCGTTCGCGGCGGCCGCCAAGCCGGCCCTGGCCTCGCTGCAGACGACCCTGAAGGTGGGGACGACCGCGCTCCGAGATGTGACGCCGCTGGTGACGACGCTCCGGCAGTACACCCAGGCGTCGCTCCCGAACACGAAACTGTTCGCCACGCTCGCGGCGAACCTCCAGCAGCACGGGTTCGTGGAGAACTTCCTGTCGGTGACGTACTACATCACCGCGGCGCTCGCGCGCTTCGACGGGAACTCGCACCTGCTCTCGATCCTGCTGATCGGGCCCAACAACGGCCTCTGCGGGGTGTTTGCGACGACGCCTGTCGCTGGGTGTTCGGCGCACTATGGGTCTCAGCCGGCGTTTAAGCCGGTGAAGGCGTCCGCTGATACGCCGCCGACGGGCTCCGGACGCGGCGCGCCTGCGTCGGCGACCGTGCGTCGTACCGCCACGGCGCGCGTGCGCATCAGCGGAGCCCCAGCCCGCAGGGCGCTCCGGCTGGACCGACGAGCACGACACCAGCGCCGGCCTCGGCAACCACAGGCGCCGACGCCCGCAGCCAGCGTCAAGCCGTCGGCCGGGACCCGCGTCCGGGACCACGTCGTCCGGGACGCCATCGTCCGGGACGGCGTCCGGCGGCGGGACGACCGCGACCGGTAATTCCGGGGATGCACAGTCGGCGTCTCAGTCTCTGCAGAGCCTCGTCCAGTACCTGCTCAAATGAGACAGTCGCGATTCGCCTTCCGGGAGATCTTTGACAACCCGATCCTCGTCGGGACGATCACGATCCTGATCACAGTGGTCGCGGTGTATCTGTCCTACATCGCGGAGAACGGGCTGCCGTTCGTCCCGACGTACAACGTCAAGGTCGACGTCGCCAACGCGTCCGAGCTCGTGAAGAACGCGGATGTGAGGATCGGCGGCGCGCGGGTGGGGCAGGTGCTGACGATCACGCCGGAGCCGGCCACCAAGCGCTACCCGCACCCGTATGCGCAGCTCGGGCTCGCGCTGCAACGCAGCCTCGAGCCGCTGCCGCTGGACACCCAGTACCAGATTCGGCTGGCGTCGGTGCTCGGTGGCAAATACGTCGAGCTGTTCCCGGGCCAGGCGACCGGGCATGGGCTCCCGGACGGCGGGACATTCACGATCTCGGCGAACCCGCGCCTGAACCACAACCGTCCGTTCGTCGACCTCGACACCGCGTTCGCGACGTTCGGGCCCAAGACGCAGCGCGGGCTGCGGCTCGTGATCGGGCAGCTCGGCGACGCCGTCGCCGGGCGGGGGGCGCAACTCAACGACGCGATCTACTCGACGCGCGGACTGATCGGGCCGCTTGAGAGCCTGCTCGCGCTGCTCGCCTCGCCGAAGACCCACCTGAGCCAGTTCGTCAGCGGTCTGGCGGCGACGACGGGTGCGCTCGCTCCGGTGATGCCGACGCTGTCCTCGCTGCTCTCCAACGCGGCGACGACGTTCGACGCGCTCGACGAACTCGAACCTGGGTGCGGCGATCGACCAGGCGCCGCCGACCGAGCAGGTCGCGACGACCGTGTTGACGAACGCGCTGCCGGTGCTCACCGACGCGGCATCGATCGTCCAGAGCCTCAAGCCCGGGGCGGCGCTGCTGCCGGTCGCGGCGGATCGGCTGGACGCGATCATCCGCGGCGCGACCCCGGTGTTCAAGCAGGTGCCGGAGCTGTCGGTCAACCTGCGCGCCGCGCTTCTGAGGCGGTCGATGCGCTCGCCAAGGACCCGGCGTCGACCCAGGTGTTCAAGGTCCTCGGCTCGACGGACCTCGCGACGCTGGGATCCTCCGCGTTCATCGGGCTCGGCGCGATTCTCCGCACCGTCGCCGGACAGCAGCTGGCGTGCAACGTCACCGGGCTCTGGGTCCGGAACTTCGCGTCGTCGCTGAGCGAGGGCGACAACACCGGCACGTGGCTGCGCTTTGCCCCGATCATCACCACGACGCAGCTGCTCCAGACCGCCGACGCCGTCGGCCGACCTGCACCTCAACTACTACCCGAAGGCGAACTTGACGAACGGGTGCCAGGCCGGCAACGAGGTGTATCGCGGCGGACAGCTGATCGGAGATCCCGGTCACACCTCGACGGTGGTCGATAACACGACCCCGCCGCCGGGCGTGCTCGCCCGGGGCAAGAAGGCGGGGCTCGTCCCATGACCGCGACGGCAGCCCGTCCGACCGCCCCACGGCGCCGGCGCCGTCGCGGTGGCATCCACCCGCTCGCCGTGACGATCATCGTGATCCTCGTGACGGTCGCGATCACCTACTACGCGTTCACGCACAGCATCCCGTTCCAGTCGCACTTCACGCTGAACGCGCTCGTCAACAACAGCGTCAACGTCCGCTCCGGCTCGCCGGTGCGGATCGCCGGAATCGACGTCGGCGCCGTCACGGGCGTCGAGCCGGGACCGGGTCAGACGACGAAGATCACGTTCACGCTCAACGACGACGGCCTGCCGGTCCACCGCGACGCGACGCTGCGGATCCGGGACCGGCTGTTCCTGGAGGGCGGCTACTACCTCGAGCTCAACCCGGGTACGCCCAGCGCCCCGATCGCCAAGGACGGGTTCGAGATCCCCGAGTCCCAGACGAGCACCCCGGTCCAGTTCTTCAAGGTCCTCTCGACGTTCGATCTGGCGACGCGGCGCAACCTCCAGAACCTGCTGAACACGATGAACCAGGCGTTCAGCGCGCGACCGGGACAGCCGCTCTCGCAGAGCGGCGCCGGCGGCTTCAAGCAGGCCGTGCCCCAGCTGACACCCACGCTGAAGGACGTCGCGTGGGTGTCGCGGGCTCTCCGCGGCACGCAGCCCGGCGACATCCGCACGCTGCTGACCTCGTCGGCGAACGTGACGAGCACGCTCGCCGGCGTCTCCCCGCAACTCGTCGATCTCGTGCACAGCCTCAACGTCACCTCCACGGCGCTGGCCGCCACCGACGGCGCGCTCGGGCAGACGATCGTCGGCCTCGACCAGGTGCTCCAGGTCGCGCCGGCCACGCTCGCGGCGATCGACCGATCGCTGCCCGCGGTCGTCAACCTCTCCCAGGCACTGACGCCGGCGCTCCAGGTCTCGCCGCCACTCATCACCCAGGTCACGCAGTCCGTCGAGCAGCTCGGGACGATCGTCACGCCGCCCGAGCGCCAGCGCTTCCTCGCCGCGCTGAACGCGACCTTCGTTGCAGTTCCCGACGGTCCAGCGTCAGCTCATGTCGGTGTTCCCGATCACCAAGCAGGTCAGCGACTGCCTGCACACGCACGTGACCCCGATCCTCAAGAGCCAGGTGCCGGACGGAACGCTGTCGAGCGGTCGCCCCGTGTGGCAGGACTTCGCCCACTTCCTGCCGGGTGTCGCCGGTGCGAGCGCGAGCTTTGACGGAAACGGGCCGTACACGCGCGTCCTTGCCGGCGCGGGGACGGACTCGATCACCGGCGGCATCCTCGGCAACCTTCCGCTTGTCGGCCCGCTGATCGGTCAGCTCGTCGGCACGGCTCCCCCCGGCGGCGGTTCGCTGCTCGGCGCCCGTCCCGCGTGGGTCGGCGATCTGAGCTCGTCCGCGTTCCATCCCGAGGTCCCGTGCGCGACCCAGGCCGTCCCGAGTCTCGCTGCCCCCGCGGCCGCCCCTGACCTCCACGGCGCGCGGACGCCGCCGGCGAAGATCCTCACCCGGCGGGACCTCACCCGGCTCGCGTCGAACGCGGGGAGCGCGCGATGAAGGGACGCACCGCGGTCCAGGTTCGGCGCTACGGCCGGTACTTCCTGATCCTGCTCGGCCTGATGGTCGTCGGCACGGCGGCCGCGCTGTACATCCTGCATGAGCAGCGGCTGCCCAACCCGTTCCAGAGCTTCTACTCGGTGAACGCCGAGTTCCCGAGTGCCGCGGCGGTGGTGCCCGGGCTCGGCGAGCCCGTCAACGTCGCGGGCGTCCACGTCGGTCAGATCGACGGGACCTCGCTGCAGAGCGGCGTTGGGGTGATCCACATGCAGGTCGATCCGCACAAGCTGCCGCGGATCTACCGCAATGCCCACGCCAACCTCGTCCCGAACACGCCGCTCATGGACATGCAGGTCAACATCTGGCCGGGCAGCCCGGCGGCCGGTGTGCTCCCGCACGGCGGGACGATCCCGGTCGGCGAGACGCTGTCGCCGATCAACAACGACGAGCTGCTGGCTGCGCTCGACGGCGACACGCGGACCTGGTTCACGAGCCTCGTCACCGCGCTCAACGAGGGCACGTCCGGCCGGGGCCGGGACATTCGCGCGCTGCTCCGGAACCTCGGCCCAACGTCCGAGCAGCTTCGCCAGGTCCTGGACCTGCTCGCGGGTCGCCGCCATGAGCTCGCCGCGCTCGTCCACAACCTCGGCGTGCTGAGCAAGGCGGCGAGTGCCAAGGACACGCAGATCGCGCAGGTCGTCCGGGCCGGCGACACGACCGTCCGCGCGCTCGCCAGCCAGGCCGCGGCGCTGCAGACCTCGGTCAACCGCCTTCCGAGCACGCTCGCCACGACGCGCACGACGCTCGTCGACACGGCAGCGTTCGCCAACGCCCTGGCGCCGACCGCGAACGCGCTCGTCCCGATCGCGCGCCGCCTGCCCCAGACGCTGAAGGACACGAACACCCTGGTCCAGGGCGCCGTGCTGCTCCCGCTCGATCAGATCAAGCCGTTCGTCGACGCCGTGACGCCGCTCACCACGCAGCTCCCGCCGCTCGAGTCGGCCCTCAAGCAGGCGACCCCGCCGCTGATCAACTCATTCAAGGTGCTCACCTACGTCACGAACGAGATCGCGTATCGCCCGGGCGGGAAGAACCCCGGCTTCCTGTACTGGATCGCGTGGTTCGCCCACAACGCCAACTCGTTCATTTCGAACTCGGACGCGAACGGGCCGGTGTGGCGCTCGCTCCTCCTCTCGACCTGCGCCATCCTGAAGGCGAATGCTTTCGGGCCGGTGATCGAAACGCTCGCTCGGGACGAACTTCGGATGCACGTGATCGGGGAGAGCAAACACACGATGGGGGCGAGCCGCTAAGTGGTCACCCAGGCACCGAAACGCTCGGCCGTCGCCGCCGCGATCGCGTTCACGCTCTCGTGCATCGGACTGATGATCTTCGTCTGGACCCAGTTCGGCGGGACGATCCCGTTCAGCCCGCAGGGTTATCGCATCAACGCATTGTTCAAGGAGACCGGTCTGCTCGTCCCGAACGCGGACGTCCGGATCTCCGGCGTGAACGTGGGCAAGGTCACCGCGGTCCAGGCACGGGGCGTGAACTCGTACGTGACGATGGACATCGAGCAGGCGTACGCCCCGATCCCGACGGACACGCGCGCCGTGCTGCGCCAGAAGACGCTGCTCGGCGAGGCGTACATCGAGCTCTCACCCGGGACGGGCTCCGGACCGAAGTTCCACGACGGCGGGACGATCCCCGTCACCCAGATTCAGCCGACCCAGGCGCTCGATCAGGTCCTCGGTTCGTTCGACCGCCCAACCCAGCGCAACCTCCAGGCGCTGCTGTCCGGCACTGCCGTGGCCCTCGCCGGGCGCGGCCAGAACATCAACAACGCGATCGGCAACCTCGATCCGGCGGTCACGGAGCTCTCCGCGCTCGTCGGCGCGCTGAACGAGCAGCAGTCGAACATCCGCGGCGTCATCAACAACGGCGCGATCGTGCTCACGACCCTCGGCGACCGCTCGGCCGACCTGCAGAGCCTGATCACGGCCGGCAACCAGGTGTTCAGCGCCACCGCGGCCGAGAACGCCTCGCTCACCGCCACGGTCAACGCGCTCGTCCCGTTCGACATCCAGCTGCGCACGACGCTGGGCTCGTTGAACACGACGCTCGGGATCGCCCGTCCGACGCTTGCCGTCCTCCGCCCGGTCGCGCCGCTGCTCCCGCCGGCGCTCAGCGCGCTCATCGCGCTCTCCGGCCCCGCGACCGCGCTGCTCAGCGAGGCGCCCGGGCTGTTCAACGCGGCCAATGCGGCGCTGCCGGCGATCACGCGCTTCAGCCAGGCGTTCAAGCCCGCCGTCGACGTGCTCCTGCCGGCCGCCCAGCAGCTCGTCCCGATCATCACGTTCATGGCGCAGTACCAGCGCGAGCTCGTCGCGGCGATGGGGAACCTCGCCGCCGATCTCCAGGCCAAGGCGCCCGCAGCGACCAGCAGCGGCACCGCCAGCTACCTGCGCGCCGCGTCGGTCCTCGGCCCCGAATCGATCTACGGCCACACGGTCCGCGAGCCGCAGAACCGCAACAACGCCTATTTCTCGCCCGGCGAGCTCGCCAACGTCGGCTCCGGTGGCCTGCTCTCCGCGACCTGCTCCAACACCGGCAACGTCTCCCAGGTGCCGGTAGCGCACAGCAACGTCCGCTGTCGGGTCCAGCCGCCGTTCAACTGGGGCAATGGGATCCTCACCGCCTACTTCCCGCGTCTGAGGCAGGCCAAGAAGTAGGTGGTGGCAGCCGGGCGGCTGCGGTCGTCGATCAGAGCGCGTGCTGGAGGGCGCTCAGCAGTGCAACGCTCACGACCGTGACGAGCACGAAGGCGGTCGTCACCGTCGCCAGGACGGCGAACGTCGCCCGGCGCGTCCAGCGCCCGAAGCGGGTGCGCGCAACGAGCGCTCCGGCGCTCACGCGGGCCTCGAGCGACGCGTGACGCTGCGACAGCACGGCCGCGCCGACCCGGCGCTCCCACAGCGTCGTCATCCGCAGGGCCTCACGCCGCGCGCGGACTCTGTACCACGGCAGCCTCCGACCCCGGTGGTGCCAGTAGTCGAGCGATTCGACGCCGTCGTCGAGCTCTGGCGGCGCGAGCAGCCGCCGCACGAGTTGGTCATCTGTGGGTTCCGAAAAGCGCATCACCTTCATCAACACCAGAGGATCGGACAGGTTGCGGGGGACCGTCCGGAGGGTCAGGGGAGGCGGCACGGGGAATAATTCGCCACACCGTGTTCCGGTCATGGATCCGGGCGAGAAATGCACCGTGAGCGGGAGTTTTTCGCCCCGATCCCATCGGCCGGCGAGGTTTGGCGAATAAATCCGGCTCCGGCGGGCGCCGCCCCAGCCCCGTTCTCGATGCCAATCACGCAGGTCACACGCAGCGGCACGACGCACGACGGCCGGCTACCGCACCGCCGGCCCAAGCCGCGCCACGATGTACGCGTCGAGCATCAGCTTGCTCTCCGTCAGCACCCGCTCGTCGCCGGCCTGGTCCCGCCGGAACGCCTCGCGGAGCAGCCCGTCGCCGGCGAGCACGACCATCGCGGCGCACGTCGCGCGGTCGCCGTCCGATGCGGACGGCCAGTGCACGCGGAGGATCCGCTCGATCGAGCGGGCGATCGCACTCCGGGTCGGGCGGGTCGCGTCACGGACCTCCTCGGTGCGCAGGCCGCCGTACCACAGCGCCAGGAACCCGGGGCGGGCGCGGAAGCCGGCGGCGAGCGCGTCGAGCACGACCGCTCCGGGGTCGGGGAGGGGGTCGAGCTCGTCGGCGTCGGCCGCCGCCGCGACGAGGTCCTCGAAGTCGCTCCAGTAGCTGACCGCGAGCGCCTGCACGATCGCTTCCTTGTCCGGGAAGTAGCGGTACACCGAGCCGACCGGGATGCCGGCGTGCCGGGAGATCCGGTTCGTCGTGAATGCGTCCGCGCCCTCGGTGATCAGCAGCTCATCGGCGGCATCGAGCACGCGGCGCAGCCGCTCCCGGCTCCGTGCCTGGATCGGGACGTTTCGCAGGGGAGGGGTGAAGGGTTCGTCAGCCACTGCGGGCCCGCTCACACTTGAAAGTGAGCTTAGACTCATGTTAGCGTGAAGGGGGTGCTGATGGCAACTGAGCGCGAGCTGGTCGCCGAGGCGAGCCGACGGTTGGCGGAGGAGGGTCTCGTGCTCGGAACCTCCGGCAACGTGTCCGCGCGCACCGACGATCTCGTCGCGATCACACCGACCGGCGGTCGTCTCGCCGAGCTGGCCGCTGCCGACATCGCCGTCGTCGACCGGCGCGGCGCCCACGTCGACGGCGAGCTCGCCGCGACCTCTGAGCTCGCCCTTCACCTCGCGATCTACGACCACTTCGAGGCCGGCGCCGTCGTCCACGCGCACCCGCCGATCGGGACGGCGCTCGCCTGCGTGATCGACGAGCTGCCGCTCGTGCACTACGGGATGCTCGCCTTCGGCGGCTCGGTCCTGGTCGCCCCGTACGCGACGTTCGGTTCCGACGAGCTCGCCGATCGAACGGTCGAGGCACTGCGCGATCGCAACGCCGCGTTGATGGCCAACCACGGCACGGTCACGTTCGCGGCCGACCTCGGAACCGCGGTCGAGAACGCGCTCCTGCTCGAGTGGGCCTGCGAGGTCTACTGGCGGGCGAGCGCAATCGGCACCCCGCGCACACTCGACGTCGGCCAGCAGCAGGCCGTGCTCGACACGGTCGCGTCCCGCCGCTACGGGAGGACCCAGAGGGCGGCGCCGTGACCGGCGAGATGCGTGCGATCACGCTCGGCGTCCACGTCCTTGACGTGCTCGTCCGCCCGGTGGAGACGATCCCTGAAGGCCAGGGCGGCCAGCTCGTCGAGGAGATCCGGATGACCGCAGCGGGCACGGCCGCCGGCACCGCGATCACGCTCGCCAAACTCGGCGCCGCCGTCCAGAGCGCGGGCGCGGTCGGAACCGATGCGCTCGGCGATACGCTGATCGCGCTGCTCCGCGCGGCCGGTGTCGACACGAGCCTGCTGCACCGCCGCCGCGACGTCCAGACCTCGGCGAGCGTGCTCCCGATTCGCCCGGACGGCTCGCGCCCGGCGTTCCACGTCATCGGCGCCAACGGGACGCTGAGCGCCGCCGACGCGCCGTACGACGCGATCGCGCAGGCGACGCACCTGCACCTCGGCGCCCCCGAGTTCATGGGCGGCGAGGAGGCGGCCAAGATCCTGTCCTTCGCCCGCGCGCACGGCGTGGTCACGTCCGCCGATCTGCTCGCGCCCGGCGAGCAGGCCACCGCGATCCGTGACTGGATCGCGCCCGCGTTCCCGCACCTCGACTACCTGCTGCCGAACGACGAGCAGGTCCTGGGTCTGACCGGACACACCGAACTCCACGACGGAGCACGTGCGCTCCTCGATGCTGGAGTGGGGTGCGTCGCGGCAACGTGCGGTGCCGCCGGCGCGCTCGTCGTCGACGCGCGGACCGTCGAACGCGTCCCGGCGTTCAGCGTGGACGTCGTCGACACGACCGGATGTGGCGATGCGTTCTCGGCCGGCTTTCTCCGCGGCCGCTCGCTCGGCCGCGACCTTCGTGAGGCTGCCGTGTTTGGGTGTGCAGCCGCGGCTCGCGTCGCGCAGGGCCTCGGGTCGGACTACGGGACGTTCGACCTGAGGGAACTGACGAGCTTCATGACCCAGACACCGACCTTGGAACGCCACGATGCCCACTGACACCAACCGAACCACACGACGTCGCTTCATCGCCGGGGGGGTCGCGGCCGGCGCGGCGGCCGCCGTGCCCGCTGCCGCCGAGGCCAAGAAGCGCAAGCACCTGACCAAGCACCACACGATCCCGACCCGGAGCGCGGACGTCGTCGTCATCGGCGGCGGCTTCGCCGGGCTCACCGCGGCGCGGCGACTCACGCAGAAGCACAAGTCGGTGATCGTGCTGGAGGCGCGCGACCGTGTCGGTGGCCGCGTCTGGAACCACAACCTGGGCCACGGAGTCATCTCCGAGCGCGGTGGGACGTTCGTCGGGCCGACACAGGACCGCGTGCTCGCCCTCGCCAGGGAGTTCGGCGTCGGCACCTTCCCGGTCTACGACACCGGCGACGACCTCTACATCAACGGGAGCACCCGGCTGCGGTACGCCGACACGAACCCGCTCACCGGCAACGCCCCGCCTGACCCGCTTGCGCTGCCGAACCTCGCGACGGTCATCAGCCAGCTTGACCAGATGTCGCAGTCGGTTCCCGTGAGCGCACCGTGGACGGCGGCCAAGGCGCACGAGTGGGACGGACAGACGCTCGAGAGCTGGATCAACTCGCAGATCGTCGTGACGCCGCAGTTCAAGGCGCTGCTGCCGGTCGCCACCCGACCGATCTTCGGCGCCGAGCCGCGCGAGCTCTCGCTGCTGTTCGTCTTGTTCTACGTCGCCTCCTCGGGCAATGCCAAGAACCCGGGCACGTTCGAGCGGAACTTCAACACCCGTGGCGGAGCCCAGCAGGATCGCTTCATCGGCGGGTCGCAGCGGATCGCGCTGCTCGCTGCGCAGCACCTCGGCAAGCGCGTCGTGCTGTCCTCGCCGGTGCGGACGATCGAACAGCATAAGGGCACGGTCACGGTCCACTCCGACCGGCTGATCGTTAGGGCGAAACACGCGATCGTCGCCATGCCGCCGGTGCTCGCGGGCCGCATCCACTATGCCTCCGGGCTGCCGTCAGGTCGCCACCAGCTCACCGACCGCTTCCCACAGGGGACGCTGACGAAGGTCGCCGCCGTCTACGACCGGCCGTTCTGGCGCGATCAGGGTCTGACCGGCCAGGTCCTCTCGACCGCCGGCCCTGTGTCCGCGACGTTCGACGACTCCCCGCCGAGCGGCAAGCCAGGGATCGTGTTCGGCTTCGTCGGCGGCGACGAGGCGCGCAAATACAACGCGAGTTCACCCGCGTCACGCAAGGCGGCCGTGCTCAACCAGTTCGCCGGCTTCTTCGGCCCGCAGGCGCTGAAGCCGCGCGCATTCTTCAACACGATCTGGACCGAGGAGCAATGGACCCGCGGTTGCCCGGTCGGGATCCCGACGGTCGGCACGCTGTCGGCCCTGGGGCCGCACCTGAAGGCACCGGTCGGTCACATCCACTGGGCGGGCACGGAAACGAGCGATTACTGGAACGGCTACATGGACGGCGCGGTGCGCTCCGGCGAGCGGGCGGCGTCCGAGGTGCTCGCCGCGCTGTAGGGTGCCCGAGCAGGGAACTGGCACCAAGGAGGAGAGACGGGCTGATGGCGACTGTTCGTGAGGCGACGTTCGAGTTGTTCCGCGCCCACGGGATGACGACGATCTTCGGCAACCCGGGTTCGACCGAGCTGCCGATGCTGCGGGACTTCCCGGACGACTTCTCATACGTCCTCGGCCTTCAGGAGCTCGTCGTCGTCGGCATGGCCGACGGCTACGCGCAGGCGACCGGCCGCCCGACGCACGTCAACCTCCACACGGCGCCGGGCGTCGGCAATGCCGTCGGCGGCATCTTCAACGCGCAGGCGAACAAGGCGCCGCTCGTGATCACCGCAGGCCAGCAGGTGCGCGCGCAGGTCTCGATCGAGGCGAACCTGACCAATCGAGACGCGGTCGTCGGTCCCCAGCCGTACGTGAAGTACAGCCACGAGCCGACGCGCGCCCAGGACGTGCCGTACGCGATCGGGCGGGCGATCCATCACGCGTCGCTGCCGCCGCGGGGTCCGGCGTTTGTGTCGATTCCGATGGACGACTGGGGCGTCGAGGCCGACGCGGAGATCGCGCGGCAGGCTCTCGCCCGCACCGTCAGCGGCGGCGCCGCACCGGCCGCGGATGCGCTGGCCGCACTCGCCGAGCGCCTGATGAACGCGAGCAATCCGGTCTTCATCGCCGGCCCGGACATCGACACCAGCGGAGGCTGGGACGCGGCGATCGCGCTCGCCGAGAAGCAGCATCTGCCGGTGTGGGCAAGTCCCGCGACGGGCGGCAGCCGCCTCGGGTTCCCGGAGAACCACCCGCAGTTCGTCGGTGTCCTGCCGCCGGCGATCGGCGCGATCGCGGAGACACTGAAGGAGCACGACCTCGTGCTCGTCGTCGGATCGTCGGTGTTCCCGTACTACCCGTACATCCCGGGGCCGTTCCTCGCCGAGGGGTCAGAGCTCGTCGTGTTGACGAGCGATCCGGGGGAGGCGGCACGCGCCCCGATGGGCGACGCGATCGTCGGCGACGTCGGCCGGGGGCTCGCGGCCCTGGTCGAGATCGTCGGCGACTCGGAACGCGCCGCGCCGGCCCCGCGCGCCGCGCCCGGTGACCCGCCCGAGGCCGATCCGATGAGCGGCTCGCAGGCATTGGCCGCGCTCGCCGCGGTGTGGCCCGACGATGCGATCGCGGTGCTCGAAGCGCCGTCGAGCACGCTCGCGGCGCGCAACCGGCTGCGCCTCGGCCGCCCCGGCAGCTACTACTTCGGCGCGAGCGGCGGTCTCGGCTTCGGCATCAGCGCCGCCGTCGGCGTGCAGCTCGCGCAGCCGAACCGGCCGGTGGTCGCGATTCTCGGCGAGGGCTCGGCGCAGTACGGAATCACCGCGCTGTGGACGGCGGTCGCCTACAAGCTGCCGGTGACGTTCCTCGTGCTCCGCAACGCGGAGTACATGATCCTCAAATGGTTCGCGATGCTCGAGCAGGTCGAGGGCGCGCCCGGACTCGAGTTGCCAGGGCTCGACGTCGCGGCGGTCGCCCGCGGGTATGGGATGCCCGCCCAGGAAGTCTCGAGCGCGGATGAGCTGCAGGCGGTTCTCGGGCAGGAGATCGCGGCGCAGGACGGGCCGCGGCTGGTTCAGGCGCGGGTGGCGTCGGGAATGTGGCTGGAGTAGTCGGCCAGAACGCGCCCGATCGCGCGCCCGACTGGGTCGCGGAGGGCACGCCCGGCACCCTGAAGGCACAGCTCGTCGCCGCGCTCGGTGAGGACCAGGTCCATGCGCGCGCGACCGACCTGATCAAGTACGCCTCGGACGCGAGCCCGTACCGGTTGATCCCTCAGGCGGTCGTCACGCCGCGCGACGTCGATGACGTCGTCCGGTTGCTCGCGAGTGCGCGCACGAACCGCACGCCGCTCGTGTTCCGCGCCGGCGGCACGTCGCTCAACGGTCAGTCGCAGACCGACTCGGTGCTCGTCGACTGCCGGCGGCACTGGGGCCGGGTGCGCGTCGGCGAAGGCGGTGCCCGCGTGCGGGTGCAGCCGGGCGTCGTGCTCGGTCGTGTCAACCGACTGCTCGTTCGCCACGGCCGCAAGCTCGGCCCCGACCCGGCGAGCACCGACATCGCCTGCGTTGGCGGCGTGGTCGCCAACAACTCCGGCGGGATGCGCTGCGGCGTCGTCGCGGACTCCTACCAGACCGTCCGCGCGCTGACGCTCGTGCTCGCCAACGGCGCGGTGATCGACACCGCCGCGCCCGATGCCGAGGCGCGCTTCGCCGCCGCCGCCCCCGAGCTTGCCGCAGGGCTGACCGAGGTGCGCGATGAGCTACGGGCGGATGGCGCCCTCGCCGAACGCGTCCGCAGGAAGTTCGAGATCAAGAACACGACCGGCTACCGGTTGTGCGCGTTCCTCGACGCCGACACCCCGCTCGAGATCTTCCGCCGGCTCGTGATCGGCTCGGAGGGGACGCTCGCGTTTGTCGCCGACGCCGAGTTTGAGACGGTCCCGCTCGGGCGGCACACGACGATCGCGCTCGTGTTCTTCGATGACCTGGACAGCGCCGCCGACGCCGTCACCCCGCTCGTCGCCGCCGGGGCGACCGCGACCGAGCTGATGGTCGCCCCGACGCTGATCGCCGCCGCCTACAACATGCCGGGAACGCCGGAGCGCTGGCAGACGCTGCCGCCGACCTCGGCGGCACTGCTCGTCGAGTTCCGTGCCGAGGAGATCGATGCGCTCGATCTACCCGAGCGCGCCGCACTCGACATCTTCGAGGGCCGCCCGGTGATCGACCCGCCGTCGTTCTCCCGCGAGGCCGAGCAGATCGAGATGCTGTGGCGCGTGCGTGAGGGCATGCAGGGGCTGCTCGCCGCGATCCGTCCGCCGGGGGTGCAGCTGATCATTGAGGACGTGTGCGTGCCGCCGGCGCGGGTCGCGGAGGCGGCCAAGGACCTCCAGGCACTCCTCACCAAGCATGGGTTCCTGCCCGGAATGGCCGGTCATGCGTCCGCCGGCAACCTTCACTTCCTGCTCACCCCGAACTTCGGCGAGCCCGCCGACCTCGACCGCTACGACGCATTCATGCACGAGCTCGTCGAGCTGATCGTCGACAAATACGACGGCAGCCTGAAGGCCGAGCACGGCACCGGGATCAACATGGCGCCGTTCGTCGAGCGGGAATGGGGGACGACGGCGACGGCGATGATGTGGCGCATCAAGCAGCTGGCGGATCCCGACGGGATCCTCGCGCCCGGCGTCGTGCTCAACCGGGATCCGGGCGTCCACCTGCGCAACCTCAAATCGACGCCGGAGATCGAGGACGTCGCGACGAAGTGCATCGAGTGCGGCTTCTGCGAGCCGGTGTGCCCGTCGCGCAACGTGACGACGACGCCGCGTCAGCGGATCGTGCTCCGACGGGAGATGGCCCGCCAGGCGCCCGCTTCACCCCTGCTCGCCGCACTGGAGCAGCAGTTCACCTACGAGGCCGTGGAGACGTGTGCGGTCGACGGTTCGTGCATGGAGGCCTGCCCGGTCGCGATCGACACCGGCGCGCTCGTCAAGGAGTTTCGCCGTGATGGACACGGCGAGCGTGAAGAGCGGGCCGGGGCTGAGGTCGCCAAGCGCTACGCGATCCTCGAGCGCGCGGCCCGCGGTGGCCTGCGCGTCGGCGGCGGCGTCGCCCGGCGCGTGCGCCCGAGCATCCCGGCGCCGGCTCCCGGGCAGCTGCCGTTCACCGTGCGCGAGGGCGCGGCCGCCGTGTACATGCCATCGTGCATCAACCGGATCTTCGGCAATGCCGCCGGCGCGTCGCCGCACCCGACGCTCCCCGAGGCGCTCGTCGCGCTCTCACGCCGGGCGGGGCTGCCGGTGTGGATTCCGAACGACGTCACCGGGCACTGCTGCGGGGTGCCGTGGACGTCGAAGGGGTTCGCCCGCGGCCACGAGGTGATGGCGGCGCGGATCACAGGCGCGTTACAGCGGTGGTCGGGCGGCGGGACGCTCCCGGTCGTCGTCGACGCGAGCTCGTGCAGCCACGGGCTGATCACCGAGATCGCGGCGGAGGGGGTCGAGATTCTCGACTCGATCGCGTGGGTCCACGACCACCTGCTCGAGCGACTCGAGGTTCGTCAACGCCGGTCGCGCGCCGTCGTCCACCCGACCTGCTCGGTGGTGCACCTCGGGCTCAGCGCCAAGCTGACCGCGATTGCGACCCGGTTCGCCGACGACGTGGTCGTCCCCGCGGCGAGCGGGTGCTGCGGGATGGCCGGCGACCGTGGTTGGCTGCGTCCAGAATTGCCCGCCTCGGCCCTGCGTGATGTCACGCAGGAACTCGACGGGGAGTCGTTCGATGTCTGCGTATCCAGTAACCGGACCTGTGAAGCGGCGCTGGGACAGGTGACCGGTCGTCAGTATGAGTCATTCGTGATCGCGCTTGAGGAGGCCACGCGAAGATGAAGAAGTTGGCAGGGGTGACGTTGATCGTGGCGGCCGGGATGTGGGTCGCTGCGGCGCCCGCGGGGACCCGGACGACCGTGGCGAGGGCCGCCGGACCCCTCACGCGGTATTCGATCGTGAACGGCTGCTACTCGCTCGGCACGCCGTCCGGCCGGGTTGGGCCGTTTCGCATGCAGGCGACGGCGCTCGGCCAGTACCTGATGTATGCGGGCCCGAACGCGTTCCTCGGACCCGGCCTGAAGACGACCGCCGGACCGAGCGACAACACCGTCTGGCAGGTGGACGGCCACTTCACGATCACGAACCTCGGCACGCACGAGCGCGTATCGGTGACATTCACGCCGGCGAGTGGCTGTGCGACCTATCCGGAGGCCGGCGTCGACGCCACCGGGCGAACGTTGACTGGGTCAAGCCCGGAAGGGCAGGTGACCGGCACGATCGACGCCCACACGCACGTGACGGCATTCGAGTTCCTTGGCGGCGACTGGCACTGCGGTCGGCCGTGGCACCCATTCGGGATCCCGTTCGCGCTGCCCGACTGTGCGCCGTACGAGCAGGGCACGAACGGTCTCGTCGAGAGCTTCATCGACTACGGCGCGCCGGTGCACCCGCATGACACTCGCGGCTGGCCGTCGTTCGCCGCGTGGCCGTCGCCGACCGACCTCGCCGAGGAGGGCGACTACTACACCGGCATCAAGCGGGCGTGGATGGCCGGCCTGCGCGTGATGGTCACCCAGCTCGTTGACAACGAGGCGCTGTGCACGCTGATGACGACGCGGCGGAACCCATGCAACGACATGCAGGCGGTCGGGCTCCAGGCCCGCGACCTGCGCGCGCTCCAGGATTACATCGACGCCCAGTCCGGTGGCCCCGGAAAGGGCTTCTTCCGGATCGTCACCAACCCGTTCCAGGCGCGCCAGGTGATCAACTCCGGCAAGCTCGCGGTCGTCGAGGGCATCGAGGTCTCTCATGTGTTCAACTGCGGCGAGACGCTCGGCGTGCCGGACTGCTCCCCGGCCAAGATCGACGCCGGGCTCGCCGCCGTGCGCAAGCTCGGCGTCTCGACGTTCTTCCCGATCCACAAGTTCGACAACGCGTTCGGCGGAACGAAGATGGACTCCGGCGAGCTCGGCGTGCTCGTCAACCTGGGACAGCATCTCGAGACCGGCCAGTTCTGGGACGTCCAGACGTGCACCGGTCCCGAGCACGATTCGACGCAGCTCACGAGTCTTCCGACCGGCGGACTGACGACGCTGCTGCAGGGCCGGGTTGGCCGCGCGCTCGGTCTGCCGAGCGGGCTGCTGCCGACCGGCGGCACGCTGCCGGTCTACCCACCGCCGCCTCACTGCAACGTGCGTGGGCTGACGAGCCTCGGGGCGGACCTGATCAACAAGATGATCCGCCGGCACTTCATCGTCGAGCTCGACCACATGGACGCCAAGACCGCCGATCAGACGCTCTCGATCCTCGAGCAGCACCACTACTCGGGCGTCATCTCCGCCCACTCGTGGGACTCGCCGGAGCAGAACCCGCGGATCTACAAGCTCGGCGGGTTCATGACCCCGATCGCCGGGGCCTCGCCGCAGTCGTTCGTCTCCCAGTGGCAGGCGAGCCGCAAGGTGCGTGATCCGCGCTTCCTCTCCGGAACCGGGTTCGGGTATGGCGCCGACATGAACGGGCTCGCCGAGGAGAGCCAGCCGACCGGCGGACACCCGATCAGCTACCCGTTCCGTTCCTACGACGGCCACGTGTCGTTCACGCGAGAGCAGTGGGGCCAGCGCACGTTCGATCTCAACACCGACGGCGTCGCGAACTACGGGATGTTCCCCGACTGGCTTCAGGAGCTGCAGACGCTCGCCGGACGTCCGATCCTCACCGACATGTTCCACGGAGCCGAGGCGTACCTCGAGATGTGGGAGCGCGCCTACGGCGTGCCGGACGCGCACTGCGTCGCCCGGACCGCCAGCTTCGGCGCCGGTGGGGCCGGCGGGCTGCGCCTCGGCGCGACCGTCCAATCGGCGCTGTTCGCAGCGGGTCAGCCGGCGTCGCGTCCCGGCCGCACGTATCGCTACTGCGTGAGCGGTGGCGGCAGCGCGGCGATCGTGTTCCGCAGCTCTGGGCGCACGGGTCTCGTCGTCACGACGGCGCGCGGATACCGGGCCGGCGGGCACCGGGTCGGCCAGCGCGTCCGTGGCCAGCGCGTCCGTGGCAGCGCGTCGTCACCAACGGGATTACGCTCGGTGCGACCCACAAGGGCGGATGGCGCTATGTGTACGGCGTCCGGCACGGTCGGATCACGTTCGTCGGCGTCGCGGCGCGCGGCTCGCGTGGGCAGATCGTCAGCGACGCGCGCGCGGCGGGGATCTCCTGAGCGAGGACGCGTCACCGCCGCTACCGCCGGCCGGGCTGTGCAACACCTGCGCGCACCAGCAGCTCGTGCGCACGACGCGCGGGTCGGTGTTCTCGCTGTGCCAGCGCTCGCGGGATGAGCCCGAACGCTTCCCGCGCTACCCGCGCCTCCCGGTTCTCGAGTGCCTTGGCTGGGAGCTCTCAGAGGCTCCGCCCACCTGAACGTCACGTCAGCGAACGGACCTCACGGATCTCGTACTCCGCTACCGAGGCGTCGATCATCGCCGCGGTCTGCTCGTCACTCGGATGACCATGTCCACCTCCTGTCCTCACGAATCGATCGGGACAACGTCCCGATGGACACCATCCGCGAGCTGGACTGCACCGTTGTGCCGATTCAATCCGCACGAAGACACAACCTGGCGGGCGGCATGCGCCCAGTGGGACATTACTCAGGCCGCGGCGGTCCGTGTCAGCCGGTGGAGACGGCCGACCAGGCGGAGTTGGCCAGTCCGGCCATCGCGGCGAGGCCGGACGGTCCGGTGAACCCACCGCCGGCGACGAACACGGTGACCTTGGATCCCGACCGCTGGCAACCGACGACCAGCTCGCTGGAGGGAGCCGGCGCGTGACCGGCGATCGTCGGCGGTGACCACTCGATCTGACACTGCACCGGACCAACCGTCTTCGTCTCCCGTGGCGCCGTCGCCAGTCCGAGGAACTTCGGGTCCAGCACCGGGCCGATCGTCAGTCCGGGCGCCGCCGCCCGGACTGCGATCACGTACGGGAGCTTCGCCAGTCCGCTGTCGGCATAGTCCCGGTAGGCCGCCGCCGCGCCGCCGTACGCATGGCTGTACGCGGTCCGGGTGGCCGCGGCCACGGTGGCCTCGTTCTGTCGGCGGCGGGTGATGATGCTCGCCCTCACACCCTTGTCCGTCATCACGTCGACGACATCCCGGAAGCCGCCGAGCGACGCGGGGAGGGTGATCGGCCGCGTATCGGCGGCGGTGGCGCCGGAGGTCCCGGACGAACTCGAGCTGCTGCTGCCGTCGTCGCCGCCGCCGCTCGAGCCGAACAGCAGTGCCCCGAGCCCCAGCCCGACGGCCAGCGCGACGACGGCGCCCACGATCAATGTCCCGGTGTTCGACCTCATGCCCGGCAGCCTAAGCTCAGGCAGGCGTCACGTCGAGCATCACCTCGCACGCGTCGACCGAGACGCGGGTTCCAGGGGTGTCGGAGGGATCCATCGCGGCCAGGACCTCGGCGCCGGCCGCCATGTCCTCGGCGGTCTCGAACTGCTGGAGCACAACGGCGGTGCCCTGGTCGGCATCGAACAGCACGGTGAGGCGGTGAGCGGGAATCCCCGGCGGCGGCCCGCCATGCTCCTTGATCCGCGACACGACCCCCTCGACGTGGTCAGCGCTGGCGCCGCTGAACCTGACGACCCGTACGTACACGTCAAAGACCTCCTGGTAGGTGGGTGAGTGGCGACCCTAACCGTCCCCGCCCGCCGCCGGTGAGCAAATTGCGCAGCGTGCGCGGCCCCGAAAGTGCGTACCCTTGCGGACAATGGGGTCGCTGTACGAAGCCGTCGGCGGAGACGAGGGGGTCCTGCGTCTCGCCCACGCGTGGCACGAGCGGGTGATGGCCGACGAGATCGTCAGCCACGCGTTCAGTCACGGCTTTCACCCAGACCACTCAGAGCGGCTCGCGGCGTACTGGGCGGAGGCGCTCGGCGGCCCGACGACGTACTCAAGTCAGTACGGCGACGAGTCCCACGTTGTGCGGATGCACAGCGGCAACGGCGAACACGTCGAGATGGACCGCCGCGCGATCGCGTGTTTCGATCAGGCGCTCACCGACATCGGGCTTGACGAGGAACAGCGCCTTCGCGACACGCTGCACGACTACTTTGCGTGGGCGACGACGACCACGATGGCCGAGTACCACGAGTCCGCCGACGACGTGCCCGCGGGACTGCGGATCCCGCATTGGTCGTGGGACGGGCTCGTGCGCGATCGTCCGAGAATCCCCGGCTCAAGACCGCCCGGAACGGAAAGGGATCCCGAGACCACCTGATGGTCCCGATCTCCCTCCGTCATTCGAGGAGCGTCGAGCGGGGGAGAATCGGACGATGTCGTGGTCGAGCGGCCACCCTCGACCGCCGAGAGGCTCGACTGGGACATTGGTCCAGTTCCCGCTTCGATCCGCCATCTTCGGCCGCGTTGGTGCGATGGGTCAAACATGGACGTCTCATCAGTGGGCTCTCTCGGCGGACTCGCTGCCGCGCAGATGCTGTTCGGCGCGACGGCCCAAGCCGCGGCGAACGTCGGCCCGGCCGATTCCGCCTCCGGCGATTCCTCCGGCGCGAGCGCCGCGGGCGTTGGCGTCGCGGTCCTCCGCATGGCGCTCGATAACGAGCGCTCGCTCGTCAACATCCTCGCCTGACCCCACGCACCGGATGCCGTGCTGGGACCGGCGGCGGCACAATTCTGTGGCAGAGCCTCGGTTTCCAGATCCTCACGACCGTTCCCGGGGCGTTCGAGCACGCCCGGCTCGGGTACGTCGGGCTGCACGTGATGTACCAGCCGTTCGACTGAGGTCGACCGGCTGGCCGTGCTGAATGCCTACTGGGGCGGCTGCGGATCGAGGACGATCAGATTGCTGCCGTCCTGCGCCTGCACGAGCTTCTCGGAGAACAGCCCGCGTTCGGTGATCTGGGCGACGAGGCCGGCCTCCGGGGTCTGCTTCCACAGCGACAGCTCCGGTACCTCCGGCGGGAAGCGCTCGGGGAAGGTGGCGCTCAGCGGCTTGTCGAGCCACGGCTGGAGCTCGGCCTTGACGAACAGCAGCGCGATGTCGACCGCCTTGACCGACGTCTTCTGGTGCGGGGTCGGACAGATGCCGCTGCAGCCCGCGACGGTGTGTCCGGGTGGCAGGATCGCGACCACGTTCTGCACGCCGTCGATGTACTTGAACGTGTAGAGCGCGAGCTCGAGCGCTTCGCGCCGGAGCAGGAGCAGCCGATCGGGTGACGCCTTACCGGCCGTGATCGAACAGTTCGAACTGCCGATCCCGCATAGGTTGTAAGCGATCGTGTGGCCGCCGAGCAGCGACACCTGACTCGAGGACGGATTGGCTCGCACGGCGACCTGGAGGCCGTTCGGCGAGGTCGCGCTGCCGGTCGTGCCGGTCGCCGCGGCGGTGGAGGCGCTGAGGTTGACCACGGTCACGACGTCAAGCTGATCCACCGAGGAGATCCGGTAGAGCGGCGCGAGGTGATCGGCGATCTCGCGCGCGCCGAGGGTGCCGCCGTCCGGCGGGGACCACGACGACCACTTCGCCGAGGTCGTGCCGCGGTCACTGCCGCCGATGATCACGACGAGCGCGACGGCGATGGCCCCGATCGCGATGCCGACGAGGGCCGCGATCGCCGCACGGAAGCGATGGGCGGGGACGGGCTCGCTCATACCCGGGGCCAGGTGCTGTCGTCCATCAGGTTGATGTCCGGCCGCTTTAACCCGACGCTGTTGAGCATCGCGACGACCTCGTCGCCGTGCATCTCCTTGCGCTCGATCAGGATGTCGGCGATCCGCTCGACCGAGTCCCGGTTGGTCGCCATCAGCGCATACGCGCTCACGTACGCCTGACCGATGATCTGGGCCGCGGCGCGCCGCTTCGACGGATCGCCGAGAACCGAGTTGATCGGGTCCGGCATCATCGGCATGCCTCCGCTCGCGCGGTTCATGATCGACATGCCGATCCGCTCGAGTCGCTTCAGCACCTCGGCGGCGTCCTCTTCGACGTCCAGCGAGCCGTCGAGGTGGACGGCCTCTGGGCCCATCGCCCACATGCCGACCATCGCCGCGGCGGTCGCGGTTGCGCTCTGGACGTCGCCGCTCACACCCTGGCTGTTCTCGCCGTAGAACACGTGCTCGGCGGCCATCGCCCCGAGCGTCATGATCAGGCTGCCCATGACCCGGCTGCGGAAGTGGGAGAACCGCTCGTCCTTCTCCATCCCCTGGTAGTGGCCGAGCGAGCCGCCGCGCTTGCGGATCGACAGGCGCGTGGAGAGGATGTCCTCGCCCATGTACGCATGCCCGGCGGCGGCGTGGCCCGCCTCGTGGATCGCGACGGCGCGCGTCTCCTCCGGGATGTACTCGATGTTCTGCGCGGTGCCGGCCTCGACCGTCGTCATCGCCTCGACGATGTCGCTCCAGCCGAACACGCGCCGGCCCTCGGCATGCGCAATCGTCAGCGCCATCGAGGTGCACTGCTCGATCATCGACGGCGAGTAGCCGTTCGTGATCCGTGACAACTCGTCACGGCGGCGATCGGTGTCGAGGTCCGGCTCGTGATCGACCTTGTTCAGGTACAGGTCGAAGATGTCGAGGCGATCGTTTTTCGTCGGCGTCCGGAACCAGATGTGACGACCCATCCGGCCGGCCCGCGTCAGCGCCGGGTCGAGCTGCTCGATCGGGACGTTGCAGGCACCGATGAAGTAGATCTGCTCCGGGCGCGGCTTCGGCGGTCGCATGCGCAGCCGGACCGGCCCGACCTTCCGCGGGACCACGAACATCGCGTCGAGGAACGTGTTGATCCGGTTGGTGAAGAACTTGCGCATCATCGGCGGCTCATCGATGCCGTCCATGACGACGAGCAGCTGGTTGAGCGCCATGCCGCCTCCGCCGCCCATGCCCATCCCGGGGTAGAAGCGGCGGACCTTGTCGTTGATCTTGTCCATGATCGGCGGATACACGCTCGCCGGCACCTCGGCGCGCTCGGCGAACAGCCGCTCGCGCCACGCGCGTGACTCGATCACGATGTCGCCGGTCGGCGTCAGCGACCCGTTCGGTCCGTAGAAGCAGAAGTCGTGGATGGAGTTCGTCGCGGACGTGCTCATCCCGATGCCGGACCCGAGCGCCTGGCGGCGCATCCCGACGGCGTCGATCTCGTCGATGAAGACAATGCACTGGCCGCCCCATTTCTTGGCCAGTCGGCGCGCCTTGTGGGCAAGGAACTGCACCGTGATCGCGTCCATGCCGATGAACATGCCGGCGAATCCGGACCCGGGGATCGTCACGAACGGGCAGTTGAAGTTCGTCGCGATCGCCTTCGAGATCATCGTCTTGCCGGTACCCGGCGCGCCGAGGAACAGCAGGCCACGCTCGCGCTTGCCGCCGGCCTGCTCGAACTCCTCGCCGGACTGCCAGAGCGTGATCACGCGCGTGATCTCCTCTTTCGCCTCGGCCTGGCCGCGGACGTCGTCGATCTTCACGCCCCAGCTCGCGTCGCCGGGCTCGTAGCCGCGGATCTGGCGCACCGCGAAGAACAGGAACGGGCCGAAGAAAATCGCGAAGTTGATGAAGAACAGCAGCGGTAGCTGAATCAGAACGAGCCCGAGCTGCGGCAGCTCGGAGGGCGGGAAGATCTGGCGGATGCCCGCCATCGGATTGAAGAACGGCGCACTCACGCCACCGAGCCACAGGAAGAACTGGGCGGCCAGGAGGGCAAGCAGGATCGCGCCGATCCAGTACGGCAGGCGGCGGAACCGCGTTCGCCACCACCAATACCGGCGGCGGGCGACCATGTCCTCGTCACGCAGAGTTTGGTCCGCGCCGTACAGACTCGGAGACGGGATCAGCTTGCGCGCGACAACCTCGACGAGGCCGCGGAAGACGAGCACCGCGAGCACGGTGATGATCAGCGACGCGATCAGGCTGAGGTGGTTCGACTCGTACAGGACGAGAAAGAACGCGGGCGCGGTGAGCAGTGCCACCGCGGTCGCGGCGCGCGTCAGTCGCCGCCACTCGTGAGCGAGGGCGGACGCGTGCTCATTGATGGGTCCCCTCATGCGGGCCGGGCTCTGCTCGGCGTAGGCCATGCGTTCCAATGAGGGTACATGGGAGGCATGGTGGGGTGCGAAACTTCCCCCCCGGCGGGATCGACCCCTGTCACCGGCATGTGCTCGGCGAAAAGAGAGAGGGATCGCGTGACCACAGACGGCCGTTTTCTGGTGTTGCAGCACATCGCCTGCGAGCCGCCCGGCTCCTACGAGGACGAGTTACGCGCCCGGGGCTACACGCTTGAGCGCATCGAGATCGACGAGGGCGAGCGACTCCCGGACTGGCGCGAGTTCACCGGGCTGATCGTGATGGGCGGACCGATGGGTGCCTACGAGGAGGACCGGTTGCCGTGGCTCGCCGAGGAGAAGGGCCTGATCGCGGCCGCCGTGCACGGCGGCATGCCGATGTGGGGCGCGTGCCTCGGGGCCCAGCTGCTCGCCGCCAGTCTCGGCGGACACGTTGCGCCGGGCCCGCGGGCCGAGGTCGGCGTGTTGGCTGTCCGGCGCACGGCGGCGGGCGCGGCCGACCCGGTGTTCTCCGTGCTCCCGGACGAGTTTCCGGCGCTCCAGTGGCACGCGGACACCTGGGAGCTGCCGGACGGCGCGCTGCAGCTGGCGCGATCGGACGCCTACGAACAGCAGGCGTTCGTCTTCCGGCGCGCCTACGGCGTGCAGTTCCATCTCGAGGTCGGAGTCGGACTCGCCACCGAGTGGGGCGAGGTCCCGGCGTACGCGGCGAGTCTCGAGGCGATCCTCGGACCCGGCGCGCTGCCGCGCCTGATCGGCGAGGTGGGGGAGCGCGAGCAGGAGATGACCGAGCTCGCGCGCCGGCTGTTCGGGGCGTGGCTTGACCACGTCGTCGAGCCGTCTCTCGCCGCCGCAACGTAACGTCGGGCTGGCTCTCAGCGGTCAAGGACCGCGGTGGAATGCCGATTCATGGGGTATGGAGTCACACGTGGCCACGCCCGCGGCGGGGCCTGTTGGGCAAGATCAGGGACGCCCGAGGGGGCTGGTACCACCAACTCAGCGTGGTCGCTCCCGCCGCATGCTCGGCGAGGTCATCGTCGAACTCGGCTTCGCGCCACGGGGAGACGTCGAGGAGGCTGTCCGCTCCGCACGGGCGGGAGGCCGCCCGACGGGCCAGGTGCTTATTGACTCGGGCCTGATCTCTCAGGCGCAGCTTGCCCGGGCGCTCGGCGAGCGGCTCGGGATCGACTTTGTCGACCTGTCGATCTTCGAAGTCGACATGGGCGCGGTCAACCTCCTGCTGCCCGAGAACGTCCGCCGCTACAGGGCGGTGCCCGTCGGGTTCATGCCGGACGGCGCGCTGATCGTCGCGATGGCCGATCCGACGAACGTGATGACGATCGACGAGATCTCAATGATCACCGGGCTCGAGGTCCGCCCCGCGGTGGCCGCGGATGCCGACATCCTCGCGCTCATCAACCGCTTGACCGATCTCGATGCCGCAGTCCAGGACATCGCCGAGGCCGAAGAGGAGATCCAGCCCGAGCTTGAGCTCCGCGAGTCGTCGGAGGCGGCGCCCGCGATCAAGCTCGTCCACGCGATCATCGCCCGCGCGATCGAGCAGGGCGCATCCGACATTCACTGGAATCCCGAGGTCCCGGAGATGCAGGTCATCTTCCGCGTCGACGGCGTGCCCAAGCACGGCGCCACCGTTCCGCGGAAGATGGCGAACCCGGTCATCTCCCGCATCAAGATCATGGCCGACCTCGACATCTCAGAGCGCCGGCTCTCCCAGGATGGCCGGGTCGCCCTGACCGTCGACGGCCGGCGAGTCGACATCCGCGTGGTCACGCTGCCGTTGATCAACGGCGAGGGCATCGTGATGCGCATCCTTGACACGGGGAACGTGATCCGCGATCTCGATTCGCTCGGCATGGACCAGGGCGCGCGGGGACGCTTCTCCACGGCGATCAACCGTCCGTACGGCGCGGTCCTCGTCACCGGCCCGACAGGTTGTGGAAAGTCGACGACCCTGTACGGCGCGCTCGACGTCATCAACGATGGCAAGCGGAGCATCGTCACGATCGAGGACCCCGTCGAGACGCGGATCCCGGGCGTCAAGCAGATGCAGGTCTCGAGCAAGACGGGCGTGACCTTCGCCGGTGGACTGCGCGCGATCCTCCGCGCCGATCCGGACGTGATCATGGTCGGCGAGATCCGTGACAAGGAGACCGCGCAGATCGCGATCCAGGCCGCGCTCACCGGTCACCTCGTGCTCAGCACGCTGCACACCCGCGACGCGCCGAGCGCGATCACCCGCCTCATCGACATGGGCATCGAGCCGTTCCTCGTCGCAGGCTCCATCGACTGCGTGGTGGCGCAGCGACTCGCCCGGACGCTGTGCCCGCAGTGCAAGCGCTCCGTGGACATTCCGCAGCGGGTCCGCGACGACAACCATCTCGGTAACGCCGAGATCTTCGAACCGGTCGGGTGCATCCGCTGCGGATGGACCGGCTACCGCGGCCGCGTCGCGCTCTATGAGGTGATGCCGATGAGCGACGAGATGCGCGAGATGCTCATCGAGCGCCACCGGATCGACGAGATCAGCCACGTCGCCGCCCGCGACGGCATGCAGACGATGGCCCAGGACGGCATGCAGAAGGTCAAGCAGGGCATGACCTCGATCGTCGAAGTCACCCGGGTCACCTCGACCCTATAGGCCCCGCACCCGCCGATTTACAAGTTGACCGCGACGTACTTCGTCTCGAGGTACTCGGCGATGCCCTCGGCGCCGCCTTCACGACCGAATCCGGACTGCTTGATCCCTCCGAACGGGGCTGCCGGGTTGGACACGAGACCCTGGTTGAGGCCGACCATGCCGGTCTCAAGGCGCTCGGCGACACGCAGCGCGCGCTTGACGTTGCTCGTGTAGACGTACGCGACGAGGCCGAACTCGGTGTCGTTGGCCGCCGCGATCGCCTCGTCCTCATCGGTGAAGCCCCGGACGGGTGCGACCGGGCCGAAGATCTCCTCCTTGAGGAGGTTCGCGTCCTCCGGCACGTCGGCGAGTACGGTCGGGTCGTAGAAGTAGCCGGCGCCGTCACGCGCATGGCCACCGACGACTGCGCGGGCGCCCTTGCCGACCGCGTCCTCGACGAGCTCGGCGACCTTGCTGCGCTGGCTGTCGTCGATCAGTGGTCCGACCTCGACGTCATCCTCGGTGCCCCGCCCGACCTTCATCGCGCCCATCCGCTCGGCGAGCTTCGTCGCAAACTCATCGGCCACCGGGCCGGCGACGTGAAAGCGGTTCGCCGCCGTGCACGCCTCGCCAATGTTGCGCATCTTGGCGATCATCGCGCCGCTCACCGCGTCGTCGACGTCGGCGTCGTCGAACACGATGAACGGGGCGTTCCCGCCGAGTTCCATCGAGAGGCGCAGCAGGTTCTTCGACGCCTGCTCCATGAGCGCGCGGCCGACCTCGGTCGAGCCGGTGAACGACAGCTTGCGGAGCCGGTCATCGGCGATCAGCGGGCCCATCGTCGCGCTCGAGGACGAGGCGGTGATGAGGTTCAGCACGCCCTTCGGGAGCCCGGCGTCCTCAAGGGTCTTGACGAGCATCAGCATCGTCAGCGGCGTCTGCTGGGCGGGCTTGACCACCATCGTGCAGCCCGCGGCGATCGCCGGGCCGATCTTGCGGGTGCCCATCGCGAGCGGGAAGTTCCACGGCGTGATCAGCAGGCACGGCCCGACGGGCTGCTTCATCGTCAGCAGCCGCCCCTGGCCGTTCGGCGCGGTTCCGTACCGGCCCTCGATCCGGACCGCCTCCTCGGAGAACCAGCGCAGGAACTCGGCGCCGTAGGTGATCTCCGCCTTGGACTCCTTGAGCGGCTTGCCCATCTCCAGCGTCATCAGCAGCGCGAGCTCGTCCGCCCGCGCGATGATCGCCTCGAATGCGCGGCGGAGGATCTCGCCGCGTTCCCGCGGGGGATGCTGGGCCCACTCCGGTCCGGCGGCGACGGCGGCGTCGAGCGCCGCTTTGGCGTCGGCCTCCGAGGCGTCGGCGACCTCGGTCAGGGACTCGCCGGTCGATGGGTCTTCGACCGACAGCGTGCCCTTCTCGCCGTCCCGCCACTCGCCGGCGATGTACAGCTGCTTGGGCACCTCGTCAAGGATGCGTTGCTCTGCTGGTGCGCTGATCGTGCTCATGAAAGGAACCTACCCCACGGGGCCGGTCGGTCAACAGCCGCGATGGCACACCGTCGGCGCAGAGGTCCGCCGCGGGGGCGCGGGCGGTGACGCACTCAGCGGACACTCGATCCTGCTCGACAGGTACGCTTCACGCCGTGAAGCGACTAGCGGGGGCAGCCCTTGTGGCGGCGCTGGTCCTGGCCGGGTGCGGGTCAGGCGGCTCCAAGACGGTGACGGTGACGAGTACGTCGAGCAGCTCGAGCAACACGAGCTTCAGCTTCTCCACGACGACGCCAGCAACGGGGACGGCGTCGACCAGTGAGACGGTGACGACACCGCCAAGCACGACCACGTCGACGTCGTCGGCATCCGCGGCCACCGTCAACCAGGCGACGTTCAAGTCCCCGAGCGGGAACATCGGCTGCATGATCATCGCCGGGACCGCCCGCTGCGACATTCGCCAGCGGACCTGGTCGCCGCCGCCGCGGCCGGCGAGCTGCCCGAACATCGTCGACTTTGGCCAGGGCCTGATCGTCGGCCGCTCCGGTTCAGCGCGCTTCGTCTGCGCGGGCGACACGACGGCGGACCCGTCCGCAGCGCCCCTGGCCTACAGCACCGACACGGTCGTCGGCGAGTTCAAGTGCAGCAGCACGACGAATGGCATGACGTGCACGAACACGAGCACGGGCCACGGCTTCTTCATCGCGATTCAGGGCTACCGGATCTTCTAGTCCGTCGGCCGTTCGCTGTGAGGTGTGGGGTCGACGCTTCCGAGCGCCACCCGCGCGTGCAAATGCCTGGAGAACGTCCCACTGGGACGCGTTCCGACGATGCGCCGACCCCTGAACCGCGAGCGGCGCCGCCGGTGAGGGCGACGCCGCGGGGGGAGGGAGGAGAGGTTGTGTGTGGGTCAGGCAGCGGCCGAGCGCAGCTGCGCCGGCTCGAGTGCCACGGCGAGCACCTCGTCGATGCTCATCGCGAAGTGGAACGTCATCGCCTCGCGCACCTCGCTCGGGACGTCGTCAAGGTCGCCGCGATTACGCTCGGGCAGGATCACGTCGGTGAGCCCCGCCGCGTGCGCCGCGAGCACCTTCTGTTTGACGCCGCCGATCGGCAGCACTCGGCCCTGGAGCGTCACCTCGCCGGTCATGCCGACGGTGTGTCGCACCGGACGGCCGCTGAGCAGCGACCCGAGCGCGGTCACCATCGTCACGCCGGCGCTCGGTCCGTCCTTGGGGATCGCGCCCGCCGGCACGTGGACATGGAACGAGCGCTCCTCGAACGCGTGTGGGTCGATGCCGAGGGCATCATCGTGACCGCGGACATAGGAGAGCGCGATCTGCGCCGACTCCTTCATCACGTCGCCGAGCTGGCCGGTGAGCGTCAGCCCCGGCTTGCCGTGCATCGCGGTCGCTTCGACGAACAGCACATCCCCGCCCGCGCCGGTCACGGCGAGGCCGGTGGCGACGCCGGGGACGGCGGTGCGGATCGCGGACTCCTGGAAGTGCCGCTGGCGGCCGAGCGCGTCACGGACCGCGTCGAGGTCGATCGAGACCGGCGCCGTCGCCTGGTTGGCCGCGATCTTGGTCGCGGTCTTCCGCAGCAGCGTCCCGAGGTCGCGTTCGAGCTGGCGGACGCCCGCCTCGCGCGTGTATTCGGTCGTGATGGTTCCGAGCAGCTCGTCACCGATCTCGACCTCCTCAGGCCGCAGACCGTTGCGCTCGAGCTGGCGCGGCCACAGGTAGTCCCGGGCGATCGCCACCTTCTCGGAGGTCGTGTAGCCGTCGAAGCGGATGACCTCCATCCGGTCGAGCAACGGTCCGGGAATCGTGTCGGCGACGTTTGCGGTCGCGATGAACAGCACGCCGCTGAGGTCGAGTTCGACGTCGAGGTAGTGGTCACGGAACGAGTGGTTCTGCGCCGGGTCAAGCACCTCGAGCAGAGCCGAGCTCGGGTCGCCGCGCCAGTCGGCGCCGACCTTGTCGACCTCGTCGAGCATGATCACCGGGTTCATCGTCTCGGCATCGCGCAGCGCGCGCACGAGCCGTCCCGGGAGCGCGCCGATGTACGTGCGGCGGTGACCGCGGATCTCGGCCTCGTCACGCACGCCGCCGAGCGACATCCGGACGAACTCCCGCCCGGTCGCCCGCGCGATCGACTCGCCGATGCTCGTCTTGCCGGTGCCGGGCGGTCCGATCAGCGTGAGGATCGCGCCCGAGCGCCGATCCTCGGTGATCCCGCGCTCGACGCGCAGCTTCTTGACCGCGATGTACTCGACGATCCGATCCTTGACGTCCTCGAGGCCGGCGTGGTCCTTGTCGAGGACTTCACGCGCGTGCACGGGGTCGAGGCGCTCGTCGGAGCGCTTGCCCCACGGCACCGCGATCAGCCAGTCGAGATATGTGCGAATCACGCTTGACTCGGCGGACTGCTCGCCGACGCGCTCGAGGCGGCCGAGCTCCTTCTCGGCCTGCTCCTTGACCGCATCCGGCATGCCGCCCTCTTCGATCTTGGTGCGATATTCCTCGACGACCGACGCGTCGTCCTCGCCGAGTTCCTTGCGGATCGAGTCCATCTGCTTGCGCAGGAAATACTCCCGCTGCTGCTTCTCCGCGCCGGACTCGACGTCGTCACGGATCCGCTTGCGGACCTGAAGCTCGGCGAGCCGCTCGCGCTGCAGCTCGAGGGCGAGCTCGAGCCGCTCGGTCACGTCGAGCGTCTGGAGCAGCTGCACCTTCTGCTCGTAGGAGAGGTCGGGGGCATAGCCGCTCGTGTCGGCGAGCGCGCCCGGATCGGTGATGCTGCGAACGAACGCGGCGATCCGGCCGTCGTCGCCGCGCAGCTCGAGGATCTCCTCGACGACCGCGCGGTACTCGCGCTCAAGGTTGCGGGTCTGACCGTCGACGGGAGCCTCGTCGGGACGCTCCTCGACCTCGACGAACAGCCGTCCGTCGGGAAGCGTGTGCGCGGCGCCTGCGACGCCGCGGTGGAGGCCCTGCAGCGCGACCGCACGCGCTCCGCCGGGCAGGCGAACGCGATCGGCGACCTCGGCCACCAGACCGACGTTGGCGTATTCCTGCTCGTGGTGGGGGACGAGGAAGACGCGATCCTCCTCACCGGCATCGACGGCAAGCGTCAGCGACATACCGGGGAAGACGACGACGTCGTCCAGAGGGACTAGGAGGAGGCGGCTCATCCGTGTGTCTTCACTTTCGCTAGGAGCTTACGTTGGGTAAGTACGAGAGAATAGCACTCGCACTCGAGGACCACTAGGTGATCTGAGTCTCAAACACTAAGATTATCGGATCGCCGATCTCCGCAACCCGGATCCGCCGGAGTTCTGGGATCATGGCGGCAATGGCTGAATCAGAAGTCCCGCCCGCTCAAGAGCCCGCCCACGACGTCCTCGCCGCCGAGGAGTTCGGGATGCCGGCCCCGGACCCACCACACCCGGTGCCCGAGGATCCATCCGGAATCCCCGAGCCGCATGACGTCCTCGCTGCCGACGAGTACCCGCTCGGTGGCGGGGAGCCCGCCGGATCAGGCTCGCTCGTCCGTCATCCGGACGGCGGGATCCGCCGCGGGGTGCTGCTCGCCGCGATCGCGGTCGCCGCGCTGATGGCCCTGCAGCGGCTCAGGCGCGGCCGCGCGTAGTCGGCCGCGCTCCCGCGCTCGAGCGCCCGCGGGCTCCGGCCCCGTTTGGCTTTGGGACTTGACCCCAACTATTGGGGTTAATTCCCAAAACCAGCCGCGCTGGGCGGCCGCCCGCTTGGCCGTTGCCCGGTCAGCGCTTGCGGCGGGGCATCAGATCCGTGATCGTCCCCTCGGCCATCTCGGCCGCGAACATCACGGTCTCGGTCAGCGTCGGGTGCGGGTGAATCGTCAGCGCGATGTCCTCGGCGTCCGAGCCCATCTCGATCGCATGGACGAGCTCCGCGATCAGCTCTCCCGCGCCGACCCCGACGATCCCGGCGCCGAGCAGGCGCTTGGTCTCCGGCTCGAACAGCAGCTTCGTCGTGCCCTCGGGGCGGGCGAGCGAGAGCGCGCGGCCGGATGCGCCCCACGGGATCGAGGTCGATTCGTACTCGACGCCGTCGGCGCGCGCGGCGGTCTCGGTCAGGCCGGTCCACGCCACCTCCGGATCGGTGTAGGCCACCGACGGGATCGAGCGCGGGTCAAACGCGGCGCCGGGGACGCCGGCGATCACCTCGGCGGCGACCTTCCCCTCGTGCGAGGCCTTGTGGGCGAGCATCGGCCCGCCGACGATGTCGCCGATCGCGTAGATCCACGGGACGTTCGTCCGCAGCTGGGCGTCGACCGGGATGAACCCGGCCTCGTCGACCGTCACTCCCGCCGCGTCGGCCCCGAGCGCGCGCCCGTTGGGCTGCCTCCCGACCGCGACAAGCACGCTGTCGAACGTGTCCGCCGCGCCGGAGGAGAACGTCACCTTCAGCCCGCCCTTCAAAGCCTTCACGCCCTCGACCTTGGTCTCGAGCAGGATGCCCTCGTAGCGGCCGGAGATCCGCCGGTGCAGCGGTCGCACGAGATCCGCGTCGCACCCGGGGATCAGCTGGTCCATCAGCTCGACGACCGTGACCTTTGAGCCGATCGCGTCGTACACGGTGGCCATCTCCAGGCCGATGATCCCGCCGCCGACGACGAGCAGCCGCTTCGGGATCCCCTCCGGGGACAGGGCCCCGGTCGAGTCGATCACGCGGGGATCATCGTCCGGGAAGCCGGGCAGCCGCACGGCTGACGAGCCGGCCGCGATCACGCAGTTGTCGAACGTGATCGTGCGCTCGCCCACGACGACCGCGTTCGGCCCGTCGAACCGCGCCTCGCCGGTGACGACCTCGACGTCCCGCTGCTTGGCGAGTCCGCGCAGGCCGCCGGTCAGCTTGGAGACGACCGACGCCTTCCAGGAGAGCAGCTGCTCGAGGTCGATCTTCGGCTTGCCGAACGCGATCCCGTGCTCGGCCATCTCCTGCGCCTCGCCGATCACGCGCGCCGCGTGCAGCAGCGCCTTCGACGGGATGCACCCGACGTTCAGGCACACGCCACCGAGGGTTTCGTAGCGCTCGATGAGCACGGTCTTCAGCCCCAGGTCGGCGGCGCGGAACGCGGCCGTGTAGCCGCCGGGGCCCGAGCCGATGACGACGACCTGGGCGTCGTGCTCGGCGTCGTCGGGGCTCGGCGGCGGGGGTGGCTCGGCGGCTGGCGCCGGGACTGACGCGGGAGTCGACCCCGGAGCCGGTGTCTCCGCGGGCGCGTCCTCACGCGGGGCGGCGCCATCCTGCTCCGCGTCGAGCGTCAGCAGCACGCTCCCCTCGGAGACCTTGTCCCCGATCGCCACCCGGAGCTCCTGGACAGTGCCCGCGACGGGCGCCGGAACATCCATCGTCGCCTTCTCGGACTCGAGCGTGACGAGCGGATCCTCGAGCGCGACCGTGTCCCCGGCGCCGACATGGATTTCGATCACCGGCACATCGGAGAAGTCCCCGATATCGGGGACGCGGACCTCGAGGGTCATGCTCCGCGGGTCGTCCAGACCCGCGATCTGATCGGACTGCTCGCCGTCACGGCTCGCTTAACCATCACAGCAGCGCGCGCCGCAGGTCGGAGAGCACGGAGGTGAGATGGACGACGAACCGCGCCGCGGAAGCGCCGTCGATCACGCGGTGGTCGTAGGACAGCGAGAGCGGGAGCATCAGCCGTGGCTCAAACGACGAGGTCGCGGCGTTCCACACCGGCTTCATCGCCGAGCGGGTGGCGCCGAGGATCGCGACCTCCGGTGCGTTGATGATCGGGGAGAACGATGTGCCACCGATCCCGCCGAGCGAGGAGATCGTGAACGTCGCGCCCTGCATGTCTCCCGGCATCAGCTTGCCGGAGCGGGCGAGGCCGGAGAGCCGGGTCAGCTCGGCCGCGATCTCGAGCAGGCCCAGCGTGTCGGCGTTCTTGATCACGGGAACGACGAGGCCATTCGGCGTGTCGGCCGCAAACCCGACGTTGTAGTAGCGCTTGAGCACCAGCTCATCGCCGTCGAGCGAGGAGTTGAACGTGGGGAACTCCTTGAGCGCCGCGATCGATGCGACCACAAGGAACGACACCATCGTCACCTTCACATCGCTCTGCTCGCCGTTGAGCTGCTTGCGCCACGCCTCGAGGTCGGTGATGTCCGCCTCGTCGTTGTGCGTGACGTGCGGGATCATCACCCAGTTGCGGGCGAGATTCGGCGCCGCGATCCGCTGGATCCGGGAGCGCTCGACCCGCTCGACCGGCCCGAACTTCTCGAAGTCGACGGTCGGCCAGGGGAGCAGGTCGAGGCCGCCGCCGACGGCCGCGCCCGGCGCAGGCGCACCCGGCCGGGGCGCACCCGGGGCTGTCGGGGCCGCCGATGCGCCGTTCGACGACGCTGCGCTCTCCACGTCCTGCTTGGTGATCCGGCCCTTGCGGCCGCTACCACTGACCGCGCTGAGTTCGACCCCCAGCTCACGGGCGAGTCGCCGCGCCGACGGACTCGCGTAGATCGGGCCGCGCCCTTCAGACGCCGAGGACGCTGGAGCGGGCGGCCTCGGGCTCTGCGGCTGCCGACGACTGCTCCTCGGCGCTCGCGGCGCTGTTGACCGCCTCGGCGGCGGGAGCGGCTGGCTTCGCCGGCGCGGACGGCTCGGCCGGCGTCTCGGCGTTCTCCATCGACACGAGCAGCGTCCCCTGCGAGACGCGGTCGCCGACGCCCACGTGCAGCTCGCGCACGGTTCCGGCGACCGGCGACGGCACGTCCATCGTCGCCTTGTCGGACTCGAGCGTGAGCAGCGGGTCCTCGACGGCGACGGTGTCGCCGGCCGCGACGTGGATCTCGATCACCGGGACGTCCTCGAAGTCGCCGATGTCCGGCACCTCGACCGGAATGAGATCGGTCGCGGTCATACCTTGGTCGGCACCGGGGCCTCGGGATCGACCTCGTAGCGCTCGATCGCCTCCTGGACGCGGGCCGAGTCGATCTCGCCAAGAGCGGCGAGCTCCGACAGGGCGGCGACCGTGACGTAATGACGATCAATCTCGAAGAACTTGCGCAGCGAGCGGCGGAAGTCGCTGCGGCCGTACCCGTCGGCGCCGAGCACGCGGTAGCGCCCGGGGACCCACGCCCGGATGAGGTCGGCGTAGCCGCGGATGTAGTCCGACGAGGCAACGACCGGACCGCCGCCGGAGGACAGGCACTCCGACACGAACGCGCTGCGTGCCTCCTCCATCGGGTGGAGCATGTTCCAGCGGTCGACCTCGAGGCCATCGCGGCGCAGTTCGTTGAACGAGGTGACGCTCCACACGTCGGCGCTGACACCCCAATCGCTCTCGAGCAGCTCCGCAGCCGCGAGCACCTCCCGGAGGATCGTCCCGGACCCGAGCAGCTGAGCCCGGGGAGCGCCGTCTGACCCCGAGCCGGTCCGCAGCCGGTACATCCCTCGCAGGATCCCTTCCTCGGCACCATCGGGCATCGCCGGGTGCGCGTAGTTCTCGTTCATCAGGGTGATGTAGAAGAACACATCCTCCTGCTCGCCGACCATCCGGCGCAGGCCGTCCTGGACGATCACGGCGAGCTCGTAGCCGAACGCCGGGTCATATGCCCGTACGCTGGGGACGACCGAGAACAGCACATGCGAGTGGCCGTCCTGGTGCTGGAGGCCCTCGCCGTTGAGCGTCGTCCGACCGGCGGTTCCGCCGAGGAGAAAGCCCCGGGCGCGGCTGTCCCCGGCGGCCCAGATGAGATCGCCGACGCGCTGATAGCCGAACATCGAGTAGTAGATGTAGAACGGCACCATCGGAACGCCATGAGCGCTGTATGACGTGCCCGCGGCGATGAAGGACGAAACCGAACCCGCCTCGGTGATCCCCTCCTCAAGGATCTGCCCGTGCTCGTCCTCCTTGTAGAACATCAGCTGCTCTGAGTCCTGCGGTTGATACAGCTGGCCGACGGGCGAGTAGATGCCGTGCTGGCGGAACATGCCCTCCATCCCGAACGTCCGTGACTCGTCGGGGATGATCGGGACGATGTGGCGGCCGATCTGCTTGTCGCGCAGCAGCGCGGCGAGCACCCGGACGAACGCCATCGTCGTTGAGATCTCGCGCTCGCCCGACCCGGCGAGCTGGGACTCGAACAGCGACAGCTCGGGGACGGCCAACGACGCCGAGTCCGGCGCGCGCCGGCGCCGCGCCGGGAGCGAGCCGCCGAGCTCCGCACGGCGCTCGCGCAGATAGACCATCTCCGGTGAGTCGTCGGGCGGCTTGAGGTACTCCGCGGCACGGACCTGCTCGTCGGTCAGCGGCAGGTCAAAGCGGTCGCGGAACTGAAGCAGCGCGTCCTCGGTCATCTTCTTCGCCTGGTGGGTGATCATCTGGCCCTCGCCGGACACACCCATCCCGTAGCCCTTGATCGTCTTGGCGAGGATCACGGTCGGCTTGTCCTCGTGGCGGACCGCGTCGTGATACGCCGCGTAGACCTTCTGCTGATCGTGGCCGCCGCGGTTGAGCAGCCAGATCTCGTCGTCGGTCATCCCGGAAACGCGATCGAGCAGCACGGGATCGCGCCCGAAGAAGTGCTCGCGCACGTACGCGCCGTCGCGCGATTTGAACGTCTGGTAATCGCCGTCGACGCACTCCTCCATGACGTGCACGAGGCGATCGTCGACGTCATCGGCGAGCAAAGAGTCCCAGCGCGAGCCCCAGATCACCTTGATCACGTTCCAGCCCGCGCCGCGGAAGTCCGACTCGAGCTCCTGGATGATCTTGCCGTTGCCCCGCACCGGGCCGTCGAGCCGCTGGAGGTTGCAGTTGACGACCCAGATGAGGTTGTCGAGCTGCTCACGGCCGGCGAGGCCGATCGAGCCCATCGATTCCGGCTCGTCCATCTCGCCGTCGCCCAGAAACGCCCACACCTTGCGTCCGGCCGTGTCGGCGAGCCCGCGCGCGGCCAGGTACTTCATGAACCGCGCCTGGTAGATCGACGTGATCGCGCCGATGCCGAGCGAGACGGTCGGGAACTGCCAGAACTCCGGCATCAGCCACGGATGCGGATAGGAGCTGAGCCCGCCCGGTGCGGAGACCTCCTGGCGGAAGCCGTCAAGCTGATCGGCGGTCAGCCGTCCCTCCAGGAACGCCCGCGCGTAGTTCCCAGGCGAGGAGTGTCCCTGGAAGAAGACCAGGTCGCCGCCGTGGCCCTCGTGGGGAGCGTTCCAGAAGTGGTTGAAGCCGACCTCGTACAACGTCGCCAGCGATTGGTAACTGGCGATGTGGCCGCCGAGTTCGGAGGACACCTTGTTCGCGCGGACGACGATCGCGATCGCGTTCCAGCGGATGATCGAGCGCAGCCGGCGCTCGAGCGCGGGATCGCCGGGCAGCGGTGCCTCTTGGGAGACCGGGATCGTGTTGACATACGGCGTGTTGAGCGTCGCGATCGGTCCGGTACCGGCGCTCTGCGCCCGCTCGATGACCTGGGTGAGGATCTGCCGGGCGCGTCCCGGTCCGTCGTTCGCCACGACGGCATCGACGGCCTCCAGCCACTCGCTCGTCTCGGCCGTGTCGAGGTCGGCCCCCGCCCCGTTCGAAGATTGACTCGTGACCCGATCGGTCATGCCCTGTCTGCCTTGATTTCTCGGTGGATATGGCCCGTACAACTCACTATACCCACGGCGCCACCCCCCACTCGACGGGTTCGCTACGGTGGCGAAATGGCCCTCAAAACAGTCGACGGGGCGCCCGGCGCTCCATGGAATCGCGAGTTCGCGGGCACGTTCGATCAGCTCGTCGTCGAGTCGGAGTTCCTCACTGAGAACCCGCTCGGTGATCCGGCCCGCCGACCGCTCTACGTGTACAGCTCGCCGGGCGCCGCGGGCACGGCCGTGCCCACCGTGTACGTCATCCAGGGCTACACCGGGCAGGTCGACATGTGGCTGGCCAGGCCGACGTTCGAGCAGACCCTGATCGAGCGGCTCGACGTGATGTTCGGGGCCGCCGACTGTCCAGACGCGCGCGTTGTGTTCGTCGACTGCTGGACGGCACGTGGCGGCTCGCAGTTCCTCAACTCGACGAGCACCGGCCGCTACCTCGACTACCTGTGCGACGAGGTCGTCCCGTTCGTCGAGGCCGAGTACGACGTCCTGCCCGGTCGCGAGCATCGAGGCATCGCCGGCAAGTCCTCCGGCGGCTACGGGGCGATGGTCGTGCCGATGCTCCGCCCCGACGTGTTCAGCGCGCTCGCCTCGCACGCCGGCGATGCGCTGTTTGAGTCGTGCTACGCCCGTGACTTCCCGTCGGTCGCCCGCGCGCTGCGGGACGGCTTCGAGGGCTCCTACGAGGTGTTCTTCGACCGACTGGCCGAGACAGACCACTTCGACTGGGGGAAGTTCGGCAAGCCGTTCGAGATCTACGGGTACGCGTGTGCGTACTCGCCGGATCCCGAGCGTCACGGCCAAGCCCTGCTGCCGTTCGACGTATCGACGGGGCGGATCGTCGACGCGGTGTGGGAGCAGTGGCTTGCGCACGACCCGGTGCGGATGGCGCCGACTCACGCCGAGGCGCTGCGGGGCATGCGACGCATCTATCTCGATGCCGGCAGGAACGACGAATACTTCCTTGACCTCGGCGCCCAGGCGTTCGCCGGGGAGCTGACCAAGCTCGACATCGAGCACACGATCGAGCTGTTCGATGGCAAGCACGGTGGGATCACCTACCGGTATCCGGGCGCGATCCGAGAGCTCGTGCTCGCCCTCAGATAAACGAACTCCGCGCTTGCACGCGCGCGGAGCGCCCTGAAAGGCTACGCACCCTGAAAGGCTACGCACCATGACTACCACTGCCGATGTCGATCTCGCCTTCGCTGGACCCGCCGCGCTCGCCGAGCTCGTCCGATCCAAAGAGGTCCAGCCGCGCGAGCTTGTCGAGCTGTGCCTGCGCCGGATCGAGGAACTGAACCCGCGTCTGAATGCGTTCCGCGTGACGATGGCCGATGAGGCGCTCGCGGCCGCCGATGCCGAGCTGAGCGGTCCGCTCGCCGGCGTGCCGATCGCGGTGAAGGACGACCTTCCCGTCCAGGGCCAGGCGACGACGCGTGGCTCCCGGAGCTACGGGCCGCCCGCGCCCGCAGACGCCGAGGCGGTCCGTCGGCTGCGCGCCGCCGGCGCAATTCCGATCGGGATCACGAACGTGCCGGAGCTGACGATCTTCCCGTGGACGGCGACCGACGCGAACGGGATCACCCGCAACCCGTGGGATATCACCCGGACACCGGGCGGATCCTCGGGTGGGTCGGCGGCCGCCGTGGCGGCGGGGCTCGTCCCGTGTGCGACGGGCTCGGATGGTGGCGGCTCGATCCGGATTCCCGCGGCGGCGTGCGGCCTGGTGGGGATGAAGTCGACTCGTGGGCGCGTGTCGATGGCACCAGGTCGCCAAGGGTGGCTTGGCCTCAGCGTCTACGGCGGCCTGGCCCGCACGGTGCGCGACAGCGCGCTGATGCTCGACGTCATGCACGGCACGCTTGACAGCGACATCGACCACGCGCCGCCGTTCGACGGGAGCTATGTCGAGGCGGCGGGCGCCGCGCCGCGGCCGCTGCGGATCGCCATGTCGAAGAAGGTGCCGCCCGGTCTGATCGCCAGGCTCTCCGCCGAACAGCGCGGAGCGTGGGAGCGGACGGGACGCCTGCTGGAGAGTCTCGGGCACCACGTGAGCGAGGGCAGCCCGGCCTACGGGATGGCGCAGCTCGACTTCCTGCAAGTGTGGCTGCGCGGCATCTACGAGGAGTCAACCGGCATTCCCGATCGGCGCCTGCTCGAGCCGCTGACCCGGCAGATGGCCGCCGGGGGCGAGCGCCTCGTGCCGGAGCGGCGCCGCGGCGCCCTGCTGGCGAAGCGGTCGCGGACGACCGACCGCATCCTCGGCCTGTGGGCCGAGCACGATGTGCTCCTCACGCCCGGGCTCGCCAAGACGGCGATCGCGGCCGAAGGTGGATACGGGAAGGCGGCGCCGCTCGCGATCGACATCGCCGGCCGGTTCACGCCGTATACGCCAGTGTTCAACCTCACCGGGCAGCCGGCGATCTCGCTGCCGGCCGGAATCGGGTCCGATGGGCTGCCGCTGAGCGTGCAACTCGTCGGTCGGCCGGGCGCCGAGGACGTTCTCTATTCGCTCGCGGCGCAGCTCGAGGCGGCGGCGCCGTGGGTTGACCGGCGCCCGCAGGTCAGTTGAGCGGGAGTCGGGCCCGCGGCTTGAAGCGACGCTTGGCGGTGCGCGGGGGGTAGAGCTCCCGCTCCTCCGGCGTCATCTTGCGAACGACGAGCGTGCCGTTCTTGATCTGCTGCGCCATCAGATCGAGTTTCTCCTGACGGCGTTCCTCTCCACTCTCCCTCATGCTGCTCAGTCCGATCGTTTGCCATGTACGGGGGACGGTCCCTTTCCGTACGAAGATCGGACCGCACGTGGCGCCGAACGAGCGGGACAACTACGGAGCTTTCATCGGTCCTCGACGTCGTCTCGCTGCGGACAACCACGCCACCAAAATTCCCGCTCTCGCCGTGCCTTCGTCACACCCTCCGCTGGTCAACAGATAGGGTGCGCCCAGCCCCGACAGTCGTTGGAAGGAGATTCGGTATGGCCCAGGCCAAACGTAGTGGTGCATCAGGCTCGAGCTCAAGTTCGAAGAGCAGTTCTGCGAAGCGCGCGTCCGGCACCTCACGCAAGGCGAGCCAGGCGCGTAAGTCCAGCTCATCGCGCAGCGGCAGCCGCTCGTCATCGTCGGGGCGCTCGACGAGCAGCAAGGCCGGCAGCAGCCAGGCGAGCGGCGCGTCGTCGGTCGCGTCCGACCCCCGTGTCGAGGCCGCCGCGCAGCGCCTGCGCAAGCTGAACGAGCGCATCATCGAAGCCAGCAAGAACGCCGGCGAGGGCGCGCTCACAAATTACGAAAAGGCGCTCAAGACGATCGCGACCACGATCGAGCGCGGTCCGGGCAGCAGCGACGTCGAATGGATCTCGAGTCTCGCGACGGCGCAGGCCAAGTTCATCCGTGACGTGACCACGGCGTGGACGAAGGCGGCGCGCGACATGCTGAAGTGAGCTGAGCGAACGGCGCGCGCCGTCCCGACGACGGGCGGCGGCGCGCCTCAGCCGGGGTTCATGGCACGATGTGGGGGTGTCCTTGAGATCTGCCGTCGCGGCAGGCCGTGGCCTGACCGTGTCTCTTGTGACGCTGTGCGCGCTGCTGACCGTCGGGTGCGGCACGTCGGCGTCCGATACCCATACGACCCCAGCGCCGTCCGCTGCGTCGGCCAAGTCGGTCAGCATCGGCGGGCCGTCAGGCAGGCCGCGCGATCGCCCCCGGCTTCGTCGGGCTGTCGATCGAGTTCCGCACGCTCGACAGCTATGCCGGCACCGATCCCAAGGCGCTCAACCCGGTGTTCGTCCAGCTGATGAAGAACCTCGCCCCGGGGCAGAACGCTCAGCTGCGCATCGGCGGCGATACGACCGACTGGTCGTGGTACCCCTACGGCAGCCGCAAGCGCCCGGCCGGCGTCCGCTACGACATCACGCGGCGTTGGCTCGCCGTCGCGCGAGCGCTCGCCGTCGCGCTGAGCGCCAAGGCGATCATCGGGATCAACCTCGAGGCGGCCAACGCGCATCTCTCCGCGGTCGAGGCACGGGCATTCGTGCGCGGCCTCGGGCTGGACCGAATCGAGGGTCTTGAGATCGGCAACGAGCCCGAGTTGTACGGGAGCTTTGCCTGGTACGTGCTGCACGGGGTCAAGCACTTCGGACGGAAACATAGCTACGGCTTCAGCGACTTCCTGAGCGACTACGCGGCCACGGCCCGCGCGCTGCCGGCGGGCGCGCCGGTCGCCGGGCCGAACACCGGCGGCACGCACTGGATGCCGATCCTGAACCAGTTCCTCAGCACGGAGCACGGCATCAAGGTCGCCACCCTGCACCGGTATCCGCTGAAGCGCTGCTCCAAGTCCGCGCACGTGACGATCGGCCAGCTGTTGTCTGATTCATCCTCGCGCGGCCTTGCCGACAGTGTCGCCGGCTACGCGCGAATCTCTCATGCGCACGGCGTCCCGCTCCGAATCGACGAGATCAACTCGGTGTCGTGCGGGGGGCAGCCCGGCGTCAGCGACACGTATGCGACGGCCCTGTGGGCGGTCGACGCGATGTTCGAGATGGTCCGGGTCGGTGTCGACGGCGTGAATGTCCACTCGCGGCCCGGTGTCACCAACGAGCTGTTCACGTTCACGAAGTCGCACGGTACGTGGAAGGCCCGCGTCAGTCCCGTCTACTACGGGCTGATGATGTTTGCCAATGCCGCGCCCGCCGGGTCCCGGCTGTTGAACGTGAGCGGGTCCGGCGACGCAGGGCTGAAGATCTGGGCGACCAAGGCGCCCGACGGTCGCATCCGAGTCGCGCTCATCAACAAGGACGCCACGCACGGTCGTACGGTCGCGCTGCAGATCGCCGGCGCCAGCGGCTCGGCGACGGTCGCGCGGCTCCGCGGTCCGAACGTGGCGGCCAAGCGCGCGGTCACCTTCGGTGGACAGGGCTTCGGCAACGCGACGACGACCGGCAACGTCGCCGGGGCGGCCTCGACCGAGACGATCAGGCCCAACGGATCCCGCTACGTTGTCCAGGTGCCCGCCGCCAGCGCCGCGCTGCTGACGATCGGCGGCGCGTCCGCGACGAAGAAGTAGTCGGCCACTACGGCTCGGCGGCGTCGAGCTCCGCGAGCCGACGCTCAAGCAGCCTCACGCTCGCTCTCCTCGTGGGCGAGCTCAAGCGCGCGGCGGTACGCGTCGCGTGCCTCGGCGGTGCGGCCGAGGCGGCGGAGCAGGTCCGCGCGGGTCGAATGCAGGTACTGGAAGTTGTCAAGCTCGAGCTGATCGACGAGCTCCAATCCGGCCGCCGGTCCGGCGTGCTCGGCGACGGCAATCGCTCGGTTGAGCTCGACGACCGGCGACTGCGTCAGGCGCCCGAGCTCGCCGTAGAGGGCGGCGATCTGAGGCCAGTCGCGCGGCTCCTCGGTGTGCAGCGCAGCGATCGCCGCCTGGACGACGTATGGGCCGTGGCCGTGGAGGGCGAGCGCTCGATCGAGCGCGACGCGTCCAGCATCGATCTGCGCGGCGTCCCATAGCCCGCGATCCTGGTCGGCGAGCAGAACGAGCTCATCCCCGGCGAACCGCGCCCGGTAGCGCGCGTCGAGCAGGAGCATCATTCCGAGCAGCCCATGTGCCTCCGGTTCGTCGGGCATCAGCTCGGCCAGCGCTCGTCCGAGTCGGACCGCCTCGACGACGAGCGCGTGGCGCTCGCGCTCGGAGTAGCCCTGGTTGAAGATCAGGTAGATGACGGCGAGGACGGCCGCGAGGCGGTCAGGCAGCAGGTGGTCCGGGGGAATGCGGAAGGGAATTCCGGCCGCCTTGATCTTCCGTTTGGCCCGGACGAGCCGCTGCGCCATCGTCGCCTCCTCGACAAGGAACGCCCGCGCGATGTCCGGGGTCGTCAGACCTCCGAGAGTCCGGAGGGTCAGCGGCACCTGTGCGTCGACGGCGAGCGCCGGGTGGCAGCAGGTGAACAGCAGCTCGAGCCGCTCATCTTTGAAGGTGGGCTCGGTCACGGTGTCCTCCACGGCGTCGGGAATCTCGAGCTGCCGGACCTTCTCCGCGAACATGCGCTCGCGGCGAATCCGATTGATCGCGCGGTTGCGGGCGGTCGTGATCAGCCACGCAGACTGGTTCGTCGGCGTCCCGTCCGACGGCCAGCGCGCCGCCGCGATCGCAAACGCCTCCTGGGTGGCCTCCTCGGCGAGGTCGAAGTCGCCGAGGAAGCCGATCAGGGAGGCGAGCACACGACCCCAGTGCTCACGAAACGCCTGCTCGACGCTGCTCACCACTGGGCGGCCGGGCGGACCTCGATGGCGCCGCCCATCCGGGCCGCCGGGATCCGGGCGGCCAGCTCGATCGCCGCATCGAGGTCGTCCGCCTCGAAGATGACGTAGCCGGCGAGCGCCTCTTTCATCTCCACGAACGGCCCGTCGGTCGTCAGCGTCTGCCCGTTCTCGACCCGCACCGTCGTCGCGGTGCTCGCGTCGTCGAGCTGCATGCCGGGCGTGACGCCCGGGGTGGTCGTCAATGTCTGGTAGGCCTGGTAGACGGCGGTCCGTTCCTCCTCCGAGAGCTGAGCCCACGCCTCCGGATCCCGCGGGGTTGCGGCGGTTCCCTGATAGATCAGCAGCATGTACTTCATGGTTCTCGCTCCTTCGTTTGGGCGGGGATGGTCGCCCATTAGACACACGGAACGTCGCCGAATCGACAGACCTGGCGAAAATTGTCAGGCGAGGATCGCCACCCGTGACAACGCACCGATGGGCGATGTGCTGCATGGGTGGCGATCTCGGCGCTCGGCCCCCGGTGACGAGCGCGGCGCGAACCTACCAGCCGACTTGTGAGGCGCGGCCGATCCGCCGGCGGGGTTGGAAACCAACACCGCCGGTTTGTGGTTGTCAGTCGGGCCGACCGACGCTTACCGTCATCATGTGGCGATGGCGCGCACGTCGCTGCTCGGACAAACCGCCGGGAAGGTGCCCGGCCTCAAGCGGATTCCGATCGCCAAGCTGCTCGTGATCGGCGAGTTGGCGCTGCTCGCGCGCACGCACGTCGAGCGGCTGAACCCGGAGGAGCGCCGCCGCTTCCTCGCGCTCATGGGCCGGGCGCGCGGACGCCGCCGCAACATGTCCGACCGCGAACGGTCCGAGTTCGCAGCCTTGACCGCCAAGCTCGAGCCACGGCTGTTCGCCGGGCTCGTTGCCGACCGCTTCTCGCCGGTGCCGCTGCCGCGCCGGGTCGTCGAGGGCAAGAAGCCGTCTGCCGGCAAGAGCCGGCCGCGCGCCTGCGTCGACAGCGGTGAGCGCCGCGTACTTTTCGCCGCGCCGGGCTGCGGGTTCTGACGGATGAGCGCTCGCCCGCGAGCCGCGATCATCGGTCCATGCGCCTTCGCGCGCGCGTCCTCCTGACGACCGGCGGCCTGCTCGCCGTGTACTTCCGGGTGCTCCGCCGGCGCGTGATGACATGGGGCGCGAGCCCAGGCGATGCCGAGGCGTTCCTGCCCGGCGATCTGCTGCTTGATCAGGCCGACGGGGTCAGCACCCGAGCGATCGAGATCGACGCCCCGCCCGGGGACGTGTGGCCGTGGATCGCTCAGATGGGCCCCGCGCCGCGCGGCGGCGCATACACCTACGACTGGGTCGAGAACCTCCTCGGCCTCAACATGCACAGCGCCGACCGCGTGCTCCCCGAGTTCCAGGATCCCCAACCCGGCGAGGTGATCGGCTACGGCTCAAACCGGATGCGGCTCGAGCTCGTCGACCGGAACCGGGTGCTCGCCTGGCGCTCGGAAACCGGCGACTGGGTATGGAGCTTCATCCTGCGCGAGCGCGACGGACGAACGACGCTCATCAGCCGCAATCGCTTCCGACTGCCAACCGTGGCGGCGCGCCTCGGGATGCTGCCGATGGAGCCCGCCTCGCTCGTGATGGAGCGCAAGATGCTGCTCGGAATCAAGCAGCGGGCGGAGCGACTCGCACTCGGTCGCTAACGGGGCCGCTACACGCGCCGCAGTCCGTCGAGCGCGACGTCGAGGATCCGCTCGAGCTGCCCGGGCTCGGGCGCGGGGATCTTCGCGATCCCGGCGACGAGGTGAATGACGTCGGTGAGGCTCACGTCAGCCCGCACCTCGCCGGCCGCCTGGGCGCGCTCGAGCAACGGCTCGCCCGGCCTCGTACATCATCGAGCGACAGCTCGCGAACACGGTCGACTCGGCGCCATCGGCGAACAATTCGTTGATCAGCGCCTGCTTCGTCGCGACGTACTCGACAAATCGCCGCAGCCACGTGTGGAGCGCCTCCCACGGAGGAAGGTCCGCGACGTCCTCGGCTGACCGCGCGAGCGCCTCGACCTCGTCGATGTACACCGCCTCGATCAAGACCTGACGCGTCGGGAAGTGGCGGTACAGCGTGCCGATTCCGACCCCAGCACGGCGAGCGATGTCCTCAAGTGACGCGGCCGTGTCGGCCTCGGTGAACGCCTCGCGCGCGGCCGCGAGCAGCTTGTCGTAATTGCGCTTGGCATCGGCGCGCTTCGGGCGCGCCAGCAATGGGGTGGGGGAGGTCGGTGAAGCACTCATGTGATCAACCTTGCAAAACGGAGGGTGCCTCCGCTATATTAACCGGAGGACGCCTCCGAATATGTATACGGAGGATCCCTCCAGTTTAGCGCCAGTCGATGTCCCCGTGGCGGTCATTTCGGGGACGAGGCGCCCCTCACGTCAGACCACCCTCCGAAGGGAGTTACTTCACCGTGCCCGCACTGAACCGATCACGGTCCGCCGCTCCGCGTCCCAACCCGCATCCGGCGATCGTGCTGGCGATCATCCTGGGTTCCTACCTGATGGTCGTCCTCGACGCGTCGGTGATCATCACCGCGCTTCCCAACATCCACCACGCTCTGCACTTCTCTGCCGCCGGCCTGTCGTGGGTGCAGAGCGCCTATGCCCTCACATTCGGCGGCCTGCTGCTGCTGGGTGCGCGCGCCGGGGACGTCTTCGGCCGGCGCCGCGTCTTCATCATCGGCATCAGCCTGTTCAGCGTCACCTCGCTGATCGGTGGGTTCGCCCAGTCCGCCGCCTGGTTGCTCGGCGCCCGCGCCGTGCAGGGTGCCGCGGCGGCGATCGCCGCGCCGTCGACGCTCGCGCTTTTGACGACGAGCTTTCCTGAAGGTGCCGCACGATCCCGCGCGATCGCGGCCTACGCCGCGGTGGCCGGCGCCGGCGGCAGCGTCGGACTCGTCCTCGGCGGCATGCTCACCGACTGGGTGTCGTGGCGCTGGGGCCTGTTCGTCAACGTTCCGGTCGGGATCGTGCTGATCGCGCTCGCCCCGCGGTATCTGCAGGAGACCGAGCGCCGGCCCGGCGCGTTCGATCTCCCCGGCGCAGCCACCTCGACGATCGGCATGACCGCGCTCGTCTACGGCTTCGTCCGCGCCGCGTCCGACGGCTGGGGCAACCCCGGCACGCTGCTCAGCTTCGCCGCCGCGATCGCGCTGCTGATCGCGTTCGTCGTTGTCGAGCGCCGAGCCGAGCAGCCGATCACACCGCTGCGCCTGTTCGCGAGCCGGGAGCGCTCGGGCGCATACGTCGGCCGACTGCTTGTCGTCGGGGGAATGTTCTCGATGTTCTTCTTCGTCAGCCAGTTCCTTCAGGGATCGCGCGGGTTCACCGCGCTTCAGGCGGGGCTGGCGTTTCTCCCGATGACGCTCGTCATGTTCGGGACCGTCCGGCTGATCCCGCGACTCGAGGTGCGGTTCGGGAACACTCGGGTGCTGATCGCCGGCCTGCTGCTCGCGCTCGCTGGGATGGCATGGCTGAGCCGGCTCTCGGTGGGAGCGGCGTACGTGTCGAGCATCGCGGCGCCGCTCGCCGTGATCGGGATCGGGATGGGGATGACGCTCGCGCCGTTGACAACAGCCGGGATCGCGGGCGTCGCCGCGGACGATGCCGGCGCGGCATCCGGTGTCGTCAACGCCGCACAGCAGCTCGGCGGCTCCCTCGGCCTCAGCATCCTCGTGACGGTGTTCACCGCGGCCAGCCATGCGGCGTTGACGCATCCGGTCGCGGGGGCTTCGCCCGCCGAGCGGGTCCGCGACGCGCTCGCCCACGCGGTCTCCAGTGCGGTCACCGGCTCGACCGTGTTGCTCGCGCTGGCCCTGCTCGTGGTCGTGATCACCGTCCGCCCGAGGCGAGAGCGGGTGTCCGGGGTCGTCGCGGAGGCCGCGTAGATCAGCGGGGATCCGGCGGACCCGGTCGACGGCCCTGGCGACGAACTGCCGCGGATGATGCTTCGCCAGGGCCTGACCGGGACCGAGGCCCAGCTGCGCTGGGCCGAGGAGGTGCTGCCGGAACTGCGTGCGCGCGCGGCGCGTCAACTCGCTCTGGCGTAGTTGCTTGCGCCGTAGAAGTCGACGACGACGACCGGCTCATCGCCGAGGACCCACGCGTCGTGCCCGCTCGGCAGCGAGGTGACATCGCCGGGGTTGGCGACGATCTCCGTGCCGTCGTCCATCCGGATGGCGAGCCGGCCGCTGACGTGGTACTGGAAGTGGGGCGCCTCGCAGCTGTCGGTCCCCGCGATCGGCTTGACGTGCTCGGACCACCGCCAGCCGGGTTCGAACGTCATCCGGCCGACCTCAGCGCCTCCGATCGAAACGATCTCGGCGGCGCCGTTCGGGAACGCCCGGGTCTCGTCCGGCGCGTCGAAGCTCTTGTGCTCGGTGTCGTGCCTCATCGTGCTCTCCTGTGGGTTCGGGTTGACCTCAGTCCTACTTCTCATCCCAGACCTGGACGACGGTCTGACCGGAGATCTGGCCGTCGTCGAGCTCGATCACCGTCGCGCACAGCACGTTGGTGCCGTCCGGGTAGCGGCACGCCTGCGTGTAGGCCGCGCCGGTCTCGTCAGTGACCGTGTGCTGGATGGCGTGGGTCATGTCGCGTCCGTAGGTGTCCCGCAGCCAGCTCTCGATCTCCTCGAGCGTTCCGAGGACGCGCGGCGCGCCCGGCTGGGTGATCGTGTCGACGATCGTGACCGTCGCCGACGGGCCGTACATCGACAGCTGCGTCGCCGCATCGCGCTCCTCGGCGGCGCGCGTGAAGCGGTGCAGGTCGAACGTCGTGGTGGTGCTCATGGCTACTCCTTGAACGGTTGTGTTTGCCTGACGGCCGAGACATTCCCACCGCCTCGTCTCGACGCCGTCAAACGAGCGTCAAACCGCAGGAGTAGCCTTTGACGCCGTGCTGCGCGCACGCCTGCTTGGGGCACTGCAAGTGGAGCATCACGGGACCGTGGTCACTCCGTCGCCGTCTCAGCGCTCCTGGGCGCTGTTCAGTTACCTCGCGCTCGCCGGCAAGTCGGTCACACGTGCGGAACTGGCGTCACGGTTCTGGCCCGACGTCCTCGACCAGAGCGCCCGCGCGAGCCTCAGGACCGCCCTGTGGACACTGCGGCGCGAGCTCGGTGATGCCGCGATCACGGTCGACGGCGAGCGGGTCGGCCTGTGCGCCGAGCACGGGCTGTGGATCGATGCGGTCGAGTTCGACCGACTGGCGGAGAGTGATCCCGGGGCCGCGCTCGAGCTGTGCCAGGGCGACCTGTTGGAGGGGGTCGAGGACGACTGGGCGGTATCCGCACGTGAGCGCCACCGCGAGCGCGTCGTCGAGCTGCTCGAGGAACTGGCGGGCGCCGCCGAAGACCGAGGCGACGCGGCCGCCGCACTCGAGCTGACCCGCCGGCAGGTTGCGCGCCTTCCGTTCAGCGAGGAGGCGCACCGGCGGCTGATCACGCGGCTGGTCGCGGCCGGCGACCGCGCCGCCGCCGTGCAGACCTACCGCACGCTCGCCGAGCGGCTGCGCAGCGAACTCGGCGTCGCACCGTCGCGCCGGACGCGGGAACTGATCGAGCAGCTCGCGGCCGAGCCGTCAGCGCCCGTCCGAGCCTCAGCGGCCACGATGCCCGTGGCGCTTCAGCCACTGCTCGGACGTGACCCGGAGCTGGCGGCGCTCCAGGACGCGTGGGCGGCGGCCGCGGCGGGAAGCGGCGGAGTCGCGGTGATCCGCGGAGAGGCGGGGATCGGGAAGACGCGGCTCGCCACGGAGCTGCGGGCGCGGGTGCTGCGAGACGGGGCGCTGAGTGCGACCTCGGCTGCCCTCGACCTCGGGGGCACGGCGCCGCTCAGCCTGTGGGCCGAGCTGATTCGCGAGCTGCTCCCGTCATTGTCGGCGCCGGGAGCGGACGCGAGCTGGCCCGACGACGTCGCCGTGCTCGTGTCCGGCCTGCCGGCCCACTTCGCGCGCCCCGGCGCGGGGGTTGCCACCGCGGGCATCCCCCCGGATCTGCAGCGCACCCGGCTATTCGAAGCCGTCGTCGCGCTACTCGGCTGGGCATCCGCGCAGGCGCCGCTGCTGCTCGTGCTCGACGATGTGCATGCGGCAGATGCCGCGAGCCTTGAGCTCGTGGGGTACGCGGCTCGCCGACTGGCCGGCCTGCGCGTCCTCATGGTGATGACGCGCCGGGAGCTGCCGCGCAGCCCGGCGGCCGATCAGCTTGAGTACGTCCTTCGGACGCGTGGCGTCCTGGGGTGTGAGATCGAACTCGCTCCGCTGGCTGCTGATCCCGGGGCGGCGCTGGCGCGCACCGCCGCACGGCTGAGCGAGCGCGACGTGATGCGGGTCGTTGAGCGGGCGGAGGGGAACCCGCTGCTCGTCGTCGAGACCGCGAGAGCACTCGCCCGGGGGCACGACGATGTCGCTCCGAGCCTGCGAGGCGCCGCCCGCGCCGCGCTCGGCTCGCTCGCCGCCGAGGCGCGGCGGCTCGTCGACATCGCGGCCGTCGCCACGCGCCCGGTGCACTCCGAGGAGGCGGCGCAGCTCGGGTTCGATGATCCCGACGAGGTGGCCACGGCGGCCCTCCAGACCGGGTTGCTGCTCGCAGACGGCGACGCGATCGGCTTTCGCCACGCGCTGCTGCGCGACGCCGTCTACGAGGAGATCGCGGAACCACGCCGGCGCTCGCTGCATCGGGCGTGGGCCCGGGCGCTGCTCGCGAGTGAGGCGGGCGGTGCCGTGGGCCGCCCGGCGGAGGTGGCGCGGCATCTCCGCCTCGCCGGCGATGACCGTGGCGCCGCGCCGCAACTCGTTCGGGCGGCGCTCGATGCGCGGCAGGTCGCCGGAATCGATCAGGCGATCGGATTTCTCACCGAGGCGCTCGCGATCACGCCGGATCTGCCGGACGCCTGGCTTGAGCTCGGCGAGCTTGAGGCGTGGCGCGTGCGTCGAGAGGCGTCGGGGGCGGCGTTCGACCGCGCGCTCGGGCTGCTGGCGGATGCCGAACCGCTGGCCCAGGCGCGGGCCTGGCTGCGCCGGGCGCGGGCTTACCACGGCCCGATCTGCGTCCCGCGCGCGGTGCGTGAGAGCGCCAGGCGAGCGATCGAGCTGCTCGACGCCGACGGACAGGCGGCCCCGGCGGAGCGCGGTGAGGCGATCGCCGCCTGGGCGTGGGCGGAAGCGGTTGTGGGCGACGTGTCGGAGGCCGAGCGGCTGCTCGAGACACTGAGCGCGGTGGTCGCGGCCGATGCCGAACTGCGCGCGTATGACGCCGGGCACGCACGGGCGCTCGCGCTCATGCGCCGCGGTCGCTTCACGGAGTCCTATGGTCCGTCGACCGCCGCGGGGGAGGCAATCAGCCGCGCCGGGCGGCCCGACCTCGCGTACGGCTGCTGGGCCAACGCCGCGAGCGCCGCCTGCGCCGCCGGCGAGCCCGAGCGCGCCCTGGAGTTCATCGCGCGCTGCGACGCGGCGCTCGCGGGGCAGGGGCTCCAGAGCCTCGAGATTCACCTGTCGGGGGCGCGGTCGTTCGTGCTCCGGGGGCTCGACAGACTCGCGGAGGCACGGGAGGCGGCCGAGGCCGAGCAGGCCCTCGCCGAACGGCTCGGGCAGCCTGAGCTGTTGGCGATGGCCGCCCACGACCGCGGACTCGTCGCCCTCGCCGGCGGCGACTGCCGGGCTGCCGGCGCGCTGCTCAGCGACTGCCTGATTCCCGGCGCCCCGGTCAGCCGGCCTCAGACCCGGCTCGCGCTCGCCGAGGCACTCGCGCGGAGCGGTGAGCCGGATGCGGCGGCGGCGCAGGTCCGTGAGACCGTGCTCGAGCCGGTGCGACCGAGCGATTTCCCCGACGCGCTCGTGCCCAGGCTCGCCCGCGTCCAGGGACTGATCGCGCTCGCTCGCGGCGATCGGGACGAGGCGCGCCGCCGGCTGGAGGAGGCGGTCGCGGGGTGGGAGCGACTGCTCGCGCGGGCCGTTCGGGCGGACAGCATCACCAGCGTGCTCGCCGACCTCGGACGCCCCGTCGTCGGGCTCGTCGAGCCCGCGCGGGAGCTCGAGAGCGCCCGCGCCGACCTGGACCGGATCGTCGAAGGAGAATCGATTGCCCTCGCTCCATGACAGCACCGTCACCCCGGCGCCGCCGGAGGATGTGTGGAAGCTGTTGTACGACCCATCACGGTTTCCCGAGTGGTGGGCCGGGATCGAAACCGTGGACGTGACCGGAGACGGCGAGTACACGGCGTACCCGGACGGCTACCCGGACTTCCCCATGGCGCAGCTGCTCGACACCCAGCAGGTCGACCAGCGCGTCACCGTCTCCTGTCTTGTCTCCGACCTGCGCTTCGAATGGCGTCTTGAGCCCAACGGGGAGGGGACCCGGATCAGCGTTGACGTCGAGATCCCCGAGGCCGAGGCCCACCGGCTGGAGACTCAGAGCGACGTGATCCGGACCTCGATGCGCCAGCTCGCCGCGCTCGCGGCCGCGCGGTAGGGCAGCGGGTCAGGCCGACGGGATTGGCTTTTCCGTCACGGGGGGTGTCCTGCGATCGCCAATCCTGCGCGACGGATTGACGTCAGCGGCCGTCACGCCGGTACGCGAGACGCGGCTCCCCGAGCTCGGTGAGGCGCTTCGAGGCGCGCTTGGCGACCGCCTTGCGCGGGTCGGACTGCAGCCGCCGGAGCTCAGGCACGAGCCATTTCGCGAGCGTCGAATCGTGGCGGGCGAACCGTGTGAGGGTGTCCATCGTGGTGTTGAGCACGATCCAGTCGCTCGACGCGGTGAGGTAGTGCTTCAGCTGTGTGAGGGCCCGACCGGTGTCGGTCGTGGAGAGGTCGCCGGCGAGGTGCTCGAGCATCTGCGCCACGTGCCACATGACCGAGGGTTGCTCGATTCGCCCGACGTCGCCGAGCAGCCGCGGCACGTACGGCGTGAACCATTCCGGCCGCTCGCGGCACACCTTCTCAAGCGCGTCCCCGGCCCGCATCCGCACGATCTCATCCGGTTCATCGGCGACGCACGTGAACAGCTCGTCCAGCCGAGCGTGATCCCGGAGCACGACCGCGACGACCTCCTCGGTGCGCCCCAGCGAATTGCGATGTCCACCGGTGAGCATCGCCGAGAACAGTTCGTCAACCACGAAGGCGAAGTCTGGCGATCTCGTTCAACCCCTCTGAACTCGATCGCCGGAGTTCTTGCCTGGGCGCGGACGTCCTCGGTCTGGGGCCTTCAGCCCGTCCGCTCGGCGCGGACAGTGACGAACTGACGCCCCCGCGAGCCGCGAACCACACCGGCGCCGCGTCGGTCGTCGCCTAGTCTTTGCGGTCCATGCCTGGCCAGGGACCGTCGGGGTTTCGGGGCCGATCCAAGGAGCGCGCCGTTCTGGATCGGCTGCTGGATGACGCCCGCGAGGGGCGGAGCGCGGCGCTGGTGATCCGCGGCGACGCGGGGGTCGGCAAGACGGCCCTGATGCGTCACGCAGCCCGTCAGGCGTCCGGGTTTCGGCTGGCCCGGATCGGCGGGGTGGAGTCAGAGATGGAGTTGCCCTACGCGGGGCTGCACCAGCTGTGTGCTCCGATGCTCGACCGGCTCGACGCCCTCCCTCAGCCCCAGGCTGACGCCCTCTGCGTTGCGTTTGGTCTCGCGAGCGGCGATCCACCGGGTCGCTTCCTGGTCGGTCTCGCGACGCTCAGCCTGGTGGCCGCCACCGCCCAGGAGGAGCCGCTGCTCTGCCTGGTGGATGACTTCCAGTGGCTTGACGATGCCTCCGTCCAGGTCCTCGGGTTCGTGGCGCGGCGGTTGCTGGCGGAGCGAGTCGCACTCTTGTTCGCGGTCCGCGAGCCAACCGAGCGGCGTGAGTTGGCGGGCCTGCCGGAGCTCCGGCTCGAGGGACTCGACGGCCCCGACGCCCGCGCCCTGCTCACCTCGGCACTCGCGGGGCCGATCGACCCGGTCGTGCGCGAGCGGATCATCACCGAGACGCGCGGCAACCCGCTGGCGCTGCTCGAACTGGCGCGCGGATCGACGCCCGCCGAGCTGGCGGGCGGCTTCGCGATGCCGGGTGCGATGGCGTTGTCCGACACCATTGAGGAGAGCTTCCGGCGACGTCTCGAGGTGCTCCCGGAGGACACCCGACGGCTGGTCGTGCTGGCAGCGGCCGACCCGGTCGGTGAGCCGATGCTGGTATGGCGCGCCGCCGAACAGCTCGGAATCTCTCCCGAGGCTGCGGGGCCGGCCACCGAGGTGGGGTTGCTCGAGTTCGGTGCACGGGTGCGGTTCCGGCACCCGCTCGTTCGTTCGGCCGCCTACCGGTCGGCCGCACTCCCGGAACGCCACACCGTTCACGGCGCGCTCGCCGAGGCCACCGACCAAGGCGTCGATCCGGACCGCCGGGCATGGCATCTCGCTCAGGCGACGCTCCGGCCCGACGAGCGGGTCGCGACCGAACTCGAGCGCTCCGCGGCTCGCGCCCAGCGTCGCGGCGGGCTCGCCGCGGCAGCGGCGTTTCTCGAGCGGGCCGCTGCGCTCACGCCGGGCCGAGCCCGGCGCGCCGCCCGTCTCGTCGCCGCGGCCGGTGCCAAACGTGACGCCGGCGCGCTCGATGCCGCGGTCGGCCTGCTGTCCGCGGTCGAACCCGAGACTCTCGACGGATTGGGTCGCGCCCGCTTGGAGACGCTGCGGGGCCAGATCGCGTTTGACCACCGCAGAGGACGTGAGGCGTCGCGATCGCTCGCTGACGCGGCGCGACGGCTGGAGCCGTTGGACGTCAGCCTGGCGCGCAAGACCCACCTCGAGGCGTTGAGTGCCGCGATGTGGGTCGGCGATCGGGACGGGCCCGGCGGGATGCGGAGCGTCGCAGTGGCTGCCCTGCAGGCGCCGCGGCCGGCTGGCACGCCGGGCGCCATCGATCTTCTACTCGATGGGTTCGCGCGTCTCCTCGCGGATGGATACCGGGCCGCGGCGCGCCCGCTGACACGCTCGCTCGAGATCGTCCTGGCTGCCGAGGCGCCCACCGACGATCGCGGTCACTGGCTCTGGCTGACCGTTGCCGGCAGCGCCGTCACCGTTCCCCAGGAACTGTGGGACGCCGAGGCGTGGCACACCGTCGCCAGTCGCCGTGAGCACTTTGCGCGGGACACGGGGGCGCTCGTGCAACTCCAGTTCGCGCTCCACGCGACCGCGTGGTCGTACGTCCTGGGCGGTCAGTTCGACAGGGCCGCGCTGCTGATCGAGGAAGACCGGACGCTCGCGGTGGCGACGGGGAACCCGCCGGTCTCGTACGCCGACACACTCCTCGCCGCGTTTCGCGGTCAGGACGAACGGGCCTCCGAGCTGATCGATCACACGGCGCAGGAGGCGGCGGCGAGGGGCCTCACCCGGGTGGTCAACTTCGCGGACTACGCGAGCGCGGTCCTCCACAACGGGCTGGGGCGACACGCCGCCGCGCTCGACGCCGCGCGATCCGCATTTGAACGTGACCTCGCCGGGTTCGGCCCGTTCGTCGTGCCGGAACTCGTCGAGGCGGCAGCCAGAAGCGGTGACGGCGCGCAGCTGTCCTCAGCGCTCGATTGGATCAGCGAGCGAACCCGTGAGATGCCGAGCGAATGGTCGCTCGGGATCGAGGCGCGGATCGGCGCGTTGCTGAGTGACGGCCCGGATGCCGACGGCCTCTACCGCAAGTCGATCGAGCACCTGGGTCGCACCCGTATCCGAACCGAGCTCGCGCGCGCCCATCTCCTGTACGGGGAGTGGCTGCGACGCCACCAGCGTCGGGCGGATGCTCGCGGGCAGCTCAGCGCCGCCCACGAGATGCTCGAGACGATGGGCATGGCGGCGTTCGCCGCTCGTGCGCGTCGCGAGCTGCTGGCGACAGGCGCCACCGTGCGCAAGCGGTCGGTCGACACGCGTGACGATCTGACCTCGCAGGAGCGTCAGATCGCTCAGCTCGCGCGTGACGGTCTGTCCAATCCTGAGATCGGCGCCAAGTTGTTCCTCAGCCCGCGCACGGTCGAGTGGCATCTGCGCAAGGTGTTCGGGAAGCTCGGCATCGGCTCGCGGCGGGAGCTCCATCAGGTGCTCCCGAGTGGCGACCTGGACGCGATGCCCGCCTGAGCACGGGGGTCCTCAGGCCGCCACCGCCTTCTTGTCCCAGCCGTGGAAGGGGGAGAGGTCGCCCGCGTCCCACGCCTCGCGCAGGCCGGGGGTGCTGAGGTCCCAGTCGCGGCGGATCTCGCTCATGAGCGCCCGCAGGTCCCGGCGAAGATCCTCGACCGACGGCCGTCCCCAGAACCAATAGCCGTTGTAGATGCTGTGGATCACCAGACCCGGTCCGAGGACGAGCGTGTGCGGGATCATCGGGTCGTTCTCGCGGTCGGTGTACTCCTGGATGTCGAGATCCTTCTGGACGGTCCGCTCCGGGTCGGAGAGGAACGGCCACTGGGCGCCGACCGAGGCGCGGAATTCCTGACTGGTGTGATGGGGGTCGGTCGAGATCGTCCCGATCTGCGTGTAGCCCACGGCGATCTGTGGATAGAAGGCAGCGAGCTGGAGGTGCTGCTGATGCTCCTTGGGGCAATAGTGACCCCGCGCGAGCGTGAGGATCATCGGATCCTCGCCCTGGATATCGCTCAGCTTGCGGCGGACGTTCTCGTGGTCTGGGAGCTCATAGTCAGGAAAGACTGCACCGGGTGTGATGTCTGAACGCATGCTTGGTCCTCCTAGTGGTCAGCGGGGCGGTCGAGTTGTCTGGCCGACCTCGATCAGGTGGCCATCGGGGTCGCGCATGTAGCAGCGGATTTCGGTCTCACGCTGAATCGGGGGCGTCAGGAACTCCGCGCCGCGGGCCGTCCACTCGGAGTACACGGCGTCGATGTCGGCCACGCGGAGGTTGAGGAAGCTCGACGCCCGGTTCGGGTCCGGCGGGGTTTCCAGCAGGACGGTCGGCTTGTCATCGGTCGGTCCGCCGCCGGCGTTGATGATGATCCAGCCGTTGGACAGGGCGACGTATGCCGGCTCGCCCGAGCGGACCGTTACGCCGCCGAGCACCTCGGTGTAGAAGCGGCGGGAGCGCTCGACGTCGTTCGAGACGATGAAGTGCGTCAGCAGGATTCCCTCGGCGGGCAGCGGGAAGTGGGCGTCGCCCGGAGAGGATTCGACATCGAGATCGGTGCTGCTCATGCGGCTCCCTTCTGGGTCTGTCGGACTCGATCACCATCCCTCCTCGCCGGCGGACTCGCGCCCGTGCGGACCCTGGTTGATGCCCTGGTCGGTCACGACCTTTCGGGCGTTGGGGACACCCGCTCAAATCTTGGGAATTCCGGTGGGGTTTGTGTCGTCTCTTAAGATGGATCCCGCCGATGGACAACCCTGCCTCGGGATCGGAGCGGCACGTGAATTTGCGTGGGCGAGCCAGCGACTGCGCCCTGCTGGACGGGCTGCTCGAGATGATCCGCCACGGCGAGAGTCGCTCCCTGGTGTTGCGTGGCGAGGCGGGGATCGGGAAGACCGCGCTGCTCGAGTACCTCGTCCAGTCGGCCTCAGATCTGCAGGTCCTGCGTGCGGGTGGGGTGGAGTCAGAAATGGAGCTGGCCTACGCGAGTCTGCATCAGCTCTGCGCACCGCTGGTCGATCGACTCGCGCGGCTTCCCGCGCCGCAGCGTCGTGCGCTGGAGATCGTCTTCGGCCAGAGCGTCGGCCCGCCCCCGGAGCGATTCCTCGTCGGGTTGGGCGTGTTGAGCCTGCTGTCGGACGTCGCCGATGAGCGGCCGCTCTTGTGCGTCATCGATGACGCACAGTGGCTTGACCAGGCGTCGGCGCTGACCCTGGCGTTCGTGGCTCGGCGTCTGCTCGCCGAACCGGTCGGAATCGTGTTCGCGGCCCGCGAGTCTGGCGCGGAGCTCCAGCACATCTCGAAACTTGATGTGCACGGTTTGCGCAGCGGCGACGCCCGCGCGCTGCTGGGCTCCGCGGTGACGTTCAAGCTCGACCAACGGGTGCGCGACCGCATCATCGCGGAGACGCACGGCAACCCGCTGGCGTTGCTCGAGCTGCCACGCGGCTTGACGGCGACGCAGCTGGCGGGTGGCTTCGGAATGTTGGAGGCGAAGGGCCTCTCCGGTCGAATCGAGGAGAGCTTCGTGGCGCGGCTCGGGGCGCTCTCTGACGGTGCACGCCGCCTGTTGCTGCTGGCGGCCGCGGAGCCGGTGGGCGATCCGCTGCTGCTGTTGCGTGCGGCCGAGCAGTTCGGGATCGAGCCGGCGGCCGCCTACGACGCGGAGGCGGCCGGGTGGCTCGAGATTTCTCAGCAGGTCACGTTCCGCCATCCACTGGTGCGCTCCGCGGTGTACCGCTCGGCGACGCTGCTGGAGCGACGCGCCGTCCACCTCGCATTGGCAGAGGCGACTGACGGTGCGACCGACCCCGATCGGCGTGCCTGGCACCGAGCCGCAGCGGCGCACGGACCTGATGAGGAGATCGCCGAGGACCTCGCGCGCTCGGCGGACCGGGCGCGCGCGCGGGGCGGACTGGCTGCCGCGGCCGCCTTCCTCCAACGCGCGGTTGCGCTGACGAGCGACCCGACGCGTCGGACGAACCGAGCCCTGGCGGCCGTCGAGGCGAGCCTCCAGGCGGGCGCGTTCGATGCGGCGCGTGGACTGCTCGCCACGGCCGAGGCCGGACCCCTCGATCAGCTCCAGCACGCCCGTCTCGACCTGCTCCGCGCCGAGGCGGCGTATTCCGAAAGCCGCGGGAGTGAGGCCCCGGCGCTGCTCCTGCGGGCGGCGAAGACCCTCGAGCCGCTCGACCTCACGCTCTCCCGCGAGACCTATCTCGACGCGTGGAGCTCCGCTCTGTTCGCCGGGAAGCTCGCCAGCCCGACGGGCCTGCACGACGTCTCCAGCGAGGCCCTCGCCGTCCCGCGACCGACCGGTCCGGCGCGTCCGTCTGACCTCCTGCTCGAGGGATTCTCGCTGGCGTTCACGGCGGGGCGCTCCGCGGCGGCGCCCGTCCTCGAGCGGGCGGCGCGCGGGTTTGCCGGTCCGGATGTCTCCGTCGAGGAGGTTCTCCGCTGGGGGTGGCTCGCGACCGCCGCAGCGGTGATGGTGTGGGACTTCGACACCTGCCTCGCGGTTTCGGCACGAGGGGTGCAGTTAGCCCGGGAGGCCGGTGCGCTGACCGTGCTCGCCGTCAGCGCCAACGTCACCGCGCAAACCGTCGTGTTGGGCGGCGAGTTCGGCAGGGCGGCGTCACTGGTCGGTGAAGCCGACACCGTCATCGAAGCCACGGGAAGCCGGGTCGCGCCGTACGGCGCCCTCGTGCTCGCCGGCCTGCAGGGCCGGGAGAGTCACGCCGCGCGGCTGATCGACACGACCATCCAGGACTTCACCGACCAGGGGCAGGGAACCGCGGTCCAATACGCGCGCTGGGCGAGGTCATCGCTCCTCAACGGTCTCGGCCGCTACCCGGAGGCGGTCGCGGTGGCTCGCGACGCGAGCGACGACACACCGGAGCTGTTCGTCTCCGTCTGGGCGGCGACTGAGCTGCTGGAGGCGGCGACCAGAAGCGACAACCCTGAGGTGGCACGCGTGGCGTTCGAGCGCGTCGCGCGGGCGACCTCCGTGGCCGCGACGGACTGGGCCGTCGGCGTTCAGGCCCGCTCCCGCGCACTGGTGAGCGAGGGCGAGGCCGCCGAGCGGAGCTACCGGGAAGCGATCGAGCGGCTCGGCCGCACGCGGCTGCGGCCGGATCTCGCGCGGGCGCACCTGCTGTTCGGCGAGTGGCTGCGGCGGGAGAATCGTCGCGTCGATGCGCGCGCTCAGCTGCGCGCCGCCCACGAGCAGTTCGTCTCAATCGGCATGGAGGCGTTCGCCGACCGCGCCCGCGGTGAGCTACTGGCGACCGGCGAGACCGTGCGCAAGCGCTCCGTCGACACGCGTGATGAGCTCACGCCTCAGGAGCGGCAGATCGCCGTGCTGGCCCGCGACGGGATGTCGAACCCCGAGATCGGCTCGCGGCTGTTCCTGAGCCCACGCACCGTCGAGTGGCACCTGCGCAAGGTGTTCACCAAGCTCGGGATTCGCTCCCGCCGAGAGCTCGCGGACGCGCTGCCAGACGTTGACTCAAAGCTCGTCCCGGCCTGAGCTCACACGTCAGGGAGCGCCTCGACGACACGCCGACCGAGCGAGCGCTCAAGGTCGCTGTCGGAGTTGAGACCGAGGGCGTCGAGGCGGGCGTACCGCTCCTGCTGGGCGGGTCGTCCGAACAGCGCGAAGAAGTCCGCCAGTGCCGGCGGGAGCTCGCTGTCGGCGGGCAGCGTCACCTGGTCGACGTACGACTTCGTGCGTGCGATCACGTCGTGGTCGAACCGCGCGAGCCGTGAGGCGATCGCGTCGACCTCGTCGTCGAGCCGATCATCGTCGATCACGCGATTGACATAGCCGTACTGCTCCGCCCTCGGCCCGTCGAGATCGTCGGCGACGAGCAGCACCTCGAGCGCACGGCCCCGACCGACGAGCCGGGGGAGACGTGCCACCGGACCGCCGCCCGGGACGAGGCCCGTTCCGACTTCGAACTGGGCGAGCAGCGTGTTCTCCCGGGAGGCGAACCGCAGGTCGCAGGCGAGCACGAACTCGCTGCCACCGCCCCGGGCGCGTCCGCGGATCGCCGCGATGCTGACCACCGGCGCACGGGACAGGCGGACCAGGAGGTCAAGCCACGCGTGCATTCCGGTCGGGCCGACCGGCAGCGACGCGGTCTTCTCCGGATCGTGCTCGGTGTCGTAGTGGGCGAGGTAGAAATCCGGGTTGGCGCTGGAGAAGACGACGACGTTGAGGTCCGGGTCCTGCTCGATCAGGGTGACGAGCTCCGCGAGCTCGCTGACGGTGGTCGCCGTGATCGTGTTGATCGGCGGATGGTCGAACGTCACGTGGCAGTAGCCGCGGCTGCGGCGATCGATACGCAGGTGCGTCCACGACCAGGACCACTCGCGTGGCGCCCGACCGTTGTTGGCAGCGGGTGGGTTGGTGGTGCTCACGGCAGCTCCCTCTGGAGTGAATTCGTGGGTCGGGTGGATGGCGTGGCTGGAGACCTGGTGGCGATGAGCGGGCCTCCAGCCACGCGCCGAGTGGGGCGGTCAGGCGGGAACGACGACGTGCTTGACCTCCGCCATGTAGCGCCCGGCGACCGCGGCGGCCTGCTCCGGGGTGCTCCCGCGCTCCCGGGCGTCCATGTATGCCGCGTACCAGTCCCACCAGTCGTGCGGTGGGGCGACCGCCTCGAACGAGCCGTGATGATCGGCCGTCTCATGCAGCAGGTCTGCGAGTGCCGCAACGTCCATCGCTCTCACCGGCCCGGAAGCCGCTCTTTGATCTCCTGGAGCAGCCAGCCGTTGCCGTCGGGATCTGAGAACGACGCCCAGCTGCCGTACGAGCTGCCCTGCGGGTCGGGGCCCGGGACGCGTCCCTTGCTCCCCGCATGGTGAAAGATGCCGGTCTCGTCGTGCCAGACCTCGCTGACGTCCACGCCGCGAGCCATGAGCTCGTTGCGAGCGGCGTCGATGTCCTCGACGATCAGCATCAGGTCCTGCACCGACCCCGGCGCCATCGTGGTGGTGCCCGTACCGAAGATGATCGAGGCCGGCGAGCCCGGCGGCGTGACCTGCACCACGCTGTAGTGCTCGTCGATCGTCAGGTCGGCGTCGAGACGCCAGCCGAGGCCGACGTAGAACGCCTTCGCGCGGTCGACGTCAGCGACCGGCAACACGGCGACCTCGAACCGCATGGGGGTGGGCGTCGCACCGGACCCCTCGGCCGCGGCGTCGCTGCTCAGCTGCGTACTGCTCATGTTGACCTCCGTGGGTTGGATTGATTTCTCTGCGTCCGGTAGCCATCGGCGACCCAGTCCGCGACCAGACTCGCGTACTCACCCGGTGCCTCCTCCCACACGAAGTGGCCCGCGTCGAACGTCACCAGCCGGTTGTGCGGCAGGCGAGCCGCCAGGAATTCGGCATTGGCGATCGGGACCACCCGATCGCGGGCGCCGGCGAAGATCAGAACCGGCGTCTCGATGGCCGAGAGCCGTTCCGCCAGCCGCGGCAGCTCGTCCGGATAGCGGCGGACGTAGGCGATCGACTCGACGAAGCGGTCACCCGCATAGGAGTCGAGGTAGTCCTCGCGGATCGCCGTCGGGAACGCGTGCCCCGGGATCGTGTCGAGCGCCGCATTGACGATCGCTGCAGGGTCCATCGTCCGGAAGCGTTCGGGATCTGGGTCCAGCGCCCAGCCCCGGAGCGGCTCGCCGAGCGCGATCGGCACCGCGACGCCCCCGCTGCCGACGACCAGGCTGGCCACCGAATCCGGTGAGGAGGCTGCCGCAAACAAAGCCGCCGACGTCCCAATGTCCGGTGCCACGAGATGTGGACGGCCGAGGCCGCATTCGTCGATGAGGCGCACCAGAAACGCGCCCATCGCCGCGGGCGAGAGGAGATCCGCCCGCCGCTCGGACCCGCCGAAACCCGGGAGGTCAACGGCAAACAGGCGAAAGCGCTCGGCGAGCGATGCCCAGATCGGGGTGTAGGCGTGGACGCTCTCCGGCCAGGGGCTCGTGAGCAGGATCGTGGGCTCCGCGGGCCCGTGGCTCTCGGCGACGCGGATGCGGACGCCGTCGACGGTCCGGTAGCTGGTCGGGAGGGCCGCGACCTGGCGGTCGTCGAGATCCTCTTGGGCTGACACCATGTCGTGTTCCTCTCGGGTGCAGAGCGGCTGACGCTCGTCACTCTGGACGTCGACGGCGCCGATCGCGCCCGGGAGTCCACTGGTGCGCACCCGGGCCGTCGGACCAGGGAGGAGACCCGGGTATCACCGGGCGCGAGCGCGCGCCGCGCGCGCGAAGCTCCCATTCACGCCATCACCCGACAGGAGGAACCACTATGCGAAATGACAACGCGTCGGGCGAGACGTCGGACTTCGACGTCATCGTCCTCGGCGGCGGCGCGCCGGGGGAGCATTGCGCCGGTGCCCTGGCGGAGGGTGGTCTGCGGGTCGCGGTGGTCGAGCGGGATCTCGTCGGCGGCGAATGCTCCTACTGGGCCTGCATTCCGTCGAAGACACTGCTGCGGCCGGGAGAGGCGGTGGCCGGCGCCCGGAACGCCGCCGCCACGGCAGAGGTCGACGTCCCCGCCGCCCTCGCGTGGCGGGATTTCATGGTGTCGAATTGGTCCGACGGCGGCGGAGAACGCTGGCTCGCCGACCGGGGGATCACCCTGCTGCGCGGGCGCGGCCGGCTGGCCGGCACGGGGGTGGTCGAGGTCGACGGCGTCCGCCACACGGCCGACCACGTTGTGCTCGCGAACGGCGCCGATCCGATCGTGCCGCCGATTCCGGGTCTGGCCGAGCTTGACGGGCTGTGGGGAACCCGTGAAGCGACGAGCATGCGGGAGATCCCGCGACGGCTGATCGTGCTCGGCGGCGGTCCGGCCGGCGTGGAGCTGGCACAAGCCGTTCGGCGCTTCGGCGGTGAGGTGGTCATCGTCGAGGGTGCCGGCCACGTGCTCGCGCATGAGCCCGCGGCACTCGGAGACGCGCTCGGCGAGGCCCTGCGCCAGGACGGCATCGAACTGGCCGTCGGCGTCAGCGCGACGGCCGCGCGACGTGATGGTGACGAGTTCGTCCTTGAGCTTGGCGACGGGCGCGAGCTACGGGGTGACCGACTGCTGGTGGCCACCGGCCGGCGCCCGCGGGTTGAGGGCATCGGGCTTGAGAGCGTCGGGATCTCAGCCGATGGCCATGGCATTCCCGTCGACAAGCGGCTGCGTGCCGGTGAGCGTCTGTGGGCGATCGGCGACGTCAACGGCATCTGGCCCCTGACCCACGTCGGCGAATACGAGGGCGAGGTGGTCGCCTCGAACATCCTCGGCGAGGCCCGCGAGGCGCACTACGAGGCGGTGCCCCGTGTCACCTACACCGACCCTCAGGCCGCGTCCGTCGGCGTCGGCGAGGATCAGTTCAGCGGAACCGTTGCGCTGTCCGACGTCGCGAAGACCGCCACCTATACGCACGCCTATGCCGAATCACCTGGCTTTCTGACGCTGCTCAGCGACGGTGAGGTGCTGACCGGTGCCTTTGCGCTCGGCCCGGAGGCGGGGGAGTGGCTGCAGCAGGCCACGCTCGCGATCCGCGCGCGCGTCCCCCTCGATGTGCTCCGAGACACGATCCAGCCGTTTCCGAGTTTCTCGGAGATTCATGCCGCCGCCGTGAAAGCGCTCCAGCGCGACGTCGCCGCCGCCCGACAGCCGATCGGCACGGGGTCGTGATGAGCGCCGGGCCGATTGCACGCGAGCCGCAGCTCCTTGGGCAGACCGTTGTCCTCATCGGCGGGAGCGCCGGCATCGGGCTTGAGACCGCCCGACTCGCGCGAGCCGAGGGTGCCGAGGTCGTCCTCGCCGCCCGGAATCCCGAGCGGCTGGGCCAAGCCGCAGTCGACGTCGGCGCGCGGAGCACGGCGGTCCTCGACGCCACCGATGCGTCTGCGGTCGGTCGATTCTTCGACAGTCTGTCCGAACCGATCGATCACGTCCTGGTCACCGCCGGCGGACCGAGCTACGGCCCGCTCCTCGAGATGGACGCGGCGGCGGTCAGCGAGGCGCTCAGCGACCACGTCGTGCTCGGACTCGAGGTCGCCCGCCACGCCGCCCCGAAGATGCGGCCAGGGGGGACGCTGCTGCTGATGGGCGGCACCGGCGGCCGGCGCATCTCTCGCGGAATCGGGATCGTCGCCGCGGCCACGGCGGCGCTGCCTCCGTTCACGGCCGCGCTCGCGCTGGAGCTCGCGCCGGTACGCGTCAATCTGATCGCGGCCGGATTCGTCGATACGCCGCTGTCGGCATCGCTCCTCGGCGAGGACCTCGAGGCTCGACGTGAGGAGCTCCGCCAGACGCTCCCGATCGGTCGTGTCGTCGGACCCGAGGATGTTGCGGCGCTCGCCGTTCACATCATGAGCAATACCGCGTTGACGGGCGCGACGTACGACATCGATGGCGGCCAACAGTTCGTCTCGTGACGGGAGACCCACCTCGTGCAACGAGCCCACCCGGTCGCGATCATCACGGGCGCCTCACAGGGGATTGGCGCCGGCCTCGTCGCCGGGTACCGTCGCGCCGGATACGCCGTCGTCGGTGTCGCGCGCTCGTTTCCGGCCTCGACGCATGAGGGGGACGGCTACGTCGCGATCGCGGGCGACATCGCTGAGGCGGAGACGGCGCGACGTGCCGTCGACGCGGCGCTCGATCGGTTCGGGGGGCTCGACACGCTGATCAACAACGCGGGCATCTACATCGGCAAGCCGTTCACGGACTACACGGTCGAGGACTACCTCGCGATCACGGCCGTGAACCTGACCGGGTTCTTCCACGTCACCCAGCTGGCGATCGCGCGGATGGCTGAGCAGGGCGGCGGACACGTCGTGAACATGTCCACGAGCCTTGTCGACCATGCGGACAGCAACCGGCCATCCGCGCTTCCGGCGCTCACCAAGGGCGGACTCGTCGCCGTGAGCCGGTCGCTGGCGATCGAGTACGCCTCGCGTGGAGTGCGCGTCAATGCGATCTCGCTTGGCGTCATCAAGACCCCAGCGCACGACGCCGCGAGCTATGGGCAACTCGGGAGCCTGCATCCGCTTGGCCACGTCGGTGAGGTGTCCGACGTCGTCGACGCCATCCTCTACCTCGAGCGAGCACCGTTCGTCACCGGCGAGACGCTGCATGTCGACGGCGGGCAGGCGGCGGGCCGCTGAGCGTACGAGCGCTACCAGGTCTGCTCGGCGGCGCGGACGAGCAGGTCGTTGACCGCAACGCGACGGTCTCGAGTGACGATGTCCACGACCAGGCGCGTCGGGCGCTATTGCAGCGGTGCGTTGGGCTGCGGAAAAACCGGGGGTAAATGCGGGTAGACCCTGATTACGAGCGCGGGTGACCCGGCTACCGTCGTTGCATGGGTGTTGAGGAGGAAGGCCAGCGGCCGTCAAACGCGCCCGACGGCGGTGCGCCGATCGAGGCGGTGATCGAGAACCGAACGTACGACGAGCTCGAGGTCGGCGAAACCGCCGCGCTCGAGCGCACGCTGACGTGGGAGGACATCGAGCTGTTCGCGGTGATGTCGGGCGACGTGAATCCGGCCCACGTCGACGAGGAGTACGCGCGCACTGACCTGTTTCACGAGCTCGTCGGTCACGGGATGTGGGGTGCGTCGCTGATCTCCACGGTGCTTGGGACCCGCTTGCCGGGGCCTGGCGCGATCTATCTGGAGCAGACGCTGTCGTTCCGGCGTCCGGTGACGATCGGAGACACGATCACCGTCTCCGTCACGGTTGCGGCAAAGGAGCCCAAACACCGTGTTAGGCTTGAGTGCCGGTGTATCAACCAGCGTGGTGAAGCGGTGATCGAAGGAGTCGCGAAGGTACTGGCGCCTACGGAGAAAGTTCGCCGTCCGCGGTTCGAGCTGCCCGACGTGACCCTGCGCGAGCATGGCCGCGGTCCGTCGGCACACGGGCATGCGTAGTTCTCCGCACTGCCCGTGTGGCCGCGGGCGGATGAGGTGTGGTGTGCGCTCATCCAGACTCTTCGCCAGCAGCCACACCATCGTTTCGGTAAATCGGTGGACCGCGCTCAAGAGCGCGCCAAGGAGGAGAATCCATGCCTGAAGCAGTCATTGTCGACGCAATTCGCACGCCCGTGGGCCGGGCGGTCAGAGGAACTCTGCGGGATATGCGGGCCGACGACCTCGCCGCCATCCCGCTGCGGGCCCTCACCGAGCGCAACCCGGACGTCGACTTCAGCGAGACGGTCGACGTGATGATGGGCTGCGGCTTCCCCGATCACGAGCAGGGCTACAACATCGGCCGCAACGCGATGCTGCTGGCGGGGATCGACCACCATGTGCCGGCCGTCACCGTGAACCGCTTCTGCGCCTCCTCGCTGCAGACGATCCGCATGGCGTTCCACGCGATCAAGGCGGGCGAGGGTGACCAGTACATCGCCGCCGGCGTCGAGTGCACGTCGCGGGGTGCCGGGATGACACTCCCGGTGGCGAATCCACTCCTCGATGGGTCGAACGGCACAGGTTACAACGTCTACATCCCGATGGGCATGACCGCCGAGAACGTGGCCGAGCGCTGCAAGGTCAGCCGCGAGAGCCAGGACGAGTGGGCGGCCCTGTCTCAGAAGCGTGCCGTCGCGGCACGCGACAGCGGTTTCTTCGACCGCGAGATCGTCGGCGTCGACATCCCGGAAACGCACGACGCCGGCGGCGATGTCATTCCCGCGCACACCGTGACGAAGGACGACGGGCCCCGCGCGGGCACGACGATGGAGTCGCTGGCAAAGCTCAAGCCCGCCTTCAAGCCGGACGGCAGCGTGACTGCCGGCAACTCGTGCCCGCTCAACGACGGCGCCGCCGCGGTGCTGGTGATGTCGGAGGAGAAGGCGCGCGAGCGCGGCGTCACTCCGCGGGCGCGGATCGTGGCGTCGGCGGTCGCGGCGGTTCGCCCCGAGATCATGGGCCTCGGACCCATCCCGGCGGTCAGGGCCGTGCTCAAGCAGGCGGGCATGACGATCGACGACATCGACTTGGTGGAGATGAACGAGGCGTTCGCGGCGCAGGTGATTCCGTGTCGCGATGAGCTCGGCATCGACCCCGAGAAGCTGAACATCAACGGCGGCGCGATCGCGCTGGGTCATCCGTTCGGCATGACCGGCGCGCGGATCATGACCACCCTGCTGAACAACCTCGATTCGGTGGACGGCCGCTATGGCCTGGAGACGATGTGCGTCGCCGGGGGTAACGGCCAGGCGATGATCGTCGAGCGGCTCTCCTAAGAACGAAAGGAACATGGACGATGGCAACTACAGGTTCTAAGGATGAGGCGGCTCCGCGTGACCGCGATCTCACCGGACGTGTCGCGCTGGTCACCGGGGGTACCCGGGGGATCGGCGCGGCGATCTGCCACGCGCTCGCCGCGGACGGCGCCGTGGTCGCGGCGGGCTACTCGTCAAATCAAGCGCGTGCGGATGAGCTGCGCCAGTCGGTCGCGGCCGAGGGAGGGACGTGCACGTTGCATCAGGGCAACATCGGCGACGCCGAGGACTGCCGGCGCGTGGTGCAGGAGGTGATCGAGCAGCACGGTCGGCTGGACATTCTGGTCAACAACGCTGGGATCACGGTCGACAAGCCGGTGTGGAAGCTATCGCCCGATGATTGGGACAAGGTTCTGAAGGTCGACCTGTCGGGAGCCTTCTACATGTCAAAGCCGGCGATCGAGCACATGATCGCCCGTGGCTCTGGACGGATCATCAACATCTCGTCGGTGACCGGCGAGATGGGCAACGTCGGTCAAGCGAACTACGCGGCCTCGAAGGCCGGCTTGTTCGGCCTCACGAAGACGCTTGCGCGCGAAGCGGCTCTTGCCTTGCGCGTGGCCGGCACGCTCGAGAAGGGGATGGCCATCACCGTGAACTGTGTCACCCCGGGCTTGACCAACACTGACATGGTCGTCACGATCCCGCCGTACCTGTTCGCGGAGATGGTGGAGAAGATCCCGCAGCATCGGATGGGGGAGCCGGAGGAAATCGCCCGCGTCGTGTCGTTCCTCGCCCAGGACGCGTCCGGATACATCACCGGGCAGATCTGGGACGTCGACGGCGGACTCAACATGTGAGCGGGCTCTGAGTCCGCCGAACGGTTACGGAAGAGAGGAGTGGCTGTGGCTACGCACGTTTCAGAGAAGGAAGCTCGCGAGGTCGCCGAGGCTGCGCGGGAAGCGGACTGGAAGCTGCCGAGCTTCGGCAAGCAGCTGTTCTTGGGTGACTTCCGACTCGATCTGATCCATCCACAGCCGCGCCTCGATGCTGAGGCGGTCGAGAAGGGCGAGCGGTTCCTCGACGAGTTGAAGGCGGTTCTGGCGGAGCACGCCGACCCGCTCGAGATCGAGCGTGAGTCCAAGATCCCCGATCAGGTGATCGCGGAGCTGAAGCGGATCGGCGCGCTCGGGATGAAAGTGCCGCCGGAGTACGGCGGGCTTGGTCTCTCGCAGGTGTACTACAGCAAGGCCCTGGCGATCGCCGGCGTCTACCACTCGTCGATTTGCACGCTGCTCAGCGCGCACCAGTCGATCGGCGTCGCCGAGCCGCTCAGGATGTTCGGCAGCGAGGAGCAGCGGCGCAAGTGGCTGCCGTTGGTCGCCAAGGATCACATCAGCGCGTTCCTGTTGACGGAGCCCGGCGTCGGGTCTGATCCCGCGCGGATGGCAGTCGACGGCGATACCAGTTGGGCCGGAGGGGGCGGCGCCGTCGGACGACGACTTTGTCGCCACCCCGGTCCAGGGCGGGTATGTCATCAACGGCCGCAAGCTATGGGCGACGAATGGGACGATCGCCGACATCGTCGTCGTGATGGCCAAGATTCCCAAGAGCGAGGGTCACCGGGGCGGCATCAGCGCGTTCGTGGTGCCGTACACCTCCGAGGGGATCACGGTTGTGCGCCGTAACGCGTTCATGGGGCTGCGCGGGATCGAGAATTCAGTGACGGTCCTCAAGGACGTCTTCGTTCCCGAGGAGAACCGGATCGCGCGCGAGGGCGACGGCCTGAGAATCGCGCTGGCCACGCTGAACACGGGACGTTTGGCGCTGATGGCGATCGCCGCCGGGGCTTCGAAGTGGGCGACCAAGATTGCGCGCGAGTGGGCCACCGAGCGGGTGCAGTGGGGGCGGCCGATCGGCAAGCACGACGCGGTGGCGCAGAAACTGGCCTTCATTGCCGGCAGCGCGTTCGGGCTCGAGGCGATGCTCGACGTGGCCGCGCGCCTGGCCGACGACAAGCGCAACGACATTCGCATCGAGTCTGCGCTGTGCAAGGTGTATGGCTCGGAGCTGGCCTGGAAGGTGATCGACGAGCTCATGCAGGTTCGCGGCGGTCGCGGGTACGAGACAGCGGCATCATTGAAGGCGCGCGGCGAGAAGCCCGTCGGGGTGGAGCAGTGCATGCGGGACATGCGCGTGAACCGCATCTTCGAGGGCTCAAGCGAGATCATGCACCTGCTGATCGCGCGCGAGGCGGTCGACACGCATCTCCAGGCGGCGGGCGGCCTCCTGATGGGAGACGGCGACGTCAAAGCCAAGGCGGACGCGGCGGTGAAGGCGGGCGTCTTCTACGGCAAGTGGCTGCCGCAGCTCGCGGTCGGGAAGGGTCAGAATCCGCGCTCCTACGAGGAGTTCGGGGCGCTCGCCGAGTACCTTCGCTACGTCGAGCGCGCCTCCCGCAAGCTCGCCCGCTCGACGTTCTACGGGATGGCGCGTTGGCAGGCGAAGCTCGAGCAGAGGCAGTCCTTCCTCGGACGGATCGTCGACATCGGCGGTGAGCTGTTCGCGATCGCCTCGACGGTGGTCTACGCGGACACGGTGGGACGTGAGCAGCCGGAGCGCAAGGCCGAGGCGCAGGAGCTCGGGGAGCTGTTCTGCGCCATGGCCAAACGGAGAGCCGACACCATGTTCCATGAGCTGTGGGCGAACGACGACGACGTGCGCTATGCCACGGCGCAGAAGGTCTTGGACGGCCGCTACACCTGGCTCGAGGAAGGCATCGTCGACCCGTCTGGCGACGGTCCGATGATTC
>CAWEYQ010000015.1:0-231072 GCA_963813265.1 uncultured Solirubrobacterales bacterium | reverse complement strand
GCTGGGTTTGCATTCACGGCTGGCCTACGGTCTGGGCGATGGCATCTCCGCGATCGGAGTTCGGGCGCGACACCGGGCTGCAGGTCCGGATGCTCGTGACGCTGTTCCTCCTCGGACTTGTCTATGCGGTTCTGATCGGGGTCCTGTTCGCGGCCGGCGCCGGCGCGGTGATGATCGCGGTGATCGCGGGCGCGCTGTTCGTGGTCCAGTTCTTTACCTCGGACCGGATCGCGCTGCTGTCGATGGGCGCGCACGAGGTCACGCCACAGGAATTTCCCGGGCTGCATGCGGCGATCGAGCGTCTGTGCGTTCAGGCGGACCTCCCGAAACCGCGCGTGGCTGTCGCCCAGACGCCGATGCCGAACGCGTTTGCGATCGGCCGCGCACCGAAGAAGGCGACCGTGTGCGCCACGACAGGCCTGCTCGAGCTGCTCTCCCCGGCCGAGCTGGAGGGCGTGCTGGCGCACGAGCTCTCACACATTCAGAACCGTGATGTGGCGGTGATGACGATCGCCGGTTTCTTTGCCGCGATCGCGTCGTTCATCGTCCAGATGGGCTTGTGGTTCGGCGGCGCCTTCAGCCGCAACCGTGACGGAGGTCCGGCGTTCATTGTGGTCGTGCTCGTGTCAGCTGCCGTCTACGCGATCTCGTGGCTGCTGCTGCAGGCGCTCTCGCGCTACCGGGAGTTCGCCGCTGATCGCGGCTCAGCGGTGATCACGGGCCGCCCAAGCGCGCTGATCTCAGCCTTGATGAAGATCAGCGGCACGATGCAGCAGATACCGCAGAAGGATCTGCGCGCCGCCTCCGGCGAGCTCGCGGCCTTCTACATCTTTCCCCCCAAGGCGAAGAGCGCCGCCGCGAAGCTGTTCTCGACGCACCCTTCGCTCGAGGCGAGGATCGAGGCGCTGCAGCGCCTCGAATCCCAGCTCCAGGGCACCGCCTAACTGAGCGGTCAGCGCGCCTTCCCGCAGCGGGTGCGGCGCAAGGCTGTCGGAGCGCCCGCATCTCAGACGGTGATGACGGTCTTTCCTCGACCGTGTCCCTCGTCGGCATCTCTGAGGGCGTTCGCAACCTCGTTGAGCGGGTAGGTCTGGTTGATGACCGGGGTCACGGAGCCGGCCTCGATGAGCTCCGTCAGGACCAGAAGGTCCTCCTGGCGTTCGGTCGAGATCAGCGATCGCAGCGTCTGACGCACGAACGGTGAGAGCAGTATTGCCCGGAGCTGGCGTTCGAACCCTCCGGTCCAACGCCCGCCCCCTTCGCCTCCGACGAGGACGAGCGTCCCCCGCGGGGTGAGGGCGCGTCTCAACTGCGACAGCGAACGCCTCCCCGCTGTGTCGAGGATCAGGTCGTAGCGCCGCGCCCCGTCAACGAAATCTTCCTGTGTGTAGTCGATCACGTGCTCGGCGCCGATCGATCGGACGAGGTCCGCGTTCGTCGTGCTGCACACGCCGGTGACGTGCGCTCCGAACGCCCTGGCGAGCTGCACCGCGAACGTGCCCACGCCGCCCGACGCGCCGATGATCAACACTGTCTGCCCGTCCTGAACCCTTCCGGCGTCGCGCAGGCCGTGAAGGGCGGCGCATGCGGAGACGGGAACGCCCGCGGCCTGTTCAAACGTGAGGTTCGCCGGCTTGCGTGCCACCCTGTCGGCGCGAACGCACACGTACTGCGCGAACGCGCCGTCGCACGTGCCATACACCGCATCGCCGGGCCCAAACTGCCTTACGTCCTTGCCGACCTCCTCGACGCTCCCCGCGACGTCTCTGCCCAACAGGCGGCTCTTGGGCTTACGCAGCCCGACGCCCATCAGGCGCACCAGGTAAGGGCTCCCAGTCATGAGATGCCACACATCGGGACCAACCCCAGCCGCGTGAACGCGTATCAGCACCTCGTCCTTCGCGACGACCGGCGGGACGATGTCGTCGAGCTCGAGGACGTCGGCTGAGCCATAGATGTCTCGGGTCATGGCCTTCATGCGCGTTCTCCTGATCCGATGCCCACCTTCGATTCAAGGATGCTCGTAGCGACCATGACACGCTGACCCGACGCACGCATCGGGGAGAACTGCTCATCGGATTCCGCGTGGACCCCCAACGCAAGCGCAGCTCGGACGACCCGCCGCCGCCAACGCCGATGCCCAGCTGCGCGCGCTTCGAGTTCGCCGCAAGGACGCCGCGGCGTGGCGAACGGCATTCAGTAGTCACCCGCCGCGCTGAGGCGAGGAAATCCGGTATGCACCGTCGCTTGAGTACCGCCGATGATAAGCAGAGGTGTCTCGAGATGGCGGGAATCCGAACCGTTGGACTGTGCGCTCGAGCGTGGCCGGTCTGCTTGCCGTCCTGTGCTTCCTGGCGGGATTCTCGATCCTGACTCAGCGCCGCGTCGCACGGGTATCGCAGCGGGCCGACGAGGCCAACCGGACGAGCGCGATCTATCAGGACGCGCGGTTCTGGGTCGGGCAAGAGGAGTCGCTGGAGCGGAAATACCGCCTCGAGCCCGGCCGCGACGTGCTCGCGCGGTTCCAGCAGGCCGCACGACGTCTTGACGCCGACCTTGGGCGCCTGTCCTCGAGTCGATCCGACACCGGCCAGCCGGGCGGTTGTGCGGCGCGTGGTCAGCCTCAACGCCTCCTACGTCAGGGCGAGTCACGCGATGTTCCGGGCGGTCGACGGTCACCATCCAAAGCTCGTGCTGCGGCTCGATCACACGCTTGGCGATCCGGCGTTCGCGGCGATGGAGGCGGTCGTGTACCGAAACGCCGCCGATGCGTCTCGCAGGGCGCTGGCTCGTAGCGCAGTTCTCCGCCGGGACGAGCGCGCTGCGACGCGGGCGATCGCGATCGCCTTCACGCTGGGTGTGTGCCTGCTCCTGGTCTTCGCGCTCGTCATCGCCCGGTTCCGGCGGCGGCTCGACGCCGCGCGGGTCGCCGAGGTCAGGCGGCTGGCAGAACTCGCAGTCACCGATCCGTTGACCGAGTTGCGCAACCACCGCGCGTTCCACGAGGACCTGGTCACCAGCATGCACCAAGTCGAGCGCAATGGCACCCCGGTGTCGCTGGCGATGCTCGACGTCGACGGGCTCAAGGCCGTCAACGACACCCTCGGTCACCAAGCCGGGGACGATTGCTTACGGGCGCTCGCGCGCGCAATCCGCGCGACCTGTCGGGGCTCTGATCGCGGCTACCGAGTCGGCGGAGATGAATTCGCGGTGATCCTCGACAACACCCGCGCCTGGGGCGCGCTCGAGTACGTCAATCGGCTGCAGGCGTCACTCGCGGCCGGCGCGAATCCCGACAAGATCACCGCCTCCGCGGGCATCTCCGAGGCGCTCGTCTTCACCGAGAAGGACACCCTCATCCACGAGGCCGACCTCGCATTGATCGCGACCAAGCGCTCCGGACACGCCGCCGCCATCTACACGCCCGAAATGGAACCGAACATCAGCACGGCCGCGGCAGAGGACAACGTGCACTACACGCAGACTCTCGCGAATGCTCTCGCCCGCGCGGTCGACGCAAAGGACTCATACACCCGTAGTCACTCGCAAACGGTCTCCCAGTTGGCGGTGCTGATCGCGGCCGAGCTCGACCTCGACGCGGCGCGACTCGCGCGCATCCGGCTCGCGGGCCTTCTTCACGACGTGGGGAAGATCGGCGTCCCGGATGCGATTCTCAGCAAACCCGGAAAGCTCACCGATGAGGAATACGCTCGGATGCAAGCCCACTCCGTCCTCGGTTACGAAATCGTCTCCGCCGCCGATCTGCCGACCGAGGCCACCTGGGTGCGCCACCACCACGAGCGCTACGACGGACGTGGCTACCCCGACGGCCTCGCCGGCGAGGCGATCCCACTCGAGTCACGGATCATCTTCGTTGCCGACGCATTCGAGGCGATGAGCTCCGACCGGCCATACCGCAAAGCACCCGGGGAAAAGTACGCGCTCGCAGAGCTCCGGCGCCACGCTGGCACGCAGTTTGACCAGCACATCGTCGACGCCCTGATCCACGCCCTCGCGCACCCAGCCCACGCCGGAACAGTCGCCGTCACCCACAGCTCGGCGCCCCGAGCGGCGTAGCTGTGCCGGCCGCCGCCCTGTCCCGCCGCGGGAGCTTACGACATGAAGGTCCCGTTGATGGCCCGGCGCAGAGTCTGATCGCGCGGTCTTCGGTGAGCCCATTCGAGCGGCGGGGCCCCTACCGCGCCGCACCGACCCCGCGAATGCTTCGTAGGAGGCTATAGCGAGCCTCGGCCTCGATCCGGTGCTTCAGGCATTCAGTCATCCGCTCAGGTTTCTCAGCGTGCCTGCGGGCGTCGGAGACCGCGGCCGATTCGCTCGTGCGCGACACGGCGACCCGAGCCGCGCGGCGCCTTGAGACGAGCTGTGGGCTGTGTGCAATTCCGAGCATGGCTGCTCCGTTCACGCATTGGTAGCGATGGTCTGATGGCGACGCCCCGGGGCGGCGATTTGTCCGATCTCGACGCTGGCGCTCGGTCCGAGTCGCGGTGCGTCACGGTTCGGCACGCCAGCAGCGCTGAGCGAGTTGGCTCCGCGCGTCCGAGGCCTCGTTCATCGACGTAGTCGGATTTGGGGTTGCTCAAGCTTGCCTGCACGCGGCGGTCTTGGAAATGGAGTCGAGGCCTCATCTTTCGGCGCGCGCTTGAGCTTCGAGCGTTCGCCGTCGCGCGATCGTGTTCGCCGACCTGGTTGCCGGCGCCTTCGGCGGGACGTCACGAGCCCGTACGAGCCTGCGCATGTGAGGAGTAGTGTCGGCAAGACCTGATGAGCGAACACAGTGACCCTTTGATCCCCAGCCGCCGGCCAGCACACGTGCGGCGGCGAGCTTACCTGCCGCTGTTTCAACGCGTGGCGGCCACCAACGCGCTGCTGTTGGTCGCCGCGTGCCTGGTGACAGTCCTTGTCCTGTCGCCGAGCAAGCTGTCCGCGTTCGCGGCGGACGAGACGATTGTCCTCGTCGCGGCCCTCGCGTTGGTTGCGCTCTTGAACCTTTACCAGGTGCGCCGAGTGGTCAGTCCGCTGCAGGAGCTGACCGAGCTGGCGCGACAGGTCGACCTGACCCGGCCCGGTCAGCGAATGCCCACCCCAGCCCGGGCCTCCGAGGCGGGCGAGCTGGCGCTGACCTTCAACGACATGCTCGCCCGACTGGAAGAGGAGCGTCGCGAAGCCTCGCGGGTCGCGGTCTTCGCGCAGGAGGCCGAGCGGTTGCGCATCGCCCAGGAGTTGCACGACCAGGTCGGGCAGACCCTGACCGCGGTGCTCCTCCAGCTGTCTCGAATCCGTGCGCGCGTTCCTGCCGAGATGCAGCCAGATGTCGACGAAGTGCTGGAAGCCGCGCGAGCAAGCATCGAGGACGTCCGGCGCATCGCGATCGAGCTTCGCCCCGAGGCGCTCGACGACCTTGGCCTTCCGACCGCGCTCGAGGTTCTCGCGGACGGTTTCTCCCGACGATCCGGACTACGCGTCACCCGTCGAATCCAGAACAACCTACCGCCGATCTCGCCCGAGACCGAGCTGGTCATCTACCGCGTCGCCCAAGAAGCACTCACCAACGTCGCCCGCCACGCAGGGACCGACCACGCCGAGCTGACGCTCGACATTCACGACGGTGCGTTGGTACTCGTTGTCAGCGACAGCGGCCGCGGGATGCCGGACGACCAAGCCGAGGGCGCCGGCATACGCGGCATGCGCGAGCGCGCATCGCTGATCGGCGCCGAGCTGCGAATCGAGCACGACCCCTCTGGGGACGGCACGCGAGTACGTCTGGTGGTGGCGGTCGAGAACGCGCCGTGACACCGCTCAAAACGCGGATCCTGCTCGCCGACGATCACGCAATGGTCCGCCGCGGGCTACGCATGGTCCTCGATGCCGAGCCCGATCTGCAAGTGGTCGCCGAGACGGGCGACGGCGCCGACGCCGTCGCCCGCGCGCTTCAGGATGACGTCGACCTCGCGATCCTCGACATCACGATGCCCCGGATGACCGGGCTGCAAGCAACCCGGGAGCTGCACCACCGCCGACCCAAATTGAGAATCCTGATCCTCTCGATGCACGAGAACGAGCGGTACCTCTACGAAGCGCTGAAAGCCGGAGCGTCCGGCTACGTTGTCAAGAAGCTCGCCGACCGGGACCTCGTCGAGGCGTGCCGCGCCACGATGCGAGGCGAACCGTTCCTATATCCAGCCGAAATCACTGCAGTGATCCGCGACCACTTGTCTGACGCGCTCGAGCGGGCGAGCAGCTTCGCGATCCGCTCACGCCTCGCGAGACCGAGGTGATCAAGCTCATCGCGGAGAGCTACACCAACCGGCAGATCGCCGAAGCACTCGTGATCAGCGAGAAAACGGTTGAGCGTCATCGCGCCAACATCCTCGAGAAGCTCGGAATGCACGATCGTGTGCAGCTCACCCGCTACGCGATCCGCCGCGGGCTGCTCGAACCCTGACACCCGTCGAGCGTTACGAACGTCGCGCCGCGTGGCGGTGGCTGCAGCTGGCCGAGTTGCGTCGACACGCGCTCGGGGTGGACGACGATGGGTCTCGTCGGAACGCCGGTCGTGCTTCGGGGTTTTACGGCGACGTTCTCGGCGCGAGTACGGATGTGCGGCGGTGGCGTCTGTGGTGATGCTGGGGCATGGCTTCGGCTCCGGTGTCTTCGGTTGCTGTGGGGGTTGCTCGCCCCCCGCGGGATCGCGGCTGGGTTCGTCGCGTCTTCGGCTGGCTGGTGGAGCATCGCGCGCGGATCCTCGCGGCGATCGCCGGGCTGTCGATCGTGGTCGGCGGCGCGTTGTATTTGGCCGGGGAGCACGCTGCAGGCAAGGATGTGTGGGGGGCTGCGGTCGCGCTCCTCGCCGCCGAGCTTGCGTTCGAGGTCGTGCGGACGGTGGTGGTTGACCATCACATGGGCGTCGACACGATTGCGTTGGTCGCGATGGTCGGGGCTTTGGCGCTCGGACAAGAGTTCGCGGGCGTGATCGTGGGTCTGATGTTCTCCGGCGGTGCGGCGCTTGAGGACATCGCGTCAACGCGCGCCCGTCGGGAGCTCACGGCACTGATCCAGCGTGCCCCGAAGGTCGCGCAGCTGCGGGTCGGAGACACGCTCGAGCAGGTGCCGGTCGCGCAGGTCAAGGCGGGCGATGTCGTGGTCGTGAGAACCGGCGAGGTCGTGCCGGTCGACGGGACGATCGTCGGGTCCGAGGCTGTCGTCGATACCAGCACGCTGAGCGGCGAGCCGCTGCCCGTCACGATCGGGCCGGGCATGGCGGTATTGAGCGGGTCAGCGAACGCCGGCTCCCCGTTTGACGTACGCGCCGACCGACCGGCGGCCGAGAGCGCGTATGCGGCGCTCGTGCGCCTGGTCGAGCAGGCGCAGGCGCATCGGGCGCCGTTCGTACGGATGGCGGACCGCTACGCCGGATTCTTTCTCCCCGCGACAATGATCACGGCCGGTCTCGCGTGGGCGATCAGCGGCGACGCCGTCCGGGCGCTGGCGGTCGTCGTGGTGGCCACGCCGTGCCCATTGATCCTTGCGGCGCCGATCGCGCTCGTGTCCGGCCTCTCGCGCGCCGCCCGTTTCGGCGTGATCGTCAAGGGTGCCGGGGCGATCGAGACGCTCGGCGAAGCGCGCACCGTCCTGTTCGATAAGACCGGCACACTGACGGTCGGAACGCCCGACGTTCGCGATGTCGTCCCGTATCGGGATCACCAACCCGCCGAGCTGCTCGCGCTCGCCGCGTCTGTCGACCGCATGTCCGCGCACGTGCTCGGCGAGGCGCTCGTGCGTGCCGCCACCGAAGCCGGCCTTCCCCTCAGCGCCCCCAGCGACATTCGCGAGGAGCCCGGTCAAGGGATCCAAGGAGTGATCGACGGTCGCTCGGTAGCGGTCGGGAGCCGAGCGTTCATGCGCTCGGTGGGGATCCCTGATGATGAGATCGCGTCCGCGGCGGTCCTGCGCGGCCACGGTTCCGGGGAGGCGCACGTCCTCGTCGGTATCGACAGCCACATCGGTGGGGTGATCGTGATGACCGATGAGTTGCGACCGGATGCCGATCGGATCGTCGAGCGCCTCCGCGCCGAAGGCATCCGCCATGTCGCGATGGCATCAGGCGACCGTCGCTCCGTCGCGGAGCGGATCGGACGCGAACTCGGAGTCGACCGCGTCTACGCCGAGCAGTCCCCGGAGGAAAAGCTCGAAGTCGTCCGCCGTCTGCGTGAGGACCCGGAACTGCGCCCGGTGATCATGGTCGGCGACGGGGTCAACGACGCGCCCGCGCTCGCGCTCGCCGACCTCGGCATCGCGATGGGCGTCGCCGGCGCGACCGTGTCCTCGGAGACCGCCGACGCGGTCATCACGATCGACCGGATCGACCGCGTCGCCGACGCCGTCCACACCGGCCGGCGCTCGCTGCACATCGCGCGCCAGAGCGTGCTCGCGGGCATGGGCCTCAGCCTCGCCGCGATGGCAGTCGCAGCCGCCGGCTACCTCCCGCCCGTCGCCGGCGCCCTGTTCCAAGAGGCGATCGATCTCGCCGTCATCCTCAACGCCCTGCGCGCTCTGCGCGGCTGAACCTCAGTCCCCGGCACGCGGCGCGCTGACCCGTTGGCGCGCGTCGCCTGCGCGCGCGAGCGGCGGCGGGACAGCGAGGACGGGGCACGGCGCGACGTGCAGCAGCTGCTGGGTGACGCTGCCCACGAGCACCCCACCGATCGCCGAGTGCCCGCGCGTCCCGACAACGATGACGTCGGCGTTGACCTCGGCGGCGATGTCCGCGATCCCCTGCGCCGGCTGCGGTCCGACAAAGTCAACTGCCTTGAGGATCGCGTTCAGACCCTGCTGGGAAAGGTCCCCAAGCAGCTCGCGGACGTTCGCCGGGAAGTCCGCCTGACCCTGACCGGCGTCAACAACCGAGCCGCGCTCCGCATCAGCGCTTCCCGGCTCGTGGACGATGTGCACCACGACCAGCAGCGCTTTCTCGCCGGTCGCCAACGCCTTCGCGTAAGGGAGCGCTCGGATAGCGTCCTCGGACCCATCCGTCGCCCAGACAATCGTGTTGAACATCGGACCTCGCTCGGTCGTTCCAATCGATCGCCCAAGTCTGCGGCAGCGCCGCCCGTCCGGCAACGACTCCACGCCACAGACGCGCTCAGTAGTTGCTACGAGCACCGTGCGTCGGTCGAGGCCGATCGCCAGCACAGCCAGGCGACATGGCCGGCCGGCACCGGTAGTGACGCGGCCCGCCAGGGCCCCGAGCGTGCGTCGGGCCAGAACATGGGTGAGTCGAGCCGTCGCGGGTCGTAGCGGACGGCGTCGCCGAGCGCTTTCGAGAGTGCCTCCTTGCTTGACCACAACGACGCCACGAAGCGATCGGGGTCGGCGTCGCTGACCCCGGCCGCGTCGCTCGGACGGCGTGAGGATCGACTCGAGGAAGGCTTGGTCGAACGGCTCGATCCGTTCGACGTCGACGCCAACCGGTTCGCTGTGCGAGGCGACGAGCGCGTACGGGTAGCGGTACGAGCGCGATGTGTGGGCGGCGCCGGCTGCTCGCCGCTGACGTTCGCGCCCAGTCGCGCAGGCCGGGCTCATCGAGCCCGGCCTGGAGCGCATCGAACAAGACCACGTCGGGAGCCGCCGGCGGCGACCGGCAGGCCTGATCGGCTCCTCACGAATCACACGCTGATGACCGGGGAGCCGTGCCAGTTGGTGCCAGGCGGTAGCTCCTCCCCGCGGAGCACGACTGAGCGGGCGCCGACCTCCGCGCCGGCGCCGAGGACGGTGTCCGGCAGGACGACGCTGTATGGGCCGAGCGAGGATCCTGGCGCGAGCGTCGCGGGCCCGATCCGCATCAATCGATCGTGGAACAGGTGCGTCTCGATGACGGCGGCGCGGTTGACGACGCATCCGTCGCCGAGTTCGACGACGTCGAACTCGGTGATGTTCAGCGTCTCGAACCAGACGTCACGTCCGACCTTCGCGCCCATCGCTCGCAGGTACACCGACATCACGGGGGTGCCGACGGCTGCGCCGAGCAGCCATGCGCGCGCGAGTTCCTCTTGCAGTGAGTTGATGACCGGCGTGAGTGTGGTTGCCATCGCGCAGGCGTTCGGCCTGCTGTCGGCCGCGGCGTGGGATCTCGCAGAGGCGGTCGAACGAGGCCAGCGTAAGCGCGCTCCTCGGGCTGGCTGAGCGCCGTAACCGCGAGCGCGCTTTCTCCGCGCAACTCAGGTGCGGAACGCTGCGACTGCTGGATGCCCGTGCAAGCTACGAAGCAGGAGCCGGTTGGTCAGCGCCGGCCGGCATCGGCGACCCCTCGTTCTCGGCGTGCGGCGAAACCCTGGACCTACGTCCGGGGAGCGTGCGGCGAGTCTTAGCGCGAGGGGGGTCGATCCGCAGCAGTGCCCGCGTGTGTTCAACCTGAAGTGTGGTGTGTTCAATCTTGAACTGGTCGTGCAGCAGCTGCTGGAGCTCTTGGCGTTTGCCGAGCAGTCGGCTCCGGGACCGACGAGTACATGGGCGGACAGCGCCGGAAAACCGCTGGTGACCTCCCACACGTGCAGATCGTGCACCTCGCTGATCCCGGGGTGGGCGGCCATCGAACGGCCGATCTGCTCGGGGTCGAGCCCTTCGGGGGCGGCCTCGAGGAAGATGCGCCCGGAGGCGATCAGGAGCTTGTAGCCAGATCTGAGCATCGGCACGGCGATCAGCAGCGAGGCGATCGGGTCCGCGCGCTCATACCCCGTAACGAGGATCACGATCGCCGCCAGCGCCGTCCCGGCCGAGGCGTATGCGTCGATCAGGTTGTGCTGAAAGGCGCCCTCCACGTTGAGGCTCTCAGGTTGGCCTTCGCGAGTGCCAGAGCGGCGGTGAGGTTCACCACGATCCCGGCCAGCCCGATCGCGAGCACCAACGACGCGTCAACCTGCGGCGGGTGCACGAGCCGGCTGATCCCCTCGTAGATGATGAAGCCGGCGAGGATCACGAGTGTGAGCCCGTTGGCCTGTGCGGAGAGGATCTCGACCCGGCCCAGCCCATACGTCATCGCGCCCTTGGGGCGGCGCCTGGCGAGCCTGGCGGCGAATAACGCCAGGCCGATCGCGCCAGCGTCGGTGAGCATGTGCGCCGCGTCCGAAAGCAGCGCCAGCGAGTGCGCGATCGCGCCGACCGCCACCTCGACCACCATGAACAGCGCGTTGATCGTCAGCGCCGCCGCTAGCCACCGCAGATCGGTATGGGCCGAGACGCGATGCGAATGACCTCCGTGAGCGTGGGAATGACCCAACGCCGGTCCCCTACCGGCCGCAACAGCCGTCGCGGGCGTCCGTCGCCGGGGAGTCAAGCCCCGGGATTGTGTGGCACTCGCACTGCTCGCCCTGCCACAACTCGGCCCCCTCCTTGGCGGCGATCCCGGCGATCGCGACGGCCGCGAGCGGGTCAAGGAACGCGACACCTGCGCCTGCCGCGGCGAGCGCAACGAGCGCAGCGAGGGCTTGGGCGGCGCACAGGAGGTTCTGCACGCCCTCGCCGGCCGTCGCGCCCGAGCCCAGGCGCCGGCCGAGGCGCAGCTTCGCCCACCCCAGCGCGGGCATCAGCGCCACGCTCGACGCCGTCAGCGCGATCGCGAGCGACGTCGGCTCGGCCTCGGTGCCGTTGATCAGGCGGGCGATCGCCTCATACAGGAAGTAGGGGGCGAGCAGAAAGAAGCTCGCCGCGACCCAGCGTTGGGCGCGCCGCTCGGAGTGCTCGGACAGGGTGCGGTGACCGGTGAAGCGCCAGATCACGATCACCGAGGCGAGCCCCTCTATCGCGGAGGACGCCGCCCAGCTCAGCACGCTGATCGAGTTCGCCTCGATCCCGGCCACAACACCCGCGGCGCCCTCGAGGGTCATCCAGCCGAGACTGGCCCACGCCAGCCACCGCGCCAGCCGAGCTGCATGCAACCAGCCGCGATCGCGCGCCGGCACGGGCGACACAGCCGAAACCTGCGGCGGTGCCGCTCGCGACGTCGTTGGGCTCATCGGGCCGCCTCAGGTGCTGAGGTCAGGGTCGCGTCCAGCAACGCCAGCCCTGCGCCGGTCAGCGCGTACATCACCATCTTCCCCTCGCGCCGCGAGCCAACCAACCCCGCAGCGCGCAGGGCCCGGGCGTGGTGGGAGATGAGCTTGTCAGAGCGCTCGCACACCCACGCCAGATCGCACACGCACAACTCGCCGCCGTCGCGCAACGCAACCGCGACCGCCAGCCGCGTCGCGTCGCCCAGCGCCCTCGCCCGTGCCGCCGCCGCCTCGAGCACCCCGGCCGAGGGACGCGCGTGCCGCAGCGCCTCCGCCCGCGGAACGTCTAGGCAGAGCAGATCGCAGGTATCGCCGCTCACGATCTCACTCTAACCCCCATGCGGATGAATGCGCGCGGGTGCTCAGGAGCGGCGCACAGCAGGAGCAGCGAGGCGGTCGCCGGTTGCGCGCTGGCGAGGATCGACCGATCGATGATCACCGTTGCGTGGCGACCTGCCGGATCAGCGGCGAAGGTCTGTTCATGAGAGCGCTTCGTTCCAGACTGCGCAGGCGGGAGATCGATGTGCCGTTTCTCGAGCCGCGCTGGACGACGCCGTCGTCTCGCTGCCCGTTGCGGGACGGTAGGAGCCAGTCCGGTGGTGCCGGCGATCCCGCCGGCACCACCAGCGGGTCACGAGCAAGACCCCCGCGCCGCGACCAAAGCGAGCATGACCAGGCACACAGCCAATCCGCGTCCGTACTCACGGACACGGCGGTCGGAGAGCCCCGTAGCCCGCACAGGAGATCCGTCCCACAGTGCGGCGGACTGCTGATCGCGCTGTGGAGAGGACCCGATGACCTCTCACGCCGCGTGCTCTTGACTGCCATCAAGACCGTCTGGAGAAGATGAGATGACCGATCCCGTGCTGGGTCTCACGGTCGCCCTCGGCGTCGGACTGCTGCTGGGCGCCGAGCGGGAGCGGCGCAAGGGTGAAGGACCCGACCGCGGCACCGCAGGCGTTCGCACATTCGCACTGGTCGGACTGGCCGGAGGCGTCAGCTGGCGAGTCGGCGGAGCCGCGACAGTCGCTGTCGCACTGGGGTTCGTCGCCCTCGCAGCCATCGTCGGGTATGTCCGCAGCCGCGAAGAGGACCCCGGCCTGACGACCGAGGTCGCACTGGTCGTCGACCTCCTGCTGGGCGCGCTCGCACAGCGCGATATCGCTCTCGCAGCCGGAGTCGGCGTTGCGACCGCGATCATTCTCGCCAGCCGGGAGCAGATCCACAGAGTCGTGCGCGAGACCCTCTCCGATCGGGAGTTGCACGACGGCCTGCTGTTCGCCGCCTGCGCGCTGATCGTGCTGCCGCTCCTCCCCGACCGGGGTCTTGGCCCGCATGGATCGCTGAACCCCTCGATCATCTGGCGGCTCGTCGTGATCGTGATGGCGATCCAGGCCGCCGGCTACGTCGCCATCCGGACGATCGGCCCTCGATATGGCCTGCTGGTCGCTGGTCTGATCGGCGGGTTCGTGTCCAGCACCGCGACGATCGGAATCATGGGAGCCCGCGCAGCGCGAGAACCCCACCTACGCCGCGGGGCCACATCGGCTGCGGTCGCCTCCTCGATAGCGACCGTCATCCTGCTCGCCATCGTCGTTGGCGCAGCGAGCCTCGAAACCTTACGTGAGCTTGCCTTGCCGCTGAGCCTCGCGGGCCTCGCCGCAATCGGCTACGCGTTGCTGTTCGCGCTACGGGCCAGCCGAACCGCGGAACCGGAGGACTTCGAGCGCGGGCGAGCGTTCAACCTGCGCGTCGCGATCGTGCTGGGCATCACGGTCGCGATCGTGCTGCTCATCTCGAGCGTCCTCAATGCCGCCTTCGGGCGCGCCGGTCTGATCCTTGGAACCGCAACCGCCGGGCTCGCTGATTCACAATCCGCAGCCATCTCGGCGGCGACGCTGTCCCACGCTGGCCAGATCAGCACGCACCTCGCCGCGCTCGCTGTTCTCGCGGCGCTGTCGGCGAATACCCTCAGCAAAGCGGTGATTGCCGCCGTGCTCGGCAAGCGCCGCTTCGCCGCGGACGTCTGGCCCGGCCTGGCACTCATCCTCGGCGGTGCGTGGGTCGGCTGGGCGCTCACTGGCGTCGCCTAAACCCTAGGTCGACGACCGCGAGAGGCCGGAACGACCCAAGCAGCCGATGACCAGGGGAACGGCGGCTGTCGACGCGGCGCAGCGTGTCGCTCAGGATCCGAGCTCTCACCGCGCGTGACGTCGCTCGTCCCCGGACAATGCGCCGACCCGATCACGAACAGTGCAGAGGCCCGATCTCGCCGTCGGTCCTTGAGGCCGAATCAAGGCGGATGGGGCACGCCGGCGGACTACTGGGCTGGCTGACGAGCGACGGCCGCCGCGTACCCGCGCTTAGCGCCGCCGAGCCGCGAAACCGCCTGATCGACGATCACCGGGACTACACGACAAGCCGGATCACGCCGACCGGCGACCGCTCCAACGGCGAATCGACCACGAGCTTCCGGATTCGCCTCGCGAAGGTGTGCGTGTGCGTGTCCGCCCCGATGCGTCCTCCCTGTTCGGCGGGGCGTCTCGCCCTATAGCCCGATCGCGCGCCCTGGTCTGATGAGGCACCTGTCGGAGCATGCAGCGTTCCGCTGCGCACGACCCCAATCGGTCTGCGCGCACTCCGCGTGCGTAGTTTGCCGACCTGGTAGCCCGCTCCGACACCCGACGTCCCACACTCATTCGCGTGACACGCTTGGAGGATGACCGACTTCGAAGCCGAACCGCTCGGCGCGGCAGCTGCCGGCGGTTCAGGGGAAAGGCGCTCGGCCGAGGCAGGAGCGCTCGCATCAGTGATCGTGGGCCTCGACGGCCGGGAACACGACCGGGACGCGATGGCGCTCGGCCGGTTGCTCCAGAGAGCACTGGGGGGCGGTCTTTGCCTGGCGCACGCGATCCCCCCGGGCCCGCCCGGTCAGGGCAGGCTCGCGCTGGAGTCACTCGAGCGCCAGGATGGAGCGCGGCTCCTCGAGCACGCGGCCAGGACGGCGCAAGGATGCATCGAAACCGAGTTGATCGGTCCGTCTCCCGCTGCTGAAGGACTCGCTCGACTCGCCGCCACACGCCATCACAGCATTCTCGTCGTCGGCTCGAGCCACAGAGGACCGGTGGGTCGGATCGTGCCCGGCGGGGTTGCGTCGCTCCTCCTCGCCCGAGCGCCCTGCCCGATCGCAGTCGCACCTGCAGGCTACTCAGAGCTCCCGCACACCGCGGTCAATCGGATAGGCGTTGCCTACGACCGCACCAACCAGTCGGATGCGGCGCTGGCTGCGGCAGCGGCGGCTGGAGCCCGCCTCAGCATCCCGCTACGCCTCTACCACGCACGACCCGCCTCTGCGCGAGACAAAGTCCGGCCTCACGTCGAGGAGCTCGCGCGGGATGTCATAGCTGCAGGCCTGACGGCTCTCCCCCCGCAGCTCGAGGCGACAGGGGTCGTGCTCGAGGGCGACGCCGGCGAGGTCATCGCGACGGCCGCCCGCGATGACGATGTCGGCCTGTTGTATGTCGGATCTCGCGGCCACGGTCCGCTGCGGGAGGCTGTGTTCGGTGGCGTGACGGGGTCGCTACTGAGAGCCGTTCACTGCCCCCTGATCATCGTCCCACGCCACAGTTGACGGCCGGTCCTCGACCGCGATTTACAGCGCTGGCACTCGAGGGCGCAGTCCGGCCGGGTCGCGAGCTCGTTGACCGATGCGCGGTTCAAGCTACATCCCCGGCGAGCGCCGCTGGATCGCCTTGGCGATCTCCGCCCCGAGTAGTGGCAGCAGCGCGAGGCCGCAGCTCGCGAGCACCTGGCTGGCGCTGAGTGGGACGAGGTCGAGGGCGTCCTGCAGGGGCGAGACCGCGAGTGCCGCGAAGGTGAAGAGCGTCGAACCGACAACGGAGAGCGCGAGCAGCCGGTTGGCGGGTCCGCGCCAGCACGGTCCGTCGGTTCTGACGGCGTAGACGTAGGCCAGCTGGGCGAGGACGAGCGTGGTGAAGGCCATCGTCTGCCCAGTCGCGGTGGTGGTGCCGGTGCCGATGAGGAAGGCGGTGAACGCGGCGACGCCGGTCAGGGTCGCGGCGAGGGCGAGCAGGCCGCGGGCGCCGTCGAGCAGCCCCTGGTGTGGCGGCCGAGGGGCCATGCGCATCACGCTCGCGTCGGCGGGGTCCATCCCGAGCGCGACCGCGGGCGCTCCGTCGGTGAGCAGGTTGACGGTGAGGATCTGGGGCACCGTGAGCGGCGCCGCGGCCCCTGTCAGCACCGCGAGCGCGAAGGTGAGCACCTCGCCCGCGTTGGCGGACAACAGGAAGCGGACGAAGCGCACGATGTTGGAATAGATCGCCCGCCCCTCGCCGATCGCCGCGACGATCGTCGACAGATCGTTGTCGGTGATCACGATGTCGGCGGCGTCCATCGCCGCGTCGGTCGACCCCCGTCCCATCGCCACCCCGACGTTCGCGGCGGCCAGCGCGGGAGCGTCGTTGACGCCATCGCCGGTCATCGCGACCACCTCGCCGGACGCCTGCAGCGCGCGGACGATCCGGAGCTTCTGGGCCGGCGCGATCCGGGCGAAGATGTCGACCTCGGCGATCCGCGCGGTGAGCTCGTCGTCGGTGAGCTGATCCATGGAGAGCCCGGTGAGGACGCCGGGCTCTGCGCCGCCGATCCCGCACGCGTGCGCGACGGCGATCGCCGTCCGGGGCTCATCCCCGGTGACCACGACGGTGCGCACGCCTGCACGCTCGGCTTCCACGACGGCACCCCTCGCGGTCTCGCGCGGTGGGTCACTGAGACCGAGCACCCCGAGCGCCTCGAGCTCGTCCTCGCGCGGCTCAGGCCCGTCCGCCTCGGCCCGCCGAGCCACCAGCAGCACGCGCACGCCCTCGGCAGCCCAGTCGCCCACCACAGCACCGAGCCGAGCCGCGACATCAGTGTCGATCAGACGCGGCAGCAGCACATCCGGGGCACCCTTGACGTAGAGCACCTGTCCGCCCGCCTCACGCACGACGCTGCTCGCCCGCCGGCGCTCCGCCTCGAACGGAACGTGCACGATGAGTTCACGTGATGCCCTCAGCGCCGCGGTCGGGAGCCCGAATGCGGCGATCGCGGCGGCGATCGCCGCATCCTCGGCCCCGGGCATGGTCGGATCGGAGGCCAGCAGCGCCCCCTCCAGAACCGCGGCAGGATCGTCCTTGGTGGCCGACTCCAACCGGGTGACCGTCATCTCGTTGCGGGTCAGTGTCCCCGTCTTGTCGGTGCAGATCACGCTCGTCGAGCCGAGTGTCTCGACCGCGATCAGACGGCGCACGATCGCGCCGCGGGCCGCCAACCGGCGCATGCCGACCGCGAGCGTGATCGTCACCACCGCGGTCAGGCCCTCGGGAATCGCCGCCACGGCCAGCGAGACGCCCAGCAGCAGGCTCGGGCCGAGCGCGTTGCCACGAATGAGGAACACGATCGTGAGCGCGGCGCAGATGCCCGCACCGGCCCACAGCAGAGACCGGGCCAAGCCATCCAGCTGCCGTTGCAGCGGGGTCAGCGGTCGTTCCTGCCCGGCCAGCTCGGCGATCTCCGCCACCTCCGTCCGCGGCCCAGTGGCGGTGACGACGATCCGGGCACGGCCCCGGGACACCAAGGTCCCCGCGTAGGCCATCGTGAGACGGTCACTGAGCTCCGCGCCCGCGGGCGGCGGTGGATCCGCCCGCTTGACGCTCGGCAGTGCCTCCCCCGTCAGCACCGACTCGTCGATCTCAACCCCGGCGGCCGCGACGATCCGCCCGTCGGCCGGGACCCGGTCGCCGCTGCCCAGCACCACCACGTCGCCGAGCACCAGGCCCGCGGTCTCGATCTCACGCGGGCGTCCGCCGCGAACCACCACCGTGCGCTGCTCGAGCAGCGCACGCACCGCCCGCGCCGCCTGTTGCGCTCGCCCCTCCTGGACGGCTCCGAACACGCCGTTGAGAACGACGATCGCGAGAATGATGGCGCCGTCGAGGCCCTCTCCGATAACGAACGAGATGACCGCGGCGCCGAGCAGCAGCAGCACCATCGAATCGACGAACTGCCGCGCGAGCAACACGATCACCGGCACTGGCGGCTGCTCGGGTACCACGTTCGGGCCGTCGTGGTCCAGGCGGCGCCGTGCCTCGCCCTCCGGCAGCCCATTCCGCCGGTCGCTTCCCAGCGCCGCGAGTACGGCGTCGGCCGTGGCGGCGTCCGGCGCATCCAGGGCAGCTGCGATGGCCTTTGTCGTCGCCATCGGACTAATGTCGGATGTCGCGACGTTCGATCAGGATCGCGCCGATGATGAGCAACACCAGTCCGGCGGCGGCCAAGCACACATCACCAGGCGCCACCTCGATCGAAACGTCGTCGATCTCGCGCGCAGCTCCGTATCGCTTCGTCAACCGGTCGGTCGCGATCACCGCGTCCATACAGACCAGCGTTACACCCACCTCAGCGTCAGCCAACCGTGCTTCTCCGCAGCCCAAACCGGATTACGCCCAGCGTCTTCGGACACCCGCTGGCGCGCGCGAGGCCCAGTCGGGGAGCCCTGGAACGACGTGTCGCACGATCCAGTCACCGGGACACCGGTCGCTCAGTACGATCATTCGCCACTCGCGTCTCCACAAGACCAACAGCCAGAGATCAGGTAGGCGCATACTCCGGAGCAGCAGAATGCACATCGCGACACCCCAGATTCGACAGTCGTGCTGATCTGTCCGAAGTGCCGCGGACAGATGCGCACCTATGAGCGCAACGGGGTGCTCATCGATCAATGTGACGATTGCCGAGGAATCTTCCTCGACCGCGGCGAAATCGACCGGCTGATCGACGCTGCAACCCCGTCCGCAACCCAGGAGACGGGCCCTCGCGGCGCCCATGGCGGGAGTCGAAAGACCCGTTCGCGTGTAGACGCCACCACAATCGCGGACATGCTCGTGTTACTCGCGAGCGAACCGAGCCACACCGCCCCGAGCCGGGATCATCATTCGCCCTAGAGGCGCGACACCGACTAATTCGAGTCCACAGCTGCGAAGCGCCGTTGGCTCTTCGGGACGTCGCCGCCTGCCTCGAGCGCCAAGGTTTCCTCGCTGTCTCAGCGATACCGCTCAACGTAAACTAGACATCGCTGCGGTCATTTCGCGTGGCCGCTATCGCGGCGAAGAGGATGGCGTCGACGGTGAAGGCGTATGCCGCGACGGCGACGATCGCTTCCCGCGTCTGCTCTCGATTGCGATCGCGGTTCTGGGCGGTGGCATCCTGCCGCTGTTGTTGCGCGGTGGTGGGCTGCATGCCGCGGTCCGGCGGCGCGGTTGAGCCGCGAAGGCCTAACCGAGCCCACGCGGGCCGCCTTCGCTGAACCGGCCGACGGGCTGACCGAGGCTGAAGCGTCACGTCGGCTCGCCGCCGCTGGCCGTCCCCCGCGTCAAGTCACGAGCCGGTCGTACGCGAGCATCGTCCGGGCCAATGTCCTGACCGTGTTCAACCTGATTCTCGCCGGGTTCGGGGTGGTGACGCTGATCTTCGGGGACGCTCGTGACGCTCTATTTCTGGGGATCATCGTTGCCAACGCGACGATCGGGATCGGCCAGGAGGTGCGTGCGAAGCGTGCGCTCGATCGCCTCTCGCTGCTGGTCGCGCCGCACGCGAACGTGAGACGCGACGGCGAGACCCGGACGGTCGAGGTCGAGCAGATTGTGGTCGACGACGTGGTGGTGGTCGCGCCGGGGGATCAGGTGATCGCGGACGGCACGGTCCTGACGGCCGCCGACGTGCGGCTCGATGAGTCGGTCCTCACCGGGGAATCGGAGCCAGCTCCACGTGCTGTCGGTGAGCTGGTTCGGTCCGGGGCGTTTGTGGTCGAGGGGACCGGTGCCTACCGGGTCACGGCGGTCGGTGAGGATAGCTTCGCGGCGCGCATCACGGGCGAGGCGCGCTCGTTCCGCCATCCGCGCTCTCCGCTGGAGCGGGCGGTCAACCGGCTTCTGTACGCGCTGGTTGCGCTCGTGGTTGTGCTCGGCGCCGTGCTCGGTTACTCGCTCTATCACCGGCACGTGACGATCGATACCGCGGTCGCGACGTCCGCGGCGGGAGTCGTGACGATGATCCCGGAAGGTCTGATGGTGCTCGTCAGCCTCACGTATGCCGCCGCGGCCGTGCGCATGTCGCGCCGTGGAGTACTCGCCCAGCAGCTCAACGCGATCGAGTCGCTGGCCTCGGTCGACACGATCTGCGTCGACAAGACCGGCACGCTGACCGAAGCGACGCTCCGCGTCGTCGAGCTCGTCCCCGCCACCGGGGTGGACGAGGAGAGGGTCAGCGCGGCGCTGGCGACGCTTGCCGCGAGCGCGTCGGCGCGCAATCTGACGCTGCAGGCGATCGCGGACGCCTTCCCGGGCGAGCCCGGGCCGGTGCTCGGCGAGGTTCCGTTCTCGAGTCGGCGCCGCTGGAGCGCGATCCAGGTCGCGTCCGGAACCTTCTACCTCGGTGCCCCGGGACGCATTCCGGTGGGCGAGCTCGGGGTGATCGCCGAGCAGCGCCAGCAAGAAGGTCGCAGGGTGATCGCCCTCGCGGACGCGACCGACGCGCTGCCGGCGCAGGCCGCCGAGCTGCCCTCCGGACGGTCTGCGGCCGCTCGGGCTCGTCGTGCTCGCGGAGGAGCTGCGGCCGAACGTGCGCGAGACGGTGGCGTTTCTGCTCGAGCAGGGGATCGAGATCAAGGTGCTCTCCGGCGACTCGCCGCAGACCGTCGCCGCGATCGCGCGCGACGTCGGCATCCCGGTCGGCGGTGTCGCCGAGGGATCGGCAATCCCGGACGATCCCGTCGCCCGGCAGCGATTCGCCGTCGACGCGACCGTCGTCGGCCGGATCTCACCTGAGGGCAAGCAAGCGATCGTCCGGGCACTCCGGGACGAGGGACGCTACGTCGCGATGGTCGGCGACGGCGTCAACGACGTGCCTGCGCTGAAGAGCTCGCGGCTCGCGATCGCCCAGGGCAGCGGCACGCAGATGGCCCGCAGCGTGTCGGACCTCGTCCTGATCAACGGCGACTTCGCCAGCGTCCCGCCGCTCGTCGCCGAAGGCCGGCGCGCCCTTCGCAACCTCCAGCGCGTGACGAAGCTGTACGTCACGAAGTCGGCGTTCGCGGCGTTCCTGATCCTGACGATCGGCATCAGTTCAGACGCATATCCGCTGCTGCCGCGTCACCTGTCGATCGCGGCGAGTCTCACGATCGGGATCCCGACCTTCTTCCTCGCGCTGGCGCCGAGCAGCGGTCCCTGGCAACCCGATCGGTTCGTGCGAGAGGTCGCGCGGTTCGCCGTTCCTGCCGGAGTGATGATCGGGACCGGTGTCGTCGCCGGCTATCTGTTCGCGCTGCACGATCTCGATCTGTCGGTTGGGGACTCGCGTACCGTCGCGCTGACGACGCTCGTCGTCTGCGGGCTGTATCTCGTCCTCGCACTCGAGGCCGGCGGCTCGCGCACCCGCTCCGCGCTCGTCGGCGGGATGTGCGCGGTCATGGGCGCTCTATACGTCCTCGCACTGGCGCTCCCCGCCACTCGGACCTTCTTCGAATTGACCGTGCCCTCTCCTGGCATGGTCGCAACCGCGATCCTCGCCGGCTCGGCGTCGATCGGCGCCCTCGCGCTGTGCGGCTACTCACTGCGAACCGGTCCCGCGCCGCCGCCGACGACATGAGTCGGGCCGCGAGCACCGCTCGCTTCGCGTGCGCGATCAGAGCGGAGGAGACGCTCCCGAGCAGCGCTGACCGGGCGCGTCCGAGCCCGCGGGAACCGATCACGATCGGCTCGGCGTCGAGTTCCTCCGCGACTCCCAGATCGCCTCCCACGCCTTCCCGCGCGTCACCCTCGCGGTCGGGTCGCGACGCACCCGCGCTCGCGATCGCCGACCTTCGGGATCGCGATGGTGCCGCCGGAGCAACGTCTCCTCCGAGACCGCGGACGCGGTCATCACCGTCGACCACGTCGCAGACCCGACTGTGTGAGCCGTGCGGCCTCGGCAACGGCTGGCCCGCGTCGCTCCCCAGGGCGACTCGGAGGGCCGGCCGGCCGTCAGATCGCGTTGCCGGAGTTCTGCATCGCGGACGCTGCTAGTGCCGGATACGGTGCTTGGCGAGGAAGTGCAGGATCGTGGTTGCGACTTCGCCCGTCTTCTCGATGATCATCGCGTGGCCGGCTCCGGCGATGTCGTGGACGGTGATCCTGGGGCCGTACTTTGCTCTGAGGTTGTGGCCGACCGCCGGTGGGGCGACGATGTCGGATTTTCCTTGCACGACCAACATGGGCTTGTTTGCGCCTCCCTCGAACTTCGAGAAGTCGACGCCGATGCCGGCGGTGAGTTCCTGGGCGCCGGGGACGGGATACCACCCGAGATACCAGGGTCGTGGATTGCTGTGTGGCGCAAAGAACACTCTCTTTGTGGCATTGCGGATCTCGGCTGCGGTCGCGTTCGGGTTAGTGACCGTCTGAAGTCCGGCCAACGCGGTTGGGCTCGGAGTGCCCCCGCCCGCGGCGCACAAGATCAGCGTCTGGATGGCTTCGGGGTGCTGGGTCGCGACGACGCGAGCGATGCGGTTCCCTGCGGCGTGACCGAGCAGATGAACCTTGTTGTGAGTGAAATGGCGGATCACCGCCAACGTGTCATCGGCGTAGGTCTGAAGCGTGGTGTGCTGGAGCGCCGAGGACGGGGCCCAGCTGCCACCGATGCCGCGCGGGTCGATCGCGATCACGCGGTAGCCGGCGACTGCCAGTCGGCGCGCCAGCGGGTCAAAGTCGAGCGCCCCACGCGCGAGTGACGGAACGATCACGATCGTCTCGCCCGATCCGATGACGCGTGCGCCGAGCATCACGTCGCCGACGTCGATTGGCACATCGACAAAGTCAGGCACCGTGAGCTTTGCTTCCCGCGCATCGGCCGACGCGCCGGGAGGCTCGCCGAGCACACCGATCGCGGCGACGGCGGAAACGCCGGTCAGGAACCGGCGACGGGTCGTGTCGGCGCGCCCCGAGTGTCGATCCTGATGCGCCATGACGGTTCCTCGATTCTTCGGCCGGTGGTTGTCGCGGTGGCGGCATCGTCCTCGAGCGTCAGTCGCCCGTCATCCGCGCTAAGCGCTGATCGCGCTCGCGCGGACCCGAACGCCACATCGGTAGTTCGCACCCAGCGATGGACGCATGACTTCACCGGGGCAACCGATTGACCCCCAACACACCGCTGCCCGCTCGGCCCGCCGACAGCAGGACGCTCGGTGATAGGAGCGAGCCGGGCTGCTTCGACCGTCGCCGAGAGGCCGACTCGATCTTCCCCTGATCGGACCGAAGCTCGAGCGAAGCTGACGTCGCGCAAGTGGCGAAGCGCTCATCGGCGAGTTGCGCGGTTTCCGCGCGTTGTAGGGCTCGGCTCGCGACGGAGCAGCTCGCTCACGCTGTGCGCCCCTGCATCCAGGCGCGGAGCTCCGCCGGCAACTCCACTGCGGCTAGCGCCGGCTCCAGTAACCACCGCTCGCCGAGGAGCGCGCGGGACACGAGCGCGCTCGTCACGCCATGTGCCGGGCGGCCCGTGACGTCGATCTGTTCGCCTGCGGCGATGTCACCCTCGCGCAGGACCCGCAGGTACGCGCCCGGGCGATGAGCTGCCGCGAACCGCTTGAGAAATCGCGGATCTCCCATCCGCAAACCGAGCTTGAAGCATGGGAGCCTTGGCTGGGCGACCTGCAGCACCACGCTACCGAGCGCCCACTTCTCTCCGATCACAGCTTCGGATACAGGCAAGCCGCTGACCGTGAGGTTCTCGCCGAACGGTGCCTCGCCGAGCGCGCGCCCGAGTTCCTCTTCCCACCACTGGATGTCCTCGCGCGCGTACGCGTAGACCGCCTTGTCCGGACCGCCGTGAACGGCCCGATCCGCCTGATCGTCCCCGTCCAGGTTCACGCCACGCAGCGCGACCCGGCCGGCGACCGGATGCTTCCAAATCGCGGTCAGCACCGTGCCGCCGTTCACCTCCACGGGGCGGGGCATGCCGACGTTGACCGATTCGACGATGCCGCGGGGCGCCTCTGCCTGGGTAGCCATCCGCGGCTCAGGTGAACGTCGCCAGCGGAACGCCGGATTCGACGATATAGGTCGAGAGCATCAGGCCCGTATCCTGCCCAAGATCGAGCGCGTTGTGCGGCGTGTTCGGCGTCATCAGGAAGCCATCCCCCTTGTGCACGGATGCGACGCGGATCGCTTGCGCCGCATCACGCGACAGCCGATCAAGCCGATCGCGAATCGAGTCGGTCAACCGACGCGGCAAAACTTGTCCCACCACCTCCGCACGCCCATCCTCGACCCGTAGCCGATCTTCCTCCTTCAAACCCTCGAGTAACTCGACCAACAAGAAGGGGACGCCCGAAGCGCCCGCCGCCACCGCCAACAGGCCAACCGCAGGCTCGGCACCCACGGTATCCGCGACCACCGCCGCCACCGCCTGCTCGGACAGTGGGGGAATCCGCAGACGACGGGCACCGCCGCGCTCGAGCCGAGCCATCGACTCGCGAACTCGGGCCTTACCTTCGTCGCCGCGCCTGGCGAGTATCCAAAGGATCGGCGACCCCACCAACCGCGCAGGCAACGCCGTAAGCGCCCCCAGCGTGCCGCTGTCGGCCCATTGGAGGTCATCGAGAACCAACACCAGCGGTCGCTCGAGCGCGGCGGCTTCAAGCGCGCCCTGGAGCTCATGAAGCATCCAATACGGCTGCTCGCTCAGCATCCGCGCGGACTCGCGCTCCGCGATCGGAGGATCACTCCCAAGCGTCGCGTCAAGCAGTGGCGCGAACGGGACGGCCTCGCGGCTCTCCGACGCATCACCGAACAACGCACGGACCCCCGTTCGGCCGGCAATGACACGCGCCTCCGCCAGCAGACTGCTCTTGCCGATCCCCGCCGGACCTTCGACAAGCAGCATGCCTGCCTCTCAACGCGCCACGCGAGACAAACCCTCGCTGATCACCGCAAGCTCACTGTCCCTGCCGCGCAAGCGCCCTCCCAGCGCAGGCTGCCGAGCTGACGACTCCGTCATCTGTTCACCCGGTCCAAGGCAAGAGAAATCCCTGGCGATCAGGGTATCTCCCGGTCAGCACTGGTCAAGTAATCGCAATCGGCCATCGGGACCGCACCTACGGCTGAGAAGCGCGATCGACACGGTCACCGTCGCCAACCCGCGCCAACACGACACAGGGCCCGACATCGCATCTGAGCCAGGCGATGTATTCGACGACGGCTGAGCTCGAGCTGGGAGCGGGTGCGCCACACCCCGGTCGGCGATCAGCTCGAGCTTCCTGCGTCGTCAGCCAGTTGCGCCTCGATCGCCCGATTGACGTTGCCGTGGAGGTGGTTCTCGCCGATCCTCTCGGCGATGCCGTCGGCCTGGAGCACGTTGAGAACGACGGGCTTCACCCGGGCCAGGCGCAGCGTGAGACCGTCCGCTTGCGTGAGCTCGTGAATCTCGGTCAGCTTCGCTGCCCCCTGCGAATCGACGAAGTCGACGCCCTCGAGATCGAGCACGAGCACGCGCGGTCGCTCAGCGGCCTCGATAACTCCGCGGACGCGGTCCTCGAGCGCCTCGGCGGTTGCGAAGAACAGGCCACCATCGAGGCGCAGGACAGCGATACCCGGAAAGGTTTCGTCATCGGGGTTTTCGTCGAGGTCGCGGAACACCTGGGTCCCGGCTTCGCGTCCCAGCAGCGGCATCGGCGGCCGCGTCGCGACGTAGACAAGCCAGCCGAGCGACAGCACGACCCCGATCACCACGCCCGCGAGGACGCCGGCCGAGAGCACGCCAATGATTGCCGCCACAGCGACCCAGAAGTCAAATCGCGTGACTCTGTGCAGACGGCGAAGCTCCGCGATGTCGATCATTCCGAACACCACCGCGTCGATGATCACCGCCCCGAGGACGGCCTTGGGGAGGTGTGAGAACAGCGGCGCAAGCACGACCAGCGTCGCGAGCACGAGCGCCCCCGTCGTGAGCGAGGCGACTGGAGAGCTCGCGCCCGCCGACTCGTTCAACGAGCTGGCCGAGAGACTGGTCGAGACCGGCATGCCCTGGAACACGCCTGCGCCTAGGTTCGCCATGCCCTGAGCGACTGACTCCTGGTCGACGTCGACGCGGTACCGATGCCGTGCAGCGAACGCGCGCGCGTCACCCGCCGTCTGCGAGAACCCGATCAGCAGCAACGCGACCGCCGCAATACCGATCGTCGCGTAGTGCTGCTTGACCAGCGCAAAATCGGGCAGCGCAGGAGCCGGAAGCCCCCTCGGCACGTCGCCGACGAGCGCGACCCCGTGCGCGCCAAGATCGAACACCGACGATGCGAGCAGTCCCCCCGCGACCAGCACGAGCGCGCCCGGGCACCGCTGGCGCGAGAAAACGCAGACCGAAGATCACGCCGAGCGAGATCACAGCGACCAGCACCGTTGTCGCATGAACGTCACCGAGCGAGCCAAGCCACGTTGCGAGCTCGCGCCAGGCGTTATCGCCCTTTGAGGACGTGCCGGTGAGCTTCGGCAGCTCCCCGATCACAACATCGACGGCCGCGCCGGCCAGGAATCCCGTGATCACGGCCTTCGAGAGGAACCGGGCGATCCATCCCATCCGGAAGATCGCGAGCAGAAGAAACAGCAGCTCCGGTCGCGAGCGTGATCGCGGCAACCAGCTGCGCCGCCTGCTGGCCGCCGAGCTTGGTGAGCAGAACCGCGCCACCCGCCACGGCCGCGAGCGACGAGCTCGGTCCGGTGGAAATCTGGCGAGACGTGCCGAAGAGCGCATAGATGATCGCGCCGGCGGCCGCGGCGTACAGCCCGTTTTGCAGCGGTACGCCTGCGATGCCGGCGTACCCGAGGTTCTTCGGGACGACCAGCGCCGTGACGGCGACGCCAGCCGTCAGATCCCCGCGCAACCACCGACGCTCGTAGCGCGGCAACCACGCCACCACTGGCACGCGGCGCGCGAGCGTGCGGACCTTCGGATCGTCGGTTGGCGTGGTCACGAGCCGCGGGGTAGGGGGCGGTCAGAAGCGCTCATCTTTGTGCCGGTCGGGGCCAGTCGGTCCCGGTCTGGCGGTAGGTAGAGACGCGACGATCGAGAGCGGGCACTCGACGCGGCGCTGGCGACGGAGCCTGATCGCTCCGGGAATGTCCGCGAGCGAGAGCGAGGCTGCGATCACGACTGCGGCGAGTGTCGGGTTTGGGAAGTTCTTGAGCCCGACGCCACGCCTTCACGGGCATTGGGCGAACTCACCCGCCGGCGAGGTGCCTCGGCGGCGTTTTCGACGGACCGGCGGCGCTGGGCTCTGCGGTTGATGTCTGCCGGCTGGCGATCAGTTTGCCGACTTCCCACAGCGCGAGCAGCAGCACGGCGGCGGCGAGCGCGAGGCCGAATTGCGCGGCCGTCAGTGGCACTGTGCCGAGCAGTCGGTTGAAGAGGTCCATCTGCGTGACGATCACGGCGAGTGCGATCTCGGCCACGGCGGTCCAGTTCATCGATCGGTTGTCGAAGGTTTCGCTGTGGAGGATCGACAGGGACGCGCTGCGGCTCTGGTATGCGGCGACGACGAGCATGAGCGCGAATGCGGTCAGGCCGATGGAGGACCCAACCGCGGTGCTCCCGTAGTGGTGCTTGCCGAAGTAGATGAGCACGTCGAGGACGATCGCCATGTACAGCCCGACGAGCCCGGTGGTCAGCATCAGACTGTGGGTCATGATCGATTCGCTGCTCGGGCGCGGACGGAGCCGCATCAGGTGCGGGGTGGCCTGATCGAGACCGAGGGCGACACCGAACGGGGCGCTGATGAAGAAGTGAATCCACAGCACCTGCGGCGGGGTGAACGGCTGGCCGGCTGCGATGTTCAACAGCGTCGCGCCAAGGAACGTCAGCACGAACGCGACGAGTGAGATCAGCACGAACCGGACGTACTTGGTGAGATTGTCGTAGAGCTTGCGGCCTTCCCCGACGGCGTGCACGATCGTCGCGAAGTCGTCGTCGGTGAGGATCATCCGGCCGGCGTTCTTGGCGACCTCGGTGCCGCTGCCCATTGCGATCCCGATGTGCGCCGCCTTGATCGACGGCGCGTCGTTGACCCCGTCGCCGGTCATCGCGACAACATCGCCCTTCTTCTTGAGCGTGTCGACGAGCAGCACCTTGTGCTCGGGAGCGACCCGGCCGACGACCCCGATCGCCTCGATCCGCGACAGTCGCTCGGCCTCGCCGAGCGCAGCGAATTCCGCGCCGAGGATCGCCTCTCCCTCGATGCCGAGCTGCTGCGCGATCGCGGCGCCGGTGATCACATCATCGCCGGTGACCATGCGCACGCGGATGTGCGCCGCCTGGGCATCTTTGATCGCCTGCTTCGACTCGGCGCGCGGCGGGTCGACCATTCCGACGAGGCTGGTGAGCTCGAGCGCGTCGACGTAGGCCAGTAGGTCGCCGCCGGGATCGAACGACCCCGGGTCGAGATCACGGAAGCCGGCGGCCATCACGCGCAGTCCGTCTTCCTCCATCCTCCGGACGTTGTCATGTGCGCGACTCGAGAGTTGCTCGTCCCAGGCGATGCGCTGACCTGCGGAGAGGGCGCTCGCAGCGTGACTCATGACCGCTGGTGCGGCGCCCTTGACGAAGCACCGCACCATCTCCCTGCCCGACCTATCCGAAACCTTTGCGAAGGCGGCCATCAGCTTGTATGTCGGATCAAACGGGAGAGTCGCCACGCGGGGGTAGCGCTCGCGGGTGGCGTCAAGGTCAAGGCCAGCTTTGTGCGCAAGCACCAGCAGCGCGCCCTCGGTCGGGTCGCCCACGACCTTCCCATCGACGAGCTTCGCGTCGCTCGCGACGACGTAAGGCAGGATCGCGTCGTCGATCGTGTCCGAGGAGCCTGCGGCGTGGTGGACCCTCCCCGCCAGCTCATACCCCGAGCCGGAGATCGTGTAGCGGTCGGTCGGGTCGACGACCTCGACCGCGGTCATCTGGTTCATCGTCAGCGTCCCGGTCTTATCCGAGTTGATCGCCGAGGTCGAACCCAGCGTCTCGACCGAAGCCAGGTCCTTGAGGACCGCCCCGTGCTCGGCAAGGTCCTTGGCGCCGAGCGAAAGGATCACCTGCAACACCGTCGGCATCGCCTCCGGGATCGCCGCGATTGCGAGCGCGACCGCGCTCGTGAACACCACTGTCGAGGACTGCCCCCGCTGCGCCCCGAGCACGAACATGACAACCATCGTGATCCCAGCCGCCGCCGCGATCCACAGCGTGAGTGTGTTCAACTGCTTGGTCAGCGGCGTCTGCTCCCTCGCGGTGCCCGCCAGCATCCCCGCGATCTTGCCGACCTGCGTATCGCCACCCGTCGCAGTCACGATCATCACGCCACTGCCGTGGGTGACCGGCGTGTGCATGAACGCCATGTCCGACTGATCACCAGGCGCGAGATCCGTCCCAGCAGGCGCGTCGACCCCTTTGGACGCTGGCACGCTCTCGCCCGTCAACGCGGACTCGTCGATCTGCAGTGAACTCGCCTCGATGATCCGCCCGTCCGCAGGCACCTCATCCCCGGCCGTCAACAGCACGACATCGCCGACGACCACCTCCTCGGCCGCGATCTCCGCCTCCGACCCGTTCCGTCGCACCCGTGCGGTCGCCTTCACCATTGCCTTCAGCGCGTTCATCGCGCTCTCGGCTTTGCCCTCCTGGCGAAGGCTCACGACGGCGTTGACCATGGTGATCACGATCAGCAGCACGCCGGTGCTCCACTCCTTGATCGCCAGCGACACGATCGCGGCACCGAGCAGAATCATCTGCATGTAGCTGCGGTACTGCCCGACGAACCGCCGCCAGCCCGGCACGGACTGCTCAACCGGCAGCGCGTTCGGCCCGTGCCGATCAAGCCGCTCGGCGGCCTTCTCGCCGGTAAGCCCAGCCGCCGGATCGACGCCGAGGCTGGCGATGGTCTCAGCCACGGAGGCGCTGTACCAAGCTCTGGTGCCGTCGGTCCGCTCGGGGAGTGGTTCCGTGCTCGTCGCCATCTCGAACCCCGCTCTACGGCTTCGGTTCGGCGGCCGGGGGCTGCGATCGGCGTTGACCATTCCCGCCGTCCGGCTCTCCGGATTGCTGTTCTCGGTTCTCCGCCTCGAACGGGTCAGGCGCGGCGCCCTTCGGCGCCTGGGCCTCCAGCGCCTCCTTGACCTCGAGCAACGCCTGGCGCTGCTGCTTGGAGATCGCGGGGAACCGAGGGTCGATCTCCATCAGCGCGTGAGCCAGCACAGCGCCGACACCGATCCGCCCGAACCACTTCCGATCCGCCGGAATCACATACCACGGCGCCCACTCCGTGCTCGTATGCGACAGCACCTCGGAGAACGCCTTCTGATAGTCATCCCAGCGCTCCCGCTCACGAACGTCTGCCGTCGAGAACTTCCAGTTGTGATCCGGCAGATCGATCCGCCGCAGAAACCGCGTGCGCTGCTCCTCCTTGGAGACGTTCAGGAACAGCTTCACGATCCGAAACCCGTTATCGGTCAGGTAGCGCTCCCAGTCGTTGATCTCACGAAAGCGGCGCTTCCACACATCCCCCTGCTTCGACGCTTTCGGAAGCTTCTGGCGATCGAGATTCTCAGGATGCACCCGCACCACGAGCACCTCCTCGTAATACGAGCGGTTGAAGATCCCGATATCGCCACGCGCCGGTAACCGCTGCGCATAGCGCCACAGGAAATCGTGATCGAGCTCCTCCGCCGACGGCACCTTGAAGCTATGGACGTGAACCCCCTGCGGATTCACGCCGCTCATCACATGACGGATCGTCCCGTCCTTACCCGCCGCATCCAACGCCTGCAACACAACCAGCACCCCCCACGTGTCCTGCGCCGCCAACCGCGCCTGATACTCCGCCAACAACCCCACCCCACCCTCCAGCAGCGCGACCCCATCCCTCTTCTTCTTGATCCCGGCCTTGAACCGCGGATCAAAATCTCGGCCGAGAACCACCCGAGAACCCGGCTCCACCCGGAACGGCGCAATGAACTCCGCCACCCGCTTCAGCCTCTTATGAGCCATCGTGCACTCCTTGTTCTCCGATCGCAAACGGTCGCCCGCTCGCCACGACGAACGGTTCCGCCAACGCCCAGTCGAGTTCGATGAGCTCGCGAGCCTGGCCGAGGCAGTTGGCTGAGCTCACGGTCACAATCTCACGCTACGTCGGCCACGAAGCTAGGAATAGCTGCCCCGATGCATTCACCCATGTGAACGTGAAATCGCCAGGGTGCCGGTAACCGCATCGGAGGCCGACGGCCTGCCCGCGCGTCGATCCTCGCCGGTCTGGAACGATTCGCGTTCACCTGGGTGAACGGGCATTCGCGACGGGTCGCGGCCTCACGCCGGACGTACTCTCCGCCAATGACGTCAGCTCAGCCGACTACGACAGCGCACGTCCCGGTCGCGGTGGCTCGCGGACGTGTTGAATGAGCGGTCGCTGTTGCTAGCGCCTGGTTCGTGTCAGCCATTGGAGGGAGTCAAGCGATGAACGAGGTGAGAGGCCTTGGCCGGGCCATCTTCGCGGCCGTACTGCTGATGATCGGCGGCGTCCTGAACATCGTCTACGGAATCGCCGCGATCGGGAACTCGAGCTTCTTCGTCCACGACACCCACTACGTCTTCGGCAGCCTCAAGACGTGGGGTTGGGTCACGCTGATCATCGGGATCGTGGAGCTGCTGGCTGCGTTTTCGTTGTTCGGCGGCAACCCGTTCGGTCGGTACTTCGGCATCGCGGTCGGGGCGTTGGCCGCGCTTGGCGCGCTGTTTGAACTCCCCGCTTATCCGCTCTGGTCGCTGGCAGTGTTCGCCCTGAGCCTGTGGATCATCCATGGCTTGGCCGTCTACGGTGCGCCGGATGACTCGGCGGGCGCCGGAACATCGGCCGGCCCCACGATGAGGCAGCAGGGACCGCGACCTCCGATGTAGAGAGCCGGGCGCGGACGGGGGTGCGCTTCGGATTCATGTGGGGTGAAGCTCAGTCGTCTCGACGGGTTCGTCAAGCGTGCCGGGTGGCGGCTCGGGGTTGGCGGGGAGGAGCATCGCGGCTGCCAGGCCGATCAACGCGAGCGCGGCGAGACTGACCATCGCGAGGATGTAGGGCAGGTTCTTGTTGCTGTTGGCGAGGTCTGCGACGAGGATGGTGCCGGCGATCGCGGTGCCGAGCGATGAGCCGAGGTTGGAGACGCTGCGTGAGAGGCCTGAGATTTCGCCCTGCTTGTGCTCGGGGAAGCTGGACTGGACGATGTTGACCGAGGGGGTGAGCATGGCCCCGAGGCCGAGGCCGATCACCAACAGGCCGGGTGTGAACGCGATCACGTGCTCCGAGACGCTGACGATCGCCAGCAACAGCCCGACGCCAGCGATCGTGACGACAAAGCCCGCGCGGATCAGCGTTCGTTGCGCGTACTTCCCCGCGAGCCGTTCGGCGGCGAGCGATGAGATGAGGATCCCGGCGGTTGCCGCGGTGAAGATGACGCCGGTCTTGATCGCGTTGAACCCCCGTTCGGTCTGCAGGAACACGGAGACGACGAAGGTGATTCCCATCAGCATCAGCCATTGGATGTTTTGAGTCACAAGACCGAGGTTCGACGTGCGGTTGCGAAACAGGCTGGTGGACAGCAGCGGCTCTTTGCCAGCGCGTTCGCTTGAGCGGATGTGCAGAAAGAACCAGAGCAGGAACGCGGCTCCGAGCGCAAGGAAGGTGACCAGCAGCGTGTTGTTGTTCCCGGCTTGGAGGATCCCGATGACGAGGAACGACATGCCGGCGGCGGACAACGCCGCTCCGACGCCATCGAACGGGCGTGCCGGATCCGCCGGCAGGGGGTCGGTGATCTTAAGACTGAGGTAGATGATCGTCGCGACGACCGCCGCTTGGAGCAGGAACGACGCTCGCCAGCTGATCGTCGTGGTGATCAGACCGCCGATCAGCGGTCCGGCAGCGGCGCCGATCCCTCCCATTCCGCTGATCACGCCGAACGCTTTCGCGCGCGACTTCAGATCGCTGAACGCCAGCGTCGCGAGGATGTAGATCGGAGGGATCATCAGCGCCGAGCCGACGCCCTCGAACGCCGAGTAGCCGAGAATCAGCACTCCGAGACCCGGCGCGAGCGCAGCGATCACCGCTCCGATCCCGTAAACGCTGAGCCCCCTGATCAGGCATCGCTTGCGGCCCCAGATATCCGTGAGCTTGCTTCCGGGGATCATCAGCGCGGCCATGCACAGCAGAAACAGCGTGATTGCGGTCTGCACACCGTGCACGGTCGTGTCGAGGTCCTTGCTAATGCTGGTGATCGCGACGTTCATGTTCGAGCCGGCGAAACTCGCGATGAACTGCGTTAGGGCAAGCGGGATCAGCAGCTGCCGTGGCGAAACGCCGGAGCCCTGTGCCGCCGCGCCAGGAGTCACCCCTGCGAGGTTCTCAGCCACGGAGTGCTGGCGCTTCGGCCGCTGAGATTGCGCGCGCCGCGACGATCAACGTGAGGTGGCTGAATGCACCATCCAGGGCAACAGCCTGCATATCACCGATCAGCCCATAGTCCTCAATACGCACGCGACGCCTCGCTTTTCGTCGTCAGACCCCAGAGAGCGCCGACCGTCGGGGCCGCCGATCGGCCCGGCTCGTTGGGCTGGTGCGGTGGAGCGCGCAGCGCCCGGGGGCATCTGAATCGGCCGAGCCCACAGTCACGCGGTCAGCCCATGTCGATGACAGGCCGGGCCCTCGACTTCTCGGCGAATTTCGCCCAGGTTAACGCAGATCGTCACGCCAGGTCAGAAGCGAGGCATCCGCCGAGACAGGCGACCTCGAGCGCGTGCATCATGAACGGGGTGTGAATCGTCAGTCCCGCGTGCGGGCCGAACGATCGTATGGCTGACGGAAACGGTCGCGCGCTCGACGCGTCGCACGATCAGTCCGGACGCGATCGTGCTCACCCGATTCGGGTGACGACGCCTCGCTCGCGAATCGGAAGACTTGGCCGAGAGATTGACCAGCGAGAGTCGGCCGCCGCCGGGTCAGACGTGGCGCTTGCACCGCCCGTCTTCTCGTGCCTTGGCGGCGATCGTTGGCGTCACCCAAGTCGGGCCGTTTCTGGCGGGAACCCAGACTGCCGGGCGTTCGATGGACGGGCTGCTGATGAACGATGGCTAGACGGCGCACAGTGTCGGGCGCAGGTGATTTGTCTTCGGATCGTCGGCCAGCCGACGAGCTTCCGCCGCTGGCCGAGGCCAAGCTGGCGGCGCCGCGGCTGCGTGCCGGGATGGTGCAGCGGCCCAGAGTGATGCGAGCCCTTGATGCTGGTGCGGACGCTGCGCTGACGTTGGTTGCGGCGCCGGCGGGGTACGGAAAGACGACCGCCGTGCGCACGTGGTGTGCCCACAGCGAGACGGCGCTTGCGTGGGTGACGCTTGACGCCGGCGACAACGACTCCTCACGTTTCTGGACATACATCGCGACCGCCGTCGACCGGATCCGTGACGGTCTGGGCCGGCGTGCACTACACAAGATCGGGGCGTCTGGGATGCCGATCGAGGCCGCAGTCGATGAGCTGATGAACGGGGTCGCCGCGTTTGCGGATCAGCTGACGCTTGTGCTCGACGACTTTCAAACCGTCACCAACGACCGGTGTCTCGCATCGATTGCGCACGCTGTAGCGCGCCTTCCGACGGCGGCTCGTCTGATCGTGATCACTCGGGTCGATCCGGCGTTGCAGCTGGGCGGGCTGCGGGCCAGTGGCTCGCTCCTCGAACTGCGCGCCAGCGACCTCGCGTTCACGAGTGCTGAAGCGCGTGAGCTGCTCGTCGACCACGGCGGTCTGCGGCTCGATGCGGAGGACGTAGATGTGTTGGTAAGGCGGACCGAGGGCTGGCCGGCGGCCTTGTACCTCGCCGCACTCTGGCTTCGTACTGTCGACGATCAACGACTCGCCGTGCAAGAGTTTGGGGGGGACCTGCGGTACGTCGCGGAGTACCTCAGCCATGAGGTCCTTGCGGCTTTGGTCCCTGAGGAACACGCGTTCCTGCTTAAGGCTGCCGTGCTGGGCAGGTTCACCGCTGAGCTGTGCGATTCGGTGCTAGGCCGCGAGGACTCGGCCGCGATGCTCGATGACCTGGAGAACTCGAACATGTTTGTTGTACGGCTTGAGCGCCAGGACTGGTTCCGGGTACATCCGCTGTTTGCGCAGTTCGCCACGGCCCGTCTCGTCGCGGTTGACCCCGGCGCAGCAGTCCAAATTCATCGGCGCGCCGCGGCATGGTTCCGGTCTCACGGGCTGGTCGTCGAGGCGGTCGAGCACGCTTCGGCGGCCGGCGACCACGCGGTCGTCGCCGAACTATTGAGCGAGTACCACCTGGCGCTGCTCCGGAAAGGTCGAGCCGCGACGCTGCTTCGCTGGACGCAGACGCTCCCGGACGACACTCTGACCGTCTATCCCGAGCTCGCCGCAGCGTCGGCCACGGCGGCGACGGTGGTTGGCCAGCACACGCTCGAGCGACGTCGGTTGCTCGAACTTGCGCGTCGAGCCAAGACGAATCGGCCGGAGCGCTTCAGCCGGCATGCCGATGCGACCATGGCGATGGTCCACGCCAGCGCTGGAGATGTCGGCGTCAGCGAGGCCGTGCGCGCGGGTCGCCGCGCGGTTGAGCTCGCGGAGGATGGCGCTGATGATGTGTTCGTGGCGGCGTGCGCAAGCCTTGCACGTGCGCTCTACTTCGCAGGGTCGCTCGACGAGGCGTGGCGGGCGGCGTCGCGGGCGGTCGCGCACCCAGACGCACCACGGCGCCCGCCCGGATACGCACTGGCACAGTCGATACTCGCCGTTGTCGCGGTCGAGGGTGGACGGCTCACCGCTGGCCGATCTCACGCGGAGCAGGCGCGCGCGATCGTCGGCGGAATCACCAGCAGCCGCAGTTGGCTCGGCGCGAACGCCGCTGTGGCGGTCGGGGCGGTGCTAGCAGCCGAGGGCGACCTCCCTGGTGCCGAGCGCGAATTCGTGTACGCGGAGCGCTTCTTCCACGACGAGGTCGCGACCGTCGACCACGCCCGGCTGCTCGTGCGGCTAGCCGATGTTCGTTGTCGGCGTGGACGCTTCGATGAAGCGGACATGACATTGCGGCGCGCTCGCGAGGAACTGGCTGAACTTGCCGACAGCGGCATCGTCCAGTCGCTGGCGGAGCATGTCGCGCGACAGCTTGCGGAGGCACGCGGCCACGCGCGTCAAGGTGAGATTCTCGACTCACCGAGTGACGCCGAGCTCGGCGTGCTGCAACTCCTCATGACCGACCTGTCGACACGGCAAATCGCACAGCAGCTGTTTCTATCGCCGAACACAGTCAGATCGCACACACGATCGATCTACCGCAAGCTGGGGGTCAACTCGAGGGAGAACGCCGTCGCTCGGGCGACCGCGCTGGGCCTGATGGATGAAGCACAATCACCTAGGTGATCGCCCAACCAGGCGCGCGCATGCGGGACCGCGTCTGCCAAAGTCGAACGATGCCCACCCGCACGTACAGGCTGGAGGTCGAGGGGGAGCTGAGCGAGGAGATCGGGTCCGTATTCGAAGGAATGCGACTCAGGCGAGATCGCGGCCATACGCTGCTTGAGGGTCCCGTCCCGGACCAAGCGGCGCTCCAAGGCCTTCTCCAACGCTGCTCGGACCTCGGGCTCACTCTGCTCGGTGTCAACGTGGTCGATCGACGGTGAGAACTGAACATCACGGTCTGTCCCGGGCGGTCACAGGAACGCCGGTCCAGGCGTAGGTCCTGGGACGAGGACTCGCTCGCGGCGTCGGACAACTGTCAGGCCGCGCCACGAGCCAATCCATATTCACCCAGGTGAAATGGGTGCCCATCGGGTGCCGTCTGCCACCTGAACCCTACGCTGAGCGTACGGCAGTCGGGCATCTTCGGCGCAGGAGCAACGTCGCGCGGACGTGACCGACCCAACGCTGCAAAACGGAAGGAGCAGAACGCGATGGCCACCCTGATTGCGATTGGTTACGAGGGCCAGGGAACGGCGGAGGAGGCCCGCGAAACCGTTCAGCAGTTGGAAGGGGAGCTGATCATCCAAGCCGACCAAGTCGCCTCGATCGCCCGTGACCCGGAAGGGAAATATCACGTCCATACGACCCACGGTGGCGCCTCGGCCGGCGGCGGCGCGGTCTGGGGCGGATTCTGGGGTCTGCTGTTCGGATGGCTGTTCCTCATTCCATTCGCCGGCTGGGCGATGGGTGCTGGTCTAGGCGCGCTGTTCGGCCACATGGGCAAGAAAGGGATCGATAAGGCGTTCCAGGAACAGGTACGCGACCAACTGAAGCCGGGCACATCGGCGCTGTTCATGGTTATCGAGCAGGCCACGCCGGACAAGGCGATCGCAGCGCTCGAGCAGTACGGAGGCACGGTGATCAAGACCTCACTGTCGGACGAGGACACGAAGAAGCTCCAAGAGGCTCTGCAGCCGCCGGCCGAGGTCGGTGCCGCGTCGTAGGCACAGCTGCGTCCTACGTTGAAGCGGACAACCGATCCGGGAGATGATCCGCGGAACTGATATGGCGGGCGCCAGGCGGGCCGGAGCGCCCCTCGCGGGACTCGTGCTCGCGGTGCTGATCAGCGCGTGTGGCTCTGGCGGGTCGGGAACGGTCGCCCAGCAGGCGCAACAGGCCGTGTCGACGGCTTCGTCGCAGGTGCAGACCAAACTGGCAGCGACTACCAAGTCACCGGAGACGTCGACCGCGAGCAAGACGGCGTCGGCGACGCAACCGGCGAAGACAACGACTGTGGAGAAGACGAGCACGGTCACGCCGCCAGCGCAAAGCAGGACGGTGACGGAGACGAAGACGGCATCCCCGCCGACGCATTCGGCATCGATCACTGCTCAGACGACGAGCGTTCAGGTCGTACCGACGTCGAACACGGGGCAGGAGGCAGGCGGCGGCTTGCCGTGGTGGGGCTGGGTGTTGATCGGGCTGGGGATTGCCGCGGCGGCGGTCGGGATCTTCATGTTCGGCCGCCGTCACGGCGGCGGACCGAGCTCCCACGCGGACGAGCCCACCGTGCCGCATTACCCCGGGACCGATGTCGCAGCGGGGTCCGAGCCGCCGACCGACGAAGCCGCTTCGGACGCGGGTTCTCGACCGACCGAGCCACGTCAGGAACCACCAAGGTGAGCTCAGTCGCGACTCGCGTTGGGGGCCCGGCTCGGATGTCTTGAGTTTTGTCGCAGCGACGTCGCTCGTTCCGACCGGGCCATGCGTTGGCGCGGCCACTCTGAGACGCTGTGCTGGTGCGCGTCCTGATCCCTCTTCCGGACCACGATTTCGATGTGACCGAGGTCTCGGTGCCGTGGCGGCTGCTGACGAGCGCCGGTCATGACACCGTGTTCGCGACCGAGCACGGCGGCTTTGCTCCCGAGGCGGACAGGCGATTGCTCGACGGGGTCATCTTCGGCCGGCTCGGGGCATACGAGGAGCCAAAGGCCTTCTACCGGCAGCTTGTCGAGACGACGGCGTTCCGGGAGCCGCTCGCCTGGGCGGACCTGCGACCCGGCGACTACGACGGTTTGCTGCTCCCGGGCGGCCACGCGCCTGGCATGCGCCAGTACCTCTCCTCAACCGTGCTCGAAGACAAGGTGGCCGAGTTCTGGCGCCTGGGTCGGCCGGTCGGTGCGATCTGCCATGGCGTTCTCGTGTTGGCCCGCACCCGCGACCCGCGTACCGGGCGCAGTGTGATCGCGGATCGCAGGACCACCTGCCTGCCGAAGTACATGGAACGGAGTGCGTACTACCTCACGGCTTGGCGGCTGGGCCGCTACTACCGAACCTACCCGGCGTATGTCCAAGACGAGGTCACAGCTGCCCTGAACGACCCAGGCCAGTTCGTCCGTGGACCACGCACCCAGCGTCGGGGCACCCCCACGGACGACAGCGCCGCTCTCGTCGTCCAGGACGGTAACTACCTGTCTGCGCGCTGGCCGGGCGACGCTTACCTGTTCGCCGAGCGGTTCCGGCGCTTGCTCGAGGAGACCTCTGCTCCGCCGGCCTAATGGAACCCCTGATCGAGCTGGGACTGGGCGGATCCACAAGTCACGAGCACCGCAGTGGTGATCTCGTTTAGCCTCTGTTCGTGGACGCAACCTTGATTACGTTCGGTCGATGAGCCCCGAGGTGATCCGAGGTGCGGGCCCGTCGGGCATCGACATCGCCTATGAGCGCTTCGGCGGTCGCGACGCGCCGCCCGTGCTGCTGGTGATGGGCCTGGCCACACAGATGCTCGGCTGGCACGAGGACTTCTGCTCGGCACTCGTCGCCCGCGGACTGCACGTCATCCGGTTCGACAATCGTGACGTCGGCCTCTCGACGCACCTGCATGACGCGCGTCCGCCAGATGTGATGGCGGCGCTGTCAGGCGATACCTCATCGGCGTCTTACACGCTGTCGGATATGGCGGGGGACAGTGTGGGTCTGCTCAACGCTCTGGGGCTCGACAGCGCGCACATTGTCGGTGCGTCGATGGGTGGGATGATCGCGCAGACCATTGCGATCGAACATCCGAGCTGCGTGCGGTCGCTGACGTCGATCATGTCGACCACGGGCGACCCGACGGTGGGTCAGGCGACGCAGGAGGCGCTCGGCGCGCTGCTGGCTGCGCCCGCCACGAGTCGCCAAGAGGCCGTCGACCGGGCTGTGTCGATCTTCCGTGTCATCGGTTCGCCCGGCTTTGAGCTTGATGAGCCTGGGCTGCGTGAGTGGGCGGGACTTGCCTATGACCGCGCCGACGATCCGCTCGGCGTCGCCCGCCAACTACTGGCGATCATCGCTTCCGGCGACAGGACTGCGAGGCTACGGTCGCTACACGTACCGACGCTCGTGCTCCACGGCGCCGATGATCCGCTCGTCAATGTGAGTGGCGGCCGGGCGACCGCCGACGCGATCCCGGACGCCGAACTCCTGATCTTCGACGGGATGGGGCACGATCTGCCGCGGGCGCTGTGGCCCGAGATAACGAGCCGGATCGGCGACGTCGTTCACCGTGCCGAAGCGCGCACGACGGCCCACAGCTAGCGCCGGATCGACTGCAGGCTCCCACTTCGCCCGGCCTGCCACGGGGGTCACGTGGCGCCGACTCGAATCCCGCGTCCAGACCACTCGTGGTCGCGTAGGGCGAATTTCTGGACCTTGCCCGTGGAGGTTTTCGGCAGCGGCCCGAACTCGACGGCGTCGGGGCACTTGTAGTGGGCGAGCCGCTCGCGGCAGAACGCGATGATCTCGTCGGCGCTTGCGCTGGCTTCGCTGTTGAGCGTGACGAACGCCTTCGGTCGCTCGCCCCAGCGTTCGTGCGGAATCCCGATCACGGCGCACTCGAGGACGGCCGGATGAGCGCATATGGTCTGCTCGACCTCGATGCTCGAGATGTTCTCGCCGCCGGAGATGATGATGTCCTTGCTCCGGTCGCGCAGCTCGATGTTGCCGTCAGGGTGCCAGACCGCGATATCACCGGAGTGAAACCAGCCGCCGCTGAAACGCCTTCTCGGTGGCCGCGTCGTCCGCGAAATAGCCGCTCATCACGTTGTTGCCGCGCATCACGACCTCGCCCATCGTCTCGGCATCCCGGGGAACGTCGTGCATCTCCTCGTCGACGACCCGGATCAGATCGGCGGAGGGGTACGCCTGGCCCTGGCGCGCGAGCAGCTTGGCCTGCTGCTCGACCGGCAGCTCTTGCCACCCCGCTTGAGTCGGACAAACCGTGATCGGGCCGTAGGTCTCGGTCAGGCCGTAGACATGCACGACCCGGAGGTTGAGCTCGGCCATGCGAGCCAGCAGCGTCGGCGACGGCGGCGATGCGGCGACCATCGCGGTGACCTGCTGCTCCAAGCGGTGCGCTTTGGGATGGTTGATGATCATCAACTGAACGGTGGGCGCGCCGTTGTAGTGGGTCACACCTTCCTCGTCGATCAGGTGCCAGACGACGTCGGGATCGACTGCGCGCAGCGCCACGTGCGTTGCTGCGACCGCGGTTACAGCCCAGGGGAAGCACCAGCCGTTGCAGTGAAACATCGGCAGCGTCCACAGGTAGACCGACTCGGGGCTCATCCCAGCGACGATCACCTCGCTCAGCGCATTGAGATAGGCGCCACGGTATGTGTACTGCACGCCCTTTGGCTGGCCGGTGGTGCCCGAGGTGTAGTTGATCGAGATCGTCTCCTCCTCATCCTCGAGCCAGCTATCCGGCATCTCGGCGGACGCGCCGGCGAGGAACCGCTCGTACTGAGTTGTCATATCCCCGGGGTCGCAACGGATCACCGTGACGTCGGAGAGCGCCAGCGGGGCGATGAGTGGCTCGAGCTCGCCGTCGAGCAGCAAGAAGCGGGCGCCGCTGTGCGCGAGGATGTGCCCGACCTCTGGGCCGGCCAGACGATTGTTGATCGCCACGAGGATCCCGCCTGCCGCTGGAACCCCGAAGTGCGCCTCGAGCATCGGCGAGGAGTTGAACAGCAGCGTGGCGACGCGGTCTCCCTTGCGCAGCCCCGCCGACCGCAGCGCATTGGCCAACCGCCACGAGCGCTCCGCCAGCTGACCGTACGAATAGCGGCGCTCTCCATCAACCACCGCCGTCTTTCCGGGATACATGTAGGCAGCTCTTCGGAGGAAGTCGACCGGGTTCAACTCGCTGCGAAACACCGTGCTCGCGGCGGCACCTGGCGCGGGCGCACTACGGGTCGCACTCAGCGCTTCGGTCATGCCATTGCTCCTTCATTCGAAGTCGTCCGCCACCAGGCGGCAACGCGCCCAATCGGTCGATTATCTCGCCTCGGTCCACGCCAGCCAAGTCCCGCGAGCAGGCTTGTGCCCCCGGAACCGCGAGAGTACGTTGTCCGCATGAGCTCGCTGCCAGATACCGACTATCGAAACTTGCTCGTCACGCTCGACGGATCCGCCGCGCGGATCGTGCTCAACCGCCCTGAGAAACGCAACGCGCTGTCGTTGGAGCTGATGGACGAAATGACCGCGGCGCTCCGCGAGGTGTCCGCGCGTACCGACGCGCGGGCGATCGTGATCGAGGGCGCGGGTCCAGCCTTCTCGGCTGGGCACGACCTGTCCGAGATGATCGGCCGAGACAGAGAGTTCTTGGCCCAGCTATTCGCTCGCTGCAGCGTCATGATGGAGAACGCTCCACGAGGTTCCGCAGCCCGTGATCGCCAAGGTCCACGGCATCGCTACCGCTGCCGGCTGTCAGTTGGTGGCAGCCTGCGACCTGGCGGTCGCGGCGGAGGGCACACGCTTCGCAACGCCGGGCGTCAACATCGGCTTGTTCTGCTCCACGCCGATGGTCCCCGTATCACGAGCCGTAGGACGCAAGCGCGCGATGCAGATGTTGCTCACCGGCGAGGCGATCGATGCCATGACCGCGCTTGAGTGGGGACTGGTCAATCATGTCGTGCCACGTGAGCGACTCGAACCCGCGGTCGTTGATCTCGTCGACGCGATTGCCAGGTCCAGCGCGTACACCGTCGCCACTGGAAAGCATGCCTTCTACGAGCAGGTCGATCGGGGCGAGTCCGCCGCCTACGAGCATTGCGAGCTCGTCATGACGGACAACGCGCTCGCGCACGACGCGCAGGAGGGGATGACCGCGTTCCTCGAAAAGCGCGAACCCGTCTGGCGCGACGAGTAGCACCCGCCGCAGAAGGCGATCACCCCCCGCGCGGCTGATGCGCCCGGCACCCAATCATTTCGGCGGTCGGGGCGCTTCCACGCTGTCGAACCGCGATCAATGACATCTCGGTCCCGATCGCTCGACGATCGCCACGGACAGGCCGGCACAGATTCCGGTCATCTCAGCGCGAGCAGACCGGCGGGCATATATGCCGATCACAGCCGAATGAATGATGGCGTCCTACCTCGGCCAGGCCGAGGTCCTGTGCCAAACCACCCGGTCGGTCCGTCCGAATCAGGCAAGCGTGCCGGCGCGCTCTCGGCTCTCGGAGGTGGTCGGCGCGCGGGTGTCCTCGGACTTGGCGTGTGATGGCATCAGCGCGGCACCGGCGATCACAAGACAGAACGCAGTCATCCGCCCGATGATTTGAAGCGCACCGTGCCCGACGGGATCGTGGAACACGAGGATTCCGCCGCTGATCGCGATCAGGTTGGCGGCGATCGAGGTGAACGCGATCACCTCGAAGGTAGGTCCAAGCTGCAGGCTCCGGGCCGAGGCGTAGAACGCGACGACGGACGCGGCCAGCGCGGAAGCGATCCAGCCGTTGAGCAGTCCGGTGCCCACCCCGCCGTGGGCGGCGTGGGTGAGGTACTTGATGGAGATGTCGGAGACGCCGAACAGCGTGCCGGCGGCAACTCCGAGAACCATACCCTCGGCTGGATGCAGTTTCGGCAGCTTCACGGAGATCACCACGAGGATCGCGCTGAGCACGGCGACGCCGCCCTCGATCGCGATCAGAGCACCCAGGGATGCGCCGGACCCGGGACCGCCGGACCCTTCGGTCAGACCGATGATCGCCAGTCCGGCAGCGGTCACCACCAAGCCGGCCCATTGGCGGCGCCGGACGTGGAGTCCGAAGAACCGTTCGCCGAGCACGGCGAGAAACACGAGACCACCGGCGATCACGGCCTGAACGAGCGAGAGCTGCATCGCCGCGAGCGCGGCGACGTGCAGCAGCCAGGCGACGACCGCGGTGAGCCAGCCGATCGTCCACCAGCGCGAGCCGAACAGGGAACGGGCGGTGACCAGGGGGTGGAGGGCATCGACGGTCGGCGATTCGGCCGCCCCCCGCTGACGCAGGAGGAAGCTGCCGTTCGTCAGCGCGGCACAGGCGACGGCGAGTGAGAGGCCAAGCACCACGACCGTTACCGCGACCGTTGATCAGTCATCTTGCTGCCTCTCCGCCGGCGCTTCCGTCCGGCGATGTTCGCCGAGCCTCCATTGTCCTACCGTCCCGCTCGCGCGCATCCGTTCCAATACCGATCCCGGATTGCGGCAAATCCGTGGCGGGTCGACTCGTCGACCGGGGGTGGCTAGGCTCGCCGGCTCAGGACCAGCCGCAATCAGCCCCCCACATCACGCTGCTGAGATCGCGGATGTCAGACGCCGCTGGCTCAGCTTTCGGCCCGGGATGAGGAGCCCACTCCCGGCATGACCGGGTGCTCGTGGGTGACGCTTGCGAGCGCGGCGATGATCTCGTCGGCAAGACGGGCGCCGTCGCTGGCGCGCTCGGGCGTCGCCTGGACGCGGACCACGATGTCATCGTGGTCGACCTCTTCGAGCAGGACCCGCGGGGCCGAGCGCGTCGGCGAGCCCACGCGCTCGTCGAGGATCGCCTGGACATGGCTCGGTCGGATCCCAGCGCCGATGCGCACCTTGACATCCACCGGGTCAGGCTCGCGGAGTGGAACGATCACAGCTGAGAGGACGACGCTGTTGGGGATCATGATCCGATCCTCCCCGCGTGCGAGCGTCGTGTAGAGAAGCCCGAGCGAGCTGACGACACCTTCGGTCCGTCCCGCCAGCGGGCCTGCCTGAAGCCGCACCCGTTCGCCAACCCGGAACGGGCGCGCGCTCAGGAGCACCATGCCCGCGATCAGGTTGCCGAGTGTCTGCTGCGCAGCGAGACCCAACACGACCGCGGTGAACGCCCCGCCGAGGGCAAGCGTCTGGGGCCTGAGTCCCGCGATCCGCAGGGCGGCAACGCCCGTGATCAAAACCGTTAGAAAGCGGATCAGGAATCCGACGGTTCCCGCGGTCGCGGGATCGATCCGACGAAAGAACGCCGGCGCGGCAGCGCGCCCGATGTCCCGCGCCAACGCCCACCCGAGGACCAACAGCGCGAGCACCGTTGCAGCTCGGACTGGCGTGTCGAGTCCGGCGCCAAAGAACTGCTTGCGATTTGCGTATGCGAGGACGACCCCGGCGAGCAGCAGCAATAGGAGCACGGCCTGCCGACGTGCCCGGCCCACCGTCTCTTGGCTGACCTGCGCGGCGAGTCCGACCTTCTGCCATGCGTGGCTACGGGTCTCGAACATTCGCTCGAAGGAAAGCTCCTTGCGGCTCTTTGACGGCTTCAGCATTCACGTCCTTCTTGGCCAGGGGACACTCGAGGGTGGTCAGAGTTATTGCTCGGCTGACCGACACGCGCGGCACGACGCCACGAGCGCAACTTCCTAGGTCAAGACCGCTCGGCGCGGAGCCTCCCGGGACGCTGTCCGACTCCATCTTCGCGACCCGGCCGCCACGTGGCCGAGTCCAACCGAGGATGGCGTCTACAAGTCCCGTTCACGGCGAATCCGCAGCCGCTCCCGATCACGTCGCGCTCGAACCTTGCGACCCTCGAGATGAGCCCGCTCGTTGCGCTGCGCAATATCCTTGCGGAGGTCGTCGAAGGCTAGATCGGAAGTCGATAGTCCCGGGCCTGGTGCCTGGCGGACCGGGGCTGGTTTCTGATTCTGCTTTGTCATGTGCTGCACTCCTCGACGCTCCGCTAGGAAAGCTGGACCACAGGGAGAATGCGAGCGCGCGGCACTCAGACGGTGGAGACTTCTTCTTAGTCTAGTCGGCCGGATCGCTCAGCCAGCGCACGCGCCGTGAAGACAGGTCTGTCCGCAGGGATCACTTCGTTGATTACGTGCGGCCCGACAGACGGTTCGGCGCGGGCTCTGACTACGGCCTCCCTACGGCCTCCGACCGGTTTGTGGCTGCTTGGGGAGTAGGCGGTGGCCGTCGACGACCGCGGTGGCGAGGTCGACGAGTTTGCGGTTGTTGACCCGGGAGTCCTCGCGCAGCATCTCGTAGGCGTATTGCTCGCCGATGGAGTGTCGTTCCATCAGGATGCCTTTGGCGCGTTCGATCAACGCGCGGCGTCCGAACGCTCCTTCGAGATCGTGGTATTCCGTGAACCGCCGCAGCACGATGTCGATCGCGCTCTGCCAGTCCTCGACGTCCGCATCACTGATGTGAGCGAACACGCCTCGCTTGGACGCCTCCTTGACGAAGTCTGGGTCCCGCGCGTGGATCAGCACGATCACGGGGCAAGCGGCTTCCCGCACGATCTTGTCGATCAGTTCCAGCGCATGGTTCGAGCTCTCCCCGAGCCCGACGAGCGCGACGTCGGGCCGCTCCCTGGCGGTGACCACACCGACGTCGTCGGCGTCGATTTCGCGCGCCATCACCTGGTGTCCCAGCGCGACCACGATCGGCGCTACGAGAGCCAGACGATCCGCTCGCTCGTTGGCGATCAGGATGCGCAGATGCTCGGTATCGCGGTAGCTCATGAGCAGCTCAATGCCCGAATCGAGTCTACCTCGGGCGGTGCGGTGTTAAGACAAATCGGAGACGTCACGCTTTCGGGTGTATGGTGGGTGTGTCGCTCCGCTTCAACCCTCGGCGGGCGATGCTTTCCCGGCTCCAATCTTCGGCCGGGCTGCGACGGGGACCCGAACGGTTCGCGCCGCATCCATTCGTCAGGCAGCCCACATTTCTCGTCTCAATCCGAATGCGCCAGATGCCCCGTCTGGGTGTGCTAACGCGGCGGGTTACCGGGTCACCTGCCGAGACCCGCCACAGAGGAGCGCAACATGATCAGCGAAAGCCTAGCCCGGTCCGACGCAGACATCGCCAGTCGGTCGACGGCAACCGAGAGACGGGCACACCGTCACGAGTGCGCCGTAGCGCAGACGCTCCGGTGGGCGCAGGAGGCAGCCGTCAACCAGTCGTTCGATGACGCGCTCGAATGGCTCCAGACCGTCGCGATCGTCGACGGACCGCTCAGCCCAGATTGGGAGAGGACGCGGGCGTCCTGGCGCCGGCTGGCCGCTCAACAGCGGTAGTGGCCGTCGCCGATCGGCGCCAGATTCTGTCGAGCATCGCGCAGATGACGGTAATTCCGAGTGCGACGGTCGGAATATGGTACGTTGAAGCTGCGCTCCGAGAGCCTTGCTCTTCTCGCTTCCCGGGCGACTTGTTCCGGTGAGAAGAGCAGAGAGGCGGTTGGCTGTGGCCACCGCAACACGAAACGCTCGGATCCTGGAAAGGCTGCTTGGCAGCCTCGACCGGCACGCCGGAAGGCGCCGGCAACGGCTCGCGCATGGCGATCGTGCTGTGCGTTACACCGAGGCCTGGGAGCACGAAACCTTCGCGGAGGAACAAGCGCGATGGGAACGAGGCGATCGTGAGTATGCCCGGGTCTGTGAACAGGTCCGAGTAGCAGAGGGGGAGGAAGCTTCGCAGCGCGCCGATGACGCCAAGGCGGACTGGGACGCTTGTGCTGCCCCGCAGCGTCAGGCGAACGACGACGCCGAGCGAGCCCATCATGTGGGCTCGCCGGCCCCAAGCAAGCTGGAGGTGGAGTAGTGGCTACTGCCGAAGCACCGATCCTGACCGACAACGAACAGCTTGCTGGCATCAATGCGGACTATGAGCAGCGCTACGGGTTCCACGACGCTGAGCACTATCTGTACAAGGCGCCGAAGGGGTTGAACCGTGAGATCGTCGAGAAGATCTCGGAGTTCAAGTCAGAGCCGACGTGGATGCGCGAGTTCCGACTGAAGGCGCTCGAGCATTTCTTTGCGCGCATGCAGCCCACGTGGGGTTCGCCGATGCTGGCCGAGCTCGACTACGACGACATTCGATATTTCGTGCGCGCCTCCGAGACGCCCAGTCGGTCTTGGGACGACGTGCCCGAAGACGTCAAGCGGACGTTTGATCGGTTGGGGATTCCCGAGGCGGAGCGGAAGTTCCTGTCGGGTGTCGGCGCGCAGTACGAGTCCGAGGTCGTGTACCACCAGGTTCACGAAGACCTTGAAAAGCAGGGCGTGATCTTCACCGACATGGACACGGCGCTGCGGGAGCACGAGGACCTCGTGCGCCGGTACTTCGCGACGGTGATCCCGCCGAACGACAACAAGCTCGCGGCGCTGAACTCCGCGGTGTGGTCGGGCGGATCGTTCGTCTACGTGCCCGAAGGCGTCCACGTCGAAATGCCGCTGCAGGCGTACTTCCGCATCAACACAGAGAACATGGGGCAATTCGAGCGGACGCTCATTGTCGCTGAGCCGGGCTCGTATGTTCACTACGTCGAGGGTTGCACCGCTCCCACCTACAGCTCTGACTCACTTCACTCCGCGGTGGTGGAGCTGATCGCGCTCCCGGGCGCACGCATCCGTTACACGACCGTCCAGAACTGGTCGACCAACGTCTACAACCTGGTCACCAAACGTGCCGTCGCGCAGGAGGATGCGACGGTCGAGTGGGTGGATTGCAATCTTGGGTCCAAGCTGACGATGAAATACCCGAGCATCTATCTGCTCGGAGAACGAGCCCATGGCGAGGTCCTTTCGATCGCGTTCGCCGGCGCCGGCCAGCACCAGGACGCGGGCGCCAAAATCATTCACGCCGCGCCGAACACGAGCTCGAACATCTTCGCCAAGTCGATCTCGCAAGGACGGCGGCCGTAGCTCCTACCGAGGTCTGCTCGAGATCGCCAAGGGCGCCCATGGCTCCCGGTCCAAGGTCGTCTGCGACGCATTGCTGCTGGACGAGCGCTCGCGCTCAGACACCTATCCGACGATCCGGATCAGCGAGGACGACGTCAACGTCGGCCACGAGGCGACTGTCTCGAAGGTCGGCGACGAGCAGCTCTTCTATCTGATGTCGCACGGAATCCGCGAGGACGAGGCCTCGAAGCTGATCGTCAACGGGTTCATCGAGCCGATCATCAAGCAGCTCCCGATGGAGTATGCGGTCGAGATGAACCGGCTGATCGAACTCCAGATGGAGGGCTCGATTGGCTGACGGGCGAGCAACAGCCCGAGGCCGCCTGGGGAGTCGGGGTCCGGCGGGAGCATGCGAGGTCGCCGGCGTGAGCCGGGTCGGTGACGGCGATTCGCGAACTCGATCGTCGAGCGTTGTCACCTCCTCGGCTCGTCCAGCGGGCGGGCGCAGTTAGCCTCCAGACCTCGACTGCACTGCTACCAGGCCGCGGCGCAAGAAAGAAATCTTCGCGACCGCGATCGGCGCGCGGGACGTCGGTCCTACCGGAGTCTGCTCGAGATCGCAAAGGGCGCCCCTGTGGGGTTGTAGTCTTGGTGGAGTCAATGGGTGGGCGCGGGAATCTCCGAGACCCGTCGTCCAGCCGGCTTGGAGGCCGTTATGGCCAGCCCCTCGTCGGATGATCCTCCCGAGCAGTCCACCAACGGGACGATCAAGCGACTTCACGACAGCAGCCCCCGCGCTCCGCACCGGTCCGGTGACGCGCAGACGCTCGCTGACAGCGAGCAGACCCTGGCCGAAAGCGAGCAGACGCTGTCCGACAGCGATCAGACGAGCGGCGAGCGAGACCAGACGAGCGCGGACAACGACCAGGCCGCCTCCGATCGTGATCAGGCCGCCAGCGATCGCGACCTCGCGCAGGGCGTCGATCCACGTGAGCACGAGGCCAGCCGCGAGATCCGTCGGCGTACGGCGCTCCAGCGCGAGCAGACCGGCGTCACGCGGCTTGAGAGCGCGCACGAGCGCGACGCGATTGCGCGGGCCCGCGATCTGGCCGCGCTCGTGCGAGATCGGGCTGCCGCCGCGCGGGATCTGGCGATGGCGGACCGTGACGCGGATTATGAGCAGGACGACGACGGGGCGGTCACCGGTGCGGAGGTCGCCCGACGCGCCGGCGAGCAACACAAACGCGCCAGGGACTACCGCATGCAGGCCGCGGAGCATCGCGCGCAAGCCGCCTGGGATCGCGAGGCCTCGGCCATAGACCGTCAGCAGGGTGCCCGTGATCGGGTGCAAGCACTTGCCGATCGCGAGGCGCTCGCTCGCGCGCTGGCGATCACCGAGATGGATCCGTTGACCGGGGCTCGCACCCGAGCGGCGGGCCTGGCCGACCTTGACCGCGAACTCGATCGCAGCCGGAGGACAAGCAGCACGCTCGTCGTCGTCTACGTCGACGTCGTCGGACTGAAGAAGCTCAACGACAGCGAAGGCCACGACGCTGGCGACCGGCTGCTCAAGCGCGTCGTCGCGCTCATCACCGACCACCTGCGTCCCTACGACCTGATCGTCCGACTCGCCGGCGACGAGTTTCTGTGCGCGATGTCGAACATGACGCTCCCCGACGCGCGCGGCCGCTTCAGCGCGATCGCCGGCGCGCTCGCTGCCTCCAGCGAAACAGGCGCGCTCCGCACCGGCTTCGCCGAACTCACTGGCGACGAGACGGCTGCAGAGCTGGTCACGCGTGCTGACAGCCAACTGATTGACAGCCAGCGCGAACACTGAACCACTGCACAGACCGGCCCGTAATTACTGGAAATACCCGGGTCAGCCATTGACTGACTATCCAGACGGGCATGCCGCCGTCCGAGCTCCAGGCATGGCGACTGCTACGGTTAAACAGTTAGGTTGGGCTGTTCGCCCAGCGACGTAGTGTCAGCGCTCGTAGCCATTGCATAGCAATCTCCGCGTCCGCAGCACGCATCAACGCCGGAGGAAACAATGGCTACCGGAACCGTCAAGTGGTTCAACGACGACAAGGGATTCGGGTTCATCACCCCCGATGACGAGTCAAAGGACCTGTTCGTCCATCACACCGCGATCGTCAGCAACGGCTATCGATCGCTCGCCGAGGGCGCGAAGGTCTCCTACGACGCCGAGCGCGGCGACAAGGGACCCAAAGCCGAAAACGTCCAGCTGGTATAGCGCTCTCGCGCCTGCCGACACACGTGTTGGCGGGCGCGACATGCTCCCCAAAGGAGGGGATCTCCGTGCCCCAGCAAACGAGTGACGACGTCGTCGTCATCGAACATGAGACGCTCGATCGTTTCGCCAATATCGTCGTCACCGTCGTGCCGCTCGCGCTGCTGGGCGTCGCAATTTGGCTGGCGTGGGGAGGCACCCTGCACTGGCAGGACCTCGTCGTGCTACTCGTCAGCTACATACTGACGATCATCGGTGTAACCGTCGGCTACCACCGCCTGTTCACCCACCGCAGCTTCAAGACGAGCCGGCCGCTGCGAGCCCTGTTTGCGGTTCTCGGCTCCGCGGCCGTGGAGGGCCCGGTGATCGAGTGGGTGTCAACACATCGCAAGCATCACGCCTTCACCGACCGCCCGGGTGACCCTCACAGCCCTCACGTCGATCACGGCGTCGGCTGGCGAGGAGCGATCACTGGCCTGTTTCACGCCCACGTCGGGTGGATGTTTCGCGGCGTCGACCGCGCGAATCCAAGACGGTACGCGACAGACCTGCTCGCAGACCCGATGCTCCGCTTCGTCGATCGGGCGTTCCTGCTCTGGGTGCTGCTTGGACTCGCGTTTCCCTTCGGCCTTGGCGTCGCGCTCACAGGCTCGATCGTCGGCGGCCTCACTGGCCTGCTCTGGGGAGGGGCCGTGCGCATCCTGTTCCTCCACCACGCGACCTTCTCGATCAACTCGCTGTGCCATTTCTTCGGACGCCGGAGCTTTAACACCGGCGATGAATCTCGCAACCTCGCCTGGCTTGCCCTCCCAACCTTCGGCGAGGCCTGGCACAACAACCACCATGCGTTCCCGACCTCCGCCTACCACGGCCTCACCCGCCGCCAGCTGGACCCCGGCGGCTGGCTCATCCGCGCGCTCGAACGGCTCGGCCTCGCATGGGACGTCATCCGAATCGCCCCAGGCGCCCAACAAGCCAAGCTCCTCAGGATTCCAAGCTAAGGGGCGACCAAGCGTTCCAAGGGGGAGACGCTCGTCTCCCCCAAACCGACGTTGATCTCGCCGTCGAGCGAGCCGGCGAACTGCGAAAGATGGCAACGCGCAGCGCCGGGTCGGTATAAACGCCTTTATGGCTGAGAGCTTGGGACCGGGGCTGACCTTCGCGGGGTGCCGCATCGAAAGGGTCGCGGGCCGCGGCGGAATGGGCGTTGTGTTCGAGGCGACGCAACTTGCGCTCAATCGTCCGGTTGCGCTGAAGGCGATCGCACCGACGCTTGCCGCGGACCCCGGCTTCCGGGCTCGCTTTGAGCAGGAGTCGCATCTGACGGCCTCGATCGATCACCCCAACGTGATCCCTGTCTATGACGCCGGCGAGCTCGACGACACGCTGTACCTCGTCATGCGCTGGGTCGACGGGACTGACCTGCACACGGTGCTCGATAGCTCCGGTCCTCTGGAGCCCGTCCGCGCGATCAAGCTGCTGCAGCCCGTGGCCGCTGCCCTGGCGGCCGCCCACCGGCGTGGGTTGGTGCACCGCGACGTCAAGCCGGCGAACGTGCTGGTCGCGCGCGGCGAGGACGGTGACGATGGTCACGTCTACCTGACCGACTTTGGGATCGCGCGCCGGACCGACGCCGAGTCGGTGACCCGCACGGGCGTGTTCGTCGGCACCGTCGATTACTCAGCTCCAGAACGCTTCGAACGAGGCAAGGGAGACGCGGCGTCCGACATCTACTCGCTCGGGTGCGTGCTGTTTGAGGCCGTGACCGGGCAGGTGCCCTACGACCGGTCGACCAGCATCTCCAAGATCCACGCCCACATGACTGAGCCCGTGCCGTCAGCACGGGCGATCGTTCCCGAGGTTCCTGAGCAACTCGATGCGATCATCGCCACGGCGATGGCGAAGCGCCCCGAGGATCGGTACCGGTCCGCGGCCGAGCTCGCCGCGGCGCTCGGGCAGGCGTTGTTCGCGCTTGAAGGAGCGGCGCCGCCTGGCACCGCGGAGTCGTCGCCAGGTACGACGGCGCCCACAGTCGTCAGCGACGATGTCCCGACTCGCATCGAGCGCACCCCCGCAACTGAGGATTCAGGAGCGACGCCACACGATCAGCGTGTCGCGCCGCCACCGCAACCGCCGCCGGCACCGCCACCGGCGGCGGCACCGCCACCGGCGGCGGCACCGCCACCGGCGGCGGAGCCGCGCCGGCACGGCTCGTTGCTGATGTGGGTGGCGCCCGTGATCGTGATCTCCCTGATCGGAGTGCTCATCGCGACGTTCTCAGACAACCCGCCCACGTCGGGGAAGACGTCCGGGACGACGGCCACGCAGGACACGGCTGCGGTCACGCTTCAGGGTGGCGGTCTGCGGCGCGGAGCGACGATCGGACTCGCCGGCGTCCCCGGTGGGGTCTCGCTCGGCAAGAGGAACGTGTGGACCTCGCTGCCGGACGCCGGTCAGCTCGTCCGCTGGAACCTGCAATCTGGCGCCCACGCAACGTTCCCGGCAAGCGGGGGCCCGACGTCGCTCAGCGCTGGGTTCCGTGCGCTCTGGGTTGCTCAAGCGGCGTCCGATGGGCTGGCGCAATTCAATGGCGACGCCGGCACTCAGGTCGCCACGACGAAGCTCCCCGGCAGTCCGGTCGCGACCGTGTTCGATCAAAACGACAGCTCTGCCTGGGTCGCGGACAAGAGCGGCGCCATCAGTCACGTCGCAGTCGGCGGTCAGCTGGTCGGGACGGTCGCACACAGCGACCCCGCAGCGACGAGCATCGCCTGGGGGGAGGGGTGGCTCTGGGCAGCAAACGGCGCCGCCGACGGTCTCGTGCGCGTGAGCCTCGATGGCAGCGGCTCGAGCACGGCGTACCCGGCCGGTCAGCACCCGGTTGCGGTGACGCTCAATGGCGGCGTGTGGGTCGCAAACGCGAACGGTCACGTGACCCGGTTCAGTCCCCAGCAGCTGAAAATCAACGCTGACCTCCGCGTCGCACCGGAGCTCGATGCGATCGCAGCGACGGATCCCAGCCGGTTCGTCTGGGCGATCAGCAAGACCAAGAAGGCGGTCTACCGGATCACGAACACGAGCACCCCCGCGGTCACGGGCACGATCAAGTTGACCGCCACGCCGCTCGCGCTCGCGGTGAACGCCAACTCGGTGTGGGTCGCAACCGAGGACCATAAGGTCATCGAGATTCAGTTTTGAACGGCGGGCGTCTCGCGTCAGTGACCGGCGACCGTGGAGACGTAACTCGCCACGGCTGCGATCTCGGCGTCGCTGAGCTTCCCTGAGAACGAGGGCATGCTCCCGCCGCCCGAGCGGACGATCTGGGTCACATCCGAGGCGCTCGGCTTGACCTGGTCGAGGTTGGGGCCGACCGAGCCGGTGGCCTGCGCGGCTTTGAGCGTGTGACAGCCGCTGCACCCGGCGCTCGCGAACACCGCAGCCCCCGAGACCTTCGCGCTCGACCCAGCCCCCGAGCCCTTGCTCGCCGGTGGCGCCGTCGACTTCTTGGCCCCGACCAAGCTCGGTCCGGCGAACAGGAGCACCACAACGAGCGCGGCGGCGACCCAGCTGACGACCATCAGGCCGCGATCGAGAAACCGCAACATCAGGGCGAGGGGAGCCCGAAGTAATCGATGTACCAGAGCCCTGAGAGCAGCCAGACGTAGACCAGCAGCACGAACACCAGGCCGCCGGCCAGGGGCAGGGCACTGCCCGGCAAGCCGCGGGAGCGAACGATCAGCACCTTGGCTGCGAACGCACCGTAGAACAGGCAGCCGAGGATCGAGTGCAGCAGCACCCGCGCGCTCGAGTGCTGGAATCCGAGCTGGTACAGGCAGTGGTACGCGACCGGCAGGCTGATCAGAAACGCGAGCCGGCCAGAGATGCGGTGAACATCTCCCAGCCACGACGGCGCGGCGCCGACCGGCAGTCGTCCGTACATCCACAGCGCCGAGACGAGCTGGACGAGAGCGAAGCAGACCGCGATCGTCGTCAACCACACCTTCATCGTGATCGTGTTCGTGAACCCGAGCGTGATGACGAGGTCCGACGACGGGCTATGCGCGTTCGCATAAATCCCGAGGGTCAGCGCGATCGCCGCCCCGACCAGCCCGATGATCAACAACCTCCTGAGGGCAGGATCCGGCTGCGGAACAGCGCCAGGACCAGGCTTGGCTAGCGTCGCTGAAGGTTCTGTCATGCCCGGCTCATGCTCGGTCGCACTCACACGCGATCCTATTCCTGAACCGCACCGGAGGTCTAGCGAATTCTCACTGCGAGCGGTCGAGCATCTCTGCGGTGTCGCGAATGATCACAGAATTCGACTTGACAAAACGGAGGGGTCCTCCGCTATAGTGGTTGTTGCGGAGGCTGCCTCCACTTTAGTACCGGAGTCGAGCGCCGTCTGCCGCCGCAACCCGCAAGGAGCCATATGTCAAGCGTCGTCACAACTCCCGTCCGCACCGAGCACCGCGCCCGGATCGTCGCCGAAGCCGTCGTCTCCGCGTATATCCGTGAGATCGCCCCGACGGACCGTCAACCCGGGCGGCTCGAGCGGTCTCAGGCCCGCACTGGGATTGGCTTTTCCGGCACACCCCCTGTTCCTGAAAAGCCAATCCGCCCGCGTGACGCCGAGCCGTCGCCCGCCGCCCGCCGCCCGCCGAGCCGCCGCCCGCCGCCCGCCGCCCGCCGGAGTCTCGGCCATCCGCAGGTGAGGCCACGCGGCTCAGGGTTGCAGGTGGGCACGCGCCCACGCTTCACGAATGTCGTGGCCGATGCGGCCACGATCTGAAACAGGCCAACCGTTCGCGCGCGCCCACGCCCGCAATTCCGCACTGGACGGGGTCGGTTCACGCGGTCCGTCGACAGTTGGACTGGCTTCTGCAATTCCAATCCGGGCGAGCGCGGCTGGTTCGTCGGTGGCCCAGGCATGCGCCGCAGCCAGGTAGCGGTAGGTCCACTCCTCGGCCAGCTTGCGGGAATCGCAATGCACGATCGGCACGTTCGGCCAGCGGATCTGCAGCTCGGCGAGGGCATCGGCGACCGTCGCGCCGCGAACATGTCGCTGAGTGAAGATGCGCGAGTACCCCTCCTCGATGACAACCGCTGCACGTGGTAGCGCCGCGAGTTCGCTCAGCGCGTAGCGCAGCCGGCCGTTGGTCAGGCTCGAGACAAAGTCCTGAAGCGACTTGCGCTCAACGGCGCTGACGACACGTCCATCCACGCTGATCGCATAGTCACCGCACGACAGCCCTCGCCGCGATGTCCGCACGTGCCGGCCGGCGAACCGATACGGGTAGCGCTCATGCGCGTCGACGAGAATTTCCAGGTCCGTGATCCCGCGGGGTCGCGCGGTCGGCAGCTGCACATTTGGGCGCGACTGTTTCCGGGTGCGCGGCGATTGCCAGAACACGACGTCCCGTCCCCGCGCGCGGGTGAAGACGATCTGCGAACGCTGCTCGCGGTCACGGTCGCAGACCACATCGATCGCTGCGCCGCGCCGGTGGCAGGTCCGGAGCCCGACGCGCTCGACGATCTCTGGTTCGTCGGGCCACTCGTCAGTCGCCACCGGATGGCAGTAGAGCGCGTTCGTCCGCGGCCACGTTCCCTTCGTGCGAAACACGAGGCCGTCCTCCAGCGGCAGTCGCAAGAGATACGGCAGTGAACTTGACCCATCCGGATTCCGTGCGAGCAGGAGCTCCACTCCGGGCAGTCTGCCGGACCGTGTCGACGGACGTGAGTCCTAGGCGCCGGCGCGCGGTGGTCTGAGTTCGGAGACGTGGCCCGCGGCGTCGGTCACGTACAGGTCGCGGGCGTGCCAGCCGGTGCCGCCGAACCGCGCCGAGGTTGGCTGCGCGAGCCCGCTGGCGATGGCGCAGGACGTGTGTGTCCGGGGGTTCAGCCGGTAGATCTTGCCGCTGAGAAAGCCCGCGACGTACAGATTCCCCGTGCGGTCAACCGTCATGTCGTCGAGCGCCACGCCCGCGCCGAGGCGTCCCACGACCTGGACACGTCGTGGATTCGAGATCGAAATGCGATCGACCTCTCCGTCGGGGCTGCCCGTCCGATCGGTGTACAGCCAATGCCCGGACGGGTCGACCGCGAGTCCGTTCGTGTCGTCGATCCGCGCCCACTCAAATTGCGGATGGCGCCGGTTGTGAACCGGCACGCGGGTGAGCCCGGTTCCCGTGCCCACGTCGCGGCTGACCACCGCGTCGCCGTCTGGAAGCAACGCGAGCCCGTTGGGCATTGTCAGGCCGCGGGCCCAGGTGGTGTGCCTGCCGGTGCGCAGATCGAGCCGCCCGATCGTTCCGTTCGGCATCGCCGGGACGGTGTCGCCGGTGTTGAAGTACAGGTAGCGGCCGACCCTTTGCTCCCCACCGGGGCTGGGCACGCCGGCCAGCAGCGTCGAGAGGTGCCCTGCCGCCGTCAGACGAAGGATGCGTCCCTTCGCGAGGGCCGAAATCGTCATCCCGCCGCGTCCGTCGAACGTGAGGTTCTCAAGCCAGCCCTGATCGCTGACGAGCGGGCGCACATGCCATGCGGTGCACGCGGCGCTCGCTCGCGCCGGAAGGCTCGGACCCGCGGACGCCGCCAATGTGCTGGGCGCGACCGCGCTCGCCACCGCCGCTATGCCGGCGACAAGCGCCGCGACGCCGCCGACCAGCGGCGTTCGGACCCGCATCCTCCTGACTCTCTTCGGTCCCGCGACACCGGCGTAGCATCGCACGCAAGCGCGGGACGCGGTCGTCTAGTCCTCGCCGGGCCTGCGGGCGTGACGGGTCGGCCGGTGGGCCTTCTGGGCCCTGTGCGTGCGCAGATACGCCCGGATCCGGACCCCCGCGTTCTTGCGGAGGTCGAAGTAGTAGAACGGATAGTCGTGGGTGTGGAAGATGCCCCGCGGGAAGCCGCCCGCCTTGCCCGGGGCGTACAGCGGCACACTGCACGTGCTGCAGACGACGGTGCCGCGCTTCAGATCCACGCGGGCGTCGGCGTAGTGGGCGATCTTGACGAATGTGCCGGCCGCGTTCGGCAGCAGCGACCCGACGCTCGTGGCGGCCGATGCCGGCCGTGCGGACCGGCTCCACGTGATCGGATTGATCGCGATCGAGCCCGGGTTGACCACGGGGTTCTTGATCGTGAGCCCGGGTGCCTCGGTATTCCACGACGCGATCACGCCGGTGTCGGCCGCGCCGTTCGCGAATCGCAGCCGAGGATTCTGCGCGAGATAGCTCCTCGTGACGCCGTACCCGATCACATACGCGGCCACCATTCTCCGGTAGACCGCCGGATGAGCCTTGAGGTACCGGGAGAGGACGAACAGCAGCACGTTGGAGCCCTGAGAGTGGCCGGCGAGAATGAACGGCCGACCGTGGTTGTCGTGCTGGATGTAGTAGGCAAACGCGGCAATCGCGTCGTGTGCGGGGGTCGCGCCGATGATCTGAGACTGTTTCGCCAGCGGCGAGGTCAGCACTGTGACCGCGTCGGCCTGCCGGTAGTAGGGGGCGTAGACGTTCGCCACGGTTGAGAACGCAGTCGCCTGCTGGCCGAACGACCTCTTGGCGCCGGCGACCATCGCGGCATCGTTGATCGTCGAGATGACCGGCTGACTCGCGCTCGTCTTGAAGTACGAGGTCGGGTAGAGGTAGAAGACGTCGACCGTCCGCGTCGGGCGGGACGGACGGGCGAGCCAGTTGGCTGGTAGGGCATAGTCAGGAAAGCCCTTCGCCGTCGCGGCCAGAACGCTGGCCGGCGGTGGCGCCGGGTGCGCCGAACCGACCGTGGTGCAGGCGAAGATCGCCATCAGACCGAGAACGGTCCCTCCGAGGCGGATCAAGCGTGTGGCCGACACTGCGAATCGCATCGGTGCCGCCGCGTTCGCGCCCGACCGTGCGAGTCACTCACCGACGATGCGTAGTTTGCCCATCTCGCGGCCCCGGCCCGACGCCTCTCACGCCTGACGGCGACCGGCCGGTTCGTCGATACTCGCCCGATGCCGGTAATCGTCGGCCTTGGACTGGCGGCAGCCGCCTACCCACAGCTGCTCGCCATCGTGATCGTGATCCTCACGCGACCCGAGCCCCGGCGGCTGCTGTGGGCGTGTTATGTCGGCGCGCTCAGCATGAGCGTCGCCTGCGGCCTCGTCGTCCTGTTCCTATTCCGCGACCGGGAGAGCGTCGTCGGCTCGACCTCGCATCGCCTCGGCGCCGCCCCGTTCCTGATCGGCGGCGTCTTCGCGATCGTCATCGCGGTGGTGATCGCCAACGACCGTCGCCGCGCGCAGCTCGGCAACCGGGTGATGAGGATCCGGCGGCGTCCGCGCCCCCGGAAAGATCGGCCGGGAGCGACGACGCGCCTGAAGGCGAGCGCGCATGGCGCCCTGGCCCGCGGATCGGCGCCGGTGGCGGTCGTCGTGGGAGCCGTGCTCGGCGTCCCTGGGCCGTTCGACGTGCTCGCCTACGGGCGGGTCGTGCGAGCCGGCTACGCGTTCGTTCCGGCGGTCCTCGTCGTCGTCGGGTTCACGCTGATCAAGCTGCTGCTGATCGAGCTGCCAATCCTCAGCTACGCGCTCCACCCGGATGCCACGGCAGTTCGGGTAGAGCGGTTCTCCTCGTGGATGAAGGCGAACGAGATCCGGGTGATCGCGGGCGTCATCGCGGTCATCGGCGTGGTGCTCATCGGGCGCGGCGTCTCTCGTCTCGGCTGACCGGCGCGGTCGGGCCGGTCGTGGCGATCCCGGATGCAGGGTGATGCCTGAGGCATTAGGGTCCCTCCCCCCGTGAGTCGCGCAATGCTTGAACCGGGCGAATCCGCGGAGCGCGGTCGCGCCGCCCGTTCCGACTGCCCGCGCTCGGCGCACGGCGAGTGGTCGGTCGCGGCCGATCGTCCCGATCCGGTCGCGGTCCTCCAGGCGCAGGCCGCGACGCGCGTCCAGGAGCTCGTTCCGATTCGCTACGGGCGGATGCTCGTGTCCCCGTTCACGTTCTACCGCGGGGCGGCCGCGGTGATGGCCGCCGACCTCGCCGCGACGCCGGTCTCCGGAATCGTCGTGCAGGCCTGCGGCGATGCCCACATCTCGAACTTCGGCGGCTTCGCTGCGCCAGATCGGCGCCTGATCTTCGGGCCGAACGACTTTGACGAGACGCTGCCGGGACCATGGGAGTGGGACGTCAAGCGAATGGCAGCCAGCGTCGAGATCGCCGGCCGCGACGTCGAGCTCTCGCCGAAGCAGCGTACGCTGCTCGTCACCGACTGTGTCCGCGAGTACCGCAGCGCAATGCGTGGATTCGCGCAGGTCAGCCACCTCGACGTCTGGTACGAGCGGATCAACGCGAGCGAGCTCGTCGACCGCTTCGGCGGCCGGCTCGGCAAGAAGGGTCGCGTCCTGTTCACCGCGCCATTCGCCAAGGCGCGCCGGAAGACGAGTGTCCGCGCGGTTCGCAAGCTCACCGAGCTCCATCACGGCGAGCCGCGGTTCCGCAGTGTCCCGCCACTGCTCGTTCCGTTCCGCGAGCTGTTCAACGCCGTTGACCGCGACGAGTCGGAGTACATCCGCGAGCTGCTCGACGGGTACACGGCTGGGCTCGACCCGGACCGGCGCTATCTGTTCGAGACCTACCGGTTCGTCGATATGGCGCGCAAGGTCGTCGGCGTCGGCAGCGTCGGCACCCGGGCGTGGGTGTTTCTCCTCGTGGGTCGGAACGGGCAGGATCCGCTCATGCTCCAGGCGAAGGAGGCACAGGCATCGGTGCTCGAGCCATACCTCGGAGCGAGCGAGTTCGAGAATCACGGCGAGCGGGTCGTTCGCGGTCAGCGGATGGATCAGGCCGCGCCCGACGTGTTCCTCAGCTGGCAGCGAAGCCAGGACCTCGACGGTCGTCACCACGACTTCTACATCCGCCAGCTATGGGATTGGAAGGCGTCGATCGATCTCTCGGCGATGGGCTACGACGGCCTGCACGCGTACACGCGCGCGTGCGGGTGGTCACTTGCCCGCGCCCACGCGCGCTCGGGCGACCGGCTGGCGATCGCGAGCTATCTGGGCCGCGGGAGCGCGTTCGACAAGGCCATCGCGCGCTTTGCGCGCGCCTACGCCGACCAGAACGAGCGCGATTACGAGCGCCTCGCCGGCGCGGTCGCGGCCGGCGAGGTTCCCGCGTTGCGCGGTGTCTGATCGCCCGTCGCGAACGGCCGCGGTCCGGCGGTCGGCGGAATCGGCCCGGGCGGCTGCCGAGCGACGAGTCGAACGAGCCAAGGACAAGCGGGGGATCCGGGAAGCGATCGTGTCGCTGGAGTGGGAGCAACGCTCCGGCGCCGCGCTGCTCGCCGGGGGCCTCGCCTACCGGTTCTTCCTGTGGCTCGTGCCGTTCGGTCTCGTGGCGGCCGCGATCGCGAGTTTCTGGGTGCGCGACAGCCAGCGAAGCCTGACGGATGCTGCGAAGAGCTTCGGACTGGGTGGCGTCGCGGCGCGGTCGGCGACGAGCGCAGTCGAAGAGGGCTCGAACGCTCGCTGGTTCCTGCTCATCTCCGGAGTGGCACTGATGATCTGGGCGGGGATCGGTGCCGTCCGGGCGCTGCGCGTCGCCGCACGCCTCGCCTGGGGCGTCGACTCGGAGCGGCTACGTCGTCCGGTGCGCTCGAGCGTGGTGTTCACGGCGGTCTGCATGCTCGGTCTCGCGGCGAGCATGGCCGCGTCCTGGGTTCGCCACCATTCGTCGACGTGGGGGGTCCTGATCACGATGGCTGACGTTTTCGTCTATGCGCCGCTCGCACTGTTCGCGTTTGCCCACCTGCCCCGCGTGGCCGATGCGTCCTGGCGGACGCACGCCCCGGGGGCCCTGCTCGTCGGCTGCGGCATGACGGGTGTGCATGTGTTGCTCGCCTACTACCTGGCGGGCAGGCTCGAACGCTCGCCGTCGTTGTACGGCACGCTCGGCGCCGCCACCGTCGTGATGCTCGTGCTGTTCCTGATCGCTCGACTGATCGTCTCGGGCCTGTTCCTCAACGCGACACTGCAGCGCTTCCGCTCCGATGCATAGGCGCGGCCGCTGGGCGGCGGCGCTCGCGGCTGTGCTGCTGACGCTGGCGATCGTCTTGTCGTATGCCGGACGTGCCGTGCTCCGCGCCCAGCCGTTCGCCGACCGCGCCGTGGCGGTGCTGCGCGATCCGCGCGTGCAGGCGGACATGGCCGACCACCTGACCGACGCGATCGTCCGGGCCGGGAACGGTGAGCTCGATTCGGTCCGGCCGCTGATCCAGCCGATCGCGGCGACGGTTGTCGGCAGCCGTCCGTTCGCGGCGCTGTTCCGCCGGGGCATGCTCGACGCGCACCGGGCGCTGGTGGGGGAGGGCGGGGGGACGGTCTTCGTCAACGTTGCCGACGCCGGCGTCCTGATCGCGGGCGTCCTCGCCCGCGTCGCGCCAGAGGCTGCCAGCCGGGTCGACGGCGAGCGCGTCCTCTCGGTGCTGAGCCTGCACCCCGGGGCCTTTGTCCGCGACGTCGTCCGCGTCGCGCACGCTCTGTACGTGATCGCGTGGGTGTTCGCCGCGCTCGCCCTGCTCATCGCGGCCGTGATGTTGTGGCGGCCGGCCGATCGGCGCGCGACGGCCTACCGGCTCGGCGTCGGGTTGCTCGGGAGCGGGATGGTGATCGTGGCCGCCTATCTCATCGGTGGCGCGGTCGTCGGTCAACTCGCGCCGGCCGGGCACGCGGCCGCCGCCCGCGCGGTGTGGCGCGGCTTCGCGCACGGGCTCTACGTCGAGGCGTTGCTCGTCGCCGGCGCCGGGGCAATCGTCGCCGCGCTCAGTGCGCGTGGAGTGCGTCGGGCGGACGCGGTGAGCCTCCTCGCCGAGGTCCGTGCCGCGCTCACCGGCGACGTGGATGGACGTGCCGGCACGCGGCGGGTGCTCGTCTGTGTCGGCCTCGTGCTCGTGGGGCTTGTGATCCTGTTCGAGCCCGCGGCCGCGCTCAGGCTGGCGGTGCTCGGCGCCGGCCTGTACGTGCTCGCCCGCGGGGTCCAGGGCGTCGTCTGGGTCCTCGGTCGGGCGCCGGCCGCGGCGCGCAGCGCGACGTCAGGCGCCGCGGCATGGGCACGACGGTGGGTGGCACCCGCGATCGCACTCACGCTCACCGGTGTGGCGCTCGCGATCGCCCTCGCCGGCGCCGCCGACGGGTCCCCGGCTGTCGCGACGGAGGCCTGCAACGGTTACGTGGCGCTGTGCGACCGCTCGCTCGATGATGTCTCGCTCGCCGCCACCCACAACTCGATGGCCTCGGTGACGATTCCGACGTGGCTGTTCGGCCAGCAGGACGGCACGATCAGCGACCAGTTGGCCTTCGGGATCCGCGGGCTGTTGATCGATTCGTACTACGGCGCCTCGGTCGAGGGCCGGGTCCGCACCGACCTCGAGAGCCTGCCCAAGCGCGAGGCGGCGGTCCAGGAAGTCGGCGCCCCCGCCGTCGATGCCGCGCTGCGAATCCGTGCCCGTCTCGCGCGCGGGCACGCCGGCCCACGCGCGATCTACCTCTGCCACGGCTTCTGTGAACTCGGCGCGATCACGCTCGCCTCGGCGCTTGGCGACCTGCGGTCCTTCCTGATCACGCATCCGGGCGTGGTCGTCGAGATCATCAATCAGGACGAGGGCGTCACGCCCGACGACATCGCGCAGGCGTTTGACCAGGCCGGGCTGCTCGACCTCGTCTACCGCGGCCCGCTCGGGCCGTTTCCGACGCTTCGGTCGATGATCGACTCCGGCCGGCGGCTTGTCGTCTTGGCGGAGAACGACGCGGGGACGGTCCCCTGGTACCACCTCGCCTACGAGCACGCGCTCCAGGAGACCCCGTTCAGGTTCACCCGCGCTTCTGCGCTGACCGACCCCGCCAATGTCGCCGCGAGCTGTCGTCCGAACCGCGGCCCCGCCTCGGCACCGCTGTTCCTGCTCAACCACTGGATCGACACGACGCCGGTGCCGCGTGCCTCGCTCGCCGCGACGGTCAACGCTCGCGAGCCGCTCCTCGCTCGTGCTCAGGAGTGCCAACGCATCCGCCACCGGCTGCCGAATCTCGTCGCCGTTGACTTCTTCCGCCGCGGTGACGTGCTCGGCGTCGTCGACACGCTCAACGGCGTCGAGCACTGAGCCGCCGACCGGCGAGTTCACCGGCGAGCCAGCCGACGCGAGGAGCGCCCCCGACTGGGAGCGTTGCCGGCGTGGAGCGCGAGCGCAGGAACACCTGGGGAATCGGCCAATTGCTCGCCGCCAGCGATCAGGCGAGCGCCGCGTCCGTGGGCGAGGAAGCTGAACGACCACCGAATGACGACAAGCAGCCGATTCTGGAACCCGATCAGGTACCACAGGTGGACGGTGAGCCAGGTCGCCCAGGCGACGAAGCCGCCCAGCCGCGCCGGTCCGACCTCGGCGACGGCCCGGGCTCGGCCGATCGTCGCCAGGTTGCCCTTGTCGCGGTAGTGAAAGGGGCGGATCGGGCGGTCGTGGAGGCGGTCAGCAATGGCCCGGGCGGCGTAGCGGCCCTCCTGCATCGCGACCGGGGCGAGCCCGGGGAGGGCAGCCGCCGGCCCGTCTCCGTGACGGATCGTCACCATGTCGCCGATCGCCAGCACCTCCGGGTGACCCGGGAGCGAGAAGTCCGGCAGCACCTCGATGCGCCCCGCGCGATCGACCTCGACCCCGGCGCGCTCGGCCAGGGTGGCGGCGAGCGGCGAGGCCACAACTCCCGCCGCCCAGATGACGGTGCGGGTCGGGATCACGTTGGACTCCCCGTCGGCGCCACTCACCACGACGCGCTCCGGCGTGACGTCGACGACCGAATGTTCGAGTCGGAGCGTGACGCCGAGCCGGGACAACGACCGTGCCGCCTTCCGCGAGAGCGAGGGTGCGAACTCCCGGAGAACGCGGTCGCCGGTCTCGATCAGGAGGATCGATGCGTCATCGGGCTGCAGCGATCGGAAGTCCCGCCGCAGATCGCGGGCGATCTCCGCGATCTGCCCGGCCATCTCGACGCCGGTCGGGCCGCCGCCGACGACGGTGAATGTCAGCCACATCGCGCGGCGAGCGGGATCGACTTCGAGTTCGGCAGCCTCGAATGCCTCGAGGATCCGTCGCCGGAGCGTCAGCGCGCCCTCGATGGTTTTGAGATTCGGTGCGGCGGCCTCCCAGTCGTCGTGGCGGAAATATGTGTATCGCGATCCTGCCGCGACGATCAGCGCGTCGTAGCTCACCGACCGTGGCGTCGGCGCACCCGCGGACGGCGCCAATTGCAGTTGCCGGCCCGGCAGATCGATGTCGACGACCTCACCGAGCAGGACGCGGACGTTACGGTGGCGGCGAAACAGGCGCCGCAGCGGATACGCGATCTCGGCCGGCGCCAGCGCGCCGGTGGCCACCTGGTAGGCGAGCGGCTGGAACAGGTGGAAGTTCCTGCGGTCAATGAGGGTGACGTTGACCGGGAGCCGGGCGAGGTGCAGGGCTGCCTGGAGCCCGCCGAAGCCGCCCCCAACGACGACGACGTGGGGGACGGAGCCGTGAGAGCTCCGGCGAGTACGGCGGTGATGTGGGACACGGTTGAACATGGCTTGGCTCGCAGTGGTCGTTGCATGATGAGACCGTCATTCGGTCACTTCCCAGACGACATGTCGCCGGCCGATGTGACACCTCGTCGGGGTGTCACATTTGCCGCGTCCGGCACGTCTTCCTCACATACGACTAGGCATCGACGCTTGAGGAGAACGCAATGAAGACCAAGTGGATGACGCTCGTGACGGTCGCGCTGGGCGTGTTCATGCTGCTGCTCGACATCACGATCGTGAACGTCGCGCTACCTGACATCCAACGGCAGCTGCACGCCTCTCTGTCCGACCTGCAGTGGGTGATCGACGCCTACGCGCTCAGCCTCGCGGCGCTCCTGCTCACGGCGGGTTCGGTCGCCGATCTCGTCGGTCGCCGATTGGTGTTCGCCGCAGGGATCGGAATCTTCACCGCGGGTTCGCTGCTCTGCGGCGTTGCCCAGAGCGCCGTGTTCCTGTCCCTCGCGCGGGCGGCCCAGGGCGTCGGCGGGGCGGCGATGTTCGCGACCTCGCTCGCCGTGCTCGCGGAGACGTTCCGCGGCGATGACCGTGGGATCGCGTTCGGCGTCGTGGGCGCGATCACGGGCGTCGCCGTCGCCGTCGGTCCGGTGCTCGGCGGTGCGATCACCACTGGCCTGTCGTGGCGGTGGATCTTCTTCGTGAACATTCCGATCGGGCTGCTGGCCTTCGGGTTGACGTTGACGGCTGTCCAGGAGTCGCGTGATCCCGACGCCGGGATGCCCGACTGGCTCGGCTTCCTCACGTTCAGCTCGGGGCTTGCTGCGCTCGTCTACGGGCTGATCGAGACCAACTCGCACGGGTGGGGCTCGGGGCGCGTGCTGGGTGCTCTCATCACCGCGGCCCTGTTGATCGCCGCGTTCGTGCTGGTCGAGCTCCGGCAGCGCCGACCGATGTTCGACCTGGCCCTGCTGCGCAATCCGACGTTCATCGGCGGACTCGGGTCGGCGTTCGCGATCTCGGCGTCGATCTTCTCGGTACTGACGTTCGTCGTCCTGTACTTCCAGAACATCCTGCACTTCTCGGCGGTCGGCACCGGCGTGCGGCTGCTCGCGCTGACCGGAGCCATCTTCCTGACCTCCGGCATCGCTGGTCGGCTGACGTCGAAGGTGCCTGCCCGGCTGCTGATCGGGCCCGGCTTTGCGCTCGTCGGCATCGGGCTCCTGCTCATGCGGGGGATCGACGGCTCGTCGGGCTGGACTCACCTGCTCCCCGGACTGATCGTCGCCGGCGTCGGCGCCGGATTCGTCAGCGTCCCACTCGCGTCGACGGCCGTCGGCGTCGTGGCGCCGAGCCGCGCCGGGATGGCGTCCGGCATCAATTCGACGTTCCGCCAGGTCGGGATCGCCGCCGGCGTCGCCGCGCTCGGCTCGATCTTCGCGGCGCGGATCCGGGACGGTGTCGTCTCGCATCTTGCTGGGACGCCGCTTGCCCACGGCGCCCACGCGCTCGCGGAGGGCATCAGCGCGGGCCACGCGGCCCAGGTGATCGCGAGCGCGCCGCCGCCCGTGCGCGGCCAGCTCGCGGCCGCGTCCGTCGGCTCGTTCGCGAGCGCCCTCGACTCCATCCTGCTGATCGCGGCCGTGATCGCGTTCTGCGGAAGCGTCATCGGGTTGGTGCTGATCCGGCAGCGGGACTTCGTGCAGAACGAACCACAGATGTCACATCCGCGCGCGCAGGGTCGTCTTGCGCTCGAGACCACGACCTGAGGAGGAATGACATGTCAGTGACCATCCCCGCCGACCGCCTGGCGCTCAGCGAACTCGCCGCCCGCCAGTACGCGGCGATGTTCCGCCTGTCGTCCTCGATCGAGCTCGACAAACGGCTCCGTGCCCTGATCGATGTTCGGGCCTCGCAGCTGAATGGTTGTGCGTTCTGCATCGACATGCACTGGAAGGACGCCCGAGCGGATGGGGAGACGGAGGAGCGTCTCTACATGCTCTCCGCGTGGAGCGAAAGTGACCTGTACTCCGAGCGGGAACGGGTCGCACTCGCCCTGTGCGAGGCGATGACGTGGATCGCGGACGACGTCTCTGACGAACTGTGGGATCGGGTGGCGAGCACGTTCGACGCGCCGGAGCAGGCCCAGCTCGTGTTCGCCATCACCGAGATCAACGCCTGGAACCGGCTCTGCATCACGACGCGGGCGCAGTCCGGTCACTACGAGCCCGGGATGTTCGGCGAGCCCGCGGCCGGCGTCGGCGCCCTCCGCGGGCTGGCATGATGTGAGGAGGCGAGCTCGATGATGATGCAAGCCAAGGCAGAGGAAGACCGCCTCACCCGGGAGTTCGAGGCGCTGCGGCCGTACCTGTTGCGCGTCGCCTACAGCCACCTGGGCAGCCTGAGCGAGGCCGAGGACGTCGTGCAGGAGGCGTGGGTTCGACTCCAGGGCGTCGATCGGTCGACGATTCGCAATCTCCGGGCCTGGCTGACGACCGTCGTCAGCCGGCTCGCGCTCGACGCACTGACCTCGGCTCGCGCCCGGCGCGAGCGGTACGTGGGTCCCTGGTTGCCGGAGCCCGTCGTCGACACCGGCGAGCTCGGCGCCGACCCGGCCGGCCGCGTCGACCTCGACGAGTCAGTGAGCATGGCCCTGCTGATCGTGCTCGAGTCGCTCTCGCCAGCGGAGCGCAGTGCGTTTCTGCTCCACGACGTCTTCGGCTATTCATTCTCCGAAGTCGCGGACGTCGTCGGGCGCACGCCGCAGGCGAGCCGTCAGCTGGCGGCGCGGGCGCGCCGCGCGGTCGAGGCTCGCCGTCCGCGGTACCCGGCCGCGCCTGACGAACAGCAGCAGGTCGTCAGCGCGTTCCAAGCGGCCGCCGAGGAGGGCGACCTTGCGTCGCTGCTCACTCTGCTCGATCCAGGGGTCACGTTCCACAGCGACGGTGGGGGCGTCGTCAACGCCGCGCGGAAGGTGCTCGCCGGCGCCGAGCGCGTGGCTCGGGTCATCACCAGGATGGCGGGGCACTACGGGGACGCGTTCCGGCTGACTCCCGTCACCGTCAACGGCGCTCCGGGCCTGATCCTCGATACGGGCGGCTCGCCGAGCGTGATCGCGTTCACGATCGACCGAGGCCAGATCACCGAGATCGACGCGGTACGCAACCCGGAGAAGCTCCGCACGCTGGGCCTGTCCGGCGTCCCGGTGACCGGCAAGCAGCGCTACGGCTGACGCTGCCGGCGACGCAGCACCGAGTCGAGCGACTGCGTATTGAGAACGCGGCCCGGCCCGGCCCCGCCCCGCCGCGCGGTGGCCACGGCGTACTCCATGTTTCCCAGGCCGGCCGTCGAGTGAGCGTCGGTGGAGCAGACGATCTCGACTCCGGCCGCGAGCGCGTCGCGGACGTGGCGCCCGCTGAGATCGAGCCGGGCAGGAAGCCCGTTGACCTCGATCGCGATCCCGCGCTCAACCGCGAGTTCGTAGATCCGATCGAGGTCGAGCGCGTTCTCCGGACGGCGGGTCACGTAGCGACCCGTTGGATGGCTGAGACACGAGACACCGGGGTGAAGGAGCGCCTCCTGGACCCGCCGGGTCATCTCGGCCTGCGGCATCCGCTGACCCCCGTGAACGCTCACCTGCACCCAGTCGAGCTCGGCGAGCACATCGTCTGGGAGATCGAGGCGACCGTCGGGGAGGATGTCGCACTCGATCCCGCGCAGGATGCGGAACGGAGCGAGCCGCTCGTTGGCGGCGGCGATCTCCTCGCCCTGACGGCGGACCTCGTCGGGAGTGAGTCCCCGGACCGCGCCGACCGCAGGGGTGTGATCGCAGATCGCCAGGTACTCATAGCCGCGGTCCGCGGCGGCCCGACCCATCTCTTCGACGCTCGCCCGCCCGTCCGACCACGTCGTGTGAGAGTGGAGATCGCCGCGGATCTGCGCGAGGTCGACGAGCTCGTCCGGCGCAGTCGCGCCCGGCTCCTCGCGCAGCTCCGGCGGACACCACGCCAGCCCGAGCGCGCCGAAAACGGCTGTCTCCTCGGATGCCTCGGGTAGCGGCTCGAGCGCCGCGACGTAGGCTGCCGAGCCGGTCTCCCGCAGCAGTGCCGTGCCGAAGCCGTCCGGGTCGGCGACGCAGAGTTCGATCGGTACCCCCTCGATCGTGAGTCCGGTGGCCCGGCGGCCGACCCGCTCGAGCACCGCCACGATCTGCGGCAGCACGGCAAAGCGAGCGAGGAGCGGCTCCGGGTCGGATGCGGCACAGACGACCGCGAGGTGCTCGCACGCATCGCACCAGCGCCGGGCATCGCCGGCGGGGGTGCCGTCGAGTGCGGCGGCAACGGCGCCGGTCAGCTCGCGGGCTCGGTTCAGGAGCAGGCTCGGACGCGGCCGATCGCCCGCCTCCCGCGCGAGCGCCTCGAGCAGCCGCGCCTCGAGCCTCGGCCCCACCCCCGGGACGCTCCGTAGACGTCCCTCGGCCGCCGCGCCGCGGAACTCATCGGCGGTGTGGATGTCCAGGGCGCGCGCGATCTCGATCGACCGCCGCGCGGTCAGCCCGAGGTAGCGGCCGAGCCCGACGAGCTCCGGTGACAGCTCGCGCTCAAGCTCGGCGAGCTCCGCGATTGACCCGGTCTCGACGAGCTCGCGCAGCCGGGTCTCGATGCCCGGGCCGATGCCGCGGAGCTGCCGGACTCGGCGAGCTCGCACGAGCTCCGAAACCGCCGCCGGAGTGGTCCGGATCGTATCGGCCGCGCGACGGTAGGCCCGTGCCGTGTACGGGTTCGCCTCCGCGAGCTCGAGCAGGGTGGCGAAGGCGTCGAGGCGGTCGGCGATCTCGCGATTGGTCACCCGGGGAGTGTTCCCTACCGCGTCACGCCGCGGCTCGATGGCGGAACAGCCACGACGGGCCGGCGCCCCCACATCGTCTCGATGATCGGGGTGAACGGCTGGTTCTCGACGAACCCGCGGAGCGCTCCCCCGATCCCTGCCTCTGGTCCGGCGAAGCCGGCAGCGCCCCGTCGGGGTTCGAGGAGCAGGAGGAGTTCGCCTTTGGTCTCGAGCGGATCCTCGACGGAGTCGAGGTCCTCATCGCCCGCCATCGTCGCGCGTCATGAGACCGCCGCGCCGATCTCCGCCGGCGCGGCCGTGACTCCGTATCGGTCCGCGGCGGCGAGGAAGCGGTCGAGGGCGTCCGGGATCGAGCGGTAGTAGGGATCGAGGTCGAAGCCACCGAAGTGCATCGGGATGACGCGTTCGGCGCGCAGCAGTCGGCCGGCGACCGCAGCCTCCTCCGGAGTCATCGCCGCGGGCAACGGACTTGCCGGGCGCCGCCACGGAAACGAGACGACCGCTCCGTTGATCGGGAGCAGCGCCGCATCGAACGGACCGGCCACCGTGGCGGCGTGCCACCACGAACCGTGGAACAGCGTGTCCCCGCAGTGGATCACCCGGTGCCCTCCGGCCTCGACGGCCCACGAGATCTGCGGCTCGCCCGTGCCGTCAACCGCGGGGAGTGCGGTCACGGTGAACGGCCCGAGTTCGGTTGTCTCCCACGGCGCGCTGCCGCGGAGCGGGAGGCCGGCCTCGGACAGCTCATGCGTCGCCTGGGCGAGTCCGGGTGCCGGCGGATCGTCGAGCGATCGCTCGCCGGGAACGAGCACCGGGGCGTCAGCCGCCAGGGCGACCGTCATCGCGCCGGCGTCCGCGTGGTCCCGGTGCAGATGGGTGACGAGCGCCCCCACGGCGGTGCCGGAGGACGGCGGGATGACCTCCGGCCAGTGCACGTCGGCGGCCGCGTCGCCAACCGCGGCGTACAGCGCCGCCGGATCGACCAACGGGTCGATGACGAGCGTGGCGCCGTCGTGCTCGAGTTCGACACCAGCCCAGCCCAGCCACGTCAAGCGCATGTGGATCTCCTCTCGGACGTTTCGGCGAGGGGTCGCCCTTCGCCGCGCCGGCACAATAACAGACGAGCGTTCGCCATATGACGATCGGTCGTTCGATAAAGTCCCGTCGCGGATGAGCCCTCGTCATTCAGCCGAGCACGCGTTGCGCACACGCGTGGCGATCGTCGAGCACGGCACGCGCCAGGCCTCGATCGAGGGCCTCGAAGGGATGACGATCGGGCGCCTGGCGGACGCGCTCGGGCTCAGCAAGGCGGGCGTGGTCGGCCCCTTCGGTTCCAAGCAGGCACTTCAACTCGCCGTGCTCAGCGAGGCGGTGCGCGGCTTCACCGAGCGGGTGTGGGTCCCGGTCGCCGGCCTGCCCGCCGGGCGGGCGCGACTGCTCGGGGTGTGCGAGCAGTGGGTCGCCTACCTCGCCGACTGTCCGCTCCCGGGCGGCTGCTTCATCACGACCGCGTCGACGGAGTGGGATGCGCGCGAGGGGCCCGTCCGAGACGCCGTGGCCGCCGCCCAGCGACGCTGGCTTGACACACTACGCGCCGACGCGGAGGTCGCGGTGCGCGCCGGCGAGTTGCCGGACGAGACGGATCCGACCGAATTGGCCTTCGCGCTCAACGGGATCGCGATGAGCCTCAACCAGGCGATACAGCTGTTCCACGACGACGCGGCGCCGGCTCGGGCGCGTCGGTCGATGGCGCGGCTGCTCGCTCTCCCGGAGCGGTGATCAGGGGGCTGCGGATAGGGCTGCTCGCCGGGTGTGCCGGGCTGCTGCTCGTGGGATGCGGCCAGGCGGTCATCCTTCCCCGCCCGGCTGAGCAGATCATCTCTCGGTTCGTCTACGGCCGGACCGGCTTTCGGCCGCCCGATGTGCACTGCCCGTCTGGCGTGCCGGCGAAGGCGGGCAGGTCATTCACCTGCCATTTCACCGGTCCGGACGGCAAGTACGTCGCGATCATGCACATCACGAGCGTGCACGGGAGCCGCGTGCTCTACGACGTGCGGACCGAGATCACCCAGCGGATGGTGCTCGTCCGCCCGGCCGAGAGCGAGGTCACGGACTTCGTATTCGCCCATACGCATTTCCGTCCCACCGATGTGACGTGCCCGAGCGGCGTCCTGGCACGGGTCGGCGTCCGCTACCAGTGCCACTTCACCGGGCCCGACGGGACGTACACCGCGTACGTCGAGATCACGCAGATCAACGGGACCTCGGCGAAGAACAACATCGTCACTCGGCGGACCGGCTCGTAGACCCCGAGCCCAGCATGGAGGGGAAGACCGGCAGAGTTCGCGCCGTGACGCTCCTCCGCACCGCGGGTTTGCCTACCTGCCGGCACCACCCCAGTAATCGTCACCGCGAGTTGTAACGCGAGCGCCGGTCGGATCCGTGCGACAAATGCCCGGACGGCGCTCGCGCGCCCGTGACCCCGGTGCGGGGGAGTCCGTTAGGGCTTCACCTTTTTCTCGAGCGCCGCGACCCGCTGCTGCAGCGACTGCTGGGTGGTGCTGAGCTTGGACACCGTCGTCGTCAGCTTCTGCACCTCGGTGTTCAGCGTGCTCACCTGCTTCTGCAGCGCGGCGATGTCAGCGGCGTTCCGGGCGACCCCGGTCTGATTGCGGCCAACGTCACGGAGGAGCTCCGCACGGCTCCGACGTGCGGCTGCCGCCTCGGCCTGGAGTTGATGCAAAACGTTGGTCGCGGCCGCCGAGTCACGTCGCAACTGCGCGTCGACGCCGGCCACCGCGGTGCGCGCGGCACGGCTCACATCTGCCGTCACCTTGGCGTCGTTGCTCGTGGCGTTCTGGGCCGAGATCGCAATGATCAGCGCGACGATCGCGATCACCGCCCCGACCGCACCCGCGACACCCAGCCACAACGCCTTGCGGTCGGTGCCGCCCCCACTGTTGTCGGCCCCACCGTTGCCGGCCCCGCCGTTGTCGCCCCCACTGTTGTCGGTCATGGGCGCGAACCCTACACGCGGATCCAGCGTTCACCGCTTTCGATCTGGGCCAGGGTGCGCTCCGGTTGCCGGCCGAGCAGCGTCGTGGCCACGAAGTCCGTCGCCAGGGATGCGAACGCCGCGTGTCGCGCGATCATTGCGTGCGCGCCGCGGTCGACAACGACGTACGCGACATCGGCCCGCTCGGCGAGGCGCCGGGCGAGCGCGGCTGAGCGCTCCGGGCTCGCGATCCGGTCGCGCGAGCCGTGGACGATGAGGATGCGCTGCCTGCCGAGTCCGGCCGGGACGTCGTCCGGGTAGACCCACGGCGCGAGCGCCACCGCGCCGCGCACGCCGGGACGGGCGACGCTCAGCAGCGCGGCGCGACCGCCGAGTGAGTGGCCGACGAGACACGTTGGGAGCGCGTCGCCGTGTCGTTCGGCGATCCGCGCCAGCGCCCAGCGTGCGTCCTGCGCCGGCGTGTGTCGGGTATCCCAGCCGCGTGAGGAGTTGAGCAATCGGTAGACCGCGAGCCGGTCCGCGCCGGTCCGGGCGATCCGTCGTGCGATCGGCACCATCCGCAGCACGGACAGCTGGGTCGGGCTGACCATCATCGACTCGCCCCGCCTCGCCCCGCCGTGGAGGACGAGCACCGCCCCGGCGGGGTCGCTCGGGACGCTGACGTCGATCAGGCGCGGCTGAAGCGGCATGACGACATGATCCCGGTCGAAACGCGGTCGCGCTCGACGCTGCCGCGGGGTAGCGGGCTCGGCGGGGCGTCAGACAGTGACACCCAGCCGAACGTCCAGGAGGAGAGAGTCCTGATGCAACGTCGCGAGCGACGCCCGCCGGTCGGCAGCGTGCTACCCGCCGACAGGACTCCGAAACATGGTAATTCGCCGCGGAATCAGCGTTTGGCCAGCTCAGCCCAGACGTGGTAGCCACATGCGCGGCTCGTCCCCCACAGGTTGGTGACGAGTTCGCTGGCCACCAGCATCGCGTCGTCGGCGAGCCAGCCGAGATGATCGAGACCGCCGATCGTCCCGCGGACGGCCGACGCCGCCGTGCGATCGCATCGCACCTCGGTCCACATCAGTGCGACGCCGTCCTTGAGTACCACGAGAATCGGCTACCCCAAGACTCCGGGCGAGAAAAGTGCCTTGGTCAGCCCGCGCCGAGCGTCAACCTGAGCCTTCCGCTGCGCCTCCCGGGCTCAAGAACCGCGGAAACCCAACGATTATCAGGGGAAATGCGCGAGGCGATTTGGCATGACGCCGGGCGCGCCGCAGAGGTGACCCGTGAGCCCGCGGCGGCGGGGCCTGAGCCACCGACGAGGACGGAGCCCGAGACCGGACCGGTCCGCAAGAAACGGATCGTGTTTGTCGACGATGAACCGGACCTGCTCGAGAGCCTGCGCGATGCCATGCACCGGCACCGCCACACATGGGCAGTCGTGCTCTGCTCCGGCGGCGACGCGGCGCTCGCGGCGCTCGCCGAGGAGCCGGCCGACGTCGTCGTTGCAGACATGCAGATGCCCGGGATGGATGGGGCGACGCTCCTCGGCCACGTCCGCGACCTCTACCCGACCACGATCCGCATGGTGCTGTCCGGCTACGCCAGCCCGCAGCACCTCACGCGAGCCTCGGCCGTCGCCCACCGGTTCCTCGGCAAGCCGTTCGACGCCGCCGAGCTCGCGCGGCTGATCGAGCGCTCCTGCGTGCTTCGGGAGCTCACGCTGCAGGCGGAGGCGTACCGGAGGACGGCCGCCGCGACCTCGCTGCCGTCCCGTCCCGGCGTCCATGCCCAGATCACGACGATCCTCGCTGACCCCGCGTGGGAGCCGGACCACATTGCGCTCGCGGTCGAGAGCGACATCGCGATCACCGCCAAGGTGCTGCAGCTCGCCAACTCCGCGTTCTTCGGCATCGGCCGGATCGTCACCTCGGTGCGCGAGGCGGTCGTCTACCTCGGAGTCGAGACGATCAAGTCGCTGACGTTGATGGCGGAGGCGTTCGGCAAGCTGGCTCCCGAGCACCTCGATGATTTCTCGATCGAGGCGTTCCAGCGGCACGCGATGCTCGTCGCGCGGGTCGCCGGTGCGATCCTGCCGCCCGGCAGCTCGCAGCAGGAAGCCGTCACCGCGGGACTGCTCCATGACATCGGCAAGCTCGTGTTGATCGCGGACGACCCAGCGGTGTGGAACGAGCTCAATGAAATTGCGGTCGAGCGACACATCCCGCTGCACGAGGTCGAGCAGGAGGTCCAGGGCGCCACGCATGCGGCGACCGGTGCCTACCTGCTGTCGCTCTGGGGCCTGCCCGATGGCGTCGTCGAAGCGGTCGCGCATCATCACGATCCGAGCGAGCTTCCCGCGACCACGATGGATGCGGTCGCCGCCGTGCACATCGCCAACGCCTTGGCGAACGACATCGAGGCTGGGGCGAGCGGACAGGCACCCTCCGGTGGGCTCGACGAGGTCTTCCTGACGAAGCTCGGGGTTTCGGCGCAGCAGCCCGGCTGGCGAATGCTCGCCGTCCGCTGCGCCGAGAACCTCGGCTAGAACGTCAACTAGAACCGCTGCGTGTACAGATCGCAGTGGACGCCGACGCCGTTGCTGATCGTCGTCGTCACCTTGCAACTCGACGCCGAGTTGATCGGCTGATTGCCCTTCGGGAGGATGACGATCACGCCGCGGGACGGCTTCTGCGGGAAGAAGACGTTGATCGCGGACCAGATGTACAGCGACGGATGCGCCTCGCTGGATGGTCGTGTTCGAGTGACCGCTCAGTTCGCTCGACTTGTTGGCTTTGAAGTAGCCGCCGGAGCCGTCGAACTTCGTCGCGCTCTCGGCGAGGAACGCCTCGCCGAACATGAACATCGACTGCGTGCACGAGATCCCGGAGAACCACCGTGCGCTCGTCGTGTTGCCTGACGACCGACGTCGCCTGCCTCGTGAAGTTCACCGAGCACTGGGCCGCGGAGATCGGGATGTTGGCGAGCCGCCCGCGCTTCGAGCTCGTGCTGGACACCGCACTTCCGCCGAGCACCGTCGGCTTGCTGCCGACGAACGAGATCGCGATGAGCGGCTGTGACCCCAGGGAGGCGCCGACGCCCGTCTTCGGTTGCGTGCGCGCCGCCTTTGACGACGAGCCGATCTTCTTCAGCGTGCTCGACGAGGGTGTCCCCGCCGCGGCCGCGAGGCTCGAGCCGCCGAGAATCAATGCCATGGTGAATCCGGCCAGCGCCGCACCGCGCCGCCGAGAAAGTGCCCTCACTACTACCTCCTGCGTCTTCGGATTGTCGGCCGCCGCAGGATCGTACTCGACGTGCAATCCGGCGAGGGCGATGTACGCTGGCGCACATGTGCCACCGCGACACGGATACGTCGGGTGCCGATGAGCGCTGAGCTTGCGGGCGGGCTGGTGGCCCTGCGGGCGGCGGTGGCGCGGTTTGAGGACACCGGATCAGCGGACGCACTCGACGTCGCGTTCGCCGCTGCCGGTGACGCGGTGCGGTCCGTGCGCGGCGATCGCGCGGATGAGCCCGCGGATGCGACCGAGGCGCGCGCGCTGCTCGCGCGGATGCCGGACCTCGAGCGGTTCGCCGGGATCGCGGTGACCGAGGCCGGGCATGCCACGGACGCGGCGGCCGCCCGGCTGTGGGGCGGCCTCGGTCTTGCCTCACCGGCGCCGCGCTGGGACGCGGACGAGCGCTCGGGCGCGCGGATCCTCGTCGCGTGCGCGTGCGCCCCATACGAGCGACGGGGTCCGGCGTGGCTCGTCCCACGCCTGCTCCGCCTGGCCGCGCCGCGGTGGGCGGCGCTGCTCGCCGAGGACCTGCGTTGCAGCGACGAGAGTCGATGGGAGCACGCGCTCGGCGCGCGTTACCCGTCGGTCCGTCAGCGCTACGCGTCCCGGACCAAACGGCGCACCGGCGGCATCGCCGAGGTTGTGGCGAACGACGAACGCACCCTCGAGGCGCTGCGAAATCGGCTCGCTCGGTGGCTGGCGATCGGCGCGGACCCGGCGACGATCGCCGAGGAGATCGAGGCGGCGATCGTGTCCACGCGGACGCCCGCGCGGCTGGCGTAGTGAGCCAGGCTCGACCGAGCTAGCCGGCGCTCGGCGAGAACGACACGCGGAACTCGGCGCGGTACTCGTCGCCGGGCGCGAGCACGGTCAGCCCGTCGCCGCTGCGCAGCGCGTTCGTCGGCGCCGTCATTGGCTCGAAGCAGATGAAGTCCTTGCCGGGCGGCGCGTAGATCTGCGAGAACGGGTAGCCCGAGACGAGCTCGAGCGCGATGCCCCCGGTGGCTGTCTCGGCCGCGTATCGGGCCGGGAGCGATCCGACCGCGTAGCCGTCGTCCCAACTGCTGCCGGCGAGCGCGAGCTCGCCCTCTGGGGCGGTGGAGCGCGCGCCGGTGGGGATCATCTGGTCGTCAAGCGTGAGGTGCTCGGCCGGTGGCAGCCGGAGCTGCCAGGTCGTGCGGCTGCCCCCAGGCAGGCGGAGGTAGGGGTGAAATCCGAACGACACCGGAACCTGGTCGGATCCCGATGCGGTCACCGTGGTCGCGATCGTGAGCTCGCCGGGGTCGACGCGCACGTTCATCCGCACCTCGTGCGCGAACGGGAATAGCCCGAGTAGCTCCGGCGTGCTCCAGTCGAGCACGGCGGTGAGCGTCGAGCGGTCATCGCCGCTGCGCGTTTGGAAGTGCAGCAGCGATGGAAGGACGCCGTGGATCGGCAGCCCGTTGGGGTCCGCCGGGAGCAACGCTCGATCGTCCGGGAGCGAGACCGTGGCACCGGCCACCTCGTACGTGAATGCGGACAGGCGGTTCGCCCACGGGTACAGGAGCGGGATGCCCATCGTGTGGCCCTGCGAGGCGTACGCGTCGACGCCGCGGCCTGCGTCGAGCAGCTCGTCGCCATGGACGGTCAGCGAGCTGCACAGCATCGCGGCCTCCGGAATGAAGGTCGCGACCGTGCTGCCGTCGCGTGAGGTGACCTCGGTGGAGGCGAGCGCCATCGTCACATCGTGTCAGTCCCGCTCAAGATCCGCCCGCTCGTGGCCGATGACGGAGGGTGTTCCCTCGGTGTCGACACGTGACGCTGCCGGGATCCGTAGGTCATGTACGCGCCACAACCACAGCTTGCCGTCGTTCCCGGAGGACAGCTCGAGCCCGCGCCGATCCGGGTGCTGATCGCGGACGACCATCCGCTGATCATTGCCGGCGTCCGACGGACGATCGAGCACCTCGATGACATCGAGGTCGTCGGGGAGGCCCACTCCGGCCCCGAGTTGCTGCAGCTGATCGAGCGTCGTGACCCCACCGTCGTGCTCATGGACCTGCGCATGCCCGGCATGAGCGGCTTCGAGTGCCTTGAGCAGATTCGCGAACGCCGGCCGCAGCTCAAGGTGGTCGTGCTGTCCGCCTGCGACGATCGGGAGACGATCGACGGTGCGCTGCGCGCGGGCGCGGACGCGTACGTGCTGAAGAGCGCCCAGCCGATCGACATCGCCTCCGTGCTCCGTCAGGTCGCGAGCGGCGCGGTCTTCTATGCGCCGGCCACGCCACCGCATGCGCCCGAGGCGGCCGATGACCACGCCGGACCGGCACTCACCGAGCGCGAGCGCTCAATCCTCAGCGCGGTCGCCTCCGGCCTGACGACGGCGGCGATCAGTCGGGAGATGTGGGTCAGTGAGCACACCGTCAAGTTCCACCTGACGAACATCTACCGCAAGCTCGGCGTCGCGAACCGGGCGGGCGCGGTGCGGTACGCGCTCGAGCATCGCCTCGTCGGGGTGTAGCGACCGCCCTCCACCGTCGTTTCCCGGTGAGATAACGATCTGGTTTGCTCCTCGCCCCGGCGGTGAGCGGCGAACTCGCCGGCTCAACCGCGATCCATGACATCGCCGCCTCGATCGCTGGACGATGGCTATGGACCGGCACAAGTTCCCACGCGTGTCAGTGCGCCGGGACCGACGGGGATGTGTGCCGCTCACAGCGGCACGGACTCCCGAACCCCCGCGCGCGACGACACGAGCGGGCAATCGTGCCGGTTTGGCGCGCCGAAGCACGTTGGGGCGAATTTCTCCCCTCGGGCACGCCGGGAAGCGGTCGATCGCCGATCCTCTCGATGCGCCGTTCTCTAATCCGACGGCGACCGGTCAGCCGGGGGCGGCCACGCCGGCAGCCGCACGGAGATGACCGTCGGGCCACCGCGCCGACTCTCGATCTCGGTTCGCCCACCGAGCATCCGCACCCGCTCGTGCATTCCCACGAGCCCGAGGTGTCCCTCTCGCGCGGCGCGTACGAGCGTTGCTTCCGGCTCGAAGCCCCGGCCGTCGTCGACGATCTGGGCCTCGGCGCCGCTCGGCGATGCCGACACGGCGATCGTCACCGTTGATGCCTCAGCATGCTCACGCACGTTGCTGAGTGCCTCGCGGATGAGCGCCAGGAGGGTGATCTGCTGAGACTCGCTCAGCACCGAGAAGTCGCCGCGGAGCCGGGTGTCCGGCGCGATGCCCGTCCGGACCGAGAACGCGTCGGTGAGCTCGCGCAGCGACTCAGGCAGGCTGCCGAGCGGCAGGAACGGCGATTGGACGGTGCTGGCCAGGCGGCGCAGATCCCCGTCGAGCGCGACGAGTTCGGCGGCGAGGTCGTCGAGTCGGCCCACGATCCGGTCGCGGTGCTGGTGCTCGCGGATGATCGGCAACAGCTGCTCGCGAAACAGCGCGAGATCGGTGGCGAGCAGGTGCACGTCCTGCTGGGGTCCGTCGTGGAGGTCATAGCGCAGACGGGCCAGGCGACGCTCGACCGCCGAGATCACCGTCTGCTCAGACGCCCGGTCGCGACGCAGGAGCTCGTCACGCTCGAGCGCGGACTCGAGTGCCGGCGCGACGATCCTCAGCAGCATCATCCGATGGTCGGTGCCGGGTGGCCGGGCGTGGGCGACGAGCGCGGCCGGGCGCTCGATCCGCTGATCCAGCCGAAGCCCGATCGCCGCGCCGATCGTCTCGGTGCCGGGGCGCGCGAGCAGCTGTGAGGCGAGCTCGCGGGCGTCCCCATCCTCGGGCGCAGGCGTCCCGGCGGACGCGAGCTGGCGCGGCGTGTCATCCGAGCCTGACGTCCACAACGACACCGCTCGGGCGTCGCTGAAGCCGACGAGCAACGACAGCTGCACTTCGACTGCCACCTCCGGGGCAAGCTCACTGAACCGGGGTGAGCGCAGGACGTCGCGCGCGAGCGTGGCCCGGCTCAGTCCGCTCACCGCCTCGATGCCCGCGAACAGGCTGACGGCGTCGTCCGGTCGGGCCGCGAGGTCGACAGCGATCGCCTGGACGAGGTCGGACGCATAGCCGAGCGTCAGGACCGCCAAAGCGGAGCGATCGTCACCGGCCGCGGCGAGCAGCGCCAGCGCGTTCTCTCGCCCGCGAGCCCGGGCGTCGGGCGGGACGGCAACCGCGCTCACGGTCTCGTCGACGAGCCGATCGAGTCGGTCGAGCATCGAGATGAGCGAGCGCTGTGCCGGACCTGTGCCGACCGGCTCGCTCGTGGCGTCGGGTCTCATACTCCGCACAGCGGAGCGTCAGCGTACCGCGCTCTCAGGCGGCGACCGTGCGGCCCGCCGGACTAGAGCCCGCGCGGGTGCAGGATCGTGTTGAACGTGACCAGGTAGTCGAGCGGTGGCGTGATCTTCTTGACGCCGGCACCACCACCGCCGAGCGTTGATCCGCCGGACTCGTAGAACGTGCCGCCCAGATCGATGATCACGTGCCCGCCGGAACCGGTTCGGTCGAAGATCGTCACGTACCGACCGGGTCCTGACGCGATGTCGGCCTGGCCCGGCAGCGTGTCCGTCGTCTGCGGAGAACCGAGGTAGCCGCCGGCGTGCAGCACTGCCGAGACGAATCCGGAGCAGTCATAGCCGTTGACGAGCTGCCACCCACCGTGTCCGCCGCCCCACACATAGGGCAGTCCTATCAGCTCATCGGCCCTCGCCCTCATCGCCTTGATCTGTGTGCCGAGCTTGCCGCGCACGGGCACTCCGGCGGTATCGGCGATCCACTGCGCCCGCCGCATGACGTCCTCGACGTACCAGTTCGCGTGGTTGTAGGCAAACACCGCTCGACGCATGTCCTGCGGAGCTCCGCTGGCGCGGAGGTAGCGTGCCGCGGCGAAGATCGCGTCACGTGGGTCGTAGGGATTCTTCTTGCCGTCGCCGTTCGCGTCGACGCCCCACTGGGCCCAGGTCTCGGGCATGAACTGCATCCAGCCCTCGGCGCCGGCGGACGACACGCTGAGATCGCGACCGTAGTTCGTCTCGACGGAGTTGATCGCCGCCAGGACCTGCCACGGCACGTGATATCGAGCCTGGGCCTGCTTGTAGATCTCGACGAGGAACGGCGGCGGGCCCTGAAGGTCACCGTAGATCCGCGCGAGCAGCGCCGGCGGCGGCACGTTGGAGATCGAGGTTCCCGCGGAGCTCGAGGGGCCCGCGGTGGGGGCGGTGCCGCCTGTGGTGACGCTCGGGACCACGGCGACCGCGGACACCGCGGCGGGCGTGCTCTTGTGCGAGTGACGGACCGGCGGGATGGAGGAGAGCGGCGCGATCGGGGCGCCGCCGGTGGGCAGGATCACACGCGGCCCGGCGCTCCGAGCGTGATGCTTGGACTTGCCGTGGGCCGTATGGTGCGCCGCGTTCGGCTTGGGCGTCGGCGTCAGTGCCGGGGTCTGCGCGAGTGGCGAGGCGCCGGACGGCGTCTGCGGTGCTGGCTGCCAGCTACCCGGCGCCGGCGTCAAGGTCACGGGCGCGGTCGTCTTCGCCGTGGCCGGCTGCTCCGCCGTGCCCGGCTGCTGTGCCGTGCCCGGCTGCTGTGCCGTGCCCGGATGCTTGCCGTGCCCGGATGCTTTGCCGTGCCCGGATGCTTTGCCGTACCCGGATGCTTCGACTTGCCCGGCTGCTTTTCGCCCGGCCGGTGCTTTGTGCCGGGTCCGGCCGCCGGGGTCGTGACCTTGGCGGTCACCGGCCGGGAGAGCTTGGTCTTCGGCGTGCCGTGCGGCTGCTTCGTCGCGACCGGGTCCGGGTGCGCCGCGGCGGGCGTGGTCGCGAGTTTGACGACGGGCTTCTCCGGGAGGGCGACGTGCGCGACGACGACGGGGTGGGCCTGGGTCGCCGGCGAGGCCTCCGGACCGGCGCCGGTCCCGTGAGCGACCTGCAGCGCGGGCGTCGCCTTCGCCGCGGCGAGCCCCGTGACCGGCAGGCTCGTGGCCGAGAGCGCGAGCGCAGTCGCCATTGCGGTCGCCCGGCGGCCGAGGTGCAGTTGCGGGAAGCGCCGCGCCAGACGGAGCTCCGTACGGGCGCTGAGCGGTAGGAGCAGCGTTCCGGGCGCCGGCAGGGCGATCGCGGGAAGTCCAGGGGCAAGCAGTTCGAACAGCGCCTGCGGATGCTCCGCGACCTCGAGGGGGATCGCGAACGACGCCAGCCACAGCAGCTGGCTGCCGCGACGGTCGGTGGCGTTGACGAAGGCGCCGTGTGTCGTGCTCGACCCGGGCCGGGTGACGACCAGCCGCGGTGTGGTGGGAATCTGTGGCTGTTCGGACAGCGCGGCCGACATGCGGACGACGCCCCAGCGCCCGGCGAGCGGCGCACAGTCGAAGCGCTCCAGCGAAAACCAATTGGTCTCAGGCATCGTGACCTCGGGTGCGGGCGTTCTCAATCGCGCGGTACAGGTCGTCAAGCGAGCCCCACTTCGGCACCACGGGCAGCGTCGCGAGGCAATCACGCGGGTCGCTGGAGACGGCGACGACCCCGACCTGCGGACGCAGGGTCTGGAGGCGGGCGGCCGTTTCGGCGGCCGCCGTCAGCGACGCTGTGGCGTCAATCACGACGACGTCGATCCGCTCTCGCGAGGCGTGATCCCGGATGTCCGCGCGGACTGGATGAACGGAGACCTCGCAGCCGCGCTGGGTCAGCAGCGTCGAGGCCACCGCACGGAAGCGACGGTCGGTCGCGACCACGAGCACGCGGGGCGGGCGTGACTCGGAATCCGGCGTGGGCAACTCGGCCGGAAGGCGTGCTTCGCGTTGCCACATACCCTATGTGTCGAGCGCTCGCGCCCGATGCACACTCGACCTTGGTCTAGGTCGGTACTAGCCGTTTGGTTCTTGCGTCCCGCTCAGCGCGAGGCGTTCGCCGAGTCGACTGTGGCGTCGGCCCGTGTCGGCGGTCGCTGCGGCGCGGGCGACGACACTCCGGCTGCCCACGATCACCGTCGCGAGCCGGGCGCGGGTGATCGCCGTGTACAGCATCTCGCGGCGCAGGAAGAACGCGCCGGCGGACTGATGCGCGACGATCACCGCGACCGGTAGCTCGATGCCCTGGCCTCGGTGAACGGAGCAGGCGTACGCGAGCCGCAGCCGGTCGGTCTCCTCTGGCGGGAGTCGGAAGACCGCGTCCTCCGCGGCGAGCACGAGTGCGTCATCGTCATCGTCGGAGCCGGAGACCTCGTCCAGCAGCCGCAGCAGCGTCCCGTTCATCAACCCCAGCTCGTGCAAGTTGCGTCCCGTCATCATCAGCTTGTCGCCGATGCGCAGCCGCCCCCCGCGAACCGGTTCGCCGTCCGGGTTGAGCGCGTCGCGGAGCGCGGTGTTGATTGCGTCAATGCCGAGCGCTCCCTTGTACACGGGAGCGAACACCTGGATGTCGCTGATCGGGTCGACGTCGTAATGCCGGGGCAGCCGGTCCGCGACGAGCCCGACGATCTCCTCGAGCGCACGCTCGGCGTCCGGGCGCTCGATCAGGAACAGGTCGCGGCGCATCCCGTCAGCGGGACGGAAGTCCGGTGACCGGCCGCGCCGGATCGCGTGGGCTCCCTGGACGATCATGCTGCCGGCCGCCTGGCGGAAGATGTGGGTCAACCGTGTCGTCGGCACACGGCCCGACGCAACCAGTTCGGCGAACGGCTTACCGGCCCCGACCGGCGCCAGCTGGTCGGCATCGCCGACGAGCACCACGTGTGTCGCCGGGGCGACCGCGCGCAGCAACGTGACGAGCAACTCGAGGTTCGCCATCGATGTCTCGTCAACGATCAAAAGGTCCGTCGTCAGCGGGTCATCCTCGTCATGCGTCGGACCCTCGCCCGGGATCCAGCCCAGCGCCGAATGCACGGTGCGGGCACGGACGCCACTCGCCTCGGTCATTCGGATCGCGGCCCGCCCCGTCGGCGCGAGCAGCATCAGCTTCGCTCGGGAGGACTCGGCGAGCGAGGCGATCGTCCGGATCGAGGCCGTCTTGCCGGTGCCGGGCCCGCCGGTGATCAACGACAGTCGGTGCTCGAACGCGGCGGCGACACCGTGTCGCTGCTCCGGGGTCAACTCCTGCTCGCCGGCGACGCGGCGCACCGCGTCGTCGTCAGGAGGCGTCAGGCGCTCATCGTCGCGGTCCTGCTCCGGCCGGACGAGTACGTTGACGCGGGCGGCAAGTTCAGCCTCAAGCGCTGCCGTCACCGGCCGGTACAACCATCCGTCCTCCTGGACGAGCGTGCCCGCGCGCACGAAGTCGTCGAGCAGCTCCGGGGCAACCGTCGTTCCCAAGAGCTCGGCGAGGCTCGCCCGCAGGACGTCCTCGGGCAGGCATGTGCTGCCGCTGCGTTCGGCTTCGACGAGCAGGTGCAACGCCCCCGCCTGGGCTCGGGCCCGCGGATCGAGCGCGGTGGCGCTCCCCAACCCACGCGCGATCCGGTCGGCGACCACAAACCCGACGCCGAACACGCGCGTCAGCTCGTACGGGTGCTCGACGACCTGCCGGTGCGCGGTCGGCCCGTACTCGGCGTGGATCCGCTTCACCAGATACGCGAGGCCGTGCGGCGCGAGCAGCAGGTGCAACCGGCGCGTGACCCGCAGCTCATGCCACGACTGCGCGGCCTGGGCGGCTCGCTCTCGGCGCAGTCCAGCGCTCGCGAACGCGGCTTCAGGGTCGGCGTCGATCGCGTCGAACACGCCGCCCAGCCCGTGGCGGTCGATCAGCGTCTGCGCCCGCTTGGCGCCGACGTGCTTGATCCGCCGCAGGTAGGCGACCACGGTCGCCTCGTCGGTGGGCGCGAGCGGGTGGGCCTCGGACACCTTGACCTGGAGGCCGTACCGGCTGTCGTCGACCCACATGCCGATGACGTGGGCGCGCTCGCGCTCCTCGAGGTGCACCAGCGGGCCAACGAGCACGATCGGCTCGCCGTCCTCGTCGAGTGCGTCGACGACGGCCCAGCCGCTCTCCTGGCTGGCGAACCGTGTTCTCCGGACGAGCACCTCCTGATCGAACGCGACGGCGTTCACGCAGGGCACGTTAGCCGCCGGGCCGACGGTCGTTGCGACGGCGATACAGAGATGGCACACACGCTGACCGGCGCGGCGCACCGGGCGAGTGAGGCACGCGATCCGTGCCCGGCGGCGGTGCTACAGCTCTCGTGCGGTACACCTCGCTGAACGCGAGCGAGTCGGCGAGCAGCCACCGGAGCGGCTCGGCCGTGCAGTTGCCGTAGACCACGGCGAGCGGCGGTCACGACCGTCGACCGGCGCGCGAGTCCCACGTGTCGGGCCGTCCGCGCCCGCACTCGAGCGAGCGTGTTCACCGCGGCGACTGTAGCGTCCGGGCTATTCGTTCGGTTCGACAGAGGAGCACGAGGATGTCCGCCACGTCACTGGTCACAGGAGTCGACTTCACGATGATCCCGACGCGGGATTTCGAGACCGCGACAGCGTTCTACGGCGAGACGCTCGGTCTGACGCGATCCGTGTTCCGGCCGGACCGCGGGTTCGCCGAGTTCGAGACCGGCAACCTGACGCTGGACGTGATCGACGTCGAGCGGATGGGCATGGAGTTCAACGCCTCGCCCAATCCAATCGCGCTCCACGTGGGCGACGTGGCTGAGGCCCGTGCCGAGCTCGAGGGCCGCGGGGTCATGTTCCACGGCGAGATCCTCGACACCGGGGTGTGCCACATGAGCTTCTTTGCCGATGCCGACGGAAACGCGTTGATGCTGCACCACCGCTACGCGCCGCGGGAGACCGAGTCGGGAACGTGACCAGCTAGGGCAGCGGCGCTCCGGGGGGCACGATGTAGACGCGTTGCCCGGCGGCGAAGTTGCCCAGGTCACGCGGGTTGGCCGGCGGTGGGCGGAATACGTCGATGTGCCGGCCGACGATGGCGCCGCCGGTGTCCGCGGCCTGGAACCAGCCGCCGTTGATCGACGCGTACGACGGGATGTAGACGTGGCTGCCCATCGGGATCACGCTCGGATCGACCGCGATGCTGCGCAGGTACTGAAGCGGTCGCGACGGACCCGCGGCGAACGTGATTCCGGTCGGCGGAGGCACGTACTTGACGCCCGAGCCGTTGGACCAGCCGCCGGTCAGCAGCGGGAACGTCAGCACGCCCTTGACGGTGCGCCAGAAGCCGCCCGTTCGCCAGTACGGGGCGTTGCCGCCGACTCCAAACCGCACGCCGCCACCCCCGGTCGATGTGACCCACCCGCCAGACCCAACGTTCGACACGTGGTACTGGCGGCCGTCGAGCCCGATGCCGTCGCCCTCCATCGAGAGGCCATGCGCGGAGTACAGCCAATCGACCCGGTGACGGCTCGGCAGCCCCGGGGTGGGGACCGCAGCGCCCCGGAACCACGCCTCGAGTGCCGGGTAGTACTCGGTCAACTCAAATCCGTCGAGCCATTTGCCCGGCCCACCGCTCGCCGGCGGCCGTCCGGCGAGGATCGGGTTGAGCGCGAACGACACCGACGTGGCGCCCTGCGCAATCGCCGGAAGGTTCCCGAGCGGTGGCAGCTTTCGGTTCAGTCCGGCACTCGCCGGCGGCAGATACTTCACCGGGTTGGCGGCGATCCTGCGCCGCATCGCGTCTGCGGCCGGGCCGTGCCAGCTGACGTCAAGCGCCTGGCTGCGAGTGCGAGTGCCGAGCTGCGCCGCGGTGAAGTGGAACGTGTTGGATCCGGGACGCAGCTTGGCGCGGACGGTGAAGCTGCCGTCGCGCCGTGGGTTGACCGCGGTGCGGGTGCCGTCGGGTTCGAGCATGTAGACGGTGGCGCCGGCGGGTGACACCGCGCCCCTCAGCGCCGGCGCCGCGTTCGTGGTGGCAAAGCTGACCGTCGGCGCACTGGACAGCCCGATGAACGGAAGCTCGAGCCGGAGTTGCACGACCGCCGGCCGGTGGACGGCGTGCGGCGCGTCCGCCGGGGCGCCGGGGGCGCCGAGGTGCGGCGTGGGTTCGCGGCGCCGCATCCGACGGCGGTGACTGCCGCGGCCATTGCGATCACGACTCCGAGCGAGCGCGCGCTCATCACGCGGCGCAATCTAGCGGTGGGTCGGCGTGGCGTGTGCCGGCTCGTCGCGCTCGGCGCGCCGGACCGCCGCCTCGATCCCATCGGTTCCGATCAGGGGGTGAAACGCCCGGACGAGCGGCCGGACGGCGGCCACGCCCACCCGTCCCTGGGCGCCGATTGCTTCGACGCGCACCTCGGACGCGAGCGTGGCCGATCCCCCGCCGGGATCCGGCTGCACCCAGTTGGCGAACAGGACCCGGGCGGTGCCCCGCTGCGAGTAGTCGCGGTACTCGGCATCGGACGCGAGTTGCGGGTAGTCACGGCGGAGCGTCCAGATACGCCCGACGAGCCCGCTGACGAGCATGTGCTCGGATTCGTGCAGCACGAGGAAGGGCGGGTTGCGGAACAGCTCATCGAACGAGATGTTGGCCGGGGTCTCCGGGATTCGCCAGCGGATGAGGCGCCCGAGCAGCGACGCCTGACGCAGGGTCACGCCCCTCGCCGCCTCCCACAGGCGGTCCGGTGAGGCCGCGCTCCGTCGGTTGTGCGAGACGCGGATGGCCGGTCTCGCCAGCCACTGGTCGAGGTCAGGCGGCGTCATCGTGCTTAGTCAGCCCGAGGCGCCGCGCCGCCTCGGCGATTGTGACTCCCTCGACGCGGACGAGCTTGTCCCGCGCCTGCGTGCCCCGCGCGAGGCTCACCCGTCCACCGGCGACGCCAAGCGTCTTGGCGAGCAGTCGACACACAGCCTCGTTCGCGCGCCCGTCAACCGGAGGGGCCGTCGTCCGGATCAGCAGCCGCCCAGCGCGCTCACCGGCGATCGCAGTCCGGGCTGCGCGCGGCGCGACGCGCACGGCGATCAGTACCGCAGGTCCGTCGGTGCTGAGGGTCGGGGTGTCGAGCAGACGATCCATGCCTGGGTATCCCAAAGGACCCCGGCGCCGGTCGATTATTCCCCGAGCAGCTTCTTCTTCAACGTCTGGAACTCGGCGTCGGTCAGCGCGCCCTGATGGTGAAGGTCGGCCGCCTTGGTCAGCTCGTCGATGACATCGACATGGGCCGGCTGGGCTGCGCCGCCGGTCGGCGGGGTGGACCATTGTGGGGACATTACGACCGTCGAGACCCCGGCCGCCTGCGCCTGGGCCATGATCCGCGCGCGGAACGCCTGGGGATCGGCCTTGATCTGAGCGACGAGTTCGCCGACCGGCCCATGCCCGCTGAGGATCTGCCCGAGCACCGCCGCCGGGTTGCCCGTCAGACCCCCGGCCTGGATCGCCCGCACCATGCCGATCGGGTCGTCGGTGGCCGGCGTGCCCGCGCCGGGCGACGGCGTCTGTGGGATTGACCGGGTGACCTGGGTCGGCGGGACGGGCGCGGTCGTCGGCGTCGGCTGGATCGGCGAGGGCGTCTGACTTGGCTGAGCCGTGACCTGAACCGCTGGGTCGGGGCTGCTGAACGGCTCGTGGCCGCCCATGCTCAGGCTGCTGAACGGATCCTGTCCGCCGGTGCCCAGGCCCGCCAGGCCGACGTTGTCTTCCTCCTGCTTGCGCTTGCGTCCGAACATCGCTGGGCTCCTCGCCGCGGGTTGACAGCTCCGCGCCAAGAGTGCCGCGTCCCGGTCGTCAGGTCAACGTGCCCGACAAGGCGCGATCATGCGCGGCGATCGTGCTCCGTCATCTCCTTGCTCCCGTCGTTCCTGCCTGCGCCGCAACGCTCGGTCTGCCCCGCCGGCTCGCGGGCACGGGCGGAGTCGCGCTCACATTCGACGACGGCCCCCATCCCGAAGGGACGCCGGCGATCCTCGACGAGCTGTCACGGGCGGGCGCGCACGCGACGTTCTTCGTCATCGGAGAGCAGGTCGAGCGCCGGCCCGCGCTCCTCGCCGAGATCGCCGCGGCTGGACACGTCATCGCGCTGCACGGCTACCGGCATCGATGGCAGTCGCGCCTGCGCGCGCGCGAGGTGGCGGACGACCTCGCTCGGGGCAGCGCCGCGATCGAGGACGCGATCGGTCGCCGGCCGACGCTGCACCGACCCCCCTATGGGATCTACAGCCCGGCCGGGCTTGCGGCCGCCCGCGCGGTTGGTTTGCAACCTCTGCTGTGGTCGCGCTGGGGGAAGGACTGGCGGAAGTTCACGACCCCGCAGCGGATCGCGGCGCGGAGCACGCGGGGTGTCGGTCCCGGCGACGTGATTCTCCTGCACGATGCCGACTTCTACAGCGCGCGCAACTCTCACCGCCGCACTGCCGCGGCCCTTAAGGTCATTCTCACAGAGCTAAGCGCACGAGAACTCGGTACCGTCCTGGCCATCTGAGAGCCTTCCGGCACGCCACGGGCCGGGCGGGATCTGCCAAGCTTGAGCGTGGGGCTGCGTTTCGCTGGTCGGCGTCGCGCAGATCTGCGTGTCGGTTGGACACTGCACCAGAGATCAATGTCATCTGCTTCCACAGCCGCGACGCCTGAGTACGCGCGCTTCGCCATCGGCTTTGATAATCGCGACCGCGATCGACTGCACACGCTGATCGACGAGGTACTCGATTCGGGTCGCTGGTCGGAGGCGAGCATGAACGAGCGCTTCGAGCAGGCCTGGGCGGCGCACAACGACGCTTCCGCCGTCGCGATGTCGAGCTGGGCCGGTGGCGCGATGGCGGCGCTGCAGTTCGCGCACGTGCGTGGCGAGACCGTGCTGTGCCCGTCCAACACGTTCATGGCGACGCCGCTCGCCGCTCTGAACGCCGGCGCCGAGGTGCAGTTCGTCGACTGCAATCGCGAGGACCTGTGCATGTCGTTCGCCGATTTCGAGGCGAAGGCCGAGAAGCACAGGCCGCGCGCCGCGTTCCTCGTGCACATCGGCGGCCACATCGCGTTCGACTCCGAGCAGATCGCGGCGTACTGTCGCGAGCACGACATCTTCCTGATCGAGGACTGTGCGCACGCGCACGGCGCGGTGTGGAATGGTCGTCGTCCCGGCACGTACGGTGACGCCGGCGTGTACTCGCTGTACGCGACGAAGACGATTTCGACCGGCGAGGGTGGTGTGCTCGTCTCGACCCGCCCCGAGGTGGTCGAGCACGCGCGCGGGTTTCGCAACTACGGCAAGCCGAGCTACGACGTCCAGGGCCTCAATTTCCGGATGAGCGAGTTCACGGCCGCGCTGGGGCTCATTCAGATCGAGCGCCTGCCTGAGATCGTCGACTGGAAGAACCGCGTCGCGCGCGAGCACCTTGACCCGCAGTACGCCTCCCGGCTTGAGCTTCCCCAGGGCATGACCTCAGGCCTCTACAAGTACATCGTCTTCGACTGGCTCGAGCGGTCGACGGGCCGCGTCTACGACGAGCCGTGCCATCGCATCCTCAAGCACGACGTCGAGTTGCCGAACTCCGACTGGGTGGCGCGAAACCATTCCTGCGTGCCGCTGTACTACCGACCTGAGGGGCAACCAACGTAATGAGAGTCCTGGTCACAGGCGGGTCGGGCTTCATCGGCTCGCACGTCGTCGACAAGCTTCGCGCGCGCGGCCATGAGCCCGTGATCTACGACCTGCGCCCGTCTCCGTGGCACGAGGACGGCTCCGTCGAAACGGTGCTGGGCTCGATCACCGACCGGGAGGCGCTCGAGCGCGCGCTGCATTCCTGTGACGCGGTCGCGCATCTCGCGGCCGTCGCCGACGTCAACGACGTCCACGCATCGCCGGAGGACGCCGAGCGGATCAACGCCCGCGGCACCGTGTCCGTGCTCGAGGCGGCCCGGCGCGCCGGGGTGAAGCGGATCGTCTACGCCAGCACCATCTGGGTGTACAGCGACACGGAGTCCGACGAGGTCGACGAGGAGACCCTGCTCCCTCCGCCGAGCCATCTCTACACGAGCACGAAGCTGGCCGGAGAGCTCTACTGCAAGAGCTACCAGGAGCTGTACGGGATCGACTACACGATCCTGCGATTCGGGATCCCGTACGGCCCCCGAGCCCGCGAGGCAGCCGTGGTCCCCGCGTTCGTCAACAAGGCCTTCGCCGGCGAGCCGCTGACGCTGTCGGGCGATGGGATGCAGTCGCGTCGCTTCGTCTACGTCGAGGATCTCGCCGACGGCGTCGCTCTCGGTCTCAACGACGTTGCCACGAACCGCGTCTACAACCTCGTCAGCGACGAGAACGTGACGATCAAGCAGATCGCCGAGCTCGTCCAGGAGATCGTCGGCAACACCGAGATCGTCTACATGCCCGCTCGGCCCGGGGACCTCGGGACGAAGATCGTCTCGGGCGCCCGCGCTCGTGAGGAGCTCGCCTGGACCGCGGCGACCCCGTTCCGCGAGGGCGTGCGGCGCTACATCGAGTGGCGGCGCGCGCAGGCGACCAAGCAGGCGGCGGCCGAGGAGGCGGCGATCATCCCGGCCGGCGAGCCGGATGCCGAATCCGAGCCGCGCAAGGTTCTCATCATCTCCGCGGACATCGGCGAGGGCCATGACCTGCCCGCGCGAGCGGTCGCGCGCGAGTTCAAGGACGAGGACCCGGACGCCCACGTGTCGATCGTCAACGGCCTCCCCGCCATGGGCCCGATTCTCACGAAGACGCTGCGTGAGAACTCGGCGTTCATGTTCCACTACGTGCCGTGGCTGTTCGACATCCAGTACTGGCTGTTCATGCACTTCGCGCCGACGCGCTGGCTCGCCAAGCGGCTGCTCGTGGCGTTCGGCCGCCGCGGGCTGATGCGCCTGATCAAGTCGCATAACCCGGACTACATCGTCTCCACGTACCCAGGGGTGACCGCGATCCTCGGCGAGCTTCGGCGCAAGGGCAAGCTCGATGTCCCCTGCTACTCGTCGATCACCGACCTCGCGGGCCTGCGCTTCTGGGCGCACCCCGGGATCGACCTGCACTTCATCACCCATCCGGAATCGGCCGAGGAGGTCGAGAAGATCGCCGGACCCGGCAGCGTCCGCTGGGCCAAGCCGCCGACCTCGCCGGCGTTCCTCGCGGCCCGCTCGCGGGCCGAGGCGCGGCGCTCGCTCGCGCTGCCCGCCGAGGGCAAGGTGATCGCCGTGTCCGGTGGCGGCTGGGGCGTGGGCGACCTCTGCGGCGCCACCAAGGCCGCGCTTGAGAACGAGCCCGACGCGATCGTGCTGTGCCTGTGCGGCCGCAACGACAAGCTGCGCGCCCAGGTCGCCAAGCGCTTCGGCGATGAACCGCGGTTGCGCCTGATGGGCTTCACCGACCGGATGGGCGATGTCCTCGCCGCGGCCGACGCGCTGATCCATTCAAGCGCCGGCCTGACCGTGCTCGAGGCGATCATCCGCGGCTGCCCGGTCATCTCCTACGGGTTCGGCGTCGGCCACGTCCGCGCGTCGAACAACGCGCTGAAGCGGTTTGGGCTCGCCCAGGTCGTGCGGAATCAGAAGGATCTCGGTCCCGCGCTTTCCAAGGCGCTTGAGCACCGACCCGAGCCGGACACCTCGTTCGCCCGGCGCCCGTCGACCGCCTCGCTGATCCTCGCCGACGAGCGGCGCGCGCGCGTCGTGCCGCGCTGGCAGCTGCGCACCGCCCGCGCGATCACCGCGGGTGCCGCCGCGCTGGCCGTCGTCGGCTGGACCCTGACCGCAGGTGCCTCGTACAGCCTCGTCTCCCACTTCGTGCACATGAAGCCGGTGACGACGGTTGAGACGACCCGCCCGGAGATCGGCGTCCTCGTCGATGCCCCGAGCGCTCAGATCCCGGGCATCGCCAGTGTGCTCGCGTCCAGCGGCATCCACGCGTCGTTCGCGCTCGACCACACGCCGACCTCCTCGGATCTCGGCGTCCTGAGCTACGGCGACCGGCTCGTCCCGCGGCTGCCCACAGGCGGCCTGCTGCGCTGGACGCAGACGCGCGCCCAGCTGCATCGGATGCTCCACGCGATGGGCTTCAGCCATCACTTCCTGTACGCATCGAACGGTCCGAGCGTCGGCCAGTGGTGGCTGGCGCACGGGGCCGGCGGCCGGTTGATCGCCGGCGCGGTCCACGTCGATGACAACGGTGACTCACTCGGCAAGCTGCACGCGGGCGAGGTCGTCGAGTTGACCATCTCCGGGTCCGCAGGACTCACTGCCGCTGCTTGAGAAGCTGCGCAGCCAGCTCGCGGCAGATCACCTGGCGGCCGTGCCCGTCGGGCGCCTCATGCGCGACGCCGGCGCGACGGTCTAGCTCGACCGACCGACCCAACCGTCTGGCTGCGTCTGTCGTCCGCGTCTGCGTCTGCGTCTGCAGCGACCGGTCGTCCCGGCGGCGATGAAAGCCAGTTCACCGCCGGGGGCGCGGTCAGATGCCAACCTTCCCGGCTGAGAAGCTCACGACGCCGATGAATGCCAATTCACCGGCGAAGGGTGCCGGTCAGACGCCGTCCATCCAGCGCCACAGCCACGCCGCACCGTCGGCCCCCGACTCGTCAGCAACAGGGGCCGCGGGACCGCCCGCCGCGGAGCCGGCCGCCCTACCAGTGCACGCCGCGCGTCGCCCGCGCGAACGCCCGCTGCTCCGGCGTCGGCTCCTCGATCTGAGGCTTGCCGTCGCCCTCCGGGAACAGTTTGTACGCCCGGTTGACCACGAGGTCCTGGGCGCCGGGCGCGATCGCGTACCCGAGCTGTCCGATGTTCCCGAGCGTTGTCGCGACCCGCTTCGGCCGCTTGCGAATTGCGTCGGTGATCATCTCGGCCGCCTCCTCCGGACTGAGCGTCGGGAAGCGGTCATAGATTTTCGTCGGGGCGATCATCGGCGTCTTGACGAGCGGCATGTAGACCGTCGTGATGTGCACACCATCCCCGATCACCTCTGGTCCGATCGAGCGGGAGAACGCGTCGAGCGCGGCCTTTGAGGCGAGGTATGCAGAGAACCGGGGCGTGTTCGTCTGCAGGCCGATCGTCGAGATGTTGATGATGTGACCGGACCCCTCCTCGCGCATGATCGGCAGGAGGTCGAGGATGAGCTTGACCGGAGCGAAGTAGTTGAGCTGCATCGTTCGCTGGTAGTCATGGAAGCGGTCATACGCGCGACTCACCGAGCGGCGGATCGATTTGCCGGCGTTGTTGACGAGCACGTCGACGCTGCCGTGCATTTCAAGCGCCTCGTTCGCCATCCGGTCGATGTCGTCAAAGTCGGTGAGGTCGGCCCGGTGGACGAACGCCTTGCCGCCGAGTGCCTCAACCTCTTGTCCCACCTCCTCAAGCTTGTCCGTCGAGCGCGCGACGAGCAGCACCGTGCCCTTGGCCCGGCCGATCTCAAGGGCGGTCGCCTTGCCGATCCCTGAGGAGGCGCCGGTGATCATCACCTTGCGGTCCTTGACGGCATCTTGGAGCGAGCGCGCGAGCACGGTCCCGGCTCCGGGAATTCGCTGCCCGAAGGCTCGGACTGTCTGGGCCCCTCTCAGGGCGAGGTCGACGGGATTGGGAGGCGGCATAGCGGCACCGTAGCAAGCGTGTGACGACGATCACAGGAAGGGTTCCGTCCACGGCCCATGCGAACATGTGTTCGTGATCACTCAGGTCGTCTGCGTTCTGCTCCCCAGGTTCGAATTGACTGTTGCCGCCGGCGATCGCTCCGAGCTACTGCAGACACCAGCGGCGCTCGCTCCCGAGCCTGGCGCCGTTCAGAAGGTGGGAGAAGTGTCGCTCGCGGCCGAGGCGTTCGGTGTCCACGCCGGGATGCAGGTGGGCGAGGTGCTGGCCCGCTGCCCTCGGCTGATGCTTGTGCCGCCGGATCCGGTTGGGGTTGCCGACGCATGGGAGCGGCTGCTCGTCCGGCTCGAGTCGATCGGGGCCGCGGTCGAGCCCGAACGGCCAGGCCTTGTCTGCTTTGACGCCGCGGGTCTGATGCGCTTGCACCGAGGGCTCGACGGCGTGCTCACGGCCACTCGGCGTGCCTTGCGAACGCCGGCACGGCTTGGGATCGCACCGTCACGATTCTCGGCTGTCGCCGCCGCGACACGAGCACGGGTACGCCGACCGGAGGTCGTGGGGGGCGCGGGCGCGATCCGCGTCGATCCAGATCGTTCTCGAGCGCAGGCAAAGGCCTATCTCGCTCCGCTGCCCGTCGCGCTGCTGCGAGCCCGGGCCTCGCTGCTGGATCTTCCTGAGGCGCTCGAGCGGTTGGGCATCCGGACACTGGGTGAGCTGGCGGCGGTTCCGCCCGCTGCGTTGGCGGATCGGTTCGGCCGTCTCGGCCTGCTCGCCCATGAACTCGCGACAGGCGGCGACGGGGAACTCCGTCCCCGGCCGGCGGCGGAGTTCCTCCGGGAGTCGCTCGAGCTTCCGGAGGCGACGTCGGGCACGCAGCTCGAGCGGGCTCTCGCGCTGCTGATCGACCGTCTGCTGGCGCGGCGCGAGCGACGCGGCAGGACATTCCGATCGGTGATCCTCTCGGCCGTTCTCGTCGAGCAGGGCGGCACGTGGCGAGAACAGGTCGTGTTCCGGGAAGCGCTCGTCGATCCGGCACGGATGCGCCTCGCGCTCACTCCCCGTCTCGCGCTTGTCCCGGCGCCCGCCGAGCTGCTGCGGCTTGCCGTCGAGCGCTTTGGGCCGCCGGCGAGCGATCAGCGACCGCTGCTTGACGACCCTGAGGCGGCGCGGGCGGCGAGGCTCCGGGAGGCGATCCGCCAGACGCGCGCCGCAGCCGGTCCAGATGCCGCACTGCGCATCCTTGAGGTCGATCCCGGTTCTCGGTTTCCTGAGCGTCGGGCCGTGCTGACTCCGTTCGAGGGATGAGCGGGCCACGCCGTCTGTCGCTTCCGGTGCGCGTCGCGGTCGAGGCGGGCGATGGCGGATCCCCGCTCGTGGTCGAAGGACGCGACGTTGAGGCTGTCCGCGAGTCGTGGCTTGTCGAGGACCGCTGGTGGACCGATCGGCCTCTGCGGCGTCGCTACTGGGAGGTGGTGACGACCTCTGGCCGCAATGACGTCGTGTTCCACGACCTCATGAGTGGGAGGTGGTGGCGCCAGCGATGAGTGAGCTTTGGGCGGCAGCGGTCGTACACTCGCCCGTATGCCAGATGCGACCTCCACCCAGCCGGGCGCCGCCGCCGCGGGGGCTCCAGCGCGCGATACGCCTGACCTTGGACCTACAGCCGTCGGCACGTGGAGCGGCGGTCGTTTCATGCGCTTCGGGGCGCCTCTTGACGATGAGCGCTTCCTGTCGCTGATCACACCTGACGACACGATCCGGACCGTGATCACGGCGGATGTGTATGGCACCGGCGAGGCCGATGCGATGCTCGGCCGCGCGATCGCCGGCCGTGCGCGGGACGCGATGTGCGTCGTCGGTGCCGTCGGGCATGACTTCTACACCGGCGAGCGCGATGGTCCGAAGGGCTTTCCTCGGTTCACCGACCCGCGGCTGCGTGACGAGTCCGCCTACGTGGACTACCTGCGGATGGCGACCGAGCGCAGTCTCGAGCGTTGCGGCATCGACCACTTCGATCTGCTGCTGCTCCACAACCCCGATCGCATCGGCTACACGAACGAGGTCGTGTGGAACGGTATGGACGCGCTGCGCGCGGACGGTCTCGCGCGCATGATCGGCGTCGCCCCGGGTCCAGCCAACGGCTTCACGCTCGACCTGATCGACTGCTTTGAGCGCTTCGGCGAGCTGATCGACTGGGCGATGATCATCCTCAACCCGCTCGAGCCATGGCCCGGCGAGCTCTGCCTGGGTGCCGCCGCGTCCGCGCAGATCAAGGTGATCACCCGCGTCGTCGACTACGGCGGCCTGTTCTTTGACGATCTGCGTCCAGGCCAGGAGCTGCACCCGCACGACCACCGCGCGTTCCGGCCGGCCGGTTGGATCGAGGCCGGGCGCGACCGTCTTGACACGATGCGGCCGATCGCCGAGCGCGCAGGACTCTCCATGCTGGGGCTTGCGTCCCAGTGGAACCTCGCGCACGAGTCGGTCGCCTGTGTGGTGCCGACGCTGATCCAGGAGGCGGGCGACGATGCCCGTCCCATCGAGGACAAGCGCGCCGAGCTCGCCGCGGTTCCCGCAGAGCGGCGCCTCACCGATCAGGACGTCAGCGAGATCCGCGCGATCGGGGACAACACGGGCTGCATGGCACTCAAGGGCGCGAACCCCGGCCACGCCGGCGACGAGCGCGCTGACGGTTGGTCGATGCATCCCCGGCTCGAGGATGTCGCGGCGCGATGGCACATCGACCCCGTGCGGGATCTCGTGCAGGTCTGACGTTCTTCACATTCTCTTCCTACGGTCTTCTCAGGCTCTTGGCAAAGACTTACGGGTCTCTTGAGCCGCTTGGTCACAGTTACTATGCGTGCACGGAGCAGTGACGCTCGGGATGCCGGTGCAGCACAGGGACGGACACCGGGCTGCTTGACACAGTGGCTTGGCAGCGAATCTGCCGGGCGCAGAGACACTGGAGGACCGGGACCACGTCACTGCTCCGTTGTGCGCGATGGCGTTACGATCGAAAGCGATGGGCTTTCGGCTGACAGGCGGGTGCGGCTGCGGAGCGGTCCGGTACGAGGTGACGTCTCCACTCGTCTCCGCGGGGTACTGCCACTGCAGGCGCTGCCAGCGACGTACCGGCACCGCTGCGGCTGCCAACGGTCAGGTCGAGCCCGGCTCGTTCCGGGTGCTGGAGGGTGAGGATCGTCTCCGCGCCTGGCGCCCCGAGGGCGGCTGGGAGAAATGGTTCTGCGGTGACTGTGGATCTGCGATGTTCAGTCGCCACCCCGACGACCCGTTGAAGGTTGGGCTCAGGCTCGGCACCCTCGACACCGATCCAGGGATCCGGCCGAGCTACCGCCAGTTCTTGGAGTCGGCCGTCCACTGGGAAGCGGTGGACGACGAACTCGCCCACCACCAGGGCCAGCGTCCCTCGGCCTGATCAACGCCGGGCCTCGCCTCGGCGGATCAGTGCCGTCGTGAGGCTATGCGGCTTTCCGCCGCCGGGGATGCGAACATGTGTTCGTGTCTTCGTACGTCGAGCTTCATTGCCACTCAGCTTTCTCGTTCCTCGACGGTGCCTCCCTCCCGGACGAGCTTGTCCCCGCGGCGCTTGAGCTGGGTTACGACACCCTCGCGCTAACCGACCACAACACCGTCTCCGGCTCAATGGAGTTCGCCGTGTCTGCGAGGGCGCTGGGGCTGCGTCCGGTCCATGGGGCAGAGCTCGACCTCGAGGACGGGCGGCACATCACGCTGCTCGTCGAGGATGCAACCGGCTGGTCGAACCTGTGCCGGATCTTGACCATCGCACATGCGCACACGCGGGAGAAGCCGGGACCACCGTCTCAGGCATGGGTTCCGCTCGCGACGGTGCTCGAGCATGCGGCCGGACTCGTTTGCCTCAGCGGCTGCGCACTGCAGGGAGTGCACGACGAGTTCACGCTGCGCCGGCTCCTTGATGCATTCGGAACCGGGTGTCTCCGGGTTGAGCTCCAGCGGCCGTTCCTCATGGACGATCGCGCTCGCAACCGACAGCTGGCGCGGTTGGCGGCTCGGCTCGGTGTGCCGTGCGTCGCGACCGGGAATGTCCACGCTCACGCGCGCTCTCGCGCACCTCTGCAGGACGCGTTCGTGGCGATTCGCCTCCACACCTCGCTGGACGCCTCGGAGCCGGAGCGCCGGGGCAATTTCAGTCATGTCCTCGCTGCGCCGTCCGCGATGGCGGCGCGCTTCCCTGACCACCCGGACGCGGTGGCCGAGTCGGTCGCGCTCGCCGACCGGCTGCGGTTCGACCTCGGCAGCGACCTCGGCTACAGATATCCCGGCGCCGAGGACGAGCAGGCGATGCGCGCGCTGGGCGAGCTCTGCAACACCCGTCTGCGCGATCGCTACGCCGGTCGGCCCAGCGAGCTGAGAAGCACGGCGCAGGTGCGGCTTGAGGAGGAGTTGCGGATCATCGAGAAGCTTGATCTGCCCGGATTCTTCCTGCTGCATCACGATCTGCTCGAGCTCTCTCGGGAAGTGGCCGCCGAGGTGCGGGGGCCTGACAGTGCCCGCGCGCTGCTGCCACCCGGCCGGGGTCGGGGGTCGAGCGTTTCCTCGATCGTCTGCTACCTCACGGGTCTCTCACACGTCGACCCGATCGAGAACGCACTCATGATCGGGAGGTTCCTCAACGAGGAGCTGACTTCGCTCCCGGACATTGACCTCGATTTTCCGCGGGACATTCGGGAGAAGCTGATCCCACGCATCCACGAGCGATACGGACATGACCGTTCCGCGCTCGTCGCCGCGTTTCCCACCTACCGAGCGCGCGGGGCGATTCGCGAGTTGGGCAAGGCTCTCGGACTGCCGCCCGGCGAGATCGAACGGGTGGCGCGGGGGAGCGAGGGATGGGACGCCCGTCACGTGGCGCGTGACATCGAGAGCGCGTTCGGAATCGACCTCGGCGAGGAGTTCGCGGAGGTTTCGGACCGTCCCGTCCAGGCACGGGACTTCCACGACCCGCCACCGCCCACTCCGGACCCGCGGCTGGATCGCGGACGACCGGGACCGGGCTCGGACTCGGCACGCGGGCGGGGTGGTCGCTGGCGGTGGTTGGCCCGGCTCGCCGCCGAGGCGCACGGCCTGCCGCGCCACCTCTCGCAGCATTCGGGCGGGATGATCGTGGCGACGCGTCCGCTGATCGACTGCTGTCCGATCGTGCCCGCCGCGATGGAGGGGCGGCAGATCGCGCACTGGGACAAGGACTCGTGCTCGGACGCTGGATTCCTGAAGATCGATCTCCTCGGACTTGGAATGCTCTCGGCGGTCGAGCGGACGGTCGAGATGATCGCCGCAACACGGAACGAGCGCATCGATCTCTCCCGGATTCCGTATGACGATGCGGAAACGTACGCCTGCATCCAGGAGGCGGACACGACGGGCGTCTTCCAGATCGAGAGCCGGGCTCAGATGCAATCGCTCCGGCGCACGCGACCCGAGACGCTGCAGGACATCACCGTGCAGGTCGCGATCGTCCGTCCCGGACCAATCCAGGGGGGCGCGGTCAACCCGTATATCGAGCGGCGGCAGCGACTCCGAGTCGATCCGAGCTACCAGGTGCCATATGAGCATCCCTCGCTCGAGCCGGTCCTCGGGGAAACCCTCGGGACGATCATCTTTCAGGATCAGGTACTCGAGGTCGCGATCGCGTTCGCTGGGTTTTCGCCCGGCGAAGCCGAAGGTTTGCGCCGGGCGATGAGCCGGAAGCGGTCCGAGGCCGCGATCGAGGCCTACCACCGGCGATTTGTCTCCGGCGCGCAGAAGCTTCACGGTGTCAATGAGGAGCTCGCGGAGCGGGTGTTCGCGATGGTCCAGGGCTTCTCCGGCTTCGGCTTTCCGAAGGCGCACGGCGCGGCGTTCGGGTTGCTCGCGTACCAGTCGACGTGGCTCCGCGTGCACTACGGCCCGGAATTCCTCTGCTCGTTGCTCAACGAGCAGCCGATGGGTTTCTATCCACCGGATGCGCTCATCCACGAGGCGCAGCGGCGGGGGATTGAGGTGCTGCCTCCGGACGTCAACGAAAGTGACACCGAATGCGAGATGGAGGCCACGGATGAGGGTGTTCGGCGTGACCGGGTCCGCATCGGGCTTGGCTATGTTCGCGGCGTTCGCGAGCACGAGATTCGTCAGCTCGTCGCGGCGCGGGCGATGGCCGGCCGCTTCCGGGGGCTGTCGGATCTCGCATCGCGAGCGGGTGCCGGCGCCCCTTCGCTCGAGTTGCTGGCGTGGTCGGGTGCATGTGACTCGCTCGTCGACTATGTGGACGGCACCGCCGCGGCCGACTTCGCCGGTGCCCTGAACGGGACCACTGCGGCCGACTCCGCCGGTGCCACGAACGGCACCGCCGCCGCCGACTCCGCGGGTGCCACGAACGGCACCGCCGCCGCCGCGCGTCCCCGCATCTCCGCTCGGCGGATCGCGCTGTGGCAACTCGGGGTCGCGACGCCGGGAAAGAACGTGCCCGGCGGGACGCAGCTTGCCCTTCCGCTCGATCTACCCGCCCCACCGCGGCTCCGCGAGCTCTCACAGTGGGAGTCGATGCTCGCCGACTACGGAACAACCGGCGTGACTGTCCACGCTCACCCGATGGCGCTGCTCCGGGATCGGCTGCCGGCGGGAGCGGTATCAAGTCGCGAGCTTGATGTGCTTCCGCATGGGTCACGGGTTCGAGCCGGCGGCCTCGTGGTCGCCCGCCAGCGGCCGGGCACGGCGAACGGAGTCGTCTTTGTGCTGCTCGAGGACGAGTTTGGGACGATCAACCTGATCGTTCCTGCCCAGGTGTACGAGCGCAATCGGCTCACGGTGCGGACTGAGCCGCTGATGCTGATCGAGGGCAAGCTGGAGAAGTTCTCGGCGGCCGGGGGCATCATCAATGTGCTCGTCGATCGGGTCGACTCGATCGCGGCGCCTGACCGGCTCCTCGCCGAGGTCAAGGACTTCTCGATGCTTGACGAGCAGGTGCGAATCGGGCGGGCCGAGCAGCGTGCGGCGGCGGCCGCGGGCGAGCGTGAGGCGGAGTCCGAGGTCGACGACTTCCGCGCCGTCGCGCCACCGGTGATGAGCTTTGCCTCGGGAAGGCGGCGATGAGGCGGGTTCACCCACGTGTCCTCGGGACCGGTGGCGGTCGGGAACCCCCGCTCCGTGCGTCACCGAACACGGAATCAGACGACCAAACAGGGGCGGTTCACGGTAAGGTGCGCGCGCCGTGCTAGCAACGATCTTGTTTCTCGCGTTCTGGGTGGCTCTCGCCCTCGTGCTGTTCTTCATCGCGATCCGGGGCGGTCTCGGCGGCGCCCGGGCAGCGTTGCAGGGGAAATCGGGCCGAACGGGCCGGTTTGCGGTGATCGTGTTCATCGTGATCTACATCGGGTTCGGCGTCGTGGTGCCGCTCGTGTTCCTCAGCGGGAACCACCGCAACACGAGCAACCAGTACGCGGGCCTGAAGCTCAACACCGACCAGAAGAACGGGCGGGAGCTGTTCGGTCAGAACTGCGGGGTGTGTCACACGCTGGCGGCCGCGAATTCGGTCGGCAAGGTCGGGCCGAATCTCGACACGCTCAAGCCGCCCTACGGCCTCGTGCTCAACACGATCAACAACGGATGCCTGCAGGATCCGGGGTCGAACAGCTCGGAGCAGTGCCTCGGTCAGGGCACGATGCCGGCGCAGATCGTCGAAGGTAAGGACGCGCAGGACGTGTCCTCGTTCGTGGCCAAGGTCGCCGGGCGCCAGTAGCGCCGGCGAAAAAGTGCCCACATAGCGGCGTCAATCGGCCGTCGCGGTCGGTCCAAAAGATCCTGCATCCGCAGGTATTGGTACAGTCCCGTTCCCGTACAGCTGAATTCCCGCCATCGCCGCGCTCTGAGGAGCGAGGGGGTGAAGGAAGCGGGGGACCCAGGTTGTTGGGGCTAATCGCGTTCTGCGCGTAGCGCCGCTCTTTCGGCGCGAGCCCGTCAGCTAACCCCGCAAGCACCAGAAAGAGGACGGTTATGCCGAACGCAGGCGTATCAGTCTCCCCGGGGCGCTCACACCGTGGGGATGAGGATCCAGAAACAGGCGAAGACCGGCGTCCGGCCGAGCGCCGGACCAGTCATGCCGCATCCGAGCGGACGCACATGTCGCGCGACGCGTCCGGGCGTGTCATCCGTCCGCCGCACGTCCGACTGGCCTCGATGGCCGACGTGACGGCCGAACTCGATTTCACCCCGCGTCCGCGGGCGCGCCGGACCTCGGGACCGACGGCGCCGCGGACCGGCTCCGCCGCGTCTCGGGCGACCACCGCACCTCGGACCGCGGCGGCGCCGCGTCCGGTCGCCGCCGAGACCTCCCAGCTCGCTCGGCCCTTTGACTCCGCGTGGGACTCGCAGACCGCGGAACCCGCCGCGGTCGTCCCCGGCGCGGGGGTCACCGGCCGCCGGACGGTCACGATCAACGGCCGCGGCGCCGAGCGCTACAGCGCAACCGTGTCGCGCCGGCGCCCGACCCGTCGTCCGCATGAGCGTGACGGGTTCCGCCCCGACCGGGCTGCCATGTGGGCGGTCATGCTCGGGGTCATCCTCGTGCTCGTTGCCGCCACCACCTCGCACGCGGCCACGATTTCCCACCGCAGCACGAGCGCCGTCCAGCAGCACCTGACCGTGGCGCACCACGGCGTGCATCGCCACACGGGCGGTCATGTCGTGCGCCTCCGCGTGCGCTAGACCCGTTCCGACCCGCGTTTCGATCGCCAGATGTTTTGTGCCCGATTGCAGGGCCTGAGCGCCGCGCCTTACGCACCTCCGAAATCCCGATGATCGGACGTTTAGGCGCGCTCGTATAAGAAATAGAGCGCGTCAAATGCGCCGGGACCACGGTCCCGGGTCGCGGCAGGCTCGCTCGCAGGTTCCGCCCTCAAACACTCTTGTGCGATCGTGAGCCCGCCGGTAGACTTATCAACCGTAAGCAGGTCTCGAAAGTAAAGGGAAGGGCGGAGGACAACCTCTCCTACCCACACGGCCCCCCTGGTGGTCACGCGATGAAGACATCAATGAGCAGGTTTCAGATTCATGACGATTTGACCGCACCCGAGAAGTCGGTTCCGGTGCTGCGGGGCGCGCTCGCCACAGGCGGGCAGCTGCCGAACTTCCTGGGCGTTCTCGCCGGCTCGCCGGCGGCGCTCCGCGCATACGCACGATTCCGCTCGGAGTTGCGCCACGGCAAGCTCACGCTTGCGACGCTCGAGCGGATCGCGCTCGCCGTCGCCGAGCACTACGGCTCGGCCCCGGGGATCGAGATGCACTCACGCGCCGCGCGTGCTGCCGGGCTCGCACTGGACGAGGTCGCGCTGGCTCGGAAGTTCCTCTCTCGCGACCCGCGTGAGGAGGCGCTCCTGCGCTACCTGCATGCCCTGCTCCACGAAGGTCGTCCGGCAATGCACCTCCATGAGGAGGCCCGTGAGGCCGGCTGGGACGACGAGCAGATCCTGGAGGCAATCGCAGCGGTATCGCTGGAGAGCTTCGCCGCGATGATCAACGTCGCCGGAGAAGTTCCCGCCGACGGATCCCGCGAGGTATCGCGAGCCCTGCAAGCAGCGTAGAGTCCCGGGCTGAGCAATGTGCTCGCGTGAGGAAACCTCAGACGGCACGACGCCAGCCCCGGGCTGCTGCCCCCTCTACCACGAGGCCGTTGAGCTTGTGGGTCGCCGGTGGACTGGCGCGATTCTGCGTGTCCTGATGGACGGCCCGCTGCGCTTCTCCGAAATCGCCTCGGCCGTGCCCGAGCTCTCAGACCGTCTGCTCTCCGAGCGGATGAAGGAGCTCGAGGCACGGGGGATCGTCGAGCGGACGGTCATCTCGGGACCACCCCTGCGCGTCGAATACTCGCTGTCCCGGATGGGGTGCGAGCTTGAACCGGCGCTGACCGAGCTCGAGCGCTGGGCACACCGCTGGCTGCGTCGCCGCGAGCCAGCCGGCGTCTGACGCTCCCTCACTCAGTTCAACGTCGCCGTGCGCGATTGGCTCCCGTGGCGCCAGTGCAGCGTCGAGCCGGTCAGCCGCAGCGACGTGATCGCGATCGCCGCGCCGGAGTCGAGTGCCGCGGTGCCGCGCGCGTCGGCACGGCGCACCTCAACGCTGCGATGGTGGGTCGCAAGCGAGCTCGTCGAGACGATCCACGCGACTGACCCGTTGCGCTTGAGCGCCAATCGATCGATGGCCTCGTAGGACTCCGGGCCGAGCGGTCCCGAGGCGGGGACGCCACGGAGCCTCTTCCCGTCGGTGAGTCGCCGGACGACGACGTCGGTTGAGCCCGTGTCGATACCGCACGTTTTGAGACCGTAGGCGGCGAGCGCACCCGTGACCGTCACCGGATCGGCCCGTGGTGTGCCGAGGCAGCTGCGCCGACCGCCGAGCCGGACGCGTCCGCGGGTGCCGGCCGCGCACCCGTACGCCGTGTCTCCGGATACGTAGACGCGCGCCTGATGGCTGGCCGCCAGCGTCGTCGCCGACGCCGGCCCGCACGCAGGTCCGGAGGCGGAGCTCGATCCAGCGGCCGAGGCGCCGCAGCCCGCGAGGGCGGCCACGGTGGCGGCGAGGACGAGACGGCAGGACATACGCGCCGAGCATAGGACGACCGGTGGGATCGGGGCAAGCAAGTAACGTTCCGGCCGATGACGCGCCCGAGCAAAGCCTCATGACGACCACCGCCCGAACTCTCACCGCCGACGACGTGACGGCGATCGTGGCCGAACGCGACATCCGCTTCGTCCGGCTCTGGTTCACGGACATCCTCGGTCAGCTCAAGGCGTTCTCGATCAACGCGACGGAGCTCGCCGACGCATTCGAGGGCGGCATGGGGTTCGACGGTTCATCGATCACCGGCTTCAATCCGATCGAGGAGTCCGACATGATCGCCATGCCGGATCCGAACACGTTCGCGGTCCTGCCGTGGCGTCCGGAGGAGCAGGGCACCGCCCGGATGTTCTGCGACATCCAAACACCCGAGCGGACCCCGTATGAAGGCGATCCCCGCTACATCCTCCGGCGCGCGCTCGAGCGCGCCCGGGCGATGGGCTTTGACATGTTCAACGTTGGTCCGGAGCTCGAGTACTTCTACTTCCGGGACTCGAAGTCGACCGAGGTTCTCGACGAGGGCGGGTACTTCGACCTGACGACGCTCGATGCCGGGTCCGACCTGCGACGGGAGACCGTGCTCGCACTCGAGCAGCTTGGGATCCACGTCGAGTACACCCATCACGAGGTCGGGCCGAGCCAGCACGAGATCGACATGCGCTACGCCGACGCGCTGAAGATGGCCGACGACTGCATGACCTACCGGATCACGGTCAAGGAATACGCGATGAAGTACGGCCTCCACGCGACGTTCATGCCGAAGCCGCTGTTCGGCAAGAACGGCAGTGGGATGCATACCCATCAGTCGCTGTTCCAGAGCGATCAGAACGCGTTCTACGACGCGAACGACCCGTACTTCCTGTCCGACGTCGGTAAGGCGTTCATTGCCGGGCAGTTGCGTCACGCGCGTGAGATCTGCTCGATCTTCGCCCAGTGGGTGAACTCCTACAAGCGGCTCGTCCCGGGCTACGAGGCGCCGGTCTACGTCGCCTGGTCACGCCGCAACCGCTCCGCGCTCGTGCGGGTTCCGCTCTACCACCCCGGCAAGGAGAAGGCGACGCGGATGGAGCTGCGCTGTCCGGATCCGGCCTGTAACCCGTACCTGACGTTCGCGGTGCTGCTCCAGGCGGGGCTCGAGGGCATCGAGCACGGCTATGAGCTCCCCGACCCGATGGAGAAGAACCTCTACCACCTGAGCCCGGAGGAGCGCCGCCGGCTCGGGATCGACCAGCTCCCGGAGACGCTCGGTGAGGCGATCGAGCTGACCGCCCAGTCCGAGCTCGTGCTGCGGACGCTCGGCGAGCACACGTTCAACCGCTACATCGAGATCAAACGGCAGGAGTGGGAGGACTACCGCGTGCAGGTGACGCCGTGGGAACTCGAGCGCTACCTGCCCGTGCTGTGATCCGCCGCGCTGCGCTGGGTGTGCTCGTGGGGCTGCTCTTCGCGGCGCCGGCGAGCGCGCGGACGATCACCGCCGGCGTCATCACCGTCGGCCGCGGGGCGAACGGCGTCGAGCTCGGGATGACCCGCGCTCAGGTGATCGAGAAGCTCGGCCGGCCGGCGATGGAAAACATGCTGGGCACGATGAGCTACGGCTCGGACCGGGCGAACGTCATCTTCGACATCTTTCGCCTGCAGACTGCGCCGCACACGGTGCACGAGTTCGTGATCTCGGCCCCGCGCGACCAGCACTTCCGCCTCCAGGATGGCAACCACATCTTCATCAAGGGCGGCTTGCGGCGCGTGTCACGCCACTACGGTCGGGCGCTGAAGTTTCATCGCTTCGAGGACGGCAGCCCGTACTACGAGCTCGTCTCCCGATGGCACGGCAAGAAGGTGCTCACCGCCTTCGAGACGGATCGTCGCTCGCTCGACGCCTATGTCCTTGACGTGTTCATCACCGTCGCCTAGCTCATGAGAGAGCCGCCGCCAGCGCCTCCGGCGTCGTGACCGGCGCCTGACAGACGAAGTGCTCGCACACGTACGCCGCGGCGCGGCCGTCGACCGGCGCGCGGTCCGTGAGCAGCGGGACGCCGTCACCGTTGCCGCCGGCGAGCACCAGGTGCGGGCGATAGGCGCCGCGGACGACCTCGAGCAGCGGCGCTGGGTCCGGGCCCACGATCGCCACCTCGCGCACCGGCGCGACGTAGAAGTCCGCGGCCTGGAGCAGGTGACCGAACGCCTGCGGGTGACGCACCGCGATCACGAACAGGAGATGCAGCACGCCGAGCGCGTGGCGCTCGTACTTGCGCTCGCCCGAGAGCAGGGCGAGGCGCAGGAGCCCGTACGCGGCGGCGGAGTTCCCGGATGGGATCGGCGCGTCCTCCAGATCCTTACGCCGCGCGGCCAGTGGCTCATGATCGGACGCGGTCGTGAAGAACGCGCCGAGCTCCGAGTCTGAGAAGCGAGCGATGAGCATGTCGGCGAGGCTGGTCGCCTCGTGGTACCAGCGCGGGTCAAACGTCGCCTCGTACAGCGTCAGGAGCGCCTCGAGCAGGTAGGCGTGATCCTCGAGGTAGGCGTCGATCCGCCCGCGGCCGTCCTTCCACGTTCGAAGCAGTCGGCCGTCGGCATCGCGCAACTCGCTGAGGATGAAGTCCGCACAGGCGACGGCGGCGTCGATGTAGTCAGGGCGGTCCAGCGCCGCTCCGGTCTCCGCGAGCGCTGTGATCATCAGCGCGTTCCATGAGGCGAGCCGCTTGTCGTCGAGCCCGGGGCGCACGCGGGCGGCGCGCGCGCCGTACAGCTGGCAACGAATCTCTGGCAGCCGCTCGGGGCGCGGGCCCCGACCCTCGAGGATGAGCGCGCCCTCGAACGGCCGTGGGCGGAAATAGGCCACTGCGTCGTCGTACAGGTCACCGAGCACGTCGCGCAGCTCCTCATCGGCCCACACGTAGAACTTGCCCTCGACCCCCTCTGAGTCGGCGTCGAGCGCGGCGCAGAAGCCGCCCTCCGCGCCGCGCATCTCGCGCAGCGCCCAATCGAGCGTCTCGCAGCACACATCCCGCATCCGCTCCTCACCCGATACCTGCCAACCGTGCAGGTAGGCCCGCGCGAGCAGCGCGTTGTCGTAGAGCATCTTCTCGAAGTGGGGGACGGTCCAGGTCGCGTCCACCGCGTACCGGGAGAAGCCACCGCCGACCTGGTCGTAGATCCCGCCGCTTGCCATCGCGCGGAGCGTCGCCAGCGTCATCTCGCGCTCACCCCGGGCGAGGAGAAACTCGATTGTCGAGGCGGCCGGAAACTTCGGAGCGCCGCCCCAGCCGCCGTTGCGCGCATCGAAAGAGCTGCGTAGGGCGGTCGCCGCGTCATCGAGGAGCTCGTCCTGGATCGGATCGGGGGACGGCTGCATGCGGGCGGTCGCCTGCAACGAGTGCACGACCTGATCGCTCTGCTCGCGGATCTCCGCGCGGCGGTGCTCCCAGGCGTCGGCGACGCCCTGAAGCAGCATTCGCCAGCTCGGGAGACCGTGGCGCGGCTCGGGCGGGAAGTACGTCCCGGCGTAGAACGGGACCCCCTCGGGGGTCAGAAACGTGTTGAGCGGCCACCCGCCCTGGCCGGTCATGCGCTGGCACGCGTCCATGCAGATCGCGTCGATGTCGGGCCGCTCTTCGCGGTCGACCTTGACGGGAACGAAGTGCGCGTTCATCAGCGCCGCGATCTCAGGATCCTCGAATGACTCGCGCTCCATCACGTGGCACCAGTGGCACGCCGAGTAGCCGATGGACACGAGCAGCGGACGGTCGTCGCGGCGGGCCGTCGCGAGTGCCTCGTCGCCCCAGGGGTGCCAGTCGACCGGGTTGTCCTTATGCTGGAGCAGGTACGGCGAGGTCTCGTTCGTCAGGCGGTTCGGCATCCGTTTGCAGGCTACCCATTCGCAGTGCGAGTACCCTCGGGCCCTCCGAGTGCCACGACGAGAGGAGATCAATGCCAGCCTCGCGCGAGCCGGTCACCGCGCCGAATGCCCCGGCGGCCGTCGGGCCGTACGTACACGCAATCCGCAGCGGTGGACTTCTGTTCTGCTCGGGACAGGTGGGACTCGATCCGCGCACCGGTGAAATCGCCGGCGCAACCGCGGGCGAGCAGGCGGGACGCTGCCTTGAGAACCTCGCCGCGGTGTGCGGTGCCGCCGGCGCGAACCTCGGTGATGCCGTCCGCATGACGGTCTATCTGACCGACATCTCGACGTTCGCGGATGTCAACGAGGTCTACGGCTCGTTCTTCGAGTCAAGCCCGCCGGCGCGGGTGGCGATCGGTGTTGCCGCACTGCCGCTTGGCGCCAAGGTGGAGATCGACGCGGTGGTGGCGGTTGGCGACTGAGACCGAGTCGACACAGTCAGGGCCCGTCGCGGACGACCGGCCGACCGCGGCGGACATCAGACGCGCGATGGCCGCCGGGGCGGGTGTCGTCCGGGAGACGCCGGTCCTCACCTCGCAGACGCTGTCCGGTCGCTGTGGGTCGACCGTCGTGCTCAAGGCCGAGAACCTGCAGCGGACCGGCTCGTTCAAGCTGCGCGGAGCGCTCGCCAAGATCGCCGCGCTCGGCGACGCGTGCGCTCGTGGCGTCGTCACCGGGAGCGCGGGCAACCACGCGCAGGCAGTCGCCTACGCGGCCAAGGCGCGCGGAATCCCGTGCGAGGTATTCATGCCCCACGGCGCCTCGATCGCGAAGGTCGAGGCCGCGGAGGCGCTCGGCGCGACGGTGCGGTACACCCCGGGCACGGTCGACGAGGCGTTCGCCACCGCCCGCGAGCGAGCGCACGATGGCGGCCTGGCCTTCGTCCATCCGTTCGACGATCCGGACGTGATTGCCGGGCAGGGCGGCATCGGCGTTGAGTTACTCGCGCAGGTCCCGGACCTGGCGCGCGTGATCGTGCCGGTTGGCGGCGGCGGCCTGATCAGTGGGATCGCGATCGCGCTGAAGTCCGAGCGGCCGGAGGTCAAGGTCATCGGCGTGCAAGCGGAGACGTGCGCGCCCTACCCCGCGTCGCTGTCGCAGGGGATTCCGGTGGCGGTCACCTCGGCGCTGACGATCGCGGACGGCATCGCCGTCAAGCGGCCGGGGGACACGACGCTCGCGCTCATCCGCCGCTGGGTCGACGAAGTCATCGTCGTCGGCGAGGACGAGGTCGCGGAGGCGATGGTGTTCCTGCTCGAGCGGGCGAAGCTCGTCGTCGAGGGAGCCGGCGCGGTCGGCGTCGCCGCGCTGCTCGCGGGACGCGTGCCACCCCATACCGGCGGGACGACTGCGGTCGTGCTCTCAGGCGGCAACGTCGACGCCGGGCTCCTCGCGGACCTCACGCGGCGGCACGAGAGCCAGGCCGGCCGGCGGCTCGTGCTGCTGGCGCGGCTCTCGGATCGACCGGGGTCGCTTGCCCGGCTGCTCGACGCTGGTCGCCGAGAATGGGGGCAACCTCCGTGACGTCCAGCACATCCGCGAGGGAGTCGATCTCCACGTTCGTGAGACCGCGGTTCAGCTCGTGCTGGAGACGCGCAGTCACGCCCACGCGGCCGAGGTCATCCGCGCCGTGCGCGAAGGTGGCTACAGCGAGCCGACCGTCTTAGGCCGCGGCTGACTGACGCTCGTCGCGGTACTGACGGGCGCGCTCGACGAGCGCGCCGATCACGCGACTCTCCTCGTCCGCCTCCGGGTGCCACTGCACCCCAAGCACGAATCGACAGGCGGGCGCCTCGATTGTCTCGGCCAGCCCGTCGAGCGCCGATCGGCCGGTCACGACGAGTCCCTCGCCGATCTCGTCGACGGCCTGATGGTGATGGCTCTTCGTCACGTGCACCTCCTCGCCGGCCGCTTGGGCGGCAAGTGAGCCCTCCTCGAGGTGGACATCGTGATCGGAGTTCTCGAAGCTGCCGGGGTTGCGGCGGTGGTCCTCGTGTCCGACGAGATCAGGCACGTGCTGATGCAGCGTTCCACCGAGCGCGACGTTGAGCAACTGCATCCCGCGACAGATCCCGAGCACGGGCATGTCGCGCTCGAGCGCGCGGCGGACGAGTGCAATCTCGGTCTGATCGCGTTCGGGCACGGTGCGCTTGGTCTCCGGATGCGGCTCGGCTCCGTACGAGGACGGGTCGATGTCGGCACCACCGGAGAGGATCAGTCCGTCGATGCGGTCGAGCATCTCGTCAGGATGTGTCACGAGCACGGGGTCCGGCGCGATCATCATCACGAGGCCGCCAACGCGCTGGATCGCGGTGACGTACCCCCACGGCAGCAGGGCGGCGCGCTGATCCCAGACACCCCATCGTGAGAACTCGAGGCTCGTGCAGATTCCGATCGCCGGGCGAATCTCGGTCATGCCGTTTCAGACTAGCGGGAACGTTTGATGGCTTCCGGGCGTCCTTGGGGGCTGAACGCCAAAACCGGAGACACCATGAAACGGATCACGCTCATCGCCCCCTTTGTCGTCGCCGCGGTCATCGCCGGTTGCGGCTCATCGTCGTCATCGTCGTCGTCTGCCTCGTCCGGCTCCTCGACCGCCGCGGCGGCGAGCACCACAAGCTCGGCGGCGCCCGCCGCGTCCGGCGGGGCCACGGCACTGACGCTGAGCGAGTCCGAGTTCAAGATCACGCCGGCGAGCCCAAAGGTCGCCAGCACGGGCGCGATCACGGTCACGGTCAAGAACACCGGCGCGGTCACCCACGCGCTGACGGTTGATACGCCGTCGGGGCCGGTCAGCACCGCGAGCATCGCGCCCGGCAAGACGGCAACGCTGAAGGTCAACATCTCGAAGGCCGGGACGTACAAGTTCTTCTGCCCGATCCCGGGGCACGAGGCGGCCGGGATGAAGGGCTCGCTTGTCGTCGGGTAGCGGCTACTGATCGCGGAGGGCGGCGCGGCGGACCTTCCCGCTCGCCGTCTTCGGCAGATCGGCCGCGAACTCAACGATCCGCGGGTACTTGTACGGCGCCGTCTCGTGCTTGACGTGGTCCTGCAGTTCGGTCGCGAGGTCGGCGCTCGGCGCGTAGCCGTCGCGCAGGACGATGACCGCCCGGACGACCGCGCCTCGCTCCTCGTCCGGGGCGGCAACGACGGCGGCCTCGGCGACCGCCTGATGTGAGACGAGGGCGGACTCGACCTCGAACGGGCCGATCCGGTAACCGGCGGAGATGATCACATCGTCGGCCCGGCCGACGAAGTACAGGAATCCGTCCTCGTCCTGCTGGACGCGGTCACCGGTGCGCCAGGGCCGCTCGCTGGGCGCGGGCATGCCGGGGGCATCGAGGTAGCCGACGAAGAACGTCGGGTCGGTCGCCGGATCACGCAGGACGAGCTCTCCGTCGTCGACGATGAGGTCGACCCCGGGGAGTGGCCGGCCCATCGATCCTGGTCTCACGGGCTGGCCGATCGGCATGCCGGTCAGCTGGCCGGTTTCGGTCTGGCCGTAGCCGTCGCGGATCTCGAGGCCGGTCGTCTCCTTGAACGCTTTCAGCACCTCCGGGTTGAGTGCCTCCCCGGCTGCGACGAGTCCGCGGAGGCTCGGCACCGGCTTGATCTCGGCGCGCTTGGCGATCACCCGGTACTCCGTCGGTGCCATGCAGAGGACGTTGACGTTCTCCCGGGCGAGGATCTCGAGCCGCTCCTGCGGATCGAAGCGGGCGTCGTGAAGCAGCGCCGTCGCGCCTCGGATCCACGGCGCGATGAACGCGTTGCGCGCCGACTTCGACCAGCCGCTGGCCGCGGTACACCAGACGAGGTCGCCTGGCTGAGCGCCGAGCCAATGCTCGGACTGCAGGTGCTGGCCGGGGAGGTAGCGCTGGCCGTGGACGATCCCGTTGGGCTCGCCGGTCGTCCCGCTGGTGAACGTCACAAGACACGGCTCGCCCGGATCGAGGTCTACCGCCGGCGCCGGCTCGGCTTCGAACAGCGCGGCGTCGGGGATCGTGAGCACTCGGCAGTCGGGTTTCGCCGCGGTCAGTTCGCCGAGGTTGCGCTCGTCGGCGAGGATCAGCGTCGGGCGCGCGGCCTCGAGGCGGAGGCGCAGGTCCTTGGCGCGGAGCTGCTCGTTGCAGGGGAGCACCACCGCGCCGATGCGGAAGCAGGCGAGCATCGACAGCACCCATTCCGGCCGGTTGCCGATCAACGTCAGGACCGGGTCGCCGCGCCTGACGCCGGCGGCCGTGAGCGTGCCCGCCAGCCGGGCGCTGCGATCGGCCACCTCGCCGAACGTCCACAGGCGGCGCGCTCCGTTCTGGGCGAGTTCGACGATCGCGAGACGATCGGCGGGTGCGGCTTCGACGACATCCAGGGAGAAATTCATCGGGGCGGCAGTCTGCCACCATCGGCGCCGATGAACTTCTGGAACGGGGTCCTGTGGCTGCACCTGCTCGCCATGGCGTTTTTCGTCGGCGGGCAGCTGATGCTCGCGGGAGTCGTCGTCCCGCTGCTCCGGGGCGGCGATCGCGAGGTGCTGCGCGCGGCCGCCCGGCGGTTCGGCCTCGGCACGCTGATCGCGATCAGCGTGCTCGTCATCACCGGGTCGATGATGGCCTCGCATCTGCACCGCTGGAGCGATTCGTCGCTGCAGGTGAAGATCGGGCTGCTCGTGCTCGTCGGCGTGTTGATCGGTGTGCACAGCCGCCGTCCGGAGTGGCACCTGCTCGACGCGGCGATCTTCGTCGTGTCGCTCGCGATCGTCTGGCTCGGGATCGTCGTCGCCGGTTGACGGCGATCGCCGGTCGCTAACCTCAAGACCATGGGTCTCATGTCAGGGAGCGGCCCGCTCGGCCGCCAGCCGGCCGGACAGTTCAACTTCGAGGTCCCGGTCCCCGGCCGGGTGCTGTACCTCGAGCCTTCGCCCAAGCGTGTCCGGGTCGTCGTGGGCGATGAGGTGATCGCGGACAGTCGGGGCGCGATGATGCTTCACGAGTCCGGACACCAGCCGGTCTACTACTTCCCGCCGGACGACGTGCGCTCAGAGTTCCTTGAGCCGTCGGACCGGCACACGCACTGCCCGCGCAAGGGGGACGCGTCCTACTACACGATCCGCGTCGGCGAGTCCGTCGTTGAGGCCGGGGCGTGGTACTACCCCGACCCGATCGAGGGCGCGCCGCCGATCAAGGGCCTGATCGCGTTCTACTTCAGACGGATGGACCACTGGTACGAGGAGGCCGAGGAGATCTTCGTCCATCCGCGTGACCCCTACCACCGTGTCGATGTCGTGCGCAGTGAGCGTGACGTGCGCATCTCGCTCGACGGGGAGGAGCTCGCTCACACCACGCGGGCAGTTGCGCTGTTCGAGACGAACCTGCCAACGCGGTGGTACATCCCGCGGGAGGACGTGAGCGCGACGCTCGAGGACAGCGACACCGTCACCCGGTGCCCATACAAGGGCACCGCGGCCTACCACTCGGTCCGGCTCGGCGATGGGGAGTCGGCTCGGGACCTCGTCTGGTACTACGACGAGCCGTTCGACGAGGTCCGCCGGATCGCCGGACTCGTGTGCTTCTTCAACGAGCGGGTCGATCTCGAGCTCGACGGCGAGCTGCAGGAGCGTCCCGAATCGCCGTGGAGTCACGGCGTCAAGGACGATGCGGCGAACGCACCGGCCGTCCAGACGCGCGGCTGAGCTTGCCAATCGCGGACAGGCACTAATCGTCTCCCATCAGTTCGGCACTGCGGCGCGGACTCTCCGCCGTGCGCTGCAGACGGCGCCGCTGCGGCGCGAGGCCGAGCAAGACCTGGCCGTGGCCGCCCAGTGCGCCGGCAAGAAGCACGGTGGCGAAGGCCACGCCGGCGACGCGGCAGCGCACCTGGACATCCTGACCGCGGTCGCGGGGCACGACGTCGCTCGCTGCGCAGGTCGGCAGCGACGCCGGAGGGAGCGCGTCGATCTCCGGTCCGGAGACGAGCATCAGCCTCGTCGGGGCGTTCAGCTCTCCCTTCTCGCGAGGAGGATGTTGTGGAGGCGCTCGGCCTCGCGGTCGGGTTGGCCGCGCAGGCGACGCTTCGTCAGCCGGACCGTGACGTGGCCCGCCTCGAGCGTGTCGGCGTCGCGGTCCCGGTCTGATTCGAAGACCTCACGGCTGCGGTGAAATATCCAGCCGTCGCACTCGATGATGACCTTCTCCACGGGGAAGACGGCGTCGACCCGGTGACCCGCGACGTAGACGTTCGTGTCGGGGATCGGGAGGTCATAGCGGACGCAGAACGGGAGCAGGTCGTCCTCGAAGCCGGAGTCGGTGGGGCCTGAGCCACGCTCGACGAACGGGAGCAGCAGCCTGCGTCCGGGGTGGTGCGGGAAGCGGTCAAGGGTCTCGGCGAGGGTGTCGAGGTGGATCAGGCTCTTGTTCCGGGCGTCGTTGACGGCACGGGCGCGGGCCTTGACGTTGAGGGTCTTGGCGGAGTCGAGGAGGGCGAGGGCGGGGCTGGTCACGTACGTGCCCAGCGTCCAGCGGATGTCGCCGGGGATGAGGTGATTGACCTGGTGTGTCCTGATGCCCTTGATGCGGACGTCGCGGGGGACCGTGACATCGAAGGGCGGGGGATGCCACGGGTGCTGCAGGCCCCACGCGCAGAGAGCCGCGTCGTGGCTGAGACCGGCGCCGGTCCCGCAGGCGAGCACGGCCGCGGTCGCCCACTCCAGCGGCGAGCCGGGCGGGCGTCCAACGGAGTAGACCTTGGGATAGACACGGAACAGGCGGCCAGAGCGGACTCGGTGCCGGATCGCCTCCCATGTGAAGCCGGCAGCGAGGAGCTGCGCATAGGTGATGTTGGCGTTCTGCTGGTCGGCGATCTGCTGGGCGGAGAGGTCGATGGGACTCATGGGGGCTATAACCACCATGAGGCCCGGCGGCTCCCGATTCGCCCCCTCGATGCGATGTTCAAACCCGGACAAACCGTCCGGACAGGCCCAAAGCCGTGGGATCCCACACGTCAAGATCCGCGCCCTCCCACAGTCCACGCCCGCGGACTCTTGTTACGCTCGCCGCATGGCCCTAGCTGAGACTCCCTATACCGATAAGACCGACGAGCAGAAGGCGATCTGCGAGATGGTCCACCAGTTTGCGGATGAGCAGATCATCCCGAACGCCGAGCATTACGACCACGAGGACGCCTTTCCCGAGCCGATCGTCGAGCAGATGAAGGAGCTCGGCCTGTTCGGCGTGACGATCCCCGAGGAATACGGGGGGATGGGCCTGGACCTCACGACGTACGCGATGATCGTCGAGGAGCTGAGCCGCGGCTGGATCAGCATCTCCGGCATCGTCAACACCCACTTCATCGGCTCCTATCTGCTGATGAAGTTCGGCACCGAGGAACAGAAGCAGAAGTACCTGCCGCAGATGGCGACCGGCGAGCTCCGCGCCGCCTTCTCCCTGAGCGAGCCGGAGCTCGGCTCCGACGTGGCCGCGATCAAGACGGGCGCCAAGAAGGTCGACGACGCCAACTACGAGATCAACGGCACGAAGATGTGGGTCACCAACGGCCTGCGCTCCGGGCTCGTGTTCGTGCTCGTCCGGACCGACGCGACCGCCGAGCCGAAGCACAAGGGCCTGACGTGCTTCATCGCCGAGAAGGAGCCCGGCGTCGCCGAGAACACCGGCGAGTACGCCGGCTTCAACGTCCCGCCGCAGATCAAGAAGATGGGCTACAAGGGCGTCGAGTCGACCGAGCTCGTCTTCGACGGCTACAAGTGCCCGGCCGAGAACATCCTCGGCGGCGAAGAGGCCGGCCTCAACAAGGGCTTCGCGCAGATGATGGACGCGCTCGAGCTCGGCCGCGTCAACGTCGCCGCGCGCGGCGTCGGCCTCGCGCAGCGGGCGCTGGAACTGGCGCTGCGCTACAGCCAGGAGCGCAAGACGTTCGGCAAGCAGATCGCGGAGCACCAGGCGATCCAGTTCAAGCTCGCCGACATGGCGACCCAGCTGGACGCGGCCCGGCTGCTCACGCATCGCGCGGCCCGGATGAAGGACGCCGGCGAGCGCTCCGACATCGAGGCCGGCATGGCGAAGCTGTTCGCGTCGGAGACCGGGCGCTTCTGCGCCGAGGAGTGCCTGCGGATCCACGGTGGCTACGGCTACTCCAAGGAGTACGAGATCGAGCGGATCTACCGTGACGCGCCGCTGCTGCTGATCGGCGAGGGCACCTCGGAGATCCAGCGCATGGTGATCGGGCGCAAGCTGCTTCAGCGCCACAAGATCTAGGGCTCTCAGAACCAACGCCAGAACTTCCCTCTCGGGCCGCCGTTTAAGTCGGCGTACTCACTAGCTCGCGCGGATGGCGCGGGCGGCCACAGACCCGGAGGGGGACTCATGCGTGTACGCGTGCTTGCGTGCGCGGCGATGACCGCTGCCGCCATTGCGGCACCGGCGGCCAACGCTGCGACATTGACGGTCAACTCGACGTTTGACGAGACGACTCCCAGTGATGGAGCGTGCTCGCTGCGGGAGGCGATCCTCGCGGTCGACTCGCCGGGGAGCGCCAACGGTGACTGCGCTGCCGCCGCGTTCGGCGCGAACACGATCGTGCTGAAGCCGAACCGGTACTTCCTCGGGGGCGGGAGCGCGCCGCATATCCCGCTCCAGATCGCCTCGACGGTGACGAACCTGACGATCGAGGGCGGCGGGGAGTCGCAGACGATGATCGACGCCTTCTCCCTCGGCAATCGCGTGTTCGAGGTCTGCACCCGGCGCCGGCGTGACGATGCGCAATCTCGAGATCACCGGTGGTCACGCGCCGGACGGTGCCTCCGGCACGGCCGGCGGCCCCGGTGGGAACGGCCAGAACGGCGGCGCGATCCTCAACCAAGGGTCGCTCGTGCTCATCAATGCTGAAGTTGACGGCAGTCAGGCCGGTGCGGGCGGCGCGGGCGGCAACGCCGGCAGCACGCCCGGCGACCCGGCGGTCCCAGGAGGTGCCGGCGGCGCCGGCGGTGAGGGCGGCGGAATCTTCAACACGGGGGCCCTGACGCTGACCGGCGCGACGATCGCGCGCAACGCGTCGGGCGCCGGCGGCACCGGTGGCATCGGCGGACCGGAGAGCACCGCGAATCCCGGCGGAGCCGGGGGCGCGGGCGGCGCCGGTGGCAATGGCGCGGGCGTGGCCAACGAGGGCGGCACCCTCACGATCTCCGGCTCCTCGGTCCGGGGCAACGCCGGCGGGGCCGGGGGCAGCGGGGGCACGGGCGGCAGCTCGAACAGCGCCGGCGAGCGGGACCGGTGGCCCGGGCGGCGTCGGTGGTGCGGGCTCCGTCCGGAGGCGGGATCTGGAGCGCCGCCGGTTCGCTCGAGCCTCACGAACGCGACGATCGCCTCGAACACGACCGGTGATGGTGGGGGCGGCGGCAACGGCGGGCTCGGCGTCGGGACCCTCAGCACCGGCGGGCATGGTGCGAACGGCGGCGACAGCGGCTCCGGCGGCGGTGTCGCGGCGAGCGGCTCCTCGAGCCCCCAGCTGCGCAACGTGACGGTCGTCGGCAACAAGGTCGGCCAGCCGGGCGCGGCCGGATCCGGCGGCACCGGCGCGACGGCGGGTGCCGCGGGCAATCCCGGTAACGCCGGCGCCGGCGGCGGTCTCGCCGGTCTCGCCACGGCGGTGCTCAGCGTCGAGAACAGCCTGCTCGCGCTCAACGGCGGCAGCAACTGCGGTCCGTCGGCCGTCACCGACGGAGGGCACAACCTCTCCTCCGGCGATGCCACGTGTCCGAGCAGCTTCGGGAGTGGCGATCCGAACCTCGGACCGCTCCAGGACAACGGCGGGCCGTCGTGGACGGTTTCGCTGCAGGCGGGCAGCGCCGCGATCGATCAGATCCCGGCCACCGGCGCGGATTGTCCGGCGACCGATCAGCGCGGCGTGGCCCGTCCCGTCGGGGCGAAGTGCGACATCGGCGCCTACGAACTCGCTGCCGCGAAGGTGAGCACGGCGGGCCCGACGTCCGTCGGACGGACGGTTGCCACCCTGCACGGGTCGGTCACGCCGAACTCCGGGCTGGCGAGCGTGCATTTCGTGTACGGCACGACGACGAAGTACGGCTCGACCACCTCCGCCCAGCTGCCGACCGGCGTAACGCCGACGGCGATCACGGCGACGATCCGGGGCCTCAAACCGGGCGTGACCTACCACTACCGGCTCGTTGCGATCACGTCCGTCGGAACGGTTCAGAGCGCCGACCGAACGGTGACGACCCTGATCGCGCCGAAGCTGAGCCGGCTGGCACTCGCGCCGAAGGCGTTCAAGGCCGGACGAGGAACGAAGATCAGCTACTCCGACACGAAGGCCGCGACGACGAGCTTCGTCGTGGTCCACCTGGTCCGGCATCGCCGGCCGACGCGCGTGGCACGGTTCTCGCACCGTGATAAGGCGGGACGCAACAGCGTCCGGTTCGCCGGTCGCGGACTGAAGCCGGGGAGCTACCGGCTTCAGGCAACGCCGAGGCTGCAGGGTCTGACCGGGCAGACCGTGAGCGTCACGTTCACGATCCGATGAGCTCACCGGCGAGGGTCGCGCGGTCGGCGCGGCCCTCGCCCCCGGAGGTGCCTAGCCAGGCATCGGCTCGTGAGCACGCGGACCCGGTGAGTACGCCTCGGCCGGCTCCAACATGCCACGGACCTGCTCGCGCAGCTCAGGCGTGTCGTCGTGGCCGTGTACGGACGCGGCGTGGTCTGCCGCGGCGCGCACGACCTCATCCTCCTCGCCGATGATCACGAGCGAGCAATCGGACTCGCTCGGCCAGCGGCGGCAGTCGGCCATCATTCGGGCCATCGGACCTCCTTTGGTGGATTGCCCGCCGCGATCGTCTCGCCTTGACCGGCCCGCGTCAACCGTCCAGTTAGACTGAAGGCTCTGTCCTCGCCGTCGGACACCAGGACGCTGATCGAGACCGCCGTGAAGCGGTTCCAGGCCGAGGTGCCCGCGCTCCAGCAGCTGAAGCTGGTCGTGGGACTCGAGCTGCGGGGCCGCGGAGACGTGCAGCTCTACCGCGTCGAGGTGCCGGGTCCGAAGGTGTCCAAGGACATCCCGAGCGACTCGAAGGTGACGCTCACGGTCTCCCGCTCGCACTTCAACGAGCTCGCGACGAAGGGGACCGTCAAGCAGTGGCGCGAGGCGTTCGAGCACGGGGATGCGAAGGCGACCGGCGTCGAGCAGGTGATGAAGCTGATCGTCAACGTCGTCGAGCGCCAGGAGGAACGCTCGCGCACCCGCAAGGCCGGGGCGCAGCGGCACTAACGACGGTCCGCCAGCTCCTCGGCGGCCCGCAGCTGCTCCTCGACGAGCGCGAGACCGGCATCCCAGAAGCCGGGGTCCGCGAGATCGATGCCGACGATTGATCCGAGTTCCTCGGGCGTCCGGGAACCGCCGGAGGAGAGCAGCTCGAGGTACCTCGGCACGAACGCGTCGCCCTGCTCGCGGTAGCGGCCGTACGCGGACAGGGCAAGCAGCTGCCCGTACGCGTACGCGTAGACGTAGCCAGGTGTGTTGATGAAGTGGGGGACGTACGACCACCACGAGTGGTAGCCCTCGGTGATCTCGACCGAGTCGCCGAACAGCTCGGACTGGGCCTCGACCCAGAACTCGTTGATGCGGTCGACCGAGAGCTCGCCCTCGGTGCGCCGGCCGGTGTGGAACAGGTGCTCGAAGCGGTTCATCGCCATCTGACGGAAGACGGTCGCGATCGCGCCGTCGATCCGCTCCGCGAGGAGGCTGAGCCGCTCGTCGTCGGTCGTGGCCGCGTCGAGCAGCCGCCCGAACACGAGCGTCTCACCGAATACCGACGCGGTCTCGGCAAGGGTCAGCGGCGTCGACTGGTGGAAGACGCCCTGGGGCTGCGCGAGGGCGGCGTGCAGGCCGTGGCCCAGTTCGTGGGCCATCGTCAGGACGTCGCGGCGCCGGGCGGTGAAGTTGAGCAGCACGTAGGGGTGCACGCTCGGCACGGTGTAGGAGCAGAACGCGCCGCCTCGCTTGTGCGGACGCACCGGCGCGTCGATCCAATGCTCGTCAAAGAACCGCCGCACGACGCGGCCGGCCTCGGGCGAGAACGCGTCGTAGGTGTCCAGCACGAGCTCGCGGGCGTCGCCGTACGAGAACGAGATGTCCTCCGGCAGGACGGGCGCGGCGCGGTCGTAGTCGGCGATCCGGTCGACGCCGAGGAGCTTCGCCTTCAGCCGGTACCAGCGCTGCGGGATGTCGTACCGGGCGCGAACCGCGGTGATGAGCGCCATCACGGATTCGTCGGAGGCCTCGTTGGCGAGGTTGCGCGCGGCGAGCCAGTGGGGATAGCGGCGTAGTCGGTCCTCGACGGACTTGTCGTGAGCGAGCGTGTTGTAGATGAAGGCCCGGGTACGAAGGCCCGGCTCGAGCGCCGCCGAGACGGCCTCGGCCGCCCGCCGGCGGGCGTCACGGTTGGGGTCCTGGAGACGGGCGAGCGCCATGTCGAGCGTCTGCTCGTCGCCGTCGAGATTGACGCGCAGCGCGGAGACGAGCTCTCCGAACAGGCGGCTCCACGCGCTGTGGCTGGAGATCGATTTCTCGGCGAGGATCTTCTCCTCGGGCTCGGTGAGCAGGTGCGGGCGGTAGCGCCGGGTGCTGCGCAGGTAGTGGCGACAGAAGTCGAGACCGTCGGCGGCGAGCAGCTCGTCGGCGCGCGCGTCGTCGACCGCGGCCCACTCGAGCTCGAAGAACAGGAGCTTCGTCTCGATCTCGGTCGCGAGCTCCTGCATGCGCTGGAGCTGTGCGCCCCGCGCCGGATCGGCGGTGTCGGTCGAGAACTGCAGCGACGCGTACGACGCGGCCTTCCCGATCAGCTCGTGGATCGTCTCGAGCTCGCGCATCGCGTCGCGCAGGCCCTCGGCGTCCAGTTCGGCGACGCGGCCCGCATGGGCCTCGGCGAAGGTGGTGGCGCGCTGGCGGGCCTCCTCGAGCTGGCGGTTGACGCCGTGCTCGGGGTCGCCATCGACGAGCGGCGCGAGATCCCACTCGGTTGCGAGCAGCTCGGGATCCTGGAGGTGATCGGCGGTGGTGGCCATGACCTTTCAGGTTATTAGGCGCCGCCGGCCGCCGACCGCCGGACGCTTCTAGAATCGTGTTCTAGAATGAGATTCTGGTCGATCGCATGAACGACCGTCGCGAGGAGATCCTCGACGCAGCGCTCGCCGAGTTCACGGCGCACGGGGTCAGTGGCGGCTCGATCAAGGGCATCCGCAGCCGGTCGGGGGCGAGCGTCGGCTCGATCTACCACCACTTCGGAAGCAAGGAGGAGATCGCAGCGACGCTGTACGTCGAGGCGCTGCGCGGCTACCAGGAGGGGTTCGTTGCCGCGCTCGACGGGGCGGCGTCCACGCGTGAGGGCGTCGAGGGTGCCGTCCACCACCACGTCGCGTGGATTGCGCGTCATCACGAGCAGGCCGGCTTCCTGCTCCTCGAGCGTGACGCCCGGGCGCTCGCGGGGAGTTCCGAGGCGCTCTGGCTGATCAACATCCGCTTCTTCCGCGCGGTGCGTGACTGGACGACGCCGCGGGTGCGCGCGGGCGAATTGCGGGCGCTCGAGCCGGAGGTGATGACCGCGTTGTGGATCGGTCCGAGCCAGGAACTCGCGCGTCACTGGCTGGCGGACCCGAGCCGCCTGTCGCTTACGGATGCGGCGCCGGAGTTGGCCGGCGCCGCATGGAGATCACTGACCGCAGGAGGTTGACGATGGGCTACGAGGAGATCGTGGAGCGCGCCCGCACCACGCGTGAGCGTGAGTACGTTCGCGTCGAGCGCAACGGTGCGCGGGCGATCGTGACGTTGGATGACCCGGAGAGGCTGAACCCGCTGAGCGCGGCGCTGACCGTCCAGTTACACGACGAGCTGACGGCGCTCGCTCGCGAGCCGGCGGTGCGCGCGATCGTGCTCACCGGACGCGATCCCGCGTTCAGCGCCGGAGGCGATCTCCGATTGATGGCCGAAGCCGGCCAGGAGATGCTCGCCTCGGCGGCTGGGGCGACCGACGTCTGGCGGTGGATTCGCGGCCAGTTCGGCGGGATCGCGCGGCTGATCACGCGCACGGACAAGGCGTTCATCGCCGCGGTCAACGGGTCTGCGGCCGGAGTCGGGCTCGCGTTCGCGCTCGCCTGCGACGTGCTGCTGCTCTCTGAGCGCGCCCGGATCGTGCCCGCGTTCGGGCGCATCGGCCTCGTGCCGGAGGTGGGCAACAGCTGGGCGCTCACCCGCCGACTCGGCTACCAGCGCGCGTTTGGGCTGTTCGCGTCCGGCCGGCACCTGACCGGCGCGGAGGCGTTCGAGCTCGGGCTCGGCAACGAGCTCGTCGAGCACGATCAGCTGCTTGGCGCGGCGGAGGCCTGGTGCGAGCGCGTCGAGCGGTTGCCGGCGCACGTCCTCGCGATGAGCAAGCCCCTGCTTCGCCATGCCGCCGACATGACGTGGGAGCAGGCGATCGCGATGGAGGAGTTCTCCGAGCCGATGTGCTTCACGACGGAGGCGCACCAGGCGGCTGTCCGCGAGCTGCTCGCGACCGTGACTACCGACAGCCGGCCGGGTTGAGCGGGCCGTCGATCCCGAACACGGCGATCCGCTGGCCGCTCGCTCGGCGGGCGTAAATGAGGTGGGCCGCGGGATCCTCGGCGGTCCAGCGGGCCTCCGGCGAGGGATGCAGGGGCTTCGGATGCCACGGGTCGCGCGCCGGGGTGGTGACGAGGTAGCGGAAGCGTCCGGTGTTGACCGCACGCCGCCACGCCGGGCACGAGGTGATCGTCGCGAACGAGCCGTGGGCACCGCGCGTCGCCACGTACCGGACGTCGTTGGACACGTCGAGGCCGAAGTACGGGTAGCTGAAGAAGCCGCCGAACGTCCCGACGACGCCGACGCGAGCGTCACGAATGCCGCGGAAGATGGCCCACGTCCGGGCGAGCGACGACACACCGGGTTGGAAGGCGTAGCGCCGGTGCAGGTAGTGGCGCTGAAGCGGATACCCGGCGACGACGATGATCAGTGCCGCGGCCGCGCCGGCTGCGGCGAGGCCCGAGCGGCGCGATACGGCGAACACGAGCGCGAGGCCGGCGAGGACGGCGAACACGCCCGGCAGCTGGCGCGCGGGCCACAGACGCGCCTGGATCAACGTGGCGACGAGCACGGCCCCGAACACGGCGAGCAGCGCGACCCGAGCGCGTTCATGGCGGAGCAGCGGTGCGAGCGGCAGCACCGTCAGCGAGAGGATCAGCGCCGGCGCGCCATAGCGGAGGTTGAACGCGAACCCGAGCGGCTGGCCAGCGGGTCCGGCCGCCGTCTCCGGGGTGACCAGGTAGCCGACGATTGATGCCAGCGCGACGAGCCCGAGTACGCGCAGGCGTGCGTCGGCGCCGGGCAGCAGCACGAGCACCGGGCCGAGCAGCATGAGCGCGAGGACCGCCCACCACCATCCGCCGAGGCCGGACGCGAACCCCGGCTGGAAGTAGGCGCTCCACGCGTGTCCGTTGAACAGGTAATGGGCGACGCTGAAGCCCGTGTGCGCCTGCAGCGGCGCCGCCGGCGTCGCGAGCCCGGGCAGGCTCACGAACGGGAACGGGTTCCCGACCGCGATCAGATTGCGCACGTACCAGAAGCCGCCGGCGAGGACGAGCGGCCCGATCCACAGCCACGACCGACGCCGCGTCACCACGATGACCCCAGCCGTGAGCGCCAGCGCCGGGACCACGAGGCTCAGCTTCGTTCCGATCGCGAGTCCCGCCGCCACACCGCCGAGGATGAGTGGGAACACCTCATCTCGGTCGGCGTTGAAGAACACCGCCGCAGCGGCCAGCACGAAGAAGATCCCGACGATGTCGTTCGCCGCGCTTCCGGCCTGCGACCCGACGAACATCGGTACGGCGCAGGCAACGGCAGCGCCGGTCATCGTCAGCCAACCGACACCTCGCGGTCGGCCCACGCAGTAGCCCGCCAGCAACACGAGGCCGAGCCACACGAGGTTGACGATCGGCGACAGCGTGTCGCGCGAGAGGAGCACGATTCCGGCGCCGTGGAACATCTCGGCCGTCGCCGGATAGAACGCCGTCAGGTACTCGACGTCGGTGAACCGCAGCCCGGTGATCTGCCCGGTCTGGGCAAACGACGCCGCCCACGGCAGGTGGTACCAGACGGAGTCGAAGCTCCGAATGCCGAAGTCATACGACGAGAACGTGGGTCCTGACCACTCTGCGACAACGGCCAGAACCGCGATGCCCGCCCCGATCGCGGATGCGGTTGACGCGGGGCGCCTGCGGACGGCAGCCCCGCTGACGCGGGCTGCGCGAGCGTCAGCGGCACCGCCACCCGCAAGCGCCCTCGTGGTCCCCAGACCGACCAGGATCGACGCGATCACGATCGGCGACAGCCGGAACAGCCGGACCGTCCCGAGCACCTCGAGCTCAGCCGTGAGCAACGCCAACCCAATGACCACCTCCGCCAGCCGCGCCAGCGCGCCCGACCACGCAGGCAGGTACCGCCGCCGCACGACGAACGCTGCGCAGCCGAGCGAGACGCCGACGACCAGCAGCGCCGCGGCGCCCAGGACATACCGACCCGGGCTCACCACGGGACGAGCGGCCGTCTGCCCTCGGCTACGCTGCTGCGCGAGCTCATGATCGCGCGAAGACTAGGTGCCTTGCTGTGTGCGGCGACGCTCGTCCTGCTCGCCGGCTGCGGTCAGAGCAGCGGCGGGTCGCCGGACCTGGCGAAGCTGCCGCTCGTCGCCTGGCTCGCAGATCTCGCTCAAGGTGCAGCGCTGTGACAAGGGGGCGAATGCGTTCTGCGCGTGGGAGCTCATCGTCACGTCGGCGAAGGCCGCGGAGCGCCGACGCGCTCGTCAAGGACGAGCACGCGCTGTTGCTGAAGAACGGCTGGACGGGCGCGAACGCGGAGACCGGCGAGCAACACGCCGCCGACTCACCGGGACACAAGCTTCGCGTGACCTACGCGACCGCGTTCGGTGATCTGAAGGGCATCGACCTTGGCTGGATCAAGCGCTCACGGACATTGACGCTGGCGCTCTCCCACGCGCTGTTCGCGCACACGGCGGCGATGTCGATGCTGCTCGAGATGGGGGCGTCGTCCTAAGAGCCTCTGAGCTCGAGCCGGCGCCCCGTGCCGATCGCGACGGCCTTCCGTCCGGCGAGCAGATCCCGCAGATCCTCTCCCACGAGCTCGCGTCGCCACCCGCTGAGCGTGCGCACATCCGGCTCGGGGTCTGAGCGGCGGGCAGCGGCGACGATCTGCTCCAGTTCGCCGCGCGACGCGAGCAACTCATAGGCGAGCTGCGACTCGAGGGCACGAGCCCGCAGCAGCGCCTCGGCGAGTGCGATCAGCGGTGCATCGCCCGGTTCCGAGCGACCTCGGGCCTGTTCGCGGGGGATCGGCTCCGTCTCCCGGCCGCGTGCGATCGCGTCGAGAATGCCCTCGCTGCGGCGGCGTACGGTCGACGGGTGCACACCGCGGATCTGCTCCAGGCCGCGTGGGCTCGATGGCTGGCGCTTGGCGAGCTCAACGAGCGGTGGGTCGGCGAGCACGGAGCCGACCGGACGGTCCTCCCGGGACGCGGTGCGCTCGCGCCACGCGGCGAGCTCACGCGCGACCGCCCGCGCACGCGGGTCGAGCTGGCCGATCCGGGGCAGGCGCTCCCAGGCCGTCTCCGGGTCACGTTCGTCGGTCGCGCCCTCGAGCCGCCGGCACTCCTCCAGCGCCCACTCCAGACGCCCGCGCTCGCGCAGCCGGCGCTGGAGCTCGTCGGCGAGCTCGAGCAGATGGAGGACGTCCTCGCGCGCGTAGCTGAGCTGCTCGCCGGTGAGCGGTCGGGCGTCCCAGCGGGTGTAGCTGGCGGTCTTGCCGACGCGCTGGCCGAGGATCGAGCCGATCAGGTTCCCATAGCCGGCCTGGGCGCTGGCGCCCGCGAACCCGGCGGAGATCTGCGTGTCGAAGATGTTCGTCAGCTCGGTGCTCCAGACCCGGCGGAGAATCGCGACGTCCTGGCGGCCGGCATGGAGCACGACCTCGATCTCTGGCTCCGCCATCAGCTCGGCGAGCGGCGTAAAGTCGAGCGTGTCGTCGAGAGCGTCGATCAGGAGGACCTGGATCCCGTCGGGCTCGCTCGGCGCGTCCACGACGATCTGCACGAGGCACAGCAGCGCCCGGTAGCGGCCCTCGGACATGAACTCGGTGTCGATGCCGATCCGCCCGTGCTCACGGGCGGATGCCGCAGCGCGCGGAATCAACTCGCTACTCGCCAGCCCCACATCGTCCATGTGCGAAGACCCTATCTGAAGAGATAACCTACCGCCATGGTAGGATTTACACGATGATCTTCTCCTCCAAGGCGGAGTACGGCGTGCGGCTGATGGTCGAGCTCGGACGGCAAGCCCCCGAGCATCCGACCAGCCTCAAGGCGATCGCGGACGCCGAGGGTCTGCCACTCGCGTATCTCGAGCAGGTCGTCGCGCGCCTTCGGAAGGCGGGGCTCGTGATGAGCGCCCGCGGCGCCCATGGTGGCTACTGGCTCTCGCGTCCGGCGGACGAGATCTCAATGGACGAGGTGGTGCAGGCGCTCGAGGGCTCGATTGCGCCGATGGAATGCTTTGTGCACGACCGCACGGAGCGAGTGTTGTGCTCACATGAGCCCGACGCGGGCCGCGGGTGCGCAACGAAGCTCCTGTGGATGCGCGTTCAGGGCGGCATCACCCGCTCGCTGCAGACGACGACCCTGGCCGAGCTGGTCGAGTTCTCTCGCAGATACGACCGCGAGCCAGTGGCCTGACCAGAAAGAGATATGGCTGAGCTAGAAATTCGCAATCTTCACGTCCAGGCCGGCGACAAGCCGATCCTCAAGGGACTCGATCTGACCGTGGACAAGGGTGAGATCCACGCTCTGATGGGTCCCAACGGCTCGGGCAAGTCGACGCTCGCGAACACGATCATGGGGCACCCGAACCTCGAGGTGACGGAAGGACAGATCCTGTTCCGCGGCGAGGACATCACCGAGGCAGAGCCCGACGAGCGAGCCCGCATGGGCCTGTTCATGGCGTTCCAGTACCCGGTGTCCGTGCCCGGCGTCACGGTGACCAAGTACCTGCGCACCGTGCTCAACGCGCATCGGCAGGCGCATGGCGAGGGCCCGATCCCGCTACGGGAGTTCCGCCAGACGGTTGAGGCGGCGATGAAGCTGACGAACGTGCCGAAGGAGTTCTCGAGCCGCTACCTCAACGAGGGCTTCTCCGGCGGTGAGAAGAAGCGCATGGAGATCCTCCAGCTGGCCCTGCAAACGCCCGGCATGGCGATCCTCGATGAGACCGATTCCGGTCTGGACATCGACGCGCTCCGCGTTGTCGCGAACGGCGTCAACGCCGTAGCCGGCCCCGACATGGGCGTGCTCATCATCACCCACTATCAGCGCATCCTGCACCTCGTGCAGCCCAGCCACGTACACGTCATCTACCAGGGCCGAATCGTCAAGCAGGGCGGGGCGGAGCTCGTCGATGAGCTCGAGGCGAAGGGCTACGGCTGGATCACCGACGCCGTCGACGCCGCCGTCGCCTAGCCATGGCCGCCGTTTCGACGAGCACCCTGCGGGACGTCGCGTCTGACTTCCCGGTCCTGCGCCGGGAGTTCGATGGGCACACCGTCGCGTACCTCGATTCGGCCGCGACGTCGCAGACGCCGCAGCCGGTGATCGACGCGATGACCCGGTACTACACCGAGTCGCGCGCGTCGATCCATCGCGGCGTGTATCCGCTCGCGGTCGAGGCGACCGACCTGTTCGAGGGCGCGCGCAACCGGATCGCCGACTGGCTCTCCTCGACGCCGGAGGAAACGATCTTCACGGCCAACGCGACCGCGGCGATCAACCTCGTGGCGTACACGTGGGGTCGTGAGAACGTCGGCGCGGGCGACCTGATCGTGCTCACCGAGATGGAGCACCATTCGAACATCGTCCCCTGGCAGCTGCTCGCCGCCGACCGCGGCGCCGAGCTTGCCTACGTGCCGGTGACCGGCGATGGCATCCTCGATCTTGAGGCACTCGACGGGCTCCTCGCGCGCCGGCCCAAGCTGCTCGCCCTCGCGCACGTCTCGAACGTCGTCGGCACGATCAACCCAGTCGCGGACATCGTGCAGCGAGCGCATGACGCGGGGGCTGTGGTCCTCATCGACGGCAGCCAGGCGGTGCCGCAGATCCCCGTCGACGTACGGGCGATCGACGCCGACTTCTACGCCTGGACCGGACACAAGACGTACGGCCCGACCGGCATCGGCGTGCTCCACGGCCGGCGTTCGCTGCTGCTCGAGATGCCGCCGTTCATCGGTGGTGGGCACATGATTCGCACGGTCGGCGCCGACGCGTCAACGTGGACGGATCTGCCGTGGAAGTTCGAGGCCGGCACCTCGCAGATCGCCGAGGCGATCGGTCTCGGCGCCGCGGTCGACTGGATCCGCGCGATCGGTATCGAGCAGATCCGCGCCCACGAGGAGGCGCTCGTCACCGACACGTTGTCGCGGCTTGTCGACGTACCCGGCATCGCGATCCACGGCCCGCGCGATGCGGCCGACCGGGGCGCGCTCGTGTCGTTCACCGTCGAGGGCGCCCATCCGCACGACGTCGGTGAGATTCTCGGACGAGAGGGCGTCTGCGTCCGCGCCGGACATCACTGCGCGCAGCCGCTGATGCGAAAGCTGGGAGTCTCGGCGACGACTCGCGCGTCGTTCGCGGTGCACAACTCCTCGACGGACGTGGAGCGGCTGATCGCGGGTCTCGAGTCGGTCCGCAGCATCCTCCAGCTGTAGGCCGTCGATCGCCACGGCGGGTGCGGGCGCGGTCTCCCGCCCGGGACGAAGCAGCGCGTACCACAGTCCGAACGCGCCCACGAGCGCGGCGACGCCGGCGAGGACGAGCGGGCTCCGCGGACCGGCGGCACCGGCGAGCCATCCGGTGAGCGGGGCGCCGATCGGCGTCGAGCCGAGGAACACGACGCTGTAGAGCGCCATCACGCGGCCACGCATCGCCGGTGCGGCGGACAGCTGCAGCGTGGAGTTGATGCTCGCCGCAAACGTGACGCTGGCGGCTCCGGTGACGGCGAGGGCGACCACCTCGAGGCCGAGTGTCGGCGCCGCAGCGGCGGCGAGGCTGAAGATCCCGAAGCCGAGCGCGGCGACGGTGATGAGCGCCGGCTTGATCGTCTCCCGCGTACTCGCCGCGAGCGCGCCCGTCACCGCCCCGACGGCCATCGCGCTTGTCAACACGGCGTATGTCGCCGCGGTCCCGTGAAACGCGAAGCGCGCGACGAGCGGCAGGATCACCTGGAAGTTGAAGGACAGCGTGCCGACCAACGCCATCACCGCGAGCGGGACGCGTAGCGCCGGCGTGTCGGCGACGTGGCGGAGCGCCTCGCGGAGCTGGCCCGGCTCGCGCGCGACGCGCTTACCCTGGTGGAGTTCGTTGGGGTCGATCAGGCGCAGCGCGAGGAGCATCGCGCCGAAGCTCAGCGCGTTGACCAGGAAGCACGGGGCGACGCCGATCGTGGCGATGATCGTCCCAGCGACGGCCGGGCCGATGATCCGCGCCGACTGCACGATCAGGCTGTTGAGGCTGACCGCGTTGACGACCTTGACGCGCCCGACCATCTCCATCACGAAGCTCTGCCGAGCGGGGTTGTCGACGGCGTTGACCGCGCCACGCGCGAACACGAGCGCGAGCACGACGGGCGCGGTGACATTGCCGGTGCCCGTGAGAACCCACAGCGTGAGCGCGGGGATCGCCATCAGCGTTTGGGTGACCATCAGCAGCCCACGCTTGGGCAGACGGTCGGCGAGCAGGCCTCCCCAGGCGCCCGCGACGAGCATCGGGACGAACTGCAGTGCGGCGGTCAGCCCGACGATGAAGCTGGAGTCCGTGAGCTTCAGGATCAGCCACATCTCGGCGACGATCTGCATCCAGTTGCCGCTCAACGAGATGACCTGTCCGACGAAGTAGCGCCGGTAGTTGGGGACGGTCAGCGACCGGAACGGGAGCTTCAGCGTCTCAACGCTCACTGGTCATCCTCCATCAGCCGCTCAAGCAGACTGGCGGCGCGCTCAAGGGCCTCGAGTTCCTCCGGGTCGAAGGTCTCGAGCCGCCGCGCGAGGTAGGCATTCTTGCGGCGCCGGCTGCGGGCGAGCACGTCCGCCCCGGTGCGCGTGATGCTGACGCGCGAGCTGCGGCGGTCGCTGGCGTCCGGCTCCCGACCCACGTACCCGCGTTCAATCAACACGCCGAGGATCCGGGTGGCCGTGGGGCGCTGGATCCGTTCGATCTCGGCGAGCTCGCTCGGCGTCAGTGGACCGTGACGTTCGATGCTGATCAGGGCCGAGCTCTGCGACGGGGTGAGCTCCACGGCCGTCTGCTGGCGCAGGCGCCGCGCGAGGCGGGCCACGGAAAGCCGCAGGCGGGCGGCAAGCTCAAGATGGGTGTCAGTCGTGGTGTCGGGCAAAGGAGAGATAATTAGCGTCGCTAACTATCTTAGCACCGCTACCCTCCTCAGTGATGGACGACCTCTACCGCGAGAACATCCTCGATCACTACAAGCACCCGCATAACTGGAGCCCGCCGGCTCCGGAGCTCGAGCGGGTCGACCTTGAGTTCCACGATCTGAACCCGCTGTGCGGCGATGACCTGACGGTGCGGCTGATGGTCAACGGTGAGGGCCGGATCGAGGACGTGCGGTTCGAGGGGCACGGCTGCGCGATCTCGCAGGCCGCCGCCTCGATGGCCTCCGATGAGGTCAAGGGCATGGCGGTGCAGGACGTGCTGGCGCTCGATCGCTCGTTCGTGCTGGAACTGCTCGGGATCGACATCTCGGCGACGCGGTTGAAGTGCGCGCTGCTCTCGCTCAAGGTGCTGAAGAGCGCCTCGCTCGGCCAGTCTGCCGAGTGGGAGCCCGACGCGCCGGAGAGCGGACGGGCAGCGTAGTCATCCAGCGGCCGCATGCGCGGCCCGGGCGGACCACGCGGCCCACGCGGCCCACCCGGCTCAGGCCGCCACCGCCGTGTCCCGCGCAGGGCGCTGGAGCGGGATCTTCAGGGTGAACGTCGTGCCCGAGCCGGGCACGCTGGCACAGTCGATCGACCCCCCGTGCTGCTCGATTGTCGTCCGGGCGATCGCGAGGCCCTGACCGCTGCCCTGCCCGATCTCCTTTGTGGTGAAGAACGGCTCGTAGATCCGGTCGAGCAGCTCGGGCGGGATGCCAGGCCCGTCATCGGCGACCTCGACGAGCACGTTCTTGGCATCGACGCGTGTCGTGATCCGGATCGTGCCGCGGTGGCTCGCGCCGTCGGTCACCTCTCCGATCGCCTGGGCGGCGTTGATGATCAGGTTGAGAAACACCTGATTGAGCTCCCCGGCGTTGCAGGTCACGAGCGGCAGTTCGCCGAGCTGAAGCTCGATGTCAGCCACGTACTTGTACTCGTTCCGGCACACCGCGAGCGTCGTCTCGAGGGCCTCGTTGAGGTTGGCCGGACTCGTCTCGGCGGTCGACGCGTACGAGAAGCGCTTCATCGCCTTCACGATCGACGTCACGCGCCCGATGCCGTCCACGGTGCGATCAAACGCGTTCGGGATCCGCTCGCACAGATAGTCGAGGTCGGCCAGCTCTTCGGCCTCGGTGGCGCGCCGTTGGCGCTCCTCCTTGCTGATCCGCTCGTCGGTGCGAAGCAGCTCGCGGTACATGTTGGTCAGGGTCAGCAACCCGTCGACAGCGTCGCGCAGGAAGGTCACCGAGTCGCTGACGAACTGCATCGGCGTGTTGATCTCGTGGGCGACGCCCGCAGCGAGCTGGCCGACCGCCTCGAGCCGTTGCGAGACACGGCGCTGCAGGTCGAGCCGCTGACGCTCTCGCTCGAGCACCACCCAGTCGGTCACGTCGCGGCCGGTGACGAGCACGGCGCGGATCGCCGGGTCATCGACGAGTCCCACGAGCGTCGACTCGAGCGAGTGCCAGGAGCCGTCCTTGTGAAGCAGCCGGTGGTGCACCGGGAACTGGCGCTTGTGCGTGTCCGCGGCCGCCGCGGCGAACGTGGCTCGGAACGCGGCGAGGTCGTCGGGGTGTGACAGCTCGCGTGCATCGGCGCCGATCAGCTCCTCCGGGGCGTACCCGAGCCAGCGCTGGATCGACGGGCTGATATACGAGAGCACGCCGTCGGCGCTGACGAGTGTGACGATCTCCTGAGAGTTGGCGAGCAGCGTTCGCCAGCGTTCTTCGCTCTCGCGCAGCATCGTCTCGGCGAGCCGCCGGGCGGTGATGTCCTGGGATATCCCGCAGGTGCCGATGATCGCGCCGGTGGCGTCGCGCAAGGGCAGCTTCGTCGTTGCCGCCCAGGCGATCCGGCCGTCCGGGAACACCTCGCGCTCCTCCTTGCTGACGATCGGCTCGCCGGTGCGGATGATCCGTTGCTCGTCGTCGAACGCGCTCTGGGCATGCTCGGCGAGGAAGAAGTCGAAGTCGGTGTGACCGATCAGGTCCTCGGCGCTCGCGACGCCAAGCTTGGCTGCTTGCCCGCCCGACGCGCGGATAAAGCGGCTGTCACGGTCCTTGAAGTAGACCTGATCCGGCGTTGTCTGCAGAAATGCGGTGAGCAGCTGCCGCTCGTCAGCCAGCGCTGTCTCGACGCGCTTGCGCTCGGTGATGTCCTCGATCTGAGCGACCCGCACCGCGTCGGCGCGGTCCGGTCCGGTCGCCGGGGACAGCGTGACGAGGGCACAGATCCGGCTCCCGTCGCGGGCGATGTAATGGCGCTCACGTTGGCGACTCTCGATGTTGAGGAAGTCGGCCCGGAACTGCTCGAGCTCCGCCGCCGGATCCTCACACTCGACGAAGTCGACGAACAGCCGGCCCTCGAGTTCCCCTTTCGTGTAGCCGAGCATCGCGCACAGCGCCGGGTTGACCATGACGAAGCGGCCCTCGGCGTCGGCGAGCACAATGCCGATCGGCGCGTGGTTGACGATTCGCTCGAGCCGACGCTGTTCGTCGTCGAGTTCCGCCCGTGCTCCCGCGAGTGCTCGGGTTGCCGCCTCGCGGCGATACGCCGCAAGCAACAGCAGCAGCAGCGCGACAAGCGCGGCGAACTCGATCATCTGTCGCGCGCTGTCAGCGCGCTGCTGGAAGAACAGCGCCGTGAGCGTCAGCAGCGAGAGGCCAAGCAGCACGTGCGGATGACGAACGACAGCCCGCGCTGATCTCGGAAACCGAAGCATTCATCCTTGGTGATCGGCCCCGTCGCGGCCGCGTCGCAGCGATTCGGCACGCCGTACCGCACGACGATCGTCACCGGGCTCGCCGTGGCGCTCGTCACGTTCCTGTTCCCGCTCAAGGTGCTCGCCGAGATGGTCAACATCGGCACGCTGTTCGCGTTCGTGCTCGTGGCGATCGGTGTCCTCGTGCTGCGGCGCACCGTCCCAGCTCGGGCGTCCTTCAGGACGCCGTTCGTCCCGTGCTGCCATCGCCTCCGTGCTCGCGTCGCTGTGGCTGATGCTCAACCTGCAGTCAACGACGTGGGTGCGGTTCGGCGTGTGGCTCGTCGTTGGACTCGCGTGTACTTCGGCTACTCGCGCCGCAGGAGTCGGCTCGCGCGGAGGGTGAGGCGACGCGCTGGATCGCGTGCGAAGACCGGACCCGGTCGGCGCCGGTACCGCGAACTGAGCCCATCCCACTTGGGTCGCACGCCCACCGGGATCGGCCCTAAGCGCTTCGGCCGGCCGCTCAGGCGACCTGGGAGAACAGCTGGGCGAGCTCGGGATAGCCACCCGAGGCCCAGCCGGAGTTCTGGATCGCGGACATCTGGGCTTGGGGTGACTGCCCGGCCGTCTTCATGATCGCCTGGACGCCGGGGGCGGCCCGGCCGTATCCAGGAACCGTGTCCTGACCCTTCAGCCATCCGGCGGTCGCGTCGGCCGCGGTGGCCGGGTTGCTCCAGATCGAGTCGCTCGAGCCGTAGGTGCCGCTGTCGGTGTAGCCGATATTGAGCCAGTCGTTGTTGTGCGCCGACTGACGAGTCTGTGCGGCACCGCCAGACTCCTCGGCGAGCATCCAGGCGGCGATCACCTGCGTGCTGAGGCCGGTATCGGCCGCGAGCCGGGTGGCGAACTGCTGCTGATCGGTTGTGAGCATGCTCTGGGCCTTCGCCGACAGCGTGCTCGAGCCGGTGGTTCCAGTCGCCGTCGTCCCACCGGCTTGCGCGAGGGCGTTGGCGAAGCTGCTCCCGCCGGTGGTGGACGTCCCCGTGCCCGTGGTCGCGGACGTACTGCTCGTCACCGAGGTCGTGGCTGGGGGCGAAAACGCGGTTTGGAGCGCGGCGAGCTGGGATTGAATCTGGCCGATTCGGGTAACTGCATCGGTATACGGCATTCGTTCTCGTCTTCGGCGGCGGAGCGTCGAGCTTGAGTCGGGGCCTCAAGACGGCGGGGCGATGGTCGATCACGCGGGACGATGGGATTCGGATCCACCGAGTTCTGCCCGGAGCTGAGGAACACACCCGGCGCTTGCGCTGTTGGCGTAGGTAGGGGACAGACCGGTGCGCGCGCCGTGCTAAGCGAAGCAATCACGAAAGGTGTCCACCCGAGATGTCTGCGTCTATCACGGCGTGCTCGAGGGCAGGGCATGCCATCCGAACCTACCGCCCCGCCTCGCGATGCGCGACACAGGCTGACGACCTCGTGAAGAGCCCTCCTCCATCGCGACGTTCGGCGTGTCAAGGCCGGCAAGAGTGGACCACTTGCGCCGGCTGAAAAGTGGACCACCCTGATGGTCTGGGAGAGCTCATCGGACCGGGGTTAGCGGCTGCGCGTGGAGTGAGGAGCGAAGCGACGAGCGGAGCGACGAGCGGAGCGCGTAGCCGCTGCGCGCCTTGTCAGACCGCCTCTCCGCTCGGGTGCGGGCCCGGGCGTCAACCGGTTGGTCTCCGGGATCCGGGCGGTGGCGGTGGAGTATTTCGGTCGATTTCGTGCGCGGGCGCCGCAGATGGCGCGTTGTGCGGCGTTCTGAGGCCCTCGGCGAGCTCGCCGCGAGGGATTGCTCACCCGATTTCGGGGCTCTTCGCGGGCGGTGGAGAGCCGAGGTCCTTGTCCTTGAGCCGATACGAATCGCCCTTGAGGTTGAGGATCTCGGCATGGTGCACGAGCCGGTCGATCATCGCGGCGGCGACGACGTCGTCGCCGAAGATCTCGCCCCATCGGAGAACGGCTTGTTGCTCGTGACGATCATCGACGCGCGCTCATAGCGGGAGGAGACCAGCGCGAACATCAGGTTCGCGGCCTGTGGGTCGAACGGGATGTAGCCAACCTCGTCGACGATCAAGAGCGGGATCCGTCCGCAGCCCGCTGACAAGCTCGTCCTCGAGCCTGCCTCATCGTGCTTGGCCTCAGCGAGTCGGGCGACCCATTCGGTGGCGGTCGCGAACCTCGACGCCGGTGACCAGCGAGGCAGGCGCGGATCCCGAACGCGATCCCTAGATGTGTCTCTGCCGGTACCCGGCGGGCCAAGCGCCACAATGCACTCCTTCGCGTGTAGGAAGTCGAGCTGGCCGAGGTCGCCTCGATCACCGTCTTCTTGACGCTGCGCTGGAAGGTGAAGTCGGAACTTCTTCAAGCGTCTTGCGCGCCTGGGAACCGGGCCTGGCGGATCCTGGCTTCGCCGCCGTGGCTGTCGCGCGCGGACACCTCGGTCTCAAGCAGCGTCTGCACGAACCGCTCTATAGCTCCACTCCTCTTGGCGGGCCCGGTCGGCAAGCTTCGGCAGCGCCCTGGCGGCGGCTGGCGCCTTCAGCGCTCGGACAGTGCGCGAGCTCGGCCTGCTGGCCCATCTACGCCGCGTCCGCCAGCTGATCGTAGACCGACAGATCGCGCAGCTGCACATCCTCACCCGTGAGCGGCTTGCCTCGATCACGCTCGCGACGCAGCCGCTCGAGCGACTGCTGATGGGCGGGATCAGTGAGCTGTTCTGCCCCGCGGCGAACACGCGCCGGTGCTTGGCTGCCAGCTCGCCGGTGCCGCAGCGCGACCGCGAGCGACCTCCCGCTGCGAGACGCGTACCTCCACGCGTCGGCCGACCAGCCCCGGGTCCAACGAGTAGTCGTTGCGATCGACATGCACGTAGGGCTCGCCGGCGGCACCCGCAGCACAAGCCGACGGTCGAGATCCGGTCCCGGCTCGGGCAGCGACCGCATGCTCTCACGCTCGCGCAACAGCCGGTCGACCGGCCGCTGCACGAAGCGTGCGATGCAGCCGGACATTGGCGCGCTGATCGAACCAACGGTCCTGGAAGTCAAGCTCGTTCGCCGAACGACCGTCCTGGCTCGAAGCTGGTCTCGATGAACCCCTGCAGCCGCTCGCTGACCCCCTTCGCCCGACAGTCTCCGGGATCGAGGATCCGCCAGCCGACCGACAGCTGCCCGCAAAACGACGCGAACTCCTCGTCGGCCGGCCGCCGCCGGCGTGCAGGCACCCCTCCCGGTCGACCACCAGCCGCCGGGGTAGCGCGCCGATCCGCCACACGCAGCGCCGCATCCCCCACAGCACGTCCGGCGCCTCCTTGGAGAACACCACCGCGCCCGCCCCGAACCGCGAGTAGCCCAGCGCGCCGACGACCACGTACCCCTTGCGCGTCTGGCAGTAGCCGACCGGGATCTCCCGCTCGGGCTGCCACAGATCGAACTGCAACACGTCCCCAAGCCGGTACACCGTCCGCTGATACGTGCGCTGATCGCGGAAGAACGGACGCGCTCCTCCCGCACGTAATCATCGACGATCGTCTTGCCACCCTCGAAGCCCTGCTCGGCGAGCAGCTCGCGGATCCGCTCGCGCTCCATCCGGGATCGTCACGTAGCAGCCGATGAACCTCATCCTTGAACGGATCGAGCTTCGACCCCCGCGACGACCGCGCATACACCGGCGGCGTCGTCGACTCCAACGCCCTGCGGATCGATCTCTCCGATGCAACCCCGTCCGCCGCCGCGATCTCCCTGACTCGCCAACCCCTCAACGAAACGCATCCGACGAACCTCCGCCCACTGCTCCACGCTGACGACCCTTCATCTCCCGACTCGATCGACAACGACCGAACCAAGCTCCGGACCCAACCGGACGGCACCGGCGGCCGGCCAGGCGGGTCAGTTCTCAACCGGCGTAGGTGGTCCAGTATTCAGCCGGCGACGACACGGCGTTTCGTACCCGTGGTACCGCCGATGTTCGACGATGACCGACGTCCACTCGCTGCGCTCGCCGTGTCAGCACCTGGGGCGCTCGACCGCAATCCCGGTGATGCTGGCGAACACTCAAATGAAGTGTGATCGGGCCGACTACCGGGTCATGAGCACGTTCCCGCAGTTGCGCGGTGATGCGCGCGCACAGCGGCGCGGCAGGAGTTGGTCATGATCGGGGTGGTTCTGGCCGCCGGGCTGGGCCGACGGCTGGGTCAGGGGCCAAAGGCACTGTTTGACCTCGACGGAGCCTCAATGATCGAGCGCGCGGCCGCAACGCTGAGGAAGGCGGACGTTAGGCACCTGGTTGTTGTGACGGGATTCGACCGAGACAGCGTGATCGACCATTGCCAAACCCTGGGATTTGACGACGTCGAGTTCATCCACAACGACCGCTATGTCGAGTTGAACAACTTTCACTCCGTAGCGCTTGCATGCTCTCTCGACGTCCCCGAGCCACTGCTAATCGTCAACAGCGACATCGTGTTCTTGCCCGAGGTCGTCCGAGCAGTCACGTCTGCGGATCACGATCTCGTGATAGTCGCTGACCGATCGACGGTCGACGATGAGGCGATGGGCGTGTGCGTCGTCGGCGGCCGAGCCACTGCGATCGGCAAACACCTCCCGAGTACGGAATGTGTTGGCGAGTTCATCGGCGTGTCCGTGTTACGACCAGCGGCACGCAGGCGCTATCTCGAGTATGCCACAGCGGCCCTCGGGGCCAGTTGCACCGATCTCTATTACGAGGACATCTATGCTCGGATGGCTGCGGAAGAGCCGCTGGGAGTCGCGCTCGTCGATGAGGAGGCCTGGGCGGAGATCGACACGCCGACAGATGTCCCTCGCGCGCTGCTGGTGGCGCGCCGAGCAAGCGATCGCGCGTACGCCTAATGGCAACGAGGCAACCGGAATCGATCCTGACGCTCGCTTCCGTCCGACGGGACCCGCACGTGCGTCAGATCGCGGTCCCGCGACTGCTCGAGGTGCGAGCCAACGCTCTCACGAATATCTCGTCGCTTCTTCAAGAGGCCGGGTTCGATCTGACGCACGTGTGCGTCGGTGCGGGAGATGGCCCGTCGAAGCAGTTCGGCGAAACCGTGGCACAAGAGCTAGATCGTGACCAGATCCGAGCGACCCGGCGCAGTGAGCTAAACGGCAAGCTGAGCGCCGCAGCGACGCTTGCCGCGCACGTCATCGAGGAGGAGGTCACGCTATGCGTCGCCGTCGGCGGCGGGAAGGTGATCGACACGATGAAGTTCGCTGCGGCTCGCACCGGCGTCGAAGTCGTCGCATGCCCGACCACGATCGCCCACGACGGCATCTGCTCTCCGGTGTCATCGCTGTCGCCGGGCTCGGGGCACCGCAAGTCATTCCCCGCCGCCATGCCGGCCGGGATCGTCGTCGACCTCGAGGTGATTTCGAACGCCCCGGTCCGCACGATTCGGGCGGGTGTCGGTGATCTGGTCAGCAACCTCACGGCCATCCTTGACTGGCAGCTGGCGCATGAAGTCGGTGAGGAACACTTCGACGCGTTCGCCGCGATGATCGCCGAGAACGCTTCCAGATCTATCCTGGACTTCGCGGATCTGGCGCAGCCCGGGCTCCACGAGGTTCTCGCTAAGGGACTGCTGCTGAGCGGGCTGGCCATGGCCGCTGCCGGTACCAGCAGACCGTGCTCAGGCGCGGAACATCTGATCAGTCACAGCCTCGACGAGTTCGACCTCGCTTTCCGGCCACTCCACGGGGAGCAGGTCGCGGTCGGGGCGCTGGTTGCCGCGGCGGCGCACGAGTCGCCTCTCCTCGACGAGATTCGCGAGCTCTTCGTCCGCCTTGGGCTGCCGCTCACGCCCGCCGATCTCGGCCTGTCGCTAGCGACGTTCACCAAGGCTGTGCTGGCGGCTCCGGCTACGCGGCCGGACCGGTACACGGTGCTCTCTGAGCAACGCGTCCAGCGCGATGCGGCTGAGATCCTCCGGCGCGCCTTCGCAGCTTAGCTCGTGCGGCTGAGATCTTCCGGCGCGCCCTTCTTCCGCTTAGCTCTTGCTCGGCAGGACCGATCGCTGCGGCGGTTCGCTCAGAGCAGGGCCAGACCGAGCAGGTCGTACCGGCTCCGGTCCCAAGGTTCACGGGAGACGATGTTGCACGCCTGCATGTAGTCCCAATCTGGATTCGGCGTACGCCAATCGCCATATGCGTGGGTCAGTTCATCGTCGTGATCCTCAGGCTTCAGCCACAGCCGATCGAGGAAGTCGATCGGTACTAGGGACTGCCGTGCGCGAGCGGTGATTGTTCTGGACGGTGATGCCGTTGAAGTGGCCGTAGCTGTGGTGCCGGTAGTGATCCGGACCATCCGCCTCCATCACGTAGAACTCAAATTTGGTCCCGTGTCTGACGAGAGTGAATGCCGTGCACCGCTCAAGGACTCCGGGGTAGCGATAGCGGGGCAGGAACCCTGCCGTCATCAGGTTGACCATGGCCACGCGAAAGCGGTCGAGATCCACGCCGGAGAACGCGAAGTCGAAGTCGTGGAGGTCACGCCTGAACAAGGCGCCCTCACGCGCCCAACCCAGCAGCATTCCGCTGAAGATCCACCAGCGCCCGGCCAGCGCGGACGTCGCAAGGACGTCGTTAAGAAGCTGAAGGTCGGCGACAACCTGGTCGTATTCGGGGTTGCGGGTCTCAATGCCCCACCAGAACAGCTCGTCGGGTCCTGGGCTGCGAGCCGCGGTCAAACGCTCCCAGGTGGGACCCCAGCCGTGCGGTTCGAGCAGCGAGGCAATCCGCCGGCGTTCCTCGTCGTCGATCACCGACACCAACCGCCGCGTTGTCGCCGCGAACGCCTCGCTGGAGGTCGAAGCCGAGAGGATGGTTCCAGCGACTGCGCGCTCACCTGCGGTCCGAGATCCGTCCATGAGGCAGGCCGCAAGCGGTGAGGACTCGACCGCGTCCGGCAACACGGTTGTGCGGTCGCGCTTGAGGGCCCCCAAGAATGAGTCGAACCCGGCGACGTCCGCCAGCTCGGGAAAGACCAGCTTGGGGCTGTCGTGTGACGACCCGTTAGGGGGTGCTGGCTCGCGGCGCACCACCGAGCGGCGCTCCAGGTGAGCGCCTTCCTCCATCGCGAGCAGGGCCTGGCCGACGCGTTCGTGGTCGACATCCGTCACCGAAATGCGGTGCCGGGCGAGCGCTTCAACGACACTCATACGGCGTACCGCGAGACACGATTGTGGGCGAAGCTCCGGATCAGGCGCGACAACGTCCGGCCGGACACAGTGCACCGTCGGATCGCGTTTGAGTGCGGCGACGAGTGGCTCGAGCCACCCTGCCTCCGCGACGACTTCGGGGGACATCAGGATGACGATGTCGCCGACTGCCCTTTCCGCGGCCTGTCCAACCGCGCTCGCGAGGCCTCTGTCGTCCTCGTTGTGAACGAGCACGAAATCGCCTTCGATCCCGCGGAGTGCATCGTGCGTTCCGTCACGCGCGCCGTTGTCAACAAACACGACCTCGAACAGGACCGACTCGGGGACCGTGTCTGCCAGCGACTCAAGGCACCGAAGAGCCTGTGCTGCACCACCGTTCGATGCGATCAGGATCGAGACCTCCATAAGCGCTTACACGGCACCCGCAGGAGGTACTTGAGCACCCTTTTCAGCGAACGCCCGCAACTGTCCGAGCGATGCCGGGGTGAAGACGGGCAGCACGACGGACTGGGTCTGCCCGTGCTGCTCGCGTCGGTACTGAGCGTGGGCGGCCCTCACCATGCGATGCCGTTGAGCCGGATCACGCACTCCGATCACGGCGAGCAGGTCGATGTCGACCCGATCGCTAAGGCCGCAGCGCTCAACGAGGGCCCGCAGATCGCGTCCAACGGTCTTCGGCCGGTAGCCGACTCGCGTCGATCGCAAGCGTGACCGCGTCCGATCCGGCGAACGCATCGGCGTACGCGATCAACAGTTCGTCGGTGTCCAGCAGCTCCTCCGCGTCGGCGAGCACCACAAACTCGCGGGCGCCGTCCAGGGGATGCGGCACGGCTGCCGCTGCGCTTGGCCGTGGCTACGGCTTCGCCCAGGCGCTCCCGCACGCCGAGCCGATAAGGATCCCAGGCGAGAGCCCGGAGCGTCAGCGCCGCCGCACCCACAAGTCACCGTCCGAACCCAGGCGCTCAGCCGCGGCGAGCGCCGTGATCGCCTCGGCGTGGTGCTCGGGCAGAACCTCCGTAACGTCGACAAAGAACGATCCCGCCGACTCGATCACCATTCGCGCGTGCCCCTCGACGCTGTTCCACACCAGCGCCATCTCGTCCGGGGTGAGCGTTTCGAGCGGCAGATGTCGCAGCGCCTACAGCTGGAACGCGACCTCCTTGCGGTGCTCGCGCACGGCGCCGGCACCGCCGACGACGCCGCCCGTCAGGTTCGCGCCGTGCTCGCGGTAGAGCGCCACCGGCTCACGGACGTAGTCGATCTGGGCGACTCGGGCGACGTTCAGCGTGAGCCACCAGTCGGCGTACGGGACGCCGGCGGGAATCGGAGCGAAGCTCCTTCAGGGCTGAGCGGACCATGATCGAGGACTGCGTGGCGACGTTGCCGATCAGCAGGCGTGCGTATGCGCGAGCCGGCAATGGCCCGATCTGTCCGATCTGCGACGGCCGCACGATCTGCTCCTCGGCGTCGACGACGACCATGTCGCCGAACACCAGACCGAGCTCAGGTCGGCTCTGGAGCATCTCCACCTGCCGTTCGGATTTTGTCCGGCAGCCAGATGTCGTCTGCATCGAGCAGCGCGAGCAACTCGCCGTCGGCCTCGGCGATCGCCCGGTTGGTGGCAGCGATATAGCCGCCGTTGGCCTGGCTGATGAGACGTACTCGACCTTGATTGCGCTCCGCGATCTCCGCCACGATCTCGGCGGTGTGATCCGTCGACCCGTCGTCGATCACGATGACCTCGAGCAGCTCCGGAGGGTAGTCCTGAGCCAGGGCGCTCTCGATCGCGCGTGCGACGTACTGCTGGTAGTTGTAGGCGCCCATCAGCGCGCTAACCGTCGGCAGGCTATGCGGCATACGCAACCCTCGGCTCCTGCTCGCCAAACGTCACCCGCGCGGCAGCGAGTGCCTGCGCGACCACCTGGTCCATGTTCAGATACTGGTATCGAGCCAGCCGGCCGACAAACACGACGTCGCGCTCGGCGGCCGCCAGCTTGCGATAGCGGTCGTAGAGCTGCCGGTTCTCCGGCCGCGGCACCGGGTAGTACGGCGGGCCTTCGTCGGCTGGGTACTCGTAGCTGAGAGTCGAGGTCTTGGCGCGCTGCCCGGTCATGTGCCGGTACTCGGTGACCCGCGTGTGCGCGACGCTCTCGCACGGGAAGTTGACCTGGGCCACCGGCTGGATCGTTCCGCCGTCCGGCGTCGCGCGCGTCTCCATCTTGAACTCGAGGCTGCGGTAGGGCAGGACGCCGAGCGAGTGGTCGAAGTACGCGTCGATCGGGCCGGTCCAGACGAGGGTCTGCCAGCGGACCCGGTCACGGACATCGGCGAAGTCGACGCCGGTACGAACCTCAATCAGGGGATGGTCGAGGATCTGTTCGAACATCGCGGTGTACCCGGCGGCGGGCATGTACTGAAAGCCGTCGGTGAAGTAGCGGTCGTCGGTGTTGGTGCGGATCGGAATACGAGCGCACACGGACGCATCGAGTTGGCTTGGGTCGAGCGCCCACTGCTTGCGCGTGTAGCCGCGATACAGGCGCTCGTAGAGGTCGCGCCCGACCTTGCTGACGACCGCCTGCTCGGAGGTGTCGATCCGCTCCGACGGCTCGGCAACCGCGGCGAGGTACGCCACGACCGCACGCTCGTCGCCGAGGTCGAGGTCGTACATCCGGTTGAGCGTCGTGCGGTTGATCGGGAGCGGAACGAACCGCTCGTCAACGAGCGCCAGGACGCGGTGTTCATACGCCCGCCAGTTCGTAAACCGCGACAGATAGTCACTGACCTTCGGCGCGTTCGTGTGGAAGATGTGGGGCCCGTACCGGTGCACGAGCACGCCGTGCTCGTCGAACTCGTCGTAGGCGTTGCCGGCGATGTGCTCGCGCCGGTCGACGACGAGGACGCGCAGGCCGCTGCTCGCTGCGCGCTCGGCCATGATGCTGCCGGCGAAACCCGCCCCGACGACGAGCACGTCGTAGTGGGCGATGCGACCGGGTCGCGACGAGGTCCTAGGCCGCTCCGGCAGGGGTTCGAGGGACGGCGTGTCCATTCAATCCTGTGATCGACTGCGGTCGAACCGTCTTGAGGAACGCTCCGAGCGCTCCGGTGCCGAGCTCGAGCAGCTCGTTTTCGGCGCTCCGAGCGAGCCGCTCATGCCCGCTGCACGCCGCGTGGAGCGGTACGTAGGCGTCCATCGCCGCGTGGAGGAGCGCGTCGCGCTCGACCTCGAGCGGGTGCATCAGCACGTTGATGTCCGCGCCGGCATCGATGTCGGCGCCGGCCTGCGTGGCGGCCGCGAGGGTGCGTGCCTCGAGCTCGGCCGGCTCGCCGTCCGCCTGCGGGTCGGCGAGCAGGTACAAGCAAGCGCTGGTCTCCCGCTTCGTGTGCGTCGTCCACTCGCGGAGCAGCTGGCCGAGACGGTCCTCGCTACGCCATGCGGGGGTGGCGAGAACCCGGAGCTCGACGTCCTCAGTGAGCGGGAACGGCTCGGTGGAGCGCGGGCGAGCGAGCAGCGGCGTGCGCTCGGCCAACTCGAGGATGCGCTCGCCGTAGCGCACGGCGACGGCATCCCACGAGAGCCCCTGTGCCGCGGCGTGGGCGGCCGCGCCGCGCGTGCGGCGCTCGGCGGGGTCGGCCGCCGCCTTGCGCAGCAGGGAGATGAGGTGGTCGACATCGGGCTGCAACACCCATGGCGTGCCGGCCGTCTCGAACTGGTCGATACGGTCGGCGGGGAAGCGGGCGCGGGAAGCGCGGATCCTCCAACCTGCCTCCGGCGGGCAGAACTCATCCGTCGGGCCGCCTTCGGTGACGATCGCAGGCAGGCCGCTGGCCATCGCCTCGAGGACGGGCATCGCGAAGCCCTCGCCACGATACGGATGCACGAGCACGTCGCACGCTCGGTAGAGGCCGGCGATCTCAGACGCCTCGAGTTGATCCTCAAGCAGCACGATGCGCGGTGCCTCGCCTGAGGCCACGTATTCGCGGATCGGGCTACGGTCGCCGCCGCGGTAGATTCCGCCGGCGCCGAAGTCCTTGATGACGAGGACGACGTCGTCACGGCCGGGGAACGCCCGGCGCCAGGCGTCAAGCAGGAGGTCGGGACCCTTGCGCCAGATTAGGCCGCCGACAAACAGGAAGCGGGTCGTGCCGGCCGCCACACCGGGGATCTCGAGCGCGTCGCCGTCGGGGGCGAAGTGGGTGAGGTCGACACCGTTGGGGACGGCCACGACGCGGTCCGGGTCGACGCCGCCGGCGACGTACATCTGCCGGACGAATTCGCTTGGGACCCAGAGTTCGTCGACGCGCTCGCGGATCGCCTCGACCCACTCGCGTGGCACCGCGCCGAACTCCCAGGGCTGGATCACCGCGAGCCGGCCGGCGGTCGGCGCTCTCAGGTCAGGCGGCCACTGATGACGAACCTCGACGTCCGCGGCGTGCGGCAGCGGTGGATCGAGCGCGCCGGAGTCGTCGCGGCCGATGCGCCTGACCGGCCCGGCCAGGCGTGAGGTGATCTGGTCGTTGATGATCGAGAGGCTGGTGGCAAGCCCGTGGTCGCCCTGCCAGCGCACGGAGATCGAGGTGGGGTTGGGGGACGAGGCAACGCGGCTGGGTCGCTCATCGGCGTAGTAGGCCTCGAGCTCGTCGACGTAGTCGGCGAACGCGCGCGGCGGCTCGATCGCGGCTTGGAGTCGCTCCAGCAGCCCCGGCACGATGGCGAGACGGTCGAGCTGGCGGGCGAGGTCGTCGGTGTCGAAGCCGTCGAAGGTCAGGCCGTCGATCCCGTCACAGATCGCCTCCGGCAGGCCGCCGAGACGCGGCACGATCAACGGAGTGCCAGCCGCGAGGCACTCGGCCGCGGCGAGCGGCGCACAGTCCCACCACATCGAGGGCAGTGCCACCGCGTCGACGCCCTGGAGCAGCGTCCCGATCTCGCTCGGCGCAAACGCGCCGGAGAGCTCAGCGACGCCGCGGCGGTCGATCGATCGCAGCGTCTGGGCAAAACGCTCGGGCACCTCGCCGACGATCTTCACGCGGATCTCGGCGTGCGTCCGCTGGGCCGCCTCGACAAGCAACTGGGGTCCCTTGTGCGGGTACGCGGAGCCGAGGAACGCGACGGTCAGCTGTTCGCCGCAGCGACCGGGCGTGCGGTGGCGTCCAACCTGCTCCCAGATCTCGGACTCGTGCGGCATCGCCTGACGGACGACATCGACGAGGTCCGCCGGGTAGCCCGCAGCGAGCAGCGTGCTGCGTACCGATTCCGAGACCGCGAGGATCGCGCGCAGGCTTCGCTGCGCTCGGCTGCGGATCATCCCGAGTCGCCGCTCGTGTCCCTCGGCATCGGCGCTTTTCACGCAGGTCGCGCACCGGCTGCCGTGGCCCGGGCCGTCGCACATGGATCCGTCGGCCTTAAGCAGATAGATGCGCGGACACACGAGCCAGTAGTTGTGGGTGGAGAAGTACGCCGGCAGGCCCCGGGCGAACGACAGGTCGAACAGAGCCGAGCCGAGGTTGTGAAGGTTGTGGAAGTGCACGAAGTCCGGCCGGGCGCGGTCGAGCGCGGTGGCGAACGCGGCCGTGATCGGCGGGTCATCGACCTCGCGATACGGATTGCCGAAGTCGAACAATCCGTGGGCGCGGTTGTGGACGCCGATCAACCGGACCCCGTCCTCCTCCCATTCACGCACGTGATAGGGCGGCTGGTCGGGTAGCTGCTGCACCGCCGCGTGGAAGACCGTGACCTCCCAGCCGCGACGCGCGAGTTCCTTGGCCGCAAGCCGCGGCACGGTCGTCCCGCCGCCGCTGTCGTTCCAGCCGAAGGCGGTCATCATCAGCCGTCGAGGGGTCGCGCCTGACGTCATCTCAGCCGAGCCTCACATAGCCGGTCGCCTCACCCGCACCGCGGACGACACGGGAGACCTGGTCGGAATAGTTGCCCTCGAGCGTCTGGACGCTTCCGTTCGGCAACACCTTCTCGACGATCCCGACGTGGTGGTCGCCAAAGAGGATGAGGTTGCCCGGGCTCGGGTGGACGCCCGCACCGTTGACGACCGCACGCCCGGTCTGCTGGGCCCAGTTCCAGATGTCCCCGACGTAACCGAAGCCCTGGCCCTGCTTCCCGAGCGGCACGCCCGCCTGGCGAGCGACCCACGAGGCGAAATACGCGCACCACGGCTCGCCCGCGGCGGACCCCTGAACCGCGCTGCGGTACTGCGCGATGCGCGCCGAGTTGTTGGAGCCGGGTGGCTGCTCGGCCTGACCGACCTCGCGCTCGGCGATCTGGACGATCGCGCCGGCGCCGCCCCCGGTGACGGGCTGTGCGCCACCCGTGGCGAGCGCCCCCTGAAGCGTGTTGGCGAACGTCGAGGAGCCCGTCGAGGTGGTACCGGTGACCGCCGTCGTCCCGGCAGGGGCGGTCGTGCTCGCCGTGGCCGCGGTCGCGACCGGCTGCGAGAACGCGGTCTCGAGTTGCGCGACGCGCGCAATCGTCACATCGAGGGACATCACCCCGGTGATCGACCGTCGCCATCGGCGATTGAGTCGGTGGCGACAACCCTCAAGGCGGCCCGACACCAACCGATCATCGGGGTGTGACCTCGATGGGTGGTTCAGTCGCTCGCGCGTGCGCGCGAACCTCGCGCGGCTTCTCGTCGTCGACGACGAGCCGTACATCCTCGAGTCGCTCAAGGACACGTTGCGCCGCCACTACGAGATCACCACCGCCATCAGCGGCGCGGACGCCATCGCACACCTGCAGGAGGACCCGACTGCATTCGCAGCGATCATCTCGGACATGCGGATGCCGGCGATGTCCGGCGCGACGTTCCTCAACGAGGCGCGCGTGCTCGCGCCCGATACGACCCGCATCCTGCTGACCGGGTACGCCGACGTCGAAACCGCGATCTCCGCCGTCAACACCGGTGAGGTGTTCCGCTTTCTGACGAAGCCCTGCCCGGTCGAGGAACTGCTCGCGACCTGCCGCGCCGCCGTCGAACAGCACCGCCTGCGAACCGCTCAGAAGCAACTGCTCGACGAGACGCTGAAGGGGAGCGTCAAGGCCCTCGCCGACGTGCTCGCGCTCGCCGCTCCGGCCGCATTCGGCCGCAGCGCAAGCATTCGCAAGCACGTCGCCGCCCTGTCGACGGCGATCGGGCTTGAGGAGTCGTGGGAGGTCGAGGTTGCGGCCCTGCTCGTCCACCTCGGCGCGGTCACGCTGCCGGCGGAGACGGCCGAGAAGCTCTATCGGGGCACGACCCTGAACCCGGGCGAGCAGCGGATGGTCAACCGGGTGCCGGATCTCACCCGCCGGATCCTCGAGCACATCCCGCGCCTGGAGGGCGTCGTCGCGATCCTCGACTCCTACCGCCACGACTTCGGCCGGACCACGGAGGAGGGCCCGCCGCCGGTCGGCGCCCGGGTGCTGCGCCTCGCCGTCGACTTCGACGCGCTGGAGGCGCACGGCGCCGATCCGGCCGTCGTGATCGCCTCGATGCGCACCCGCAAGCGGGTCTACGACCCTGAGCTGTTGAGCGCCTTTGCCGCGCTGATGTGCGATCCGCACGACCTGCGGCGCGTCAAGCAGATCCCCCTCCTGGGGTTGCGGGCCGGGATGATGCTCGCCGACGACGTCCGGGCGAGCAACGGCAATCTGCTGATCGCCCGCGGCCACACCGCCACCGAGCAGCTGGTGACGCGGCTGTGGAACCTGACGGCGAGCGCGGTGCGCGAGCCGTTGATGGTGATCGACGAGTCGTAGTCGGTCGGCCGGGGCGGTCGGTCCGTCGCGGCGGTCGGTCGACCGGGGCGGCCGGTCGGCCGTGCGGGCGTGTGTGCATCCCGCGGCGTGCGATCTGACGTGATTGGCAGTGAGGAGTGAGGGATGGGCGCGTTCCGGGTCGCGCTCAGCGCGGTCGGCGGAACCCAAGGGGCATTTCTCGCCAAACCGCGGCCGCGGATCGCATCTGGGCGTAAAAGTCCCGCTCACCACGGTGCATTTCTCGCCCGGATCCGTGACCGGAACACGGTTTGGCGACATATTCCCCTCTGGGGTTCAGGTGGTCGGATGAGTCCGCGCCCCGCGGCCCCCGGGCCCCGCGCCCCGGGCCCCCCGGGGCTGCGCGCTGCCGGGCTCGCCCGGCCGGCGCGCCGGCCTCAAGCTCCTCGATGCTGCCAGTCGCCCAGTCGCCCAGTCGCCCAGTCGGCCCAGTCGCCCAGCGACGGACGGAGCGCGAGCGGCCCTTAACAGAGGACGGGCGCCCAAAGGCGCCCGTCCGTCTGTTTCGGTTCCCTCGATGGAGGGTTATGGGCCCCCGCGGATGGGAGTAGGGAAGGCGCGGGGTGGTTGTGCCTCGCCGCGGGTACGCGCTGCCGCGATCGAGATTTGGCTCGCCGGGCCTGGGTGGCGCTTGTTCAGCGCCACCCGACCGGCGAAAGATCACTACTGCAGGAGCTTGAGGACTGACTGCGGGGCCGAGTTGGCCTGCGCCAGCATCGAGGTGCCTGCTTGCTGGAGGATCTGCTCCTTGGTGAAGTTCACCATTTCAGAAGCCATGTCCACGTCACGGATCCGGCTGAGTGACGCGCTCAGGTTCTCCTGGTAGGTGGAGAGGTTGTCCAGCGTGTACTGGAGGCGATTCTGGACCGCACCAAACGTGGCCCGCTGAGCGGACACGTTGTTGATGTAGCCGTCGATCGTGCTCAGAGTCGAGGCTCGAGCCGAGGCTGATCGTGCCGACGATCGAGGCCATGGCCTGCGTATCGACGCCGATCTGCTCACCGTCGTTGGCGCCGACCTGGAAGGAGATCGTCGTCGACCCGCTGAACAGCGCGATGCCGTTGAACTGGGCGGTCGTGCCAATGCGGGAGATCTCGGACTGGAGCTGGTTGACCTCAGACTGGATCGCGCCCTGGTCACTCGAGGCGAGCGTGCCGTTGTTGTACTGCACGGCCAGCTCGCGGATGCGCTGGAGCATCGCGTGGACCTGGTTCAGCGAACCTTCAGCGGTCTGCACGAGCGAAACACCGTCCTGCGCGTTGCGCTGGGCCTGAGCGAGACCGTTGACCTGGCCGGTCAGCTTCTGGCTGATGGCGAGGCCGGCGGCGTCGTCGGCGGCGCTGTTGATGCGCAGGCCCGAGGACAGACGCTGCATCGACTTCGACAGCGAATTCTCGGTATTGACGAGGTTACGATGCGCGTCGTACGCCTCGATATTGGTGTTGATCATCAAACCCATTGCTCATCTCCTTGATGGCTGTTGGTTTTGGTCTGCGCCGACTCCGTGTCGGCCTTTCTACTTGTGGTAATCGCCCGGTCGGCACCGGACTTGAGAAGAGATTTGCGGAGAACTTCGGAGGGGCGTCCGTGCGTGCCGCGCGCTACGCGGTCACGTCGATCCGCGGACGGAGCTCCGCATCAAGCTCGGTGTCGTCGGCCAGCACGCCGGCGCCGCGGCGGCGCTCGGAGTTCTCGTCCTTGGCCTCGTGCTCGTCGTCAGCGCCGCGCTCTTCGCGACGGTGATCGCGGTCGAGCCTCCCGACCCGCGGTGCTTCGGTGACCGGCGGGATGTTGGGAGACTGCGGAAGGATGGGGTGGATCGGGTCCATGGTCCCTCACTGTGATTAACGGCACAAGAGGGTGTCGCCTTTACCCAAAAGCGTCCAAGGCAACGCAATCCGAGGTGCCCGACCCGACCCGGACCTGACCCGGGGGGCACGGATCGAGGGGCTCAGTCCGCAGCGCCGGGCGGCGCCACGGCCGCCGGTGAGCCCTGTGCTGCGCCCGCCGCGGCGCCCGCCGTGGGGGGCGGGTTGCGCTGCTGCTCGGCGAGAACACGGATCTCGGCGAGGAGCAGGTAGCGCCAGAATGTGACCGCAAACGCCCAGGCGACCATGTATCCCGCGAGGCCGGCGGCGATCGCACGGAGTCCGATCTGGTCGAACGGCACCTGCGCCTGGTAGGACAGGTAGGCGGCGATGGTGAATCCGACGAGGCCGCCCCAGCCCTTCGCGGCTCGGATCTGGGCGTGTGCCTTGGGATGCGAGGCGAGCGACGCCCCGGACTTCCCGCCCTTGCCCTTGCCCTTGCTTTTGCCTTTGCCGCCCTTCGCACCCTTAGCGCCCTTGGCCGGCTTCTTCGCCTTCGCCGGCTTTGGCGGGGCGATCAGCGTCATGTCCTTGTCGTCAGGTGCGGGGGCGGCCGGACCCACGGGGGCGGCGCCGCCGGAGTCCGGCTCGGTCTTGTCGTCGCTCACGGTCGCTCCGCTCTCGCTCTAGGTGAGATCACGGGTACGGGCCCGCGCCTCGCGTTGACGATCGAAGATGAAATGAATCAGGCGCTCGCGGTCCTCGCGGGAGATTTCCTCAAACACGACCGCCCGCTGCGTCTCACCGGCGACGCGGACGACACGTCCCCGTCCCCGGATCGGGGGCGACGTCGAGTCCAGGTGAAGCCGGAACCGGATGCGGTCGTCGAGCTGCAGGTTCTCGGGTCCGCTCAGCAGCATGCCGCCGCCGCTGAGGTCGAGGGAATAGGCGCTATCGATCGTGCCGGTACCGGAGACGGCGAGGACCACCTGCCGGGGCGCCCGGACGCGGACGTATTCCCGGCGCTGCTCGATCTCAGGGACGTCGCGGACTCGGAAGCGGATGAGGTCCGGCTCCTCCAGCTGCGCGTCGCCGGGGAACCGCACGACGCCGTGATCGGAGGTGGTCTCCAGCATGAGTGGTTCCGCCGCCTGAGAACCGGCGCCGAGCTCGACGCCGTCGCCCTTGGCGAGCAGGACGAGCATCAGCATGTCGCCGTCGCGGCTCGAGATCTGCACCGGCCAGTCGACCCCGTCGCCGGCTCGGAGCTTGGCGTTGCGGCCTTCGGCCGCGGCCACACCGGGCGGGACAGACTCCGCCTTATGGTCGCGGCGTCGCTTCACGGGAGCAGCCTCTGGGCGAGCGAGAACGGGTTCGGCGCCGACAGCGCGCGGTCGAGGTCGAGACCCTCATGGAGGTAGCTGATCGGGGTCCGGGAGGCAGCGGCCAACTCGACCGCGACGCCGAGCTGATCGGTCTCGTCGGCGTGGGTGATCGCGATCCCGGTCATCCCGAGCGGGGAGAGGCTGATGAGCAGCTGCTTGGCCGTCTCCGCGCCAAGCGTCGCCGGGAGCGCGAGCACGGTCGCGTCGAGCGACAGCGGCGCGAGCTGCGTGGCGAGCGAGGTGATGCTGCCGGGGTCGCTCGGGACGGCGGCGCCGGTGTCGATCACGACGAGGCCACCGGCCCGGCCCTTCGCGACCCGTCGAGCGAGCGAGCGGCCGTCGGACACCGACGCGACCTTAATTCCGTAGCTCTTGAGCACGTCGGCGAGCGCGCGGGCTTCACGCGTGCCGGCGAGCGACAGGACCGTGACCGGGAGCGTGCTGCCACGGCGGTAGGCCGCCGCGAGCGTGGCGGCGCACCGGGACTTGCCGGCCCCGCCCGTACCGACGAACGCGATCGCGGCGCCGGTCGAGGGGAGCGGACGGGAAGAGGAGAGCGTGCTTGCGATCGCGCCTTGGACGGCGTCGCGAAGGCTCGTCTGGGCGAACGGTCCGAAGTGGGCCCCCGCCTCGCCAACCAGCTCCCGCGCCCAGGCTGGGCTGATGCCGCAAGCCGTCAGCTCGGTCGTGAGGACAGCCGCGGCGCCTGCGTCAAGCGTGTGCGGGGCGACTCCTGACGCGGTCCGCCCGCGCCCGCGGGCCCCGCGCCGCCGGGTCTTCGCGAGCGCCGGAGCGGGCGCCGGAGCGGGTGCCGGAGCTGGCTCCGCCACGGGCGCCGGCTCAGCGATGGGGTCAGGCTCAGCGGTGATCGGCTCGTCGGCTCCGACTCCGGTGATTCCGGTGATCGCCGCCGGTGTGATATCGACGATCTCCTCGTCGAGGTCGAACTCGGGCATCGCGGGTACCGACGGGGGCGCGCTCAACTCGGGCATGGGCGCGTCCGCGGCGGGCACTGAGCCGGCCGACGGGGTCGGCCGCGGATCGTCGGTGAAGGGTGTCGTGGCCTGCTCGAGCTGGCTCGCGAAGGTGTCGTCCGCAGGCTCGTCGTAGAGGTCGACGCGGGGCGCACCGGCGCGCGCCTCGATCTCGACGAAGCGCTGGGCGAAGAAGCCGTTGATGCCGCCCATCAGGCCCTCGCGCTCACGCAGGATGATCGCGTCCGGGCCGAGCTCCTGCTTGATCCGCGGGATCAGGTCCTCGAGCTTCCGGCCCCGGTAGGTGCGGACGCCGTCGGAGCGCTTGGAATGACCGTTCGAGGCGGGTGGGGCGGTGGTGCTCATGCTGTAACGACTCCAATCGTTTCGACGTTGACGCCGGGGGCGATTTCGTTGTAGGAGCAGACGGCGAGTTGCGGGATCGCCTGCTCGACGAGGCGGCGGATGTGGCGGCGCACGCGGGCGGAACAGAGCAGGACCGGCCGGATTCCGGCCCGGGCCGCGGCCTGATCGGACTCGGCGCGCAGGGCCCCGAGAACCTGGTGCGCGCGTGCTGGCTCCATCGCCAGGTACTCGCCATCCGTCGTCTGCGTGATCGAGGTGGCCACTTCCTGCTCGATCGAGGGATCGAGCGTGATCGCGCGGAGCGTCTGCTGCGCATCGAGATGGGGCGCGGTGATCGCTCGGCCGAGCGCCTGGCGGGCGTACTCGGCGAGGAGCCCGGGGTCACGCGTGATGCGCGCCTTGTCGCCGACGGCCTCGACGATCGCCCCCAGGTCGCGGATCGACACGCCCTCCGCTAGGAGCGCTTGAAGTACCCGCTGAATTTCTCCCAGGGACAGCACGTCCGGCACAACCTCGGATACGACCGCCTCATTGGTTTCCTTGAGCTGATCGAGCAACTGCTTGACGTCCTGCCGCGTGAGCAGCTGTGCCGAATTGCGGCGAATCGTCTCGGTCAGGTGGGTGACGATGACCGATTCGCCGTCGACGACCGTGTAGCCGAGCGCCTCCGCCTCGGCCCGCTGACCGTCCGCGACCCAGATCGCAGGCAGACCGAAGGCCGGCTCGGTCGTCGGGATTCCGGGCAGCGTGCCGCCGATGTCGCCGGGGTCCATCGCCAGGTGATGGCCGGCCATGATCCGGCCGCGCGCGACCTCGGAGCCGCGGACCTTGAACACGTACTCGTGCGAATCGAGATCGATCTCGTCGTGGATCCGAACAGGGGGGATGACCATGCCGAGCTCGCCGGCGATCTGTCGGCGGATCATCGAGACGCGGCGGACGAGCGTGCCGCCGCTGCGCCGGTCGACGAGCGGGACGAGCCCGAAGCCGATGCCGAGCTCGAGCGGATCAAGCGGAAGCTCTTTGATCACGGTGTCCTTGGAAACCGCGGGGCCGGGCTCCTCCGGGGCCGGGAGGGCAGCAGCCGTGGCCGCGGCGGCAGCCTCCTGCTGGTCACCGTTGCGCACGGCCCAGCCGATCGCCGCGAAGATGCCGCCGATGAACAGGAACGGCAGTTTCGGCAGGCCCGGGACGAGCGCAAACGCCGAGATCACGGCCCCGGCGACGAGCGGCGCCTTGCTCTGGCGCAGGACCTGCTTTGCGATGTCGCTGCCGAGGTCGTCCTCGGAGGCCGAGCGGGTGACGATGATGCCGGTCGCGACGGAGATCAGCAGTGCGGGGATCTGCGCTGCGAGACCATCGCCGACCGTCAGCAGCGAGTAGTGCTGGGCGGCCGCTCCGAACGACATCCCGTGCTGGAGCATGCCGATGATGATTCCGCCGACGAGGTTGATGAACGTGATGAGCACGGCGGCCATCGCGTCGCCCTTGACGAACTTCGATGCACCGTCCATCGAGCCGTAGAAATCCGCCTCGCGGGAGATCTCCTCCCGGCGGGTGCGCGCCTGCTCGTCGGTGATCAGCCCGGCGTTGAGGTCGGCGTCGATCGCCATCTGCTTGCCGGGCATCGCGTCGAGCGTGAACCGGGCGCCGACCTCCGCGACGCGCCCGGCGCCACTCGTCACGACGACGAACTGGATCACGACGAGGATCAGGAAGATGACGAGGCCGATGATCACGCTGCCGCTGATGACGAACTGGCCGAACGACTGGACAACTGATCCGGCATCGCCCTTGCTGAGGATCAGTCGGGTCACCGATACGTTGATCGCCAAACGGAACATCGTCGTCAGCAGCAGCAGGCTTGGGAAGGAGGAGAAGTCGAGCGCCTTCTTGAGGTACATCGTCGCGATCACGATCACCAACGCCGTCGAGATGTTCAGCGTGATGAAGAGGTCCAGCAGCGCCGGTGGGAGCGGCACGACGAGCATCGTCACGACGACGACGACGGCGACCGCCGCGATCAGGTCGGAGTGGCGCAGCAGGCGGCGCATCGAGTCCGTGTTCATGCCGCCATCGCCTTTTTGCGCCCGGCGACCCGGTAGACGTACGCGAGCACCTGGGCGACCGCGGCGTACATCTCCTCAGGAATCATGTGGCCGACCTCGACCGACGCGTGCAGCGCCCGGGCGAGCGGCGGGTCAGGCACGATCGCGACGTCGTTCTCCTCGGCGATCTTGCGAATCTGAAGCGCGACGTACCCCTGGCCCTTGGCGACGAGCACCGGAGCCGGCTTCGTCCCGTCGTAGCTGAGTGCCGCGGCGTAGTGGGTCGGGTTCGTCACGACGACGTCGGCCTGGGGCACGGCGGCCATCATCCGGGCCCGCGCGATCTGCATCTGGCGGCGGCGCAGGGCCGAGCGCACCTCTGGCGGCAGCGAGTGCTGCTTGAACTCGTCCTTGACCTCCTGCTTGGTCATCTTGAGCTGCTTCTCGTGGCGGCGGCGCTGATAGACGAAGTCGACGACCCCGATCAGCAGGTAGGCGATCGCGGCGCGCTGGGCGATTGCCATCGCGCTTGTGCCCATCAGCTTGCCGAGCGCCCCCGGCGTGGTTCCGACACTGGCGCCGAGGTTCGTCAACTGCGGGATCAGCGCCATCCCGGCGACGATCCCGACGACCGCGACCTTGGCGATCGACTTGCCGAGCTCGAACACGATCCGACTACCGAACAGGTTCTTGGCGCCGGAGACCGGGTTGATGCGCTTGAAGTCGGGCTTGATCGCCGTGAGGGACGGACGGAGGCCGACCTGGGCGACGTTCGCGATGACACCGACGGCGACGCACACGCCGGCGATCGGTCCGACCGAGGAGACGAGCGTGTTCAGAACTGTCATCAGCAGGTTCTCGAGGCCGGCAGACGTCGTGATGTCGCCGGAGTGAGCGATGTGGGTGAAGGCGTCGCGCATCGAGCTTGTGATGTTGCTCACGACCGTCGGTCCGACCCACGTGAGTGCGATCAGACCGGCGAGGACGACCGCGCCACCTCCGAGGTCCTGGCTCTTGGCGACCTGACCCTTCTTGCGCGCTTCCTGGCGACGCTTGGGGGTCGCTTTCTCGGTTCTGTCGTCGCGCGGCATCAGGCGATCCTCATCGCTTGCATCGCCGCGGTAACCGAGTTCAACAGCTGATCGGAGAGCCAATTCCCGAGGAACCCGAGCGTTCCCGCCACGACGAGCAGCGCGACGCTCACCTTCATCGGAAAACCGACCGCGAACACGTTCAGCTGCGGCACAACGCGGGACACCATCCCGAACGCGACGTCGGTGATCAGCAGCGCGAGCATCGCGGGCGCCGCGAGCTCGACCGCACCGATGAACATCTGACCGAACGCGCTCGTGGCCGCGGCGACGAGAGACGGGATCTGCGGGCCCTTGTCGAGCGGGACGAGCACGAACGTCCGCGCGAGTCCCCGCAGCATCCAGGCGTCGCCGCCAATCGTGATGAAGATCATGACTCCGACCGTGTTGTACAGGTGCGCGAGCACGCCGGACTGGCCGCCGTTCATCGGGTCGACCATGCTGCCGAAGCTGAAGCCGGCGATGCCGTCGATGATCGAGCCGGCATAGCTGAGCGCCGCAAACACGGTGGCGACCACGAACGCGAAGGCAAGCCCGACGAGCATTGACTGGACGATCAGCGCGGCGATCGCCAGTGGCTGCTCGGGCACCTGCACGCCGTGCGAGGCGACCGGCGTGAGACCGAACGCAAGCGCGACCGCGATGATGCCGCGCACCCGCCGCGGAATCATCCGCGAGGAGAACAGCGGCGCGATGAAGAACAGCGGCGCCACCCGAGCGAGCACAATGAAGAACGAGGCGACGTGCGAGCCACCGATCCCGGTGATCAGCTGATTGACGGTCGACTGGCTCACCGCGTTCAGCCTCCGACGAGCTGCGGGATCGAGTTGAACAGATTCTGCGTGTAGCTGACGATCTGGTCGAGCATCCACGGCCCGATCAGCACGATCAGCACCGCGACCGCGATGATCTTCGGGATGAACGACAGGCTCTGCTCCTGGATCTGCGTCACCGCCTGGAAGAGGCTGACCACGAGCCCGACGATGAGTCCGACGAGCAGCAGTGGGCCGGCCACCTTGAGCGCGAGGCTCATCGCCTGAGTCGCGAGATTGACGACGGTGTCCTGATTCATGGGGACACGCTCCTCAGTGGAAGCTCGCCACCAGCGAGCGGGTGATGAGGTCCCATCCGTCGACCAGGACGAACAGCAGGATCTTGAACGGCAGGGAAATGAAGACCGGTGGCAACATGATCATCCCCATGCTCATCAGCGTTGACGAGACGATCAGGTCGATGATCAGGAACGGCAGGAATATGAGAAACCCGATCTGGAACGCCGTCTTGAGCTCGCTCATGATGAACGCAGGGATCAGGACATAGGTCGGGACGCCGGCCCGCGTCTTCGGCGCCTTAATGTGGGAGAGGTTGACGAACAGCGCGATGTCCTGGTTGCGCGTCTGCCGGAACATGAACTCGCGCAGCGGAATCTCTGCACGCTTGAGTGCGGTCGTCGTCGAGATCTGATGGTGCTGAAGCGGTTCCCAGGCGACCGTCTTGATCGCCGTGATCGTCGGCGTCATCACGAACAGCGTCAGGAACAGCGCGATCCCGACCAACACCTGGTTCGGCGGGGACTGCTGCGTGCCGAGCGCCTGGCGGACGAAGCCGAGGACGATCAGGATCCGGGTGAACCCCGTGACCGTGAACAGCATCGCCGGGATCAGCGTGAGCGCGCCGATCAGCAGCAGCAGCTGGACGGCGTTTGAGGCGTCGACCTTCACGAGCGCACCGTGATCCGCCGCAGCATCTCGACCACACGGCCGACGGGACGCTCCTCGGACTCGGAATCGGGGTCAAACGCGTCATCGACCGTCAGGTCGAGTCCGGCCTCGATTGCCTCGGCCTCGGTGTAGCGGCGGATCGGCGTGACGCCATGCTCGCCAACTCCGACGAGCACGAATTCACGCCCGGCGCGGACGAGCTGGACCGAGCGGCCTGAGCCGAGCGAGAGCGTCGCCACCGACGAGAGCGCCTTGCCGCGAGTGCGGGTCGAGCCGCCGCGCTTGGTCTGGCGGAGGATCCAGGCGATGCCGTAGATGACGACGATCACGATGAACAGACCGACGATCGTCCGCACGATGCTCGAGCTGCCGCCACCACTGGCGTGGGTGGCAGGCGTGCTCCCGCTGAGATGCAGCGGCGTCTGCTCGCCACTCGTCGCCGCCTGGGCTACGTGGGCGTGCAGGAGCATGAGGGCACCGGTGAGCACACCGGCGCCACGATTTCGCGTGAGCGACTTCATCGAGGGAGACTCCGAGGGAGAGTCCCCCCGGTAATCGGTCATCCGAGGCGAAGTCTTTAGAGGTCAGCCCGAAGCCCGCGTGCGCGGGGGTTTTCGGACGGGCCTTCTGGTGGCGCGCCGCCCCGTGGTCAGGGCAGGCCTGTTCAGGCAGCGCGAAGGAGGGAGCGCATGCGCGCGCAGGCGAGGCGCCTGCGACCGCGATGCGGTACGCAGGCGCCTACGCGAGCGCCTTACCGACGGCTTCGAGCACGCGCGCCGGCTGGAACGGCTTGACGACGAAGTCCTTGGCGCCGAGCTTGATGGACTCAAGCACCTTGGTTTCCTGTCCGAGCGCTGAGCACATGACAACCCGGGCGGCCGGGTCGATGGCCATGATCTCGGCGAGGGCGGCGATGCCGTCCTTCTCGGGCATGGTGATATCCAGTGTCGTCAGCTCGGGCCGGAGCTCCTGGAAGCGCTCCACGGCCTCGGCGCCGTTGGTCGCTTCGCCGACAACCTCGTGGCCGCCGGAGGCGAGGGCGTCGCTGACCACCTTGCGCATGAACGCGGCGTCGTCGACTACCAGTACACGGGCCATTAGGTGACTGCTCCTTTGAGTTGGGGGTGGGCATCGATCTCCGGCGCGGCCGGCGAATCCTGGCCGCGAAGGGCTTCGAGGCTCACTGCCCACTCACCGTCATCGGTGACGAGCAGCTGACCTTGAGCGAACCGCAGGCCGTTGACAAAGATGTCGACAGGGGCATCGGCGGCGCAGTCGAGGTCGACGACGGCGCCGAGCGGAAGGTCGATCGCGCTGCCGAGCGGCAGCCGCGTGCGGCCGAGCTCGGCCCACACGCGCAGGGTGATCCCTTCGAGCGCCTCCCGGACGGTGACACCCGACTCGGGGGTCCCGGCGTCGGTGTGCGCGCTGGCGGCGGCGGAATCCGATTCGCCGTCGCCGGACTGGTCCATCGAAAGCTCATCGATCGCGCGGGCCATCCGCACGACGAACGCGCTCGGGACGAGCTGGATCAGACGGCAGGCCTCGCTGTCGATCAGGAATGTCGTCGACGTCGCGTGCGGGGCGCTGCCGAACAGATCAACCGCCGAGTCGGTGTCATCGACGACGCGCGTCTCGGGTGGCGAGATCGCGACCTCCTGTCCGAGCACGACGCTGATCGCGCTTGCGGCCGCCGCCATCATCTGGTTGGCCGACTCCGCGATCGCCGAGAGTTCGAGTTCGGTGAGCTCAAGCGGCACGCCCTCCTCGGGCGGTGTCTCGGGCTCGTCGGGCGGTGGCACGCCCATCGCGCCGGCAAGGGCGCGCGCGCCCGCGGGGCTCATCACGAACACGTTGGCACCGGTGACGCCGTCGACGTAGGACACGCTCGCTGCGATGGCGCCGAACGGCAGGTTGTCGAACGCGCTGGACGCGTCCGGCAGCACCGTGACTTCGCCGCGTTCGACGAGGCCCGGCGCGTAGGTCTCAAATACCTGCGCGACCGCCTCGGCGGTCGAGGCGCCGAGCCGGACCAGGGCTTCCTGCGGCGTGATGTCGGGGTTGCTCACGAGGTCTGCCCCGATGAGTCGCGGACCTGGACCGCCCGGCGGGCACCGTTGGCGCCGGGAACGCCGTGGCCGAGCTGGACGTTCTCGGCGAACAGCGACACGCCGCGAGTTGCCGGCTTGCCGAGCTTGATGACGCTCCCGCTCGCGAGCCCGAGGATCTGGCTGACCGGAAGGTCGACGTGGGCCACCTCGGCCCGCAGCGTCACCGGGACTGCGCCGAGGGCTCGCTGCATCTCGCCTTCGGCGTGAGCGGCGTCATCGAGGCCGAAGTGCTCGCGACCGGAGATCCGCTGCTGGATCGGATCGATCGCCAACCACGGGATCAGCAGGGCCATCGTCGCCGACCGCTGGTTGATCCGGCTCTCGATCACGACGACGAGCGTCGGCTCGCTGACGGGCGCGATCTGGCCGGTGTCAGTGTGCAGCTCGATCCCGGTGCAGGACAGCGACACGTGGGCCAGGTCCTGCCACACCAGCGAAAGCTGGTTGATGAGCGCGTCGAATACGCGGCCCGTAAGGCTCCAGTCGATCTCGGTGAGGCGGCGCTCACGGGGTGGGCGGTCCGGCGAGCCGCCGAGGAGGCACTCGACGGTCGTCAGCACGAACGACGCCTCGGCGATGAACAGCATCCGCGTGCTGATCGGCTGAACCTCGAGCATCGCCGCGAGCGAATGCCCCGGAAGCAGCGATTGTGCCGCCGACCACGTCACCTGCGTGGTGTTGATCGCCTCAAGCTCGATCGGCCAGCGCAGTTCCGCGGAGAGCCGTGTGGCGGCCGTCTGACAGAAGGTGTCGATCGCGCGCGAGATGCGTCGCTGGTGATCGCTGGTGAACTTTGTCGGGCGCGAGAAGTCGACGGTGCGGATCCGGTGACGCCGGCGGGTTGACGCGGCGCTCTGGTCCGGGAGTTGGCCCTGCTTCGCCGCCTCGACGAGCGCAGCGATCTGATCGGGATTGAGGATCTCGCCCATGGTCTCTTACGCCTTCGCCGCTCCGAACGACGCCCGGGAACTCGCGCGCGCACCTGGGGCGCCGCGGGAGGGGACGCCGGAGGCGCCCGGTCCGAGGATCGTCACCGGCTGCCCGCCGGCCGTATGGACCGTGACGATGCCCTCGCCTGAGTACACGCGCACGGTCCGGCCCGAGTTGCCCCCGGTCTCGGCGACGCGCAGCGACAGCCCGGCTGCCCGCAGGCCCTCCCGGACGGCGGCGTCGTTGCGGGCGCCGATGTCAAGCCCGGCTCCGAGGGCGAACATCTTGGCGCCACCGACGATCACGATCTCGAGCCGCTCCTTGCGCCCGCCGGCACGGCGCACGAGTTCAAGCAGAGCTGGGATCGCGAGATCCGCGTACTTGCCCGCAGGTCCCGCGGCACCTCCCGACTCAGGCAGGACGACGTGGGCCAGACCGGCGACGCGTGCGCCCCGGTCGACCATCGCCAGACCGATACACGAGCCGAGCCCGATGGCCACGAGCTCATCGTCCGCACGAGAGGACGCGAACATCTCACCCATCCGGACGGCGGTCACAGCTACTCCCCGCTGCCGGCCAGCCCGAGGGGGGCGAGCAGCTCGTCGGCGCGGCCGGAAGCCGGCAGCAGCATGAATGACAGGGAGCAGGGCCGGTCTGAGAGGTCCAGCTCCGAGTCGAGGACAAGGGCGACGTCGTTTTCGCCCGCGGCCTGAGCGAGCACGGATGCGACGATCGCGCCGAGCAGGTCGGTGGCCAGCGTCGGAGGCGTGGGGAGCATCGTCAGCCCGGTCATCATCGCCAGCGCGTTGAGGTAGGAGCTGCCGAGGATGTTGCCGATCTCCGACAGGGCCGAGTCGCCGACCTCGGTTCCGGCCTCGACGCCGAGCAACTCGCACAGCGTGGCGGCGTCGCACGGCCTGGATGAGCAGCAGGACGAGCGCGTCGACGTCGCCCTCCAGCCCGAGCACGATTCCGGTCACGATGTCGTCCGGCGCGCCGGCGGCATCAACCGCGTCGGCCAGCGGCAGCGCCAGCGCACGCGGCACCCGCAGCTCGACCTCGCGGCCCAGCATCTGCGAGAGCGCCGTGGCGGCGGTGCCCGAAGCGATGTTCGCGAGCTCGGCGAGCGCGTCGAGTTGCATCTCCGAATACAGGGGTGTCACGTCATAACCTCCGAAATAAGCTGGTTCATGCGGCAATCCGTGAGACGTTGTCCGTGGCGACGTCGCCACGAGCAGCGGCTGCCGGGACACCGGCGCTGCCGCCCATGATCAAGCTGGCAAGGGCATCGCAGTCGACGATCAGCGAGATCCGACCGTCGGCGAGAACGGCTCCGCCAGAGACCGGCTCACCGGTGGAGACGACCGACGGCAGCGGTCGCGTGACGAGCTCACGCTGCCCGACGAGCTCATCGACGGCCAGGCCGATCCGGCGGTCCGCGCCGCGGATGATCACGACGAGCTCGTGCTCCTGTTCGGATGGCCGACCAAAGGTGCGTGAGCCCTCGAGGAGCGGGAGGACGCCGTCCTCAAGGACGAGCATCCGGCGACCGGCGACCGAACGCACCATCGACGGCGTGAGCCGGAGCGTGCGCTCGATGCGGTCGAGCGGGATCGCGAACGGAGCGCCCGCGACATCGACCTGGAGTGCGGCAACGATCGCCAGCGTGAGCGGCAGCCGGATCTGGGCGGTGGTGCCGCGGCCGGGCTCGGAGTCCATCAGGACCTCGCCGCCGAGCTCGCGGATCTTCGTGCGTACGACGTCCATCCCGACGCCGCGGCCGGAGATGTCGCTCGCCTGCTCGGCCATCGAGAAGCCGGGGCTGAAGAGGAGCTCGACCGCCCCGCGCATGTCGACTCCGGCGGCTGCGTCCTCGTCGATCAGGCCCTTGGCGACGCCCTTGCGGGCGACTGCCGCGGGATCGATCCCCGCGCCGTCGTCCTTGACCTCGATGACGACGCTGCCGCCGGCGTGGCGCGCCGCGATCTCGACCGTGCCGAGGCGCGGCTTACCGGCGGCGACGCGGTCGTCGGGATGCTCGACTCCGTGGTCCATCGCGTTGCGCACGAGGTGGACGAGCGGATCGCCGAGCGCATCGACGACCGTGCGATCGAGCTCGGTGTCCCGCCCGACGAGCTGCAGGTCGACCTCCTTGCCGAGCTTGCTCGACAGGTCACGGACGAGTCGCGGGAAGCGCATGAAGACGATGTCGACGGGGATCATCCGGACCTGCATGACCATCGCCTGGAGCGCCTGGCTCGAGCGGGTCAGGTCCTGGACGGCCTGTTGCAGTTCGGGCACCCCGACGCCGGCGGTCAACGCCTCGACGGCGGTGCGGTGGATCACGAGCTCGCCCATCGAGTGCATCAGCGCATCGAGGCGCTCGGCGTCGACGCGGACCGTACGGGCCTGGTGATTCGATCCTCCGGTCGGCGCCTCGGCCTGCTCGCGCGGCTTCGCCTTGGCCTGCTCGCGCGGCTTCGCCTTGGCCTGCTCGCGCGGCTTCGCCTTGGCCGCTTCCGGTTCGGCGGCCTGCGGCTCGGCGGGCGGGCTCGGCGGCAGCCGGTGCCTCGGCGTCGGACCCCCGGAGGGGGACCGATGTGACCTTGACGTCGGCGACGTCGCTCACCGTGACGATCTGATCGGCGATTGCTGATTCCTCATGCTGCGTGACGACCCAGGCGCGGATGGCGTGACCGGTGAAGCCCTCGACGACCTCGTGGTCGGGCACGCTGCGGGCGAGTTCGCCATGCTCGGCGATCGCGTGGAGAACCATGAGCGCCCGGACGGCGGGCATCAGCACGTCCTCGGCGAGTTGCACCTTGATGTCGAGCAGACGGCTTCCGTCGTCCGGCACGGCGGCAAGCAGCTCCGCGGGGAGCTCGTCGTCGTCGAGGTCGGCCTCGGACGCACTCGGCGTCTCCGGTTCGGGCGCGCGCCGCTCTTCCTTGCGCCGCTCGTTAGCGGCCTCACGTCGGTCGGCCTGGCGGCGGTCAGCCGCTTCAGTAGCCCGAGCGGACGAGCGCCCGCAGCCGGTCCTTCAGCGGTCCGGGATCAAGTCGCTCCTCGCCGTCGTCCTCGATCCCATCGACCGCTTCGGACAGGGCGTCGAGGCAGGCGAGCACGGTGTCGACGGCGTCGTGCGAGAGCGCGCCGCTGCGTTGGCGTAGGAGCTCGAAGACCTCCTCCATCTCATGGGTGAGCTCGGCGATCGCGGCGAAGCCCATCGTCGCGCTCATGCCCTTGAACGAGTGCGCGATCCGGAAGATCTCATCGACCGTCGGGCGGTCCTCCGGGTTCTCCTCCAGCGAGACGACCGCGATGTTGAGCTCCTGGAGGTGCTCGCGCGCCTCGGCGAGGAACATCGGCATGTACTCGGAGGTGTCCATCACGCCTTCCTGAAAATGAACGGGTGGGCAGACTCGAGGCCGAGCGCCGCCGGGTTGGCGACCCGCTCGGTCGCGCCGACCATCAGATAGCCGCCGGTGGCGAGGCCGCCGGCGAGGCGCGCGTGGAGCTCGTCCCGGATCGGCTCGGAGAAGTAGATGACCGTATTGCGACACAGGATGAGGTCGAACCGAGACTTGGGCGGCGTCACGCGCAGGAGATCGCCGACCTCGAACTTGCACATCGACCGCAGTTCGTTGCGGGCCTGCCAGCCATCCGCGACGGGCTCGAACCAGCGATCCATCGATTCACGGGGCGCGCTGCGTGCGTCCTCGGTGCTGAACACGCCCTGCCGGGCGCGCTCGACCATGCGCCGATCGATGTCTGTCCCCAGGATCTCGACCCGGGCCCGAGGCGCCACCTGGCGGCAGAGGGCCGCCATTGTGTAGGCCTCGGCGCCGTAGGAGGAGCCGGCGCTCCAGCCGCGGATCCGGCCGCGTGCGCCGAGCTCCGGGATGATCGTCTTCTCGAGCACCTGCCAGTGCTCGGGGTTGCGCCAGAGCTGCGAGACGTTGATCGTCATCCGGTCAAGGAGCGCCTCGAGCTCGGCCTTGTCTGAGCGCAGGCTGGGCAGGGACTCGCTGAGCGTCCGGAAGCCCCGGCGCTCGAGGAACGAGCGCAGGCGGCGCTCCATCTGGGGGCGCTTGTACTGCGAGAGGTCGACGCCGGTCAGCTGGCGCAGCCCGTCGCAGAACTTCGTGTAGTCATCTCCGGCGGTGACGCTCATGAGCCGGCCTCCGATTTGATCGCGTCCGCGAGCTCATCGAGCGGGAGCACGTCGTTGGCGAGCTTCGCTTCGACGATCGCCCGCGGCATTCCATAGACGGTGCAGCTCGTCTCCGCCTCGGCGAGGATCCGGCCGCCGCGCCGCTGAATCTCGGTCGCGCCGATGAGCCCGTCATTGCCCATTCCCGTGAGCACGACGAGCAGCGTCCGGTCGCCCCAGACCCGTGCCGCGTCCTTGATCGTCAGGTCGGCGCGTGGGCGCAGGCCGCCGATCTCTGGTTCCTCGGTCAGGCTGGTGCGGCCGTCATCGGAGAGTCGGAGGTGGAGCCCGCCGGGCGCGAGCAGGGCAGCGCCAGGGTCAAGCGCCTCACCGGATACCGCCTCGCGCACGTTGAGCTCGGAGCTGCGGTCGAGGCGCGCGGCGAGTGAGCCGGTGAACCCCGGCGGCATGTGCTGGACGATCAGCGTGCCGGCGCCGAGGCGAGCGGGAAGCTTGGGAAGCAGGGCGGCGAGAGCACGAGGGCCGCCGGTGGACGTGGCGATCACGACCGTCCTGGCGAGCCCCGACCGCCGGACGGGACGCGGCCTTGCGACCTGCCCGCCGCCCGTGGGATGAACCGAGGACGCATCGGCAGCGAGTCGGACCTTCGTGACGAGGTTCTCGGTGAACACGTCGAGGCTCTCGCCGACGGCCGGCTTGGGCACGAGGTCGAACGCGCCCTCCGCGAGCGCGTCGACGGCGCGAGCCCCCTGGGATGGCGAGAACGCCGATACGACGACGACGGGGAGACGCTTGCCGCCCTTGGCCTTCAGGCGGCGGAGCACGCCGAGGCCGTCGAGACCCGGCATCGCCAGGTCGAGCGTCATCGCGTCGGGGCGTTCCCGCTCGCAGAGCGCGAGCGCCTGGTCGCCGTCGGCGGCGGCGCCGACCACGTCGACGCCCGCCCGCGTCAGCGAGTTCGAGACGATCCGGCGCATCAGCGCGCTGTCGTCGGCAACCACGACTCGAGGAGAGGCGGTGGGCATGATGGCCGGGCTCCAGAGCCGATCTGCTTCAGGCGGCCGCTAGGTCGACGCCGGTGAAGATGGTCGTCGGCTTGAGCAGCACGACGAGGCGGTCTTCAACCTTGGCGATGGAATCGATCAGCGCCGCGTCGGCGCTGGGGATCTCCTCGATCTGTGCATCTTCGATCGTGAGCACCTCATCGACGTCGTCGACGATCACGCCGGCGGTCTCATCGCCGGACTCGACGATCACGATCTTCGTCTGGTCGCTGAGCTCGGAGCTGACGCCCAGGCGGGCGGCGAGGTCGTAGACGGGGACGATCCGTCCGCGCAGGCTGATGACCCCGCGGACCCATTCCGCCCGCGACGCCACGGACCGCGGCTGCGAGTAGCGAATGATCTCGTGAACCTGCTGGATCGGAAGCGCGTAGTGCTCGGAACCGAGCGTGAAGACGACGAGCTGCCGTGACTCTGAATGTTCGGACATGACATTTGCTCCGTGTGGTTGCTGCCCCAGGTACTCGGCGGGTGAGAGCCGAGCTTGAGAGGGCTCAGGCTGCGATACCGGGGGCCTCCCCGACGACGCCAGGATCCGCCGGATCTCCGCCCCCGGACTCGCCCTCGCCAGGCGCGGCCTGACCGACGACGTCGGTGATCCGCAGGCCGAACTGTTCGTCGATGACGACGACCTCGCCACGGGCGATGGGCGTGCCGTTGACGAGCAGGTCGACGGGCTCGCCGGCCATCCGGTTGAGCGTGACGATCGAGCCGTGACGTAACTCCAGCGTCTCGCCGACAGTCATCGTCGTGCGGCCCATCTCGACCGCCACCTCGACCGGCACGTCACCGAGCCGCCGCAGATCGGCGCTCCCGCCGACGTGGCTGGGGTTCGCACTGGGATCATCTTCTAACTGCTCGAGCTCGAGCTTGTCCGTCATCTTCTCGCCTCCCTATTGGACTGCGACGTCGGTGAACAGCACGTTCGAGACCTTCACGTCGGTCGTCCTGACAATCGCCGCGAGGATCTTCTTTTTCAGCTTTTCTCGCAGGGCGGGATCGATCAGCGCGTTGCTGTTCTGGTTGGTCAGGGTGTTCACGATCAGGTCGCGGATGAGTGCCTCCTCCGGAAGCGTCCCGACCACGCCGGAGTTGCCCGAGCCGCCCTCCGCGGTCGCGCCGTTGCTCTGACCTGGTGCGAGCAGCAGTGCGACATCGATCTTGCCGTAGCGGCCGTCGGCGAGATTGACAAGGAACTCCTTGGGCATCAGGTAGAGCGTGCCCTTGATCTTGTCCTTGTTCACGGGCGGCGGCATCACGAAACCCTTCGCGACGTAGCCGCCGCCGAGCAGGACGACGACAGCGATGATGATGATCTTCTTCTTTTTGGTCATGGGATCAGCCCGTGAGTTCGGGGTTGTTTCGCAGCAGCACGATCTCGACGCGCCGGTTGAGCTGCCGGCCGCCGTCGGTCGCGTTGCTCGCGATGGGGTGAAGGTCGGCGTAGCCGGCGGCGGCCAGACGGCTGGCGGTGACGCCGCGGCTGATGAAGTAGCGGACGACGGTCGTCGCCCGGGCGGTCGACAGCTCCCAGTTGCTCGGGTACTGGGCGCTCGAGATCGGCACGCTGTCGGTGTTGCCCTCGACCGCGATCTGATGGTTCGTCGCGACGTTGAGGAGATTCGCAACCTCGCCGAGCAGGGGCAGCCCCTGCGGCTTCAGCGTCGCCTGCCCGGAATCGAACAAGACCTGGTCGGTGAGCACCCTGACGACGAGGCCCCGGCGCGAGATGGTCGTCTGCACCTGGTTCTTGAGACCGTGCACGGTGAGGTACTTGTCGAGCTGCTGCTTGAGCTGCTGGAGCTGCTGCTGCTCGATCTTGGCCGCCGCGATCAGCGTCTTCGCCTGCTCGGTGGCGCTCGCGGCGCTCATGCTCTGCGACGAGCTCGAGCTCGAGCTCGGGCCGCTGCTGGAGCCGGTCGAGTTCTGGTTTGCGGCCGTCGGATTGATCGCCACGATCGACGGGATCGCCGTATCCGTCACCGCTTTTTGCTTCTCGGCCTGGGCGCCCGATTGGGTGAGCGCCTTGCCGCCCGGCAGGATCGATCCGGAGAACGCGGCCTTCAGGGACTCCTGCAGCGTCTTGTACTTGGAGACGTTCACCGAGGAGATCGAGAACAGCACCATGAACAGGGCCATCAGCAGCGTGATCATGTCGGCGTAGGTGAGCAGCCATCGTTCGTCGTTCTCCTGCTCGCCGTGCTTCTTGCGACGGCCGGCGGCCATGGCTAGGCCGCCTCCCGCTCGGGCTCAGCGTCCGTCGCGCGGGCGGGTGCGGCAGCGTCTTCCTCGATGTCGCGTGCCTCCGGGGCGATGAACGACTTGAGCTTCTCCGCGACGATGCGGGGGTTGTCACCCGCCTGGACCGAGAGGATCCCCTCGACGGTCAGGACTCGCAGATCGACCTCTTCGGTCGACATCGCCTTCAGTCGCGAGGCGACCGGCAGGAAGATGACGTTGGCGGCCCCGACGCCCATCAGCGTCGCGATGAACGCCGTCGAGATCGACGGCCCGAGGGTCGCCGGTGCCGATAGGTTCTGGAGCACGTGGACGAGCCCCATGACGGTGCCGATGATCCCCATCGTGGGGGCGAAGCCGCCCGCCTTCTCAAACGGCATCGCGCCGGCCGCGTGCCGCGTCGCCATCCCGTCGATCTCCGCCTCGAGGACCTCTCGGACGAGCGCGGGATCGCTGCCGTCGACGACGAGCTGGAGGCCCTTGCGGGTGAAGTCATCGTCGATCTCGCTCAGCTTTGCGTCGAGGGCGAGCAGGCCCTCGCGGCGGGCCTGTTCGGCGAGGCCGACGAGCAGTGTCACGCGGCTGCCGTAGTCCGGAGGCTCCGCGCTGAGCACGATCTTCCACAAGGCGGGAATCCGCTTCATGCTCTCCATCCCGCAGCTGGCCATCGTCACCCCGCTCGTGCCGCCGACGATGATGATCAGTGCGGAGATGTTGATGAACGAGGCGGGGCTCGTCCCCTCCATCATCGCGCTCATCAGCAGCGCCATTGCGGCAGCGACGATGCCAATGCCGGTTGCAGCCTTCATGTTCCCTAGGATCGGCTGGCCGGGGCGATACTTCAGCCCCGCGGGCCGATACCGACACCTTCGGCGCTGGCGGCGCTCGTGTTCGCCAGCCGCATTGCGAGCGACATGACCTGCGCCCGACAGACGAGCATCTTCTCGGCGACCTCGATGGGCGCCTCGGCGACGAGGAGCTTCTCGCCACCGGTGAGCCTGATCACCGTGTCGGGGTAGGCCTCGACGGACACGATCATGTCGTGATTGACGAGGAATTCCTCGCCGGGATGGCCGAGTCGGTGGAGTGTGATCATGGCGTGTTCCTCGGTGTGTGAGCGGGTCTGGGAGGAGCGGCATCCCTCGATTGCCGCTCCTCCCACCCGTCACGATCACTGCTTCATGTTCACCAGCGTCTGAAGCATCTCGTCAGCAGTGGTGATCACGCGGGAGTTGGCCTGGAAGCCGCGCTGAGCGGTGATCATGTTCGTGAACTCGTTGGCGATGTCGACGTTGGACATCTCGAGCTCGCCGGAGATCGTCGCGCCGAAGCCGCCGACACCGGGTGAGCCGGCAGTCGCGGCGCCGGAGTTTGCCGTCGACTGCCACAGCGAGCCGCCGACGCGTTCGAGGCCGGACTCGTTCGGGAACGACGCGAGCGAGATGTAGCCGGCGGTCTTGCGCAGTCCGTCCGCCGGGTCGACGTACGTGACGCTGCCGTCCTGGGCGACGGCGATGTCGGTGCCGTTGGTCGGGATCTTGATCGCGTTGTCGGGGCCGTTGGCGAGGTTGATCGTGTAGTTCGTCGACGGGGCGACGGGCGCCGTCGCCTGGTAGCCGAGCACGTACTGGCCGCTCTGGGTCGTGAGGTAGCCGAGCGTGTTGGTCGTGAAATTGCCCGCCCGCGTGTACGACGGCGTCGGGTTGGTCAGGACCGGGTCGCCGCCGGCTGTGATGCTGGTGCTGTTGGCCACCCGGAAGAAGCCGCGGCCCTGGATCTCCAGATCAAGCGGGTTGCCCGTCGATTGAGCGGAGCCGGCGCCCATCATGTTGTCGATCGAGCCGACCATTGAGCCGAGACCGACTTCCATCGGGTTCGTGCCGCCATTGTTCGACGTCGGACCGGACGCGCCCCGGATGACCTGGGAGAGTTCGTCGACGAAGGTCGTCCGCTGGCCCTTGTATCCGATCGTGTTGACGTTCGCCAGGTTGTTGGCCGTCACGTCGAGCATCGCCTGATGGGCCTTGAGGCCGCTGATCGCGGCATACATGCCTCGCATCATCGGAACATCCCTTCCTTTCGCGGCCTCCTCGAAGAGGTCCAGCCGTGGTTGTGTGTCGCCGTCGTCATGCGATCACGGCGCTGTCGATGTTGGTGAACACGTGCTCTCGCATGCGCTCGGACGGCACCGCCGTGATGACGGTGTTGTTCTTGACGGACACCACGAAGGCCGTGCCGTCGATGAAGATCACTGAGTCGCGCGAGCCCTTATCAGCGGCACGCGCGATCCCGCCGGTGAGCCGCTGCATGGTCGGCTCGCCAAGTTCGACGCCCCGCTGCTGGAGGCGCTCGAGCGCGTGACGTGAGAACGTCGGCGCCGCCGTCTGCCGGGCGAGCACCTCCGCAAACGACGGACCCTTGACGGGCGCTCCGCGGTTTGCCGTGGTGCCGGGCGGTGTGCCCTGTACCGGCGCCACCGGCTGGACGCCGGGCGGCGGGACAATCGCGGGGTTGGGGATGGCGGGGGTCATGGCTGCAAAGGTGTTCAGAGAGGCTCAGGAAACCTCGTTGACGCTGGAGGGGTCGATTCCGCCGATGCCGTCGATCGTGAGCGTCGGGCCGGTGCTCGTGAGCTGGACCTTCTGCACGGTGCCCGCCTGGGGGTTACCGGACGCGTCGCTGTAGGTCACCGAGTGGCCGAGCAGTTGGAGCGCGGCGACCGTGCTCTGCTGAGTCGCGGCCTTGGCCTCCGAGGCGGCCATGTTCGTCGTCTGCTCGAGCGTCGTCATCTGCGAGAGCTCGTTGATGTACTGCGTCGGGTCGGTCGGCTGCAGCGGGTCCTGGTGCTGGAGCTCCACCATCATCAGCTTCAGGAACGAGTCCTTGTCGAGCATCGGGTCGCTGGCGCTCGACGTCGAGGACGTGCTCGACTGCGCCGGTGTGGTGCTGGTGGTGGGGTTGATCGCGCTCATGCGTGTGTGCCTTCGCTTCCGTGGGTCATGCCAGTACGTCGATGGTGGTGCCGTTCGGGAGGCCGACCGAGGTGGTGGCTGCCGCCTCAGATGTGCCCTGGCTCGCCGCCGAGTCATCGTCGGTCGAGCCGCCGCGGTTGGTCGGGGCGCCGTTCGGCGTGCCGCCGGCGAAACCGGACTGCCCGGCGGACGTGCCGTTCTGAGTCGAGCTGCCGATGTCGAGGCGAAGCAGCGTCACGCCAGCCGACTCGAGCGAGCGACGAAGCTCGGAACCGCCCTGCTGAAGGGTCTGGGCGGCGGCGCCGTCGGCAGCGGTCACCCTCGCGACGAGTCCGTCCGCGGTCTGGTGCAGGCTGATCCGAATCTCGCCCAGCTCCGCCGGCGCGAGCTGGATGCGCGCCTGGGAGTACCCACTCCGGGCGACGAGCTCGATCGTCATGTGGACGGTCTCGATCGCCTGGTGCAGCGCGACGCCGGCGGCGTGCGGCTCGGCGCTCGTGGCAGCCGTGGCCATCGCCGACGCGGCGGGCGCCGCGACCGGGGCCGGAGCGATTGGCGCGGCGGCCGGTGTGGGTGCGGGCGCGCTCTGCGCGGCGCTCGTGGGAGCCGGTGTCGAGGCAGCGGGCGCCGGCGCGGGGCCCTCGTGCTGCGCCGCGGGCGCGGTTGGCGCGGTCCCGTCGGCGAGCTGCTGCGCGACCGGGTTCGTCGTTGTCGGTGGGGGCGTCGCCGGGGTGGTCGTCGGCTGGGCGGTCGTCGGCTGGGTGCCCGTCGGCTGCGGCCCGGCGGGCGTCGGAGCGGGCTTCGCTGACGGATCCGGGGTGGACATGGGGGAGGACTGGGGTCCCGGCGCCGGGGTCGGGGCTGCCGGGGTCGGCGTCGACGCGGTCGACTGCGGGGCGGTCGGTGTCGCGGGGGCGCCGGCCGGGCTGGGCGACTGCGGCGTCGATGTCGGCGCCGGTGTTTGCGTTGGCTGCGCGCTGGCCGGGGGGACGACGGCGCTCGCTGGAGTCGACGGCGTGGCGGCAGTCGCCGGGGCGGCGGTCGCCGGGGCGGCCGTCGGCATCGTCGCGCCTGCGGGCGCTGCGTGTGGCGTCGCCTGACCAGTGACCGTCGTCGTCGTGCTCGGGGTCGTGGCCGCGCCGCTCGGCGTCGGCGCCAGCACCTGGCGGGCGACCGGCGACAGGGTCGCGAGCACACCGGCGAGATCAGTGGATGCGCTCGGCGCGCTGCCGGTCATTTCGGAGCCGGCGTTCGGCTGCGAGGAGGCGGCGGTGCTGCGGCGAGGAGTCGGGGCGTCTCCCGTTTCCTTTTGGCCTTCCGCAAGTGCGGTCCGGGCCACTTGGTCTTCCAGCACGCTCGCGAATCGCGCGGGCGGGCCGGTGGCGGATCCCGGTGGCCCGTTGGCGGCCGCTCCTGGATCGATCGAGGTGGCCGCAAGCGTTGCCGGGCCGCGAGCCGTCACCGCACCGGGGTCGCCGGACGCGGCGCCTGGAGCGCTCGTGACCGGTGAGGTGTTCGATGCCGGAGCGGCCGGGGCGACAGTGGTCGCCGGCGCCGACGGCATCGGGGCGGACGGGCCGGTCATGCTGCCCTCCGCCGGAAGTTGATGATCGCGATCTCGTCGAGCATGTTGCTCTCCAGCCGGGCGGCCTCGCGGACGAACTCGGCCTCGCGGCGTGCCTTCAGCCGCTCGAGCGCCTGCCGATCCCGGGCCGCCTGAGTGAGCTCCACGCGCTGGGTCTCAACGAACGCCTCGCTGCGGCTCACGACCTGCTCGCTGACCTCGCGCGCCGATTCGGCGCGCTCCAGATATGCCTGGTGGGCGACGAGATCGATGCCGCTGCGCTGGCCGACGGTGGCATCGAGTTGGGCGGCGCGGGCACCTTCGATGTCGCGCTCGGCCTCTCGGAGCCGCTCCTCGGCGCGGAAGTGCTCGGCCATCGCCTCACCCAACGCGCGCTTCGCCTCGTCCTCTTTGCGCTCCCGCAACTCGCGGACGCGCTCAAGTCGGAACCGGAACGGGGAGCCACCCTTCATGTTCAGGATGAACGGCCGTTTCGGCTTGCTCTGAAGCCGAACTAGACACTTGGCTAGGTGACGACGGTGGCGATACATCTCAACCCAGCGTCAGGGACGGGATCGCGACCGGCGCGCCGCTCGGCGAGCCGACGGGGACACTTGCGCTCGCGCCCGCAATGCCGCCCGGCAGTGCGGCGCCCGGAGCAGGGGTGCCGTAATCCACGTTCGGGTCGGTGACGCTCGCGTGCGCGAGTTTGTGGGCCAGCGCGAGCAGCCGCGCGTCCGTTTCCTCGACCGCGCTGTGCTCTTCGACCGACTGACGCAGGAACGCGTTGATCTCGCCGCGGAGCGCGATCGCCGCATCAAGGACCGGGTCCGTCCCGGACTTGTAGGCGCCGATGGAGATCAGGTCCTCCTTCTCGCGATACGCGGCGAGCGCGCCACGGAGCTGCTGACCGGCGCTGCGCAACTCGGGCGAGACGAGCTCGCCGATCAGGCGCGAGACGCTCTGCAGGACGTCGATCGCCGGGTAGTGGCCGGTGTGGGCGAGCGACCGGCTGAGCACGATGTGCCCGTCGAGGATCGCCCGCACCGCGTCGGCGATCGGCTCGTTCATGTCGTCGCCGTCGACGAGCACCGTGTACAGCCCGGTGATCGAACCGTCTCGGCTCGTGCCCGCCCGCTCGAGCAGCTTCGGTAGCAGCGCGAACACGCTCGGGGTGTAGCCGCGGGTCGCGGGCGGCTCGCCGATCGCGAGGCCGACCTCGCGCTGGGCCATCGCGAATCGGGTCACCGAATCCATCATCAGCATCACGTTGCTGCCTCGGTCCCGGAAGTACTCGGCGATCGCGGTGGCCGTGAACGCCGCCCGGATCCGGACGAGTGCCGGCTGATCGGACGTGGCGACGACCACGACCGAGTGTGCGAGCGCGTCACCGAGATCCCGCTCGATGAACTCACGAACCTCGCGACCGCGCTCGCCGACGAGGGCGATCACGTTGACCTCTGCGGTCGTCGAGCGGGCGATCATCCCGAGCAGCGACGACTTGCCGACACCGGAGCCGGCAAAGATGCCGAGCCGCTGACCCTGCCCGCAGGGGATCAGCCCGTCAAGCGCGCGGACTCCGAGTTGGACACGATCATGGATCCGCGGCCGGCTGAGCGCATCAGGTGGGGCGGAGGTTGTCGAGCGCCAGGCGATGTCGTCCGGCGGCGAATACTCGTCCAGCGGTGCCCCGAGTCCGTCGATCACTCGGCCGAGCAGCGACTCGCCGACGGCGACGCGGAACGGCTCTCCCGTCGGGTTGACGAGCGTTCCGGGGCCGATCCCGTGGAGCTCGCCGAGTGGCATCAGCAGCGTGCGCCCGCTGCGGAACCCGACGACCTCGGTTGCCACCAGCGGACGGCCGCGGCCGTCGCCGACCATGCACACCTCGCCGATCTCGACCTCGAGGCCGGTCGCTTCGATGATCAGGCCGATCAGGTCGCTGACCCGGCCGCGGCGGTGCGCGAGGTCGGTCTCCTTGATCGCGTGCGTGGCGCGCGCGACCCGCGTGCCGTCAACTGGCATGGGCCGCCTTGAGTGTCTCGGCGACGATCTCCCGCGCCCGCTCGACCTGGGAGTCGATCGTCACATCGACCTCTCCGGCCTCGGTCCGCAGAATCACCCCGCCGCGATCGATCCGGCGGTCGGATTGGACGTCACAGTGTTCGATTCCGCCGAGCTCGCCCTTGAGCGACTCGACCGACCCGCTGATCACCTCGAGATCGGCTGGGTTGACGAGCAGCACGACCCGACGACGATCGCTCACGCGGCGAAGTGCGTTGCGCGCGACGTCAATCACGCGCTCCGGCTGCACGTCGAGTGCACCCGCGAGTACCTGCTCACTGAGCCTGAACGCGAGCTCGGCCGCGTCATGCTCGAGCTCTGTCGTCAGCTCCTCGCGCAGACCGGCGAACGCACCGAGCGCGGTCGCCAGCGCGGCGAGGGCCGAGTCGACCTCCGCGCGCGCCTCGGCGAAGCCGGCGGCGTGCCCCTCGGAATACCCGGTCTGGCGTGCCGTCTCGCGGATCTGCTCGGCCTGGACCCACGCGCCCTCGATCAGATCGGCGGCGTTGCCGGTCACGACATTTGAGGACTCGAGCTGTTCGAACGCGTATGCGGCTGGGATGCTGGCGGCGGTGTCAGAGGACATCGTCGGCCTCGCCGCGGGAGAGCACCAGCGCACCCGCGTCCTCGAGCTTGCGGACGATGCCAACGATCCGACCCTGCGCCTCCTCGACGACCCGCTTGCGCTGCGGCGGCTGGTACTCCATCTCCTCGACGAGCATCTGCGAGCCGCGCTCGGACATGTTGGCGAGGATCCGGTCCTTGACCTCGTCGCTGACGCCGCGCAGGGCGAGCGCGAGATCCTTCTGATCGGCCTCGCGGAGCACGAGCTGGATCGCCCGGTCGTCGAGCTTGACGAGGTCCTCGAAGACGAACAGCAGGCGGCGGACCTCGGCGGCGAGTTCCTCATCGGTCTCGCTCAGCGAATCGAGCACGTTGCGCTCGGTCGAGCGGTCGGCGGAATTGAGGATGTCGGCGAGCGACTTGACGCCGCCCGCGGTCGAGTACTCCTGCTGAACGACGCTCGCCGCCTTCTGCCGGATCACGTCCTCAACCTGTTTGACGACGTCCGGGCTCGTCTCGCCCATCCGCGCGATCCGCAGCGCGATGTCGGCCTGGTCGGACTCGGGGAGGCTCGCGAGCACCTCTGCGGACAGCACCGTATGGAGGTTCGCGATCACGAGCGCGACGGTCTGGGCCGACTCGTTGTGCAGGAAGGTCACGATCTGCTCGGCGGGGGTCCGACGGAGGAACTCGAACGGCCGCATCTCGATCACGGTCGAGAGCCGGCCGATGATCTCCATCGCGCGGCTTGGGCCCAGCGCGCGCTCGAGCACCTCTCGGGCATACTCGACGCCGCCAGCCGCGAGCGAGTCGTACGCCGTGACCGTGGCCACCATCTCTTCGAGAACGTCTTCGGTCGTCGAGGGCTCGACCCGCTGGAGCTTGGCCATCTCCAGCGACAGCGACTCGATCTCGTCGTCACGCAGGTGCCGGAAGACCTCGGCGGCGCACTCTCTGCCGAGCGAGACGAGCAGCACCGCCGCCTTCTTGCGGCCGGGCACCGACGAGCGGACCGGCGAGAGTGATTTACGGGGTTCGAGATCCGCGGGCATGGCGAGCCGTGAGACGGATTAGTCCTCGGACATCCAGGCGCGGACCTGCTGCGCGACACGATCCGGGTCGCGCTCGACGAGATCCTCGATCTGGCGCTTGGCGACGTTGACGGGGCTGCTGAGCTGCGCGACGCGCGTCGGCTGGGGCCCGGCGGCCTCGAGCGCGGCGATCGGCCGCGGCGACTCGAGCTCGCGGACCCAGGTCGGGTTGCCGGCGAACGGCTCGTTCTCCCGTCGGCGGAGCAGGCGAGCGATGAAGAACAGGAACAGGATCGCGCCGAATGCGACAACGCCGTACTTCACGTAGCTCATCATGTTGCTCGGCTGCGCCGGGGGGGTCGTCGTGACCTTCGGGAAGGTGACCTGGCCGAAGGACAGCGTGTCTCCGCGCTTGTTCTGCAGACCCGCGGCGTTGGTGACCGCGGCGCGCAGCGCGGGCACCGCGCTCTTGGGAACGGAGTTGTCGACGAGCACGGAGACGCTCTGGCGGTTGATCGCTCCGGGCGCGATGATCGAGTGGGTCACGTCCTTGTTGACGCCGAACGTCGTCGCCGTTTCCTTGTGGTTGTACTTCGAGGCCGACCCGGTGCCGGTCGCGGCGACGCCGGGGATGTTGCCGGCCGTGCCGGCTGTGCCGCCCGCCGTGGCGCCGCCACCGGTCAGCGACTCGGTGTTGACGGTTTGCGTGAGCGGGATCGGCTTGCCCTTATACGTGAGGGTGTCCGAATTGACCTGGTTGGCGTTGACGTCGGCGTTGACCTGGACGTAGGCCTTGTTCGGGCCGAGGGTCTGAGCCAGCATTGCGTTGAGCTGTGCGGCCATCATCGAGTCGTACCGCGCCTGGGCAGCCGTCTTGGAGAGCAGCGTCCCGCCGCCGCTGCTGTCCGCGGTCGGCCACAGCAGCTGACCGCTCGCGTCGGTGATCGTGACCTTGTCCAGATGCAGGTTCGGCACGCTCGAGGCGACGAGTTGGGCGATGCCGCGCACCGAGCTGGGGTCAAGCGCGGTGGAGCCGGCCAGCAACACCGCTGCGGTGGTCGGCTGGGCCTGGGCGGAGAACAGCTGGTCCTGCGGGTTGGGCAGAACGATCTGCACCTGGGCCGAGGACACGCCCTGGATGCCCTGGATCGTCGACGCGAGCTGGCCCTCCAGGGCGCGCTGATAGGTGATGTACTGCTGGAAGTTGCTCGAGCCGAGCTGCTGCTTGTCGAACAGGGAGAAGCCGGGCTGCTGGCTCGAGCCGAGGAGGCCGCCGGTGGCGAGCACGACGCGCGCCTGCGAGGTCTTGCTCGAGTCGACAGCGAGCGCCGTCCCGCCGTTCTGCAGTTCGTAGCCGATGCCCTTCGCGTCGAGTGTGCTCGTGATCTTGCCCGTCTGCGCCGGGTCGAGCCCGGTCAGCAGCGTCGAGTAGCTCGGGGCCGAGGCGAGTTGCATCATGAAGAACAGGAACACGACGACGGCGGCGGCGCCGACGCCGATCTTCACCCAGCCCTTGGTCGACATGTTGGTGGCGATCTGACGGGCTCCCATGATCGCGTCCTCCTACACCTGCGTCTGGAAGAGCGTGGTGGCCGCGTCGTCGAGCTTGTTGCGCACCTGCGCGGCGAACTGCATCGTCAGCGACGCGTTCTGGATGGCCGCGACCGCCTGGGTCGGGTCGGTCAGCTGTCCGGTGGCGAGCGCCTGGGACGTCGTGGTCGCGTTGGTCTGCGTCTGCTCAAGCGCGTTGATCGCGTGCGACAGCGCGCCGCCGAAGCCGCCGCTTTTGCTCGCCGAGGTGGGCGCGGCGCCGGCCGCCGGGATCCCGGCGTCGGCACCTGTGATCGGACTGACTGTCCACTCGGCGGGGCCGAGCGGTCCGATGGCTCCTGAGATCGGCGGAATCACTTGAGCAGGTCCAGCGTCTTGGTGTACATCTGCTTGGCCGTCTGCATCGCCGTGACGTCGGCCTCGTACGAGCGCGACTCGGAGATCAGGTCGACCATCTCGGTCACCGGGTTGACGTTCGGCATCCGGACGTAGCCCTGGGCGTTGGCGTCCGGGTGGCCCGGGTCGTAGACAAGCTTGTTGGGCGTCGGGTCGGCGACGATGCCGGTCACCTGGACGCCGCCCTGGGCACCGGATGGAGATCCGACCACGCCGGCGAGCGTCGCGCCGAAGCCGTTGCCGCCAGCCTGCTGGAGGACGACCTCCTGGCGCTGGTAGGGGCCGCCGCTCGCGGAGCGTGTCGTCTGCGCATTGGCGAGGTTCTCGGCGGTGACGTCCATCCGCAGCCGCTCGGCGGTGAGCCCGCTGGCAGCGACGTCGATTGCTCCGAAGAAACTCATCAGCGACTCCCGATCGCGGACTGAAGGATCTGCTGGCGCGCCGCGGCCACCTGGGTGAGCTCCTGGTAGAGAAGCCCGTTCTCGGCCAGGTAGGCCTGCTCCTTCTCGGCGTCGACGCCGTTGCCGTCGGCCCGCACGACCTGTGGGTCGGTGACGGGCTGGAAGGTCACCGAGTTGAGCGGCTGGCCTGACTGGATCGCGGCGTTCAGCGTCCCCTGGAAGTCGACGTCCTGGCGCTGGAAGCCGGGCGTGTCGACGTTCGCGAGGTTACTCGTGAGGAGCGTTTGGCGCTGCAGGGAGCCGCGCATCGCGGCAATCAGGGAGAGCTGGGTCGTGTCAAGCATGGACATGGAGGGCACAATTCCTTTTGCTTTAGCCCTCCGTGGGCTCTGCCTGACCCGCTCCCTGGGGTCATTCTCTTGATCGGCGCCGTCGGGATGTTCTTGAGTCCCGCGGCCGCTGGTCCGCTATCGCACAACGAAGCGGGCGACGAGCTGCTCGAGCGCTTCGGCCGTGGTCGCCAATTCGCCCGCGGAGGCGGCGACGCGCTCCGTCGAGGCTGTCGTCTCCTGCGTCGAGGCGCTCACCTGCTCCGACGACGCGCTCGACTGCTCGGCGACCGCCGCAACCTGGCTGATGCTGTGCTCCATGTTGCGGCCGGCGACGGCGATCTGCTCGATCGCCGAGGCGATCTGCTCGACGCGCGACCCCATGTCGGACACGGAGTCGCTGATCCGCACGAAGGCGTCTTTGGCGCGCTCGACGGTGACGACACCACCCTCGGTGCGCGCCGAGCCGGACTCGACGACCTCGACGGCGCGGGACGTCTCATGTTGGATCTCGGTAATCAGCTCCGCGATCGTGGAGGCGGCATGTTGGGACTCCTCGGCGAGCTTGCGGACCTCCTCGGCGACGACCGCGAAGCCGCGACCCTGCTCGCCGACGCGGGCGGCTTCGATCGCCGCGTTGAGCGCGAGCAGGTTCGTCTGCTCGGCAATCCCGGTGATCGTGTCGACGATGCCGCCGATCTGTTCGCTCTTGGCTCCGAGCGCGCGAATCGCCGCCGTCGTCTCTTCACTGGCATCGCGGACCGCGCGCATCGCCTCCGTCGCCTCGGTCACGGCGGCGACGCCCTCCTCGGCGATCGTCCGCGCTCCGGCCGCCGCATCCCGCGTCTGCACCGCGCCGTCCGCGGACGCCTGCGACGCCGCGGCGACCTCCGCGGTCAGGTTCTTGGCCTCGCTGATCGTGCGGACCTGGTCCTCGGCGCCCTCGGCGACGGAGTCGACCGCATGCGCGATCTCGTTGACGGCGCGGCCGGCCTCGTCCGAGGTCTGGGCCATATGGGCTGAGGCGGCGGCGAGCTGATCTGAGGTCTGGCCGATGTCCTTGAGCATGTCGGCGACCTGGGCACGCGTCGTGTTGTAGGCGACGGCGCTCGCCTCGGCCTTGTCGGCCATCGCGTTGAAGCCGTCCGTCAGCTCGGCGAGCTCGTCAATGCCCTGGCGCTCGATTCGGTTCACGCGCGCCGAGATCCCGTGGGTCAAGTTGCCGCCGGCGATTGCCTGGAGGCCGTCGGTGAGCGGGCTGATGCAGTCGTTGTTGAGATGCGCCATCCCGGCGAGCAGGCGGCGGATCCGTGTCGTCAGGCGGTTAGAGAAGGTGAGGCTGATCGCCGCGGCGAAGAGCAGCGCGACGATCGCCAGAACGAGCATCAGCGTCCGTGCGCTGCTCGCCAGGTTGGTCGCCTCCGCGCTGTGGTCCTTGGACACGGCCGAGGCGGCGGCCGCCACATCATCGACGAGCTTGTCGGCAGCGTCGTTGGCGGCGCCGTTGGCGAGCGTTGTGCCAGCGGCGGTGTTGTGGGCCGACGCGAGCGCGATCACGCGCGCGTCCACCGCCCTGAACTGGGCGAATGCGGCATCGAGGTTGTGCAGGGCACTGCGTGAGGCCTGACTCTTCCCGAGCCGGTTGAGCGAGGTCAGCGTGCTCTGGAAGGTGGCGATGTCGTCGAGGTGGTCCTTGGCGGCGCTCGGGTCCAGCAGCGTGCGCGCCTCGGATCCCTGGAGGTCACGGGCGTTGCCGCTCGCGCTGGCGAGCACGGCGAGCTGGGCCTCGCCGGAGCGCACCTTGTTGCCGATCGCGCCGATGTTCGACCAGCCGATCAGCAGCGCGATCAGGAAGACGGCCGCGACGACGGCGAACGCAGCGAGCATCTGGCGGCGGAGGCGGGAAGCGATGAAATGCATGGGGGGTGTCTGTAGTCCTTCCGTCGCGCGGGTGCCTGCACTCGGAGCATCGGCAGTGATCTGCCGATCTGTAGCTGGAGCTACGCGGCGGCTGAGGTGACCGCCATCGTGCGCTCCCAGCCCTTAATGCCGAGCGAGCGGTCCTCGACCAGCGAGACCTCGTACGGGGCACTCGGATCGTCGATCACGCGCACGGCCGGCCGATCGAGCTCGTTGGGAGGCACGCTGACGACGAGCCCACGGCGACCGTCTTCAAGCGTCACCTCGACGCCGGGTGGGAACGGCGCGACGAGCTGCGAGAACACCTGGACGATGTACGGGTCGAAGCCGATGTCGGCGCCGTCGAGGATGATCTTGACGCCGACGTGGGGGGCTGTGGCGGGGCTGTAGACCCGCTCGGAGGTGACCGCGTCGTACACGTCGGCGACGGCGGCGATCCGCGCCATCTCGTGAATCTCGCTGCCGGTGCGTCCGTCCGGATACCCGCTCCCGTTCCACCGTTCGTGATGGCGCAGCACGACCGATTTGACGAGCGGTGACACGTTGCTGTCGCGGAGCAGCTCAAAGCCCGCCCGCGGGTGGGTCTTCATCAGCTCCCATTCGGTCTCGTTGAGCGGGCCGGGCTTGTGCAGGACGTCGGCCGGGATCGCGAGCTTGCCGATGTCGTGAAGCAGGAGTCCGAGCCCGAGCTGGTAGAGCCGTTCGTCGAAGCGATCGAACTTCTGCCGGCCGCGGTAGTCGACCCACCCGCGCTCGTGCAGGATCTGGCGCCCGATCAGCAGGCCGAGTGTCGTGACGTCGACGGAATGCTGGAACGTGTAGGCGTCGGCGCTGCACAGGTCGGCGAGCGCGAGCGTGGCCTGACCGGTCTGCTCGAGCTCGAGCAGGATCCGCTCGACGACCGAGGAGAGGGCCGTCAGCGTCCGCTCGCTGTACGGCTGACCGGTGACGAGCGTCTCCTTCGCGGCCTCGTAGGCGACCGCGACCGCACGCGTGGTCTTGCTGCGTACCTCGTCGCTGAGCGCATGCTGGATGACGATCCCTTCGCTCAACCGGTCGTCGATGTAGATCGCATGGATGCCGGCCTGCTCGAGCCCGCGGAGGAAGCGATCGTTCAGCGTGACGCCCTTGCGTAACAACGGGATCCCGTCGCTCCGTCCGACGAGCACGTCCCGCGCGAGAGCGGCGTCTGCCGGGACCCGATTAATCGCGACCAGGCGCATATCCCATGAATCGACTGCAGCCGCCGATGCTGAACCGCTGACCGGGGAGATTCGGACTCTTAGGCGCTTTCCGCGATCCGCGGCATGCGGCGCGTTGGCGGCGTGTATCCGCGGGCGGTCTGTCGTCCTCGCTCGACCTGGCCGGCCTGGTACAGGAGCTCGTCGCGACCGCGCAGCAGTTCGATCCCGAGCCGCTTCTGGATCAGCTCGGCGCGCTCGAGCAGGTCCCGGGCGGCCGGAGGCGGTGTCGCCGGGAGCGCGGCGATGAACGCCTGCCGCTCGGCGTCGGCGGCGACGAGTTCGTCCCACCGACCCTCGCCGGCGAGCGACAGGTCGCGCTCGATCAGCTCGATCAGGTGCAGGTACGGCGAGCGCTCGTCGGTGCTCATGCGCCCGCGACGCTGCTCCAGGCCGACCGCAGCTCCCCGAGCAGCGAGTTGACCTGCTCGATCTTCTGCGGGTCGCGCTGGACCCGGGCGTCATTGAGGTGGCGGTTGCAGAACAGGTAGATCGCCTGCAGCCGGGTGGCCACGTCGCCCTGGTCAAGATCGAGCGTGTCGCGCAGATGCGCGATGATCGCCTCCGCCCGGCGAAGCTTCTGGTGGGCGGTCTCGATCTCGTCGGCCCGCATCGCTGCCGTCGCCTGGCCGAGGAATCGGCGGGCGCCGTCGTAGAGCATCACGACGAGCTGCTCCGGCGAAGCCGTCATCACCGCACTTTGGCGGTAGGCAGAAGGCGACGAGGCAAGTTGCGAATACATGGGGCTCTGCTCTTCGTGATCGGACGATCGGGGCGGAGGTTGAGAGGCGTTTCCTCATCCGCCCCGCGTGGGTTGTCGCCGCGGCTGATCAGCCGAGCGAAGCGATCTGACTGACGAGCCAGTTGCTCTGCTGCTGGGACTGCTGGAGCGCGGTCTCGAGGTTCGCGAACTGCGCCTGCAGCGCCGTCTGGCGCAGCGTGAGCATCTCGTTGAGGTTCGCGATCTGGTTTGTGAGATCACCGATCTCGGACCTGTCACCCTGGATCCGCAGATCGATTGAGCCGCCGGGTGCGGCGACCCCGTTGACGACCGCCGCGAAGCCGCTCGACCAGCTCTGCAACATCGCCTTGACGCCGTTCGGGTTCGACGCGAGCGCCGCCTCGAGCTTCGTCGTGTCGATCGTCAGCTTGCCGTCAACCGAGTCCTGTGAGAACGGCGCGTCGCCCGACGCCGCGCCCGTGGTGATCCCGATGTCGGCGAGGCCCTGGATGCCCGTCAGGAGGGCGTTCGGCGTATAGGACTGCTGACGCATCGACGAGAGCAGATCGGTCAGCTCCATATCGCCGTACAGCGAGCCCTGCGTCGGGTCGCTCTTCGACGGCGTCTGCGTGACCTCGCCATTGATTTGGTCGATGATCGCGTTGTACGAGCTCACGAACGACTTGACCGCCGACTCGATGCTCGATGTGCTCGGCGCCGGCGGCGACACGCTCACCGTCACGGGCCCCGACGACGTGGTCACGCCCAAGAGATTGAGCGTCACGCCGGCGATCGCCCCAGTGATCGTGTTCGTCGCTGAGGTCATCGCGGTCCCACCGTCGATGCTGTAGCTCGCGTCGTGGCCGGCGCGGGCGAGGCCGGTCTGCTCGGTGAGGGACGTCGGCGAACCGCCGAGCGTGATGAACTGTCCGCTCGCGGGAGCGCCGGTCACGCGGTCCGAGAAGACGATCGTCTTCGAGTCAATCGCCGCCGCGTAGATCGACTGGTTGGGATCCGAGTTGATCGTGTTGGCGAGGTCCGTCGTCGTCGACCCGGCCTTGACCGTGATCGCCGTACCGCCGTCGACCGTGAACGACTCGTCAGCCGTGGGACTGGTGAACCCGTAGGTCCGCTGGCCGGAGTTGGCGAGCTGCGTGACGGCCACCTGGTACCCGCCGATCGCTGCGCCGCTCTTCGTGGTCGCCGAGACCCGAGTGGTGTCACTGCTCGTGGCGGTCTGCGTGTTCGCGAACAGGCCAGGTGAACCGAGCGCCTGCGCGTTCATTGCGACCGTCTGGAGCGCCGTCTGGATGCTCGTCAGATGCGAGTTGCGCGTCTGGAGCGCCTTCTGCTGATTGGTCAGATTGGTGAGCGGCGCGCGGTCAAGCGCCATCAGCGCATTGATGATCGACGTCGTATCGAGGTTCGACGCGAGGCCGGTGATCTGCAGCAGATTGCCGGTGCCGACGCCCGAGACGCCTGTGCTGAGACCCGAAACGGAGGTGCTCGACATGATGTCTCCCTAGCCGACGGTGCCGTCCTCGGCGGCCTTCAGCGCCTTATCAGGCGGTAGGTCGAAGAGAACGTTGCCCTTGAGGTCGTGAACCTGGATCTGAAGCTTGCCGCTGCGATCGTCGATGCGGAAGCTGATGTGTTGGTTGGCCTTGGCCAGCTTGTCGTAGGACGCCGAAGCGCTCGCCATCGCGGCCTGGACATCCTCCGGGGGGGAGGACGGGAAGGTTTCGACGACGACAGCAGCCTCATCCGCAGCCTTGACGGCGGCGGACTTCGCATTCCGTACTGCACCGCTGCCCTGAACCGGCGTGACACCGGCGGATCCAACTGAGCCGATGTTGAAATTCATTGCATTTCCTCCTTGGAAAGCGTGCGGTCTGGTGCCGCGCAGACCAGTCAGCCAGTGTGATCGGGCGCCGACCGGAAAACTTGAGGCGAATTTATGTCGACCGTCGCCTCAGGCGGCAACGGCGGCGAGCAATTGGGATGCGATCGGGTTGTGTGGGTCAAGTGTCAGCGCCTCAGAGGCGAACGTCGCTGCGTCTTCGGGCAGGCCGTGGGCGGCGGCCACCTGGGCCAGTCCGACCATCGCGCGGGCATCCGCCCGTTCGTTGCAGACGGCCATCCATTCCTCGGCGGCCGACGCGAGGAACCCGCGGCGGAAATACAGCATGGCGAGGAACTCGCGCTGCTCACGGACGGGGAGGGGCGACCCGTGGAGAAGCGGCAGCAGGCGCTCGAACTGCTCAAACTCCTGCACCCGGAGGAGGGCCTCGAGAATCGTGCCGAGCAGGGGAATCGCGTCGAGCTGCAGCGTCGGCGCTGCCTCGCCGGTGGCGAGGGCGTTCCATGCCTCGAATAGCTGCTGCTCGGTCCGGGGCAGCCCGCACGCCTCGGCCTTGGCGGCCATCCGGCCGACGTCCTCGAGCCCGCCGGCGATCCGCGCGAACCATTCGGTCCGGCAGGCCACCGCGGCGAGCGGATCATCGCCCGGCAGCTCGGCCGCCTCGGTCGCGGCGTCGGCGTAGCGCTTCTGCGACAGCAGCGCCTCGCCGAGGGCGACCCGGGCGCGCGAGCTGTGCGGCTGGCGCTCGAGCACGAGGCGGTACTGGCGCTCCGCCGCCTCGGCGGCGCCGCACTCGTACAGGGCGGTACCGAGCATGAACCGCACGGTCGGCGTCGGCTCGGCGACGCGCTCCTCGATTTCGGCGACCACGCGTTCCGGCTCGAGCTCGCTGCGCAACAGCACGGACGCATACGGGAGCACGGTGCCGTAGAAGTCAGGAAATTCGCGCAGGCACCAGTCGAGCAACTCACGGGCTCGGGCGAGCTCGCCGCGACGGGAATCGAGTTCCGCCAGTGTCAGGCGCGGGAGGTAGGAGCCGCAGCCGAGCGTCGCGGTGTAGCGGGCCGGCGCGTCGCCCATCTTCATGCACTGAGCGAACAGCTCGCGGGCATCGTCCTCGCGGCCGAGCGCGAGCGACGCGTATGCCTGCTCGAGCACGAGGTCGGTGAATCCCGGGAAACGGCTGAGGCCGTCGGCGGCGCGGGCGATCGCGTCCTCGCAGCGGCCGCAGACCCGCAGGGCCTTGACGAGCCTGACCACGAGGGTCGGCGCGAACTCGTAGGCGCCGCCTTCCGGCTCGCTCTCGACCATCGCCCACGAGCGCTCAAACTCGGCGAGGGCGGCGGGACCATCGCCGGCCGCGGCGTATTCCGAACCGAGGTTGAAGTGGAGGAACGGCGTCGGAGCGCTCTCCGCCTGCTGGGCCTTCAGCAGATCGATGTTGCGCCGTGACTTGTCGCGGGCGTCGCGCACGCTGCCGAGGTAGCCGTAGTGCTCGAGGCGGACCGAGGTCTGCTCGATCCGCTCCGGCGCGTAGGCGGGAAGGTGCTGGGCGATCTGCTCGTGCAGACGGCCCTCGAACCGGTATTCGGGCCGGTTGCGGAAGACGCGCAGCGCGTTGTGTGTCAGCGCGGTGCCGTCGCCCGCCTCGCCCGTGTAGTTCGTCTCGACGAGGTAGAAGGCCTCACGCCACGTCCGCCCGGTGAGGGCGCGGAGCTTGTCGAGGTCCTCCCTGACGAGCACCTCGTCGGCATCGAGGTACATGACCCAGTCGCAGGTGGCGGCGTCAAAGGAGACGTTCCGAGCGTCCGAGAACGAGCCGGTCCAGGCGTGCTCGATCACCCGCGCTCCGAAGGACTGCGCGATCTCGACTGTGCGGTCGGTCGAGCCGGTATCGACGATCACGATCTCGTCGACGGCGCCCTTCACGGCCGCCAGGCACTTGGGGAGCATCTCCTGCTCGTCCCGGACGATCATGCAGAGACTGAGTGTCAGCCCCGTGGCCGGGCGGGCACGGAGCGCGGCCCGCCGGGCGCGCTTGGCCAGCGGCCCGAGTGTCGCGGCCAGCCCGCGCGCCGGATTGCCGGCGTGCGGTGCCTTCGCTCGACGCTTGCACTCCGCCAGGTTGCGCCGGGTGTGCGGCATCGCCGAGTCGAGTTCCAGGGCCGCCTTGAACAGCGACCGTGCGGCGTCGAGGCTCCACACCTCGTAGAACGCGATCCCGGTGTAGTTCAGGATCAGCGGCTCACGCGGGTCGTCCTCGATCAGTGCGGTGCCGGCCTGCGCGACGGCCAGGAAGATCTTTGCGGCGGTGTGCGCGGCGGCCTGGGCGGCCGCGCCGAGCCCTGCCTCGAGCAGGAGCGCGCGCGCGTAGTAGCGGCGGTTCCGGTCCTCGTGCTCGGCGGCCCGCGCAAACAGAGCGCGGTAGCCGTCCGTGTCGCCGGCACCCAGCAGCCGGGTCGCCTGCGCGGCGAAGTTCGGCCGGCGCGAGCGGCGCGGTATTGATCGACGAAGTGGTGAGCCGGAGTGCCATCGCAGGAACCGTTCCTGCGCCTGTGATCGGCAGTGCCCGCCGATACCTGAGGTCAGTTCAGTCGCGGCGGCGTGAGGAATCGGCGCGAGCGTCGACCCGGTAGGCCCAGGCGAGCGTCTCGGCGACGGCTCGCCACATCGCCTCGGGCACGTCGGCGTCGAGCTCGAGCGCGCCAAGCGCCTCCGCGAGGGCGGGATCCGAGCGCACGGGCACGCCGGCCTCCTCGGCGGCGGCGATGATCCGGTCGGCGACGAGGCCGCGGCCGGTCGCGGTGACCTTCGGCGCGTGCTCGCCGCGTTCGTAGCGCAGCGCCGTGGCGCGGCGTGGTGGCGGTGGTTTCGAATCCTCAGGCATACACGTTCAGTGGCTCGTATCGGGCCTTCAGCTGGACGCTGATCGGTCGGTCGAGCTCGGTCTGGAGGGCTTCGCGCAGCGCGACCGCATCCGCCTGCGCCCGGCGCAGCGGCTCGCCTGCGGTCAGCGTCGCGGTGACGTGCAGTGACGCCGCGCGCAGGTCGAACCGCAACTCGACGGGGCCGAGATTCGGCGCGTCGTACTGGACCGTCAGCAGGTCTCGCCCCTCACCGGACGAGCCGCCTCGGTGCTGCTCGTGCTCGACGACCTTCAGCGCGCCGCCACCGGGCAAGCGGAATGGGCGGGGGCGGGGCAAGCGGTGCGGGCGTCTGGTCGGCGAGCTGGAGCACGACCCGGTCCGAGCTCACGTCTCGGACGACGAGCCGCAGATCCTCGCCCGCGCGCACGTGTTTGGGGAGTTCGGCCTCGAACACCGCCCCGGCGATGCTGAGCGCCCCGCGGCCATTGCCGTCGGCGGTGACGACGCGCGCCATCAGCGCCCGGCCAGGAGCGATCCGGATCTCCGGCGCGAGCGCGGTGCGGAGGAGAAGCAGGTCAACGGCGAGTGGGGCGACCATTTCGCTCAAGAATCATGCAGTACGGCCGACCACCCGGGCAGATGGACTCTGGCCTTTACATCGCTGCTCAGGGGATGCTCGCCGAGCAGGTCCGCCAGGACCAGCTCAGCAACGACCTTGCCAACGCATCGACGCCAGGCTACAAGGCGGACACGGCGACCCAGCAGAGCTTTGGGTCGCTGCTGTTGCAGAACACGGCGACCGGCCAGACCGTCGGCTCGATCAGCACCGGCACGCGGATCGACAAGGTCACGACCGATCTGTCTCCCGCCGCGCTGCGGCAGACCGACCAGCCGCTTGACTTCGCGATCGCCGGAGACGGCTTCTTCGGTGTCCGCACCACCGCCGGGGTCCGCTACACGCGTGACGGGCAGTTCACGACCTCGGCGGCCGGCTACCTCGTCGACGCCCAGGGCAACCAGGTGCTCGGTCAGGGCGGCGGCCCGATCCGCGTCAGCGCCAAGGGCACGATCTCCGCCAACGCGCTCGGCGTGTTCAAGCTGAACGGCGCGACGAAGCAGGGCCTACAACCTCTTCACCGGCGCCGCGGCCGGCCGGGCCACCGGTGTCGTCAAGCAGGGTGACGCTCGAGGAGTCGGGCGTCGATCCGATCCACACGATGGTCGACATGATCGGCAGCCTGCGCGCCTACGAGTCCTCGCAGAAGGCGATTCAGTCGATCGACGAGACGCTGCAGAAGTCGGCGAACTCGGTCGGCTCGATCGGAGGCGGTTGATGCTGGACGGTCTATACAGCGCTGCCGCGGGCATGGAGGCCCAGCAGGAGCAGATCGACGCTCTCGCCAACGACGTCTCCAACGTCTCCACTCCCGGTTACCAAGCCACCCGCGTCGACTTCCACGATCTGCTCTACACGAGCGGCGGCCCCGCGGCGACGGCACGACCGTCGCCACAGGCGCCGGGTCGGCGGCCAACATCGTCGGGCGGAGCCAGGTCGAGGGCGCACTTCAGCCGACCGGTCGCTCGCTGGACGTCGCGATCGTCGGTGAGGGTTACCTCGAGGTCCGGCGGCCGGACGGCACGATCGGTCTGACCCGCAACGGCTCGCTCCAGGTCGACGGCCAAGGGCGCCTGACCACCGACACCGGCTTGCTGCTCCAGCCACCGCTACGGATTCCCGCCGGCACATCGACCGAGTCGCTGAAGATCGCCCCGAACGGCGTCGTGCGCTCCGGGAGCCGGGTGCTCGGCCGGATCTCGCTCGTCACCGTGCCCGCGCCCGATCGGCTGCTCGCCGACGGCGACGGCGTGTTCAGCGCCACCGCGGCGAGCGGCGGTGTCCGGGGTGCCGTCGGCGCAACCCTCCAGCAGGGGGCACTTGAAGGTTCCAACGTCGACCTGTCGAGCACGATGGGACAGATGATCGACGCCCAGCGCGGCTACGCGATGGCCAGCAAGGCGATCGAGATGCAGGACCAGATGCTCCAGATCGCCAACCAGGTGAAGCGATGAGCCTCGGCACCATCGGACCGATCGACCAGGCGCTGTTGCCGGCCAGCGTGCGCAACGGGACGCCGGCGCAGAAGCAGGCGTACACGACGGCGCTCGGGTTTGAGCAGATGCTCGTCGACCAGCTCAGCCAGGAGCTCGCCTCGACCTCACGGAGCGACGCTTCGTCCGGCTCCGGTGATGACTCGAGCTCCGATTCGAGCGGTTCCCTGCTCGGCGGCAATGACCCCGCATCGAACATGTACGCCCAGCTGCTCCCGACCGCGCTCAGCTCCAGCGTGATGTCGGCCGGTGGCCTCGGGATCGCGCAGGAGCTCGCCTCCTCGCTTGACCCGTCGCTGTCGTCGTCCGCGCCATCGTCGGCGAGCACGTCCGCAGCTGCCCATCCGCATCGACGGCGGCGTCATCGCCGGCGGCCTCACCGTCATCGTCCTCGACCTCGTCCGCGCTATGAGCACCGCCCTCTCGCTGCCCGACCACGACGCCCTCCTGACGGGAGAGGTGCTCGCGCACCTCGAGACCCAGCTTCTCTCCGCTCGGCGGCTCCTCCAGGTCATCCTCAAGCAGGGCGAGGCGATCCGCGAGCGCAACGTCCAGAGCGTCGTCGCGCTGACCGGCATGATCCAGGCCGAGATGCAGCGCCGGACGCTGCTCGAGGACGAACGCTCACGGCTGCTCGACCGCGCGGCGGCCCGGCTCTCGATCGCTCCGGGTGCGGTGACGTTGACGCTGCTCGCCGGGCTGATGCCGGAGCCCTCCGCCCAGGAAGCGCTTGAGCGCAGCTGGGAGCTGCGGGGCCTGCTCACCGAACTCCAGCGCGAGCACACCGTCAACCGCGCGCTCATGCACCAGGAGCTCGCATTTCTCGATCATCTCCTTCGGCTTGCCGACCCCCGCGTCGACACCGGGTACGACTCGGTCGGCGAGCGGCCGACCGCCACCCCGACGCTCGGCGCCGGCCGCCGCATGCTCGACCTCCAGGCGTAGCGACATGGCGATCTCATCATTCATGGGTCTGCAGACGGCGCTCCGGGGCCTCCTCGCCGAGCAGACTGCGATCGACACGACCGGCCACAACATCGCGAACGCCAACACGCCGGGGTACTCGCGCCAGACGGCCGAGCTGGTCACGAGTGCCCCGATGACGATTCCGGCGTACTCGAACGTCACCGGCGGCGGCGTCCAGGTCGGGACCGGCGTCGACGTCGAGACGATCTCCCGGATCCGCAACACCTTCCTCGACGTCCAGTACCGCTCGCAGAACACCGCGTACAACGATGCGTCGACGCGAGCCGGGATCCTCGATCAGGTCCAGACTGGACTCGCCGAGCCGTCCGACCACGGCATCGCGAGCCAGCTCTCCGCATTCTGGAACGCCTGGAGCGACGTCGCCAACGCGCCGCAGAGCCAGTCCGCGCGCCAGGCGCTTGATCAACTCGGCGACGACGCTCACGAACAGTTTCAACCAGGTCGACCAGCAGCTCTCGACGATCCAGGCGCAGGCGGCGACGCAGTACGCGGATCTGACCGGTTCCACCGGCCAGGTGCAGAGCGACGCGAATCAGATCGCGACGCTCAACGGTTCGATCAGCGCCGCGATGGCCGCCGGGCAGAACCCGAACGACCTCCTCGACAAGCGCGATGCGCTGATCGACGATCTCTCGTCGCTGGGGAAGGTCTCCGTCTCCGACCCGAATCACAACGGCCTGCTGCAGGTCAACTTCGGGGACGCGGCGACGCCGCTCGTCAACGGCACCACCGTCACCTGGCCGCAGACGATGACGGCGGCCGCCGGCGGCGAGCTCGGCGCGCTGCTCAACCTGTCCGGCCCCGGCGGTCAGCTCGCCACGTATCGCTCCAACCTCGACGCCGTCGTCAACCAGCTGGTCACCTCGGTCAACGCGCTGCACACCTCGACACCGTTCTTCAGCGGCACCACCGCCGCGACCGTGTCGGTGGCCGCGACGGCCGCGACCATCCAGACGAGCTCGACATCGAACGCCGGCGCCAACGACGTCGCGCTCGCGATCGCCGGCCTGCGCGGCGGCCCCGCGGACCAGGCATACGCATCGTTCATCTCATCGGTCGGCTCCGACGTCCAGTCGACCGAGAGCACCGAGCAGATCTCGCAGTCGGTCCTCAACGCGATCGACGATCAGCGCAAGAGCGTCTCCGGCGTCTCGCTCGACGAGGAGATGACGAACCTCGTCGAGTTCCAGCGCGGCTACCAGGCGTCGGCGCGGATGCTGACCACGATCGATCAGATGCTTGACACGCTCATCAACCGGACCGGGGCGGTGGGTCTCTAATGCACCGCGTCACGATGGGCATGATGGCTCAGCGCTCGCTCGTCGACCTCACCCAGGCGTACGACCGGATGAGCAAGACGCAGGAGCAGCTCTCCTCGGGCAAGCGGATCACGAACCCGTCCGACGACCCGTACGGCGCCGGTCACGCGATCCAGCTCTCGGGCGAGCTCGCGGGGCTGTCGGCCTACAACCGCAACGTCGACGACGGAACCGCCTGGACGCAGGCGACCGACAGCGCGCTGATGAACATGCAGAACATGACGCAACGCGTGCGGGAGCTGCTCGTCGAGGCCGGCAACGACACCACCGGCCAGTCCGGGCGCGCGGACACGGCGGCGGAGATCGACCAGCTCACCGACGCGATGAAGCAGGAGGCGAACACGAAGTACGCCGGGCAGTACGTCTTCGCGGGGACCGCGACGACGACGACGCCGTACCAGATCGGCGGTCCCGACACCTACAACGGCAACACGGGCACGGTCTCCCGCGAGATCGGGCCGGGCACCACGATCCAGGTCAACAGCGACCTCTCGGGCGTTCTCGGCAGCGGGCAGGCGGCCGCCGACAACAAGCTGCTCAACACGCTGCGCGACATCTCTCAGCACCTCCGCGGCGGCACCACCGCCGACGCCAACGCGCTGCGGACCACCGACCTTCAGAACCTCGACGCGAACATCGACTCACTCTCGACGCTTCAGGCGAACGTCGGCGCGACCGAGAACCGGCTCACGCTCGCCAGCTCGCGCATCGGCGATCTGCAGAGCAGCACGACCAAGCTCCTGTCTCTCACCCAGGACGTCGACTTCGCCAAGGCCGCCACCGATTACTCCACCGAGCAGGCGTCCTACACCGCCGCCCTGCGGGCGAGCGCGAACATCGTTCAATCCTCGTTGCTTGACTTTCTCAAGTAACGTGAGCGGCTATGAGTGCTGAGGAGCCCAGGTGTCGTTGACGATCGAGAGTTCCCGCTTCGGTCGTGTCGAGATTGATCCGGACCGAATCGTCGAGTTCCCCGACGGCCTGATCGGGCTCGGCGGCTCCCGCTACGCGCTGCTCGCCTCCGACGAGAACAGCCCGTTCCTCTGGCTGCACTCCCTTGAGGATCCCGACCTCGCGCTCCCGGTCACCGATCCGGCGCGCTTCTTTGAAGGGTTTGGGGTTGAACTGGCCGACGAGGACGCCGAGCGGCTCGGGCTCGACGACGTCACGGCGGTCGCCATCTACGTCACGATACGGGCGGCGGAAACGCTTGACGAGTTCAGCGCCAACCTCAAGGCGCCGATCCTCGTCTGGAACGGCAAGGGCCACCAGGTGATCAACCAGGCGAGCGACTGCTCGCTCCGGGCCCCGCTGTTCACGCGCGAGCCGACCGCGTCGGCGAACGACCCCGCGTGAGCTTCTCATGCTGAGAATCACGCGCCGCGCCGGCGAGCGGGTCATGCTCGGCGACAACGTCGTCGTCGAGGTCATGGAGATCCGTGGCCAGACCGTCCGGCTCGGGATCGACGCCCCCCGCTCGGTCCCGGTCTACCGCGAGGAGATCTGGCTCGCGGTCAAACGCGAGAACGAAGAGGCCGCGCGGCTGGCCGGCGCGAAGTTGCCGGACGTCTCGGACCGGCTCAAGCCGCCGTCCTCCTGAGACTGGTGGCGTTGGCGCGGGTGTCCCCGGCGCCGCTGGTCGTCGACCGGCGAAACGGCGCATCACTCCGGCCCGTCGGTTGTGCCGGGTCGCCGGGCCTGATGGTTGCTATAGCCACCATACGTCCCGTCGACCCCCCGCATTGGTCGGTCAACCCGGCTCACCACCGCACGTTTATCGCCGGATGGCCGCGAAGGTGCCGGGCGCTCTGAGCGAAATCGCGTCGCTGGGTCCTGCGACCGCGATCCGCCACAAACGCGCCTTCCCCTCAGAACGCCCGCACCGAAGCCGCTAACATCCGAGCGGTAAATCCGATCATTTCGCTAGGACTTCGAAAAACGCCTGTGCCGATCATCGACGTATGCCCCGTGAACGAGCTTCCGCCCGGCGAGATGCGCCTGGTCGAATGGGAGGATCTGGAGATCGGCGTGTTCAACTGCTCGGGCCAGGTGTACGCGATCGAGGACCGCTGTTCACACGACAACGGCCCGCTGGTCGAGGGCGAGCTTGACCAGGACAAGTGCACGATCGAGTGCCCGCGGCACGGCAGTCTGTTTGACCTGAAGACGGGCAAGCCGTTGACGCTGCCGGCGTACGTTCCCGTCGAAACGTTCCCGGTCATCATCGAAGGCGAGACCATCAAGCTGGAGGTGGACTAATGGCAGTCACCGAGAACGAGCGGCTCCGGGAGATCAACGCCGATTACACCGAGCGATATGGCTTCCACGACGCCGAGAACTACCTGTACAAGGCACCCAAGGGCATCAACAGCGAGATCGTGGCGAAGATCTCGGAGTTCAAGTCCGAGCCCCAGTGGATGCGCGACTTCCGCCTGAAGGCGCTCGAGCACTTCTTCGCCCGGCCGCAGCCGACGTGGGGCTCGCCGATGCTGGCCGAGGTCGACTACGACGACATCCATTACTTCGTGCGCGCTTCCGAGCGTGCCGAGCGCTCATGGGACGACGTCCCCGAGGACGTCAAGAAGACCTTCGACCGCCTGGGTATCCCCGAGGCCGAACGCAAGTTCCTCTCCGGCGTCGGGGCGCAGTACGAGTCTGAAGTCGTGTATCACCAGGTCCGGGAGGATCTGGAGAAGCAGGGTGTGATCTTCAAGGACATGGACACCGGATTGCGCGAGCACGAGGACCTCGTGCGCGAGTACTTCGCGAGCGTGATCCCCGCCAACGACAACAAGCTCTCGGCGCTCAACTCGGCTGTGTGGTCCGGTGGTTCGTTTGTCTACGTCCCCCCGGGCGTCCACGTCGAGATGCCGCTCCAGGCGTACTTCCGCATCAACACCGAGTCGATGGGCCAGTTCGAGCGGACGCTGATCATCGCCGACGAGGGCTCCTACGTGCACTACGTCGAGGGCTGCACCGCGCCGACGTACAGCAGCTCGAGCCTGCACTCGGCGGTCGTCGAGCTGATCGCCAAGCCGGGCGCCCGGATTCGGTACACGACGGTCCAGAACTGGTCGCAGAATGTGTTCAACCTCGTGACCAAGCGCGCCGTCGCGCAGGAGGATGCGACCGTCGAGTGGGTCGACTGCAACCTCGGCTCGAAGCTGACGATGAAGTACCCGAGCGTCTACCTGATGGGCGAGCGTGCCCACGGCGAGATCCTGTCGATCGCGTTTGCCGGCGCCGGCCAGCATCAGGACGCCGGCGGCAAGATCATCCATGCCGCGCCGAACACGACCTCGAACATCTTCGCCAAGTCGATCTCCAAGGACGGCGGGCGCGGCTCCTACCGCGGCCTGCTCGAGATCGCCAAGGGCGCCCACGGGGCCCGGTCAAAGGTCGTCTGCGACGCGCTGCTGCTTGACGAGGAGTCGCGCTCGGACACCTACCCGACGATCCGAATCAGCGAGGACGACGTCAACGTCGGTCACGAGGCGACCGTCTCGAAGGTCGGCGATGACCAGCTGTTCTACCTGATGTCGCACGGCATCCCCGAGGACGAGGCGTCGAAGCTGATCGTCAATGGCTTCATCGAGCCGATCACGAAGGAACTCCCGATGGAATACGCGGTCGAGATGAACCGTCTGATCGAGCTGCAGATGGAGGGCTCCATTGGCTAGCGCCACTCGCGATCTCCCTCAATTCAAAGGGCGGCCGGGCTGGGAGTTCACCGATATCTCGGGGCTCGATCTGACGGCGTACGAGCCGGTCGACACCGCCTCGGATGACGACGCGACGCCGGCCGAGCTGCTGTTCGAGATCGACGCCGCCGAGACGCTGCCCGACGGCGTGATCGTCGCGTCGATCGACGACGCCGTCCGCGACCACGGCGAGCTGTTGCGGAAGCATCTCGGGTCGGTCGTCACCGCGGACGACATCTTCACGATGCTCAACGATGCCGCCGAGCACCGCAGCGGCGCGTTCGTGTACGTGCCGCGCGATGTCGTGCTCGAGCAGCCGATCTCGCTGCGCAGCGTCCAGGCAAAGACCGGCACGTTGCTGCACCAGCGGACGCTGATCGTGCTCGAGGAGGGCGCCCAGGCGGAGGTGTGGGAGCAGTACCTCTCGGGCGATGCCGAGGTTGACGGTGTGTTCAACGTCATCACCGAACTGGTCGTCTCCGACAACGCGCACCTGCGCTACGTGTCCGGTCAGAACCTCAGCGAGAAGAGCTGGATCTTCGGCGCGCAGCGCGCCGAGGTGGCCCGCGACGCGTCGCTTGACTGGGTCGCGCTCGGCTTCGGTTCCGCCCGCGGCCGGGTCCGGATGGAAACCCGCCTCGGCGGCGAGGGCGCGGACGCCCGCGTGACGGGCGCCTACGCGACCCACGGCCGCCAGCACATCGACTTCGACACCACCCAGGAGCACGCGGCGGCGAACACGACGTCGGACCTCGCGTTCCGCGGCGTCCTCCAAGGCCGCTCGACCGCCGTCTGGAAGGGCAACATCATCGTCGACCCGGGTGCGCAGAAGACCGACGCGTTCCAGGAGTCACGGAACCTGCTCATCTCCAAGCGTGCCCATGCCGACGCGATCCCCGGCCTCGAGATCCAGGCCAACGACGTCCGCTGCACCCACGCGGCGGCGGTCGCCCAGGTCGATCCGGAGCAGCTCTTCTACCTGCGCTCGCACGGCCTCGGCGACGAGGTCGCCAAGCGGCTCGTGATCGAGGGATTCCTGTCCGCGCTCGTCGAGCGCTTCGAGGCGGGGCCGGTCCGGGAAGTGCTCGCCAAGGCGCTCGAGCACCGGCTCGGTCTCGTTCTCAACGCTTGATCGTGAACGTGGCCCGCTGCGGGCCGGACCGCTCGCCGACCGAGTTGGTCGCGACGACCGTCAGGCGATAGCGACCCGCCGCGAGGCCCTTCGGGCTGAAGCCGATTGTCACGGTTCCGGCCTTCCGGACCCGCGCCGTCATCGTGCGCTTCAGCAACACCCATCGCCTGCCCTTCTTGCCCTCGAACGCGACCCCGAGCGTCGCGGCCTGTGAGAGCGTCAGCTTGACCGAGCCGTGTCGATGGCCGTGCCGCCGGCTCACGCCGACGCTGAGCCGCGAGATCAGCGGAGGCGGGGGGAGGGTACGGAACGTGATTGGCGCGCCGGTCGATTGGCCCTGGGCGTCGGTCGCGGTCAGCCGGACCGTGTAGGTCTTCGATGGCGAGAGCCCGAGGAGCTGTGCACTCACCGTCACCGGGGTCGTTCCCGACCCGATCTGCTGAGCGCACGAGAGCGTCGAACCGCCCGGCGGCTTGGGTGAGATCGTGAACTGGCAGCCGCTCAGCGGCGTGGCGTTCGGGTTGACCGTGCCGTGGAGGGTCGCGCCGGCGTACGTGATGCCGCTCGGCGCCTGCGTCACGGCCGTCGGTGCGGGGAGCGTCCAGGTGAGCGTGATCTGGGGCTCGGCACCGGTATCGGTCGGCAGCAGCGAGAGGCCGGACACTCCGGCCGGTCCGGGCGGGAGCGAGGACGCACCGCCGCCGCCTCCTCCGCCTCCGGCACCGTAGACATTGTTGCCGTCAGGATCTGATCGCCGCCGCCTCGCCGCCGCCTCCGCCGTAGACCCACCGCCTCCGCCGCCGCCACCACCGCCGCCGTTGAGCCGTCCGGAACCGCCCGCGCCGAGCGTGCCCGGCGACACACCGGATGCCGTAGTTAGCTGCCGGCGGCTCCGCCGGAGGTCGTCTTCCCGCGCCCTCCGCCACCGCCGGGGGTGTTGTTGTGAATATCGGTCTGACCGGCGGCTCCCGGCAGCGTCGCTGGCGCCGCCGGGGCCACCGGCTGCCGAATCGGACGCGGAGAATCCGCCTCCGCCCCCGCCACCGCCGGCGGCGACGACGAGTCGCGACGCGAGCGTCGCGGCCAATGACGAGCAGCTCGGAGTGCTGACCGGGCAGGCGGCGACAGTCCGTACGTCTGAGGCGCCGCCGCCGCCGCCTCCAGAGGGCGTGCCGAGGAACAGCAGGAATTGCTCGCCGCCGGCGTCCGCCGCCGTTGTAGCCGCCGCTGCTCGAGCCGGTCTGATCGCCGGCGCCGCCGTCACCACCCGACCTCCGCGTACAGCCTCTCGCCGGGCCTAACCGCAAGCGTCGCGACCTCGGTCGCGCCCGCTCCGCCGATCGTGCCGTTCGCGCCCGCCCCGCCGTTGCCGCCGACGAGCGTCACGTTCACGCTGGTAACCGCCGGCGGCACGACGAACACGTGCTCGCCCGGCGTCGTGAACGCCTGCGACGCCGTCGTCGCACGTGCCGCAGCCGGCACGCACAGCCCCATGGCGACGACAAGCGCCGCGCAACCCCGGTCCTTCCTGCGCATTGTCGGGGACTGTACCGAGGGCGCCGGGCGCTCAGAATTGCCGACGCCCGCGAGCTATCCTCAGTCAATTGGTTGAAATCCTCTCGGGATTCCCACTAACGTCCTGAGAGAGCCACCCGCGCGATCGACGAGGAATGGAGTAGCAATGGCTCTGACAATTGGCGATACCGCCCCGGATTTCGAGGCCGACACGACCGAGGGCAAGATCCGCTTCCACGACTGGATCGGCGACTCGTGGGCCGTGATGTTCTCGCACCCCAAGGACTTCACGCCGGTCTGCACGACGGAGCTCGGCTACATGGCGAGCATCAAGCCGGAGTTCGACAAGCGCGGCGTGAAGATCATCGGCCTGTCGGTCGATCCGCTTGACCGCCACGAGGAGTGGGCCAAGGACATCGCGGAGACCCAGGGCACGGCCCCGAACTACCCGATCATCAGCGATGCCGACTTCAACGTCGCCAAGCTCTACGGGATGCTTTCGCACGAGGTCGGTGGCGATCCGACGCTGCGCACGCCCGCTGACAACCAGACCGTGCGCAACGTGTTCGTGATCGGTCCGGACAAGAAGATCAAGCTGATTCTCGTGTATCCGATGACGACCGGCCGCAACTTCGACGAAGTCGTGCGCGTGATCGACTCGCTTCAGCTCACCGCGAAGAACAAGGTCGCGACGCCGGCCCAGTGGAATCCCGGCGACGACGTCATCATCGCGGGATCGGTGAACGACGAGCAGGCGAAGGAGCTGTTCGGCGAATGGGAATCGCCGAAGCCCTACATCCGGATCGTGCCCGATCCGTCGACGAAGGTCGCCTCCTAACTCTCACCGGTTACCCAGACTGACGTCAGCTGCGGCCCGGTCCGCCGGCCGCGGCTGGACGTCATCCCTCGCACTACCATTGCGAGGCACACGATGGCGCGCTCGGTTCCGCTGATTCCGCTTGGCTACGGCAAGTTCGTCCGGGCCGACCGGATCTACGCGCTCGTGCCGCTCGAGGGTCCCTCGCGCGGCGACGGCCGTCGCACGTTCGTGCACGTCGAGGGCATTGAGACCCCTCTGATCGCCTCACGCTCGGAGGGCGCAATCGCCCGCGACCTCGCCGTCGCGCTCGGCCAGGAACCTCCGCGCGGACGCCACGACGGCGTCATCGACGGTCAGGAACCGCTCTTCTGATCGCGCGCCCCGGCGATGTCGTTCGGCGAGGTCAGGCGACTTCGCTGAGCAGCTGCTCGTCGGCCCGGAGCTGCTCGCGCAGGTTGCGCTTCAGCTGGCCGTGGATCTGGCAGACGCGGCTCTCCGTGACGCCGAGGATCTCGCCGATCTCGCGGAGCGTCAGGTTGTGCACGTAGAGCAGCACGGCGACCTTGCGGTCACGCTCCGGCAGCCGCGCGAACGCCGTGCGGAAGCGATCCTTGGCACCGTCGCGCATCGCGGCGGCCTCGGGGTCGGAAGCGGTGTCACGGCTCGGCAGCGTGTCGATGCGCTCGATCGTCGTGTCGTCCTCGGACAGCACGACCGTGTTGAGCGAGCCGACGTCAGAGCGGGCGAGCTCGGCCTGGCGCGTGTTCAGGTCATCGACGGTGATGCCGATGGCCTCGCTCAGCTCGATCTTGGTCGGCGGGCGGCCATACAGCGCGACGAACTGCTCGCGGGCGCGGTTGATGTCCCGCTCCCAGCGGCGCAGCGAGCGCGGCGCCCAGTCGTTGCGGCGGAGCTCGTCGAGCACGGCGCCGTGAATCCGGATCCACGCGAACTGCTCGAGCGTTCCGCCCTTTTCCGGGTCGTAACGGTCGATCGAGCGGATGAGCGCCTCGAGCCCGCAAGAAATGAAGTCCTCCACCTCGCAGCGCGCGGGGATCTCGCGCACCTTGCGGTACACGATGTACTTCACCATCGGAGCGAACGTGAGAACCAGGCGGTCGCGCAGTCGCGGGTCGCCGCTGTCCTTATAGGCCTGCCAAAGCTCAAGTGTCTCTTCAGCGGAAAGCCGTCCTGTGCGCGTCCTGTCAAGTCCCATGTGCTAACTCCGTCCAGTTTTGGGGAACCATGCCGGTGTGTCCTTTAGAGAGCCCCGTCTTTCTCATTTCCGGCATGGAGGGCATCGACCAGAAGCGCCGGTCACGTATCCGCGAGTGCCCACAGAAGTGATCCGTATTTCTCCGCAAATGTGAACGTTCACAAGAGGATCCGTAGTCTCTACGCCGACGATGGACACCAAAATCGCCCTATTACGAGGCATCAACCTCGGCTCGAAGAATCGGATCGGCATGCCCGCCCTGAGGGAGGCGCTCGAGGCGGCCGGATTCGACGATGTTCGGACCTACGTGCAGAGCGGGAACATCGTGCTCGGCACCGATCTGACCCCGACTCGAGTCGCCGATCGCTGCCACAAGGTGATCGCGGACACGTTCGATCTCGACATCGCCGTCGTCGCCCGCACGCGCGACGAGCTCGCCGAGGTGGTGGATCGCAACCCGCTCGGCGACGTCGCGGACAATCCCAAGCGCTATCAGGTGTGCTTCCTCGCCGCCGAGGTCAAGCCGGCCGTACTCGAGAAGCTCGAGTCGGCGGCTGCCGACTCCGAGCGGGTCGTCGCGATCGGGCGCGAGCTCTACACCTGGCACCCGGAGGGAGTCGCGCGATCGAAGCTGTGGAGCCGGGTCGCCGCGCCATCTCTCGGCGTCGCCTCGACCTCGCGCAACTGGAAGACCGTGACGGCGCTCCTCGCAATGGCCGACGAGTAGGGGTCCACCTGGCATGCACCGCTACGCCGTCGCCGACGTGTTCACGAAAACGCCGCTGGAGGGCAATCAGCTCGCGGTGTTTCTGGACGCCAATGGGCTCGACGAAAACCTCATGCAACGAGCCGCCCGGGAGCTCCACCTCTCGGAGACGACGTTCGTGTTGGAGCCTGAGGCAGACGGCGCGGACACTCGCATCCGGATCTTCACCCCCGGGACCGAGCTGCCGTTCGCCGGGCACCCCGTGCTCGGCTCTGCGGTCGTGCTCGGGTCCGAGCGACCGGACGCGGACCTGATCCGGCTGGAGACCGGGGCCGGGATCATTCCCGTCACGCTCACCCGTGACGCGGACGGAACGATCACGTTCGGAGAGATGGATCAGCCGGTGCCGCGGATCACCCCATACGAGCATGGCGCCGAACTGCTCGCCGCGCTGGGCGTCGAGCGCTCAGAGCTGCCCATCGAGACGTACCGCAATGGGCCCAAACACGTCTACGTCGTCCTCGCCAACGCGGCGGCGGTCGCGGCCCTACGACCGAACCTCGCGGCGCTCGCGGCGCTTGGGCCGATGGGCGTCAACGTGTGCGCCGTCGGCGACGGCCGCGTCAAGACCCGGAACTTCTCACCGGGGCTCGCCGTCCCGGAGGACCCCGCCACCGGTTCCGCGGCTGGACCGCTTGCGGTCCACCTGGCGCGGCACGGTCGGATCCCGTTCGGCGAGCAGATCGAGATCCGGCAGGGCGAGGAAATCGCGCGCCCGTCGGTCCTGTTCGCCCGGGCGGACGGGTCCGTGGATGACATCACACGCGTGCGCGTGGGAGGATCGGCGGTGATTGTCGCGCGGGGCGAATACCGCCTGCGCTGAGACGCTGGTCCAAACCGCCGAGAACGAGGAGGAGCGTGGAGATGGCAACAGGTGCAAACGGCACGGTCTCGACCGGGGCTGGTCCTGCCCCGATCACGCTCACCGGACGCCAGCGCAAAGCGCTCGAGCAGATCTGCAACGCGTTCTGTCCCTCGGGCGACGGCCTGCCGAGTGCGACTGACCTCGGGGTGCCGGACGCGCTGCTCACGGCGGTGTCGCTCAACCCGCGCGAGCCGGAGCGCCGCCAACTCCTCGCGCTCCTGTCGCTGTGGGACAGCCGGCCGCTCGGGGTGCTCGGCGGCGCGGGACTGAAACACTTCAGCGACCTCCCCTCCGCGGATCAGGAGAAGGTGCTGCTCGCCTGGGGAGACTCGCGGGCACCGCAGCGGCGGGCGGCGTTCCAGGCGCTGCGGCGCGGCGCGCTGCTCTTCTACTACATGCTGCCGGGCAGGGGTGGGGCCCGCAACGCGGCCTGGGATGCGATCGGTTACGACGGGCCGCTCGGCAAGCTCGACGGGGCGCCACCGAAGCAGCTCGCGCCGATGGCGATCACCCGCGACGAGCAGCTCGAGTGCGATGTCGTAATCGTCGGCTCGGGCGCGGGCGGCGGGACGGCCGCCGGCGTGCTCTCTGGTGCCGGACTCGATGTGATCGTGATCGAGTCAGGCGACTACTACGACGATCAGGATTTTGATGGCTCGGAGTACGCGGCGCTGACCCAGTACTACATGGGCGCGCCGAACGCGACCCACGACCAGAGTGTCGCGCTGCTCGCCGGCTCGTGTCTCGGCGGCGGGACCGTCGTCAACTACTCGACCTCGTTCCGCACGCCGGAGGCGGTCCGCCAGGAGTGGGCGACGCACGGCGTGCCGGGGTTCACGTCCGACGATTACACGGCGAGCCTCGACGCGGTCACCGAGCGGCTCGGCGTCAGCCAGGAGTACAACGAGCCGTCGACGCGTGAGCAGAAGCTCCAGGAGGGGTGCGTCAAGCTCGAGTGGCACGTCGACGCCATGCCGAGAGGCGTCCGGAAGTGCGCCCAGGGCAGGGAGTGCGGCTACTGCGGCCTTGGCTGCCGGGTGGGGGCCAAGCAGTCCGTCGTCAAGACCTGGCTGTCCGACGCGCATGGCGCCGGGACGCGGATGATCGTGCGCACGAAGGTGCACCGGGTGTTGATCGAGGGTGGCGCGGCACGGGGCATCATCGGCACGACGGTGGATGGGCACCGGGTGACCGTCCGCGCGCGGGCGGTGATCGTCGCCTGCGGCGCGATCCACACCCCTGCGTTACTCCGCCGCTCGGGGCTGCAGAACAGCAACATCGGCAAGCACCTCAAGCTCCATCCGGCAACGGCCGTGTGGGGGGTCTACGACGAGGAGTTGAAGACGTGGGAGGGCGTCATGCAGGCGCTCTACTCCGACCAGCACCGAGACCTGCATGACGGCTTTGGACTCAAGTACGAGACTGCCGCCAACCATCCACATCTGTTCATCGCGTTCAGCCCGTGGCGCGGCGCGCGCGAGCACTTCACGTTGATGGAAGGGCTCTCCAACTCGGTTCCGCTCGGCGTGCTGGTGCGGGACCGCGACGGCGGTGAGGTCCGGGTCGGTCGCGACGGCGAGCCGGTCGTCCGCTACAAGCTCTCGCCGTTCGATGCCCAGCACATACGCACAGGGATCGACGGGTCCGCGCAGATCCACGAGGCGGCTGGCGCGCGCCGGATCTTCACGGCTCACTCGAGGTGGGTCTCGTACGAGCCCGGTCGCGGCAACCGCGAAGAGTTCATGCGGGCGGCGGATGGGGCCGGGTACGGCGCCGGCCAGTTGGCGCTCGGTTCCTTCCACATCATGGGCTCGGCCCGGATGGGCGGGTCGCCGGCCACCTCGGCGTGCGATCCGACCGGACAGTCATGGGACGCCCGCGATCTGTACGTACTCGACGGCTCGTCGTTCCCGTCCGCCTCCGGTGTCAACCCCCAGATCACGATCCAGGCGATCGCGCACATGGGCGCACGGGGCCTTGCAGCCCGCCTGACGTAGCCGCCGCTCACACGGCCCGCCGCTAAGGTGAGGCCACGTGAGCAGGCGTCATCCGTCTTATCGGTACCGACGACGCCGGGGGCCGCATCGGTCGACGATCTTGGGAATCCTCGTGCTCGCGGTGGCCGTCGCCGTCGGCGCAGTGGTGATTGTGTCCCGCGGCAATTCCTCGGGCAGTCGTGCCTCCGCGGCACCGTCGCCATCACACAACCCGGCGAAGGGCGCCGCGCATCACCATCGGGCACGCCGACGGTCATCGCCGGACGACCGGGAAATCGCATCCGTCATGCGGTACACGCCGTTCATCGCCAATGGCACGCACCGCCGCCGGGCGATCGCTCTGACGTTCGACGACGGCCCGGGTCCGTACACGCCGGCGATCATCCGGATCCTGCTCCGGATGCACGCGCCGGCCACGTTCTTCGTCGTCGGTCAGGAACTGCACGACTTCTCCGGTGCGCTGCGCTCGGAGAACCGCCACGGCTTCGTGATCGGCGACCACACGCAGAACCACGCCTGGCTCATCCGCCTGGGCGCGAACGGCCAGGCGAGTCAGATCGATGCCGTGTCACGCGAACTGACCCGGTACGGGGTGCCGGCGCCACGACTGTTCCGGCCACCGTACGGGGCGTTCAACGGCGTGACGATGCGGACCCTCCGTCGGCGCGGGATGTTCATGGTGTTGTGGTCGATTGACCCGAGCGACTGGCGCCGACCTGGGACCGGGGCGATCGTGTCCAACGTCCTGCGCAACTCCCGGCCCGGCGCGGTCGTGATCATGCACGACGGCGGGGGGGACCGCAGCCAAACGGTCGCCGCGCTGCCGGCGATCATCAACGGGCTGCGCAAGCGTCACTACGGTCTCGTCACCGTGCCCCGCCTGCTGTCGCTCGATCCGCCGCCGCGTCATCAGCGCCCCCCGCATCTGAGCGGCGTTTAGGGTCAAGGCCCGCGGCGCGGTGCCTTGTCGCGCCCGCCGAGCGGTGGGATACTCGCTCGCAGGAATCCATCCGCATCCCCCCGCCGGAGGTGTCGTATGTCAGAACCGGCCCACGTCCTTGTCGTTGCGCACCAGACCGCGGCGACCCCTCGTCTTCTCGATGCGGTCCGGGAGCGTGCCGCGCGTAGCCCTGCGCGCTTCCACCTCGTTGTGCCCCGTCAGCCGCATGGGCTCCACAAGCTGCTCGACCCCGAGGATGCGAGCCACGAGGAGGCGCAGGCCGTGCTCGACTCGGCGCTACCCAAGCTCTCGGAGGCGGGCGGTCACGACGTCACCGGCAACATCGGAGATCCCGAGCCGCTGATGGCAATCCATGACGCGGTCAATCTCGCCGGGCACTACGACGAGATCATCATCTCGACGTTGCCACTCGGGATCTCCCGCTGGCTGAAGCTCGATCTCGTGTCAAAGACGCGTGGCCTTGGACTGCCCGTGACCCACGTGGAGGCGACCAACAAGGTGGAGGCCGGCGCCGGCGTATAGGCTCCGCGAGCGATGAAGCTCGCGACCTTCGTGCCCCCGGACGGGCGGCCTCCGATCACCGGGCTGGTTGAGGGCGAGCGCGTCGTGGCGCTCGACGGCTCGCCGCGCGTCGCCGACGTTCTCGGCGGCACGGCGCGGGCCTCCGCCGGATCCGACGCGTGGCCGTTGGACGATGTGCATCTGTTGGCGCCGATTCCGGAACCGGGAACGATCTACGCGATCGGCCTCAACTACGCCAGGCACATCGCCGAGACGGGGGCGCAGCGGCCGGAAGCCCCGATCGTGTTCGTCAAGGTGCGCGGCTCGGTCGCGCCGCCGGGCGGTCCCGTCGTCTGTCCTGCGGTGGTCAAGCGTCTTGACTACGAAGGCGAGCTGACGATCGTGATCGGCGCCGGCGGGAAGATTGGCGGCTATTGCGTCGCTGACGACGTGTCCGCGCGCGACCTCCAGGGCCGGGAACCACAGTGGACCCGTGCCAAGGGTGCCGATACGTTCTGCCCCTTCGGGCCGTGGGTCACGACCGCCGACGAGGTGCCCGATCCCGGAAACCTCCAGCTCCGCACCTGGGTCAACGGCGACCTTCGCCAAGACACGAGCACGTCGGATCTGCTGTTCGGTTGCGATGAACTCGTCGCGTTCATCAGCCAGACATGCACGCTCTGTCCGGGCGATCTGATCCTGACCGGAACGCCGAGCGGCGTCGGCATGGGCATGGATCCGCCGCAGTTTCTGCGCAGCGGTGACGTCGTCCGGATCGAGATCGATCGGCTGGGATCGATCGAACACGACATCACGTAAAGCGCTACAAAGACGCCAGGTCGGCGTGAAACCGACGTCTGCGGGGTAGCAGGCTGAGCGCCACCATGCTCAGACTTCATCCGAGCGCCCTCGATGACGGGATCCTCGCGATCAAGATGAGGTCAAAACGAAGGCCGCCGGGATCAACATCAACCTCTGGACAGGCATCGGGATGCTGATCTTCGGGGCGCTGATGATCATCTGGGCGCTGACCCGCCCGGTCGCCCCCGAGCCGCCCGAGACGCGTGGCGAGGGGTCGGGTCGGATCCGCCGGGCGCCGGCGACCTGAGCTGCGCGTCGGCTTTACGCGCTTTACGCGCTTTACGCGTCCGCGAGCGTCGCGGTGACGGTGATCTCGAGCGCCGCGAGAGCGCGTGAAACCGGGCAGTTCTTGCCGGCGCCGCTCGCCGCCTGCTCGAACGCCGCCTGATCGATCCCCGGCACCCGCCCGGTGACGGTGAGCTCGGACGTCGTCACCGTCGGCGCGCCGTCCTTCTGGTCGAGCGTCACCTTGGCATTGACGTCGAGATGCTCCGGTGGGGTGCCGGCCTGCGTCAGCTCATGAGCGAGGGCCATCGAGAAGCATGAGGAGTGCGCGGCGGCGATCAGCTCCTCCGGGCTCGTCTTGCCGTCGGAGCGCTCCGTACGCGAGGCCCACGTGACCGGCAGGTCTCCGACCCCGCCGCTCGCGCCGGTGACGACGCCGCTGCCGTGGGCGAGATCTCCGTCCCATGCCGTCGTTGCGCTGCGCTCTGCAATCGGCATCGTGCTACCTCCTGCTCGGTGGATCAGTGGTGATGGATGACGCGGTCGATGAGGCCGTACTCGAGCGCTTCGTCGGGCTTGAAGAAGCGGTCGCGTTCCATGTCTTCGTGCACGCGCTCGAACGTCTGACCGGTGTGGTGCGCGTAGATCTCGTCGATCCGCTGACGGACGTTGAGGATCTCCCGCGCGTGAATCTCGATGTCGGTCGACTGTCCCTCAAAGCCGGCTGATGGCTGGTGGATGAGAATCCGGCTGTTGGGCAGCGAGAACCGCTTCCCCTTGGCGCCGGCGGCCAGCAGCAGCGACCCCATCGACATGGCGACGCCGACGCAGATCGTCTGGATCTCCGGCTTGATGAACTGCATCGTGTCGTAGACAGCGAGTCCCGAGTAGATCGAGCCGCCCGGGCTGTTGATGTACATCGAGATGTCCTTATCGGGATCCTCGGACTCGAGGTGCAGCAGCTGCGCGACGACGAGGTTCGCGATCTGGTCGTCGATCGGCGTGCCGAGGAAGATAATGCGCTCGTTGAGCAGGCGGCTGTAGATGTCAAACTCGCGCTCGCCACGCGCGGTCCGTTCGATCACCATCGGAACTAGGGGCATGGCCCTAACCCTAGCGGCCTTGCTTGTACAAGCGCCCAAACGGGGACTACTGTGAACCCATGTTCCGCTTCGCGCTATCCGATAGCCGCGAGCTGAGGGTGCTCGAGGAGTCCGATGCGGCGGAGCTGTACGCGGTGATCGAGGCGAACCGGGGATACCTGGCGCGGTGGCTGCCCTGGGCGGAGGGCCAGACGCTCGACGCCACGCGCGCGTTCATCGCCTACACGCGCAAACAACTGTCGAGCAACGACGGCTTTCAGTGCGCGATCCTCGACGATGGGCGGATCGTCGGGGTCGTCGGCTTTCATCGCGTCGACTGGGTGAACCGGGGCACGAGCCTCGGCTACTGGTTGGCTGCCCGTGAACAGGGTCACGGCACGATGACACTGGCCGTGCGTGCGTTGATCGACTGGGCGTTCGATGGCTGGGCGCTCAACCGGGTTGAGATCCGAGCTGCCGTGGAGAACGAGCCGAGCCGCGCGGTGCTCCGCCGGCTGGATCTCCGCGAGGAGGGCGTGCTGCGCGGAGTCGAGCGGATCGGCGGCCGCTACCTCGACCACGTCGTCTACGCGGTGCTCGCCTCGGAGTGGGGCAACACGACGGCCGTTCCCTCGAACGTGCCGGCGCGCAGATCGGTGAGCGCGTCCTCGGTCCGCTCGAGCGGATAGAGCGTGACGCTCGTCCGGATTGGGACCTGCGGCGCGAGCGCGAGGAACTCCTCAGCGTCCTGACGGGTGAGGTTGGCGACCGAGCGGATCGTCCGCTCCTCCCAGAGCTCCGCGTACGGGAACGACGGGATGTCGCTCATGTAGATGCCGGCGCAGACGACGACGCCTCCGGGAGCGAGTCGGCGCAGCGCCTCGGGAACGAGTGGGCCGGCCGGCGCGAAGATGATCGCGGCATCGAGCTGCTCCGGCGGCGCTTCGTCACTCGCGCCCGCCCAGGCGGCGCCCAGACTGCGGGCGAACTCCTGCGTGCGCGTGTCGCCGGCGCGGGTAAACGCGAACACGGTCCGGCCCTGGTAGACGGCGAGCTGGGAGATCATGTGTGCCGCCGAGCCGAACCCGTACAGCCCGAGTCGCGTCGCGTCGCCGGTCATCGTCAGCGCTCGGTAGCCGATGAGCCCGCCACAGAGGAGCGGCGCCGCCTCCTGATCGCTGAGCTTGGAGGGCAGCGGTAGGCAGAAGCGCTCGTCGGCGACGGTCAGCTCCGCAAACCCGCCGTCGATGTCGCGTCCGGTGAAGCGAGCGTTGACGCACAGGTTCTCTCGGCCCGAGCGGCAGTACATGCAGTCGCCGTCGGTCCACCCGAGCCACGGCACGCCGACCCGGCGACCGTCCTCGGTCACGCCGACGATCTGGTGACCGGGCACGACCGGGAGCTTCGGTGTCTCGATCTCGCCGTCGCGCAGGTGCAGGTCGGTGCGGCAGACGCCGCACGCCTGGACGCGGAGCAGCAGCTGGCCGGGTCCGGGCACGGGATCCGGCAGCGTCGTCAGCCTGAGCGGCTGGCGTGGTTGGTCAAGCACGACCGCGCGCATGACTGCATGATGACGACCGGCGCCGCTCGGCCGGTATCGGAACTTCCCTGCCCCGCTAGCGTTTCAGGGGTAAATGGTCCCGCTGAACGTCCCCAACGTCCTTACGGTGATCCGGATTCTGCTCGTTCCGGTGCTCGTCGTTGCGCTGCTCGACAAGACCGGCGGCGGCGATCTGCTCGCTGCGATCGTGTTCGCCGTTGCGTCGCTGACCGACGCGATCGACGGTTACCTCGCCCGCTCGCGCAACTGGGTCACGACGTTCGGCAAGCTGATGGATCCGATCGCCGACAAGCTGCTGATCGTCGCCGCGCTCGTCGCGCTCGTGTCCCGGAACCGGCTCGAAGCGTGGGTGGCGATGGTGATCATCGCGCGCGAGTTCGCGGTGACCGTCCTCCGCGTCGCGGTCGGCACGCAGCAGGGCGTCGTGATCTCGGCGAACCGTGTTCGGCAAGCTCAAGACCGGGCTGCAGGTCGCGATGGTGATGGTGCTGATCGCCGTCAATGGGCCCCGCCCGCTGTGGGTGTCACTGCTCGTCTACGCGACGGTGCTCGTCACCGTGCTGTCGGGCGCGGACTACTTCTTCGGCGTCGTCACGGCGTCGCGTCGAGCCAGGCGCGGCGGCTCGTGTGCACCGCTGACGGCTCGCCCGTCTGCAGCTCCTCACGGATTTCGCCGAGCGTCCCGAAACGCTCGGCGACGACGTTGTGCTGGTGGATCGTCTCGAGGTTGACCTGACGCGCCGAGACGAACGCGCGATCGTCGAGGTCCGGGAGCGCTGACACGACGCCGCTGATCATCTCGCGCACGCAGTCCTCGACGAAGCGCGGGCGCCGGTGCGCCTTCTCGACGACGTGCGCCTCGTCGGAGCGCTTCATCAGCTCGTAGATCTCCGACGACATCGAGTGCTCGACGATCTCGAGCAGCGGCCCGGCGTCGATCTCGTCCTCGCACAGCTCGGTGCAGCCGATGTGCAGCGTGCCGAGACCGCGCTGGTTGTGAGTCGCCACCGGCACGGCCTCGAGGATCCGCTCGATCTCGGACTCGTCGAAGCCCTCCTGGGCGAGCTTCGTGCGCGCGGCCGCGGCGACGAGTTCCTGCGCGCACGGACACGCGGTCATCCCCTGCGCGGTGACGCCGATCAGCCGGCGCGTGCCGAGGTCGGTGCAGATCGCCGACCCGTGCAGCGTGTACAGCTCCTGCGTCTGGATGCCGGAGATCGGCGCCGGCTTGTGCTCCGGGAAGCGGGCCTCGACGCGTGACCTCCGCGCGGCGCGCGGCCTGCCGCTCGCGCACGAGCTGCGCGATGTGCTCGGCGAGCGTCTCGACCTTGAACGTCGTCTCGCCGAGGACGACCTGGCCGATCGCTTCGTTGACGACCTCCTCGAAGCGCGACATGTGCGCGCCCTTCTGGTTGGGCCCGAGTTCGACGACGCATTCGAAGCGAGCGGAGAACAGCTGCTCGTTCCCGTTCTGCTTCATCCGGATGACCTTCTCGACGCCGGTCACGCCGACGCGCGACAGGCTCAGCTGCACGCTCGGCCGCTGCGACTGGACGTCGACGAGGGAAATGGTGGGTGTGCTCTCTGGTGCCATGGCTGTGAGTAAGAGTAGACCGCGGCACGCGTCGGCTTTGAGTCCACAGCGCCCGGCGGGGCGCGACGACGCTGGACAAAGCCGGAGTTTGTGGTATCACTCGCCGTTCGTTGTGGAGAGTGGAGAGAGGGAGCCAGCCGGAACACCCGGAGGGTTTCGAAGCTGCGTCCGGAGGGAGCTCAGGGGCCGTGAGCGACAAGGGTATGGTGCTGTTGAGTGACGAGGCTCCGATCGCGGAGCTGGACGAACTGCGACCGCTGATCGCCGAGGGACAGGAGCGAGGGTTCCTGACGTTCGCGCAGATCGAGTCGTGTCTCGAAGAGGTCGAGGTCACCAAGGAGCAGATCCAGGAGCTGCACGCGTACCTGGACGACCAGGGGATCGACGTCGTCGAAGCCGACGGACGGCTCGCGAAGTCCGAGGGCGGCAGCGTCGAGGCCAACGCCGCGGCCGCCGCCGAGCCGGCGCCCGAGCAGCGCAAGAAGGTCGAGATCGATCTGACGGTCGAGCCGTCGCTGGACTCGCTGCGGCTGTACCTGCGGTCGATCGGTCGCGTGTCGCTGCTCACCGCCGAGCAGGAGGTCCAGCTCGCGCGCCGGATCGAGCGCGGCGACATGGACGCCAAGCAGCAGATGATCGAGGCCAACCTGCGGTTGGTCGTGTCGATCGCGAAGTCGTACCTCGGGCGGGGCCTGACGTTCCTGGATCTGATCCAGGAGGGGTCGATGGGCCTGATCCGCGCGGTCGAGAAGTTCGACTACCGCCGCGGCTACAAGTTCTCGACGTACGCGACGTGGTGGATCCGCCAGGCCGTCACCCGCGCGATCGCCGACAAGGGCCGCACGATCCGAATCCCGGTCCACATGGTCGAGAAGCTCAACAAGGTCGTCCACGTCGAGCGCCAGCTCGTCCAGCAGCTCGGCCGCGAGCCGACGCCGGAGGAGATCGCGCGCGAGCTCGAGACGACCGTCCGCGAGGTTCGCGACGTTCTGCGGATGGCCCAGCAGCCGATCTCGCTCGAGAAGCCGATCGGCGAGGAGGAGGAATCCGAGCTCGGCGACTTCGTCGAGGACCAGACCGCCGAGTCGCCGTTTGAGCTCGCCGCCGAGCATCTGCGGCGGGAGAACCTGCGGCGCGCGCTGGCGGCGCTGCCCGAGCGCGAGCGCGAGGTGATCGAGATGCGCTTCGGCCTGACCGGCGAGCGGCCGTACACGCTCGAGGAGGTCGGCCGGGCGTTCAACGTCACGCGCGAGCGGATCCGGCAGATCGAGAACCACACGCTGAAGAAGCTCGAGGCGCTGCCCGAGGCGCAGCGGCTGCGCGACGCCTCGTAGCAGTATCTGAGGTCGGTCCTTGAACGGCGTCCGCGGTCGGGTCGCGGGCGCCGCCCGCGGGCGCTTTGTAACAACTCTGTGGAGTCGTCCGGCACTTTGGCGGCCTGAACCATCGCGGGAACCGGACGAATGTCCCGACGGCCGGACCCCTCGGCGATCGCTGTGACTTAGTCCCGGTCCGCCCGGGACGATATCCCGATCCACCGCCACGGACTCCGCCATCGGGACCTTTGTCCGGTTCGACCCGCTCGCAGATCAACGTTCCATCCCCGCCCCGCAGGGCCAATCCGGTTGAGCGCCGGGAGTCCGGCCCGGAGGCCCGGGTTGCGCCGTACGAATCGAGTCCGTGGCGTCGCTTTTGACCGAAACGGAGGCCCGCCCCGGGGACCGTGAACGACAGTCATGACGCTAGACTCACGCCGCTGCGGCGGGATTCCGGAGCGGTCAAACGGGACGGACTGTAAATCCGTTGGCTCAGCCTTCGCAGGTTCGAATCCTGCTCCCGCCACTCAGGTTTTCGGAGCGGTCACGTTTATCCTCGGCCAGGCATGGAATCTGACCAGGACGTGCCCTCCGAAGACCTTGAGCGCGCGGCTCGCGACCGCGCAGATGGCATCTCGCGGCTGCGCGGCGCCGCGGTCAAGCTGGACAGTCAGCCCGCGCTGCTGGCGGCAGCGAAGCGGCTGCGCGTCCGGCTTCCCGGCGACGAGCGGTTCGGTGATCCGCTGTCGACGGCGGGCCCGGCGCCCGTCGAGGTCGTGGCGCGCGGTGTGTCATCGCTGCGCCCGGAGGAGCGGGACAGCGTCGTGCAGGAGCTCAGCATGGCGGGGCTGCAACTGTGGCAGTCGATCTCCGAGGCGACGGGCCGCGGACGGGGTGAGATACCGCTCGCGATCCTGTGCACCGACCTCGTCGGGTTCTCCGCGCCGGCTCGGCGGTGACTACCTCGGTGTCGACGTCAACATCGCGGCGCGCGTGTGTGATGCCGCCAAGGCGGGGCAGGTCCTCGTGTCGGACTCGGCGCTCGAGTGCGTCGACGAGAACGCTTCTCGCGCGGCCGGCGCAAGCGCCTGAAGGCCAGCGGGACTCCCCGCGAGCTCGGTACGACGCGCGTGTCACGCGGCGAGACATAACCGAGGCACACGACGCCGTCCGGGGCATTCCTGTCGGTGCACATTTCCTTGCACGACCGCCTCACGGCGATGGATTTCACAGGCCCCGTGTTACGGTCCGTCGCCCCCGGAACGGCGCGTGATGACAAGTCTTCGATGGCCCTACCTCCGCACGGTGTGCCTGACGCTCGCGCTGTTGGCGGGAGTGTGGCTGACGGCGCATCTCGCGTCCGCGCGGGCGGCGAGCACCGGCCAGCTCCAGCAGCAGATCGGGGCCGGGCAGGGTCAGATCTCGAATCTCAGAGGCGCCGTGCACGCGGCGGCCGGCCACGTCGCCCAGATCGACGCCAACATCGCCCACCTGCAGGGGCAGATCAACCGCATCCAGGCGAACCTTGACGCAAAGCGCGCCGAGCTGCTCAAGCTGCGCACGCAGCTGACCGCGGCGAAGATCCGGTTGGCGCACCTCGAGGCGTTCCAGGCCCGCGCCGAGACGGTGCTGTCCAGCCAGCTGATCAGCGACTACGAGAGCGACCGGCCGGACATCGTCAGCGTCGTGCTCGAGGCGCGAGGGTTCCGTGACCTGCTTGAGCGAATCGCGTTCGCGACCCGGGTTCGCAAGCAGACGGTCACGGTCGTCGACCGGGTCCGCGCGGCGCGCCGGGCGGTCGCCGCCCAGGCGACGCGACTGGGGGCGCTCGAGGCGCGTCAGGAGACGATCACCCACCAGGTGCTCGCGCAGCGCAACGCGCTCGCCCGGGACAAGGTCAGCCTCGTCCAGCAACAGATCGCCGCGGCGCAACAGCAGCAGCAGAGGGCGAACCAGCTGGCGAGCGTCAGCGGCCACGTCGCCGACCTGCAGCACCAGCTGTCGAAGCTGCGGGCCGCCCAGGCGGCGCAGGCGGCACGCGCCGCCAACTCGAGCGGCTCCAGCGGTTCGGCCGGCTCGAGCGGCTCCAGCGGCTCCAGCGGCTCCGGTTCGGGCTCCCCGCAGCCTGGCTCCGGCCAGGTCTCAAGCGGGGGCGGGTTCGTGTTCCCGCTGCCGAAGGGCTCCGCCTCGCCGCCGGGCACATGGTCGCTTGACCAGGGCGTCGACATCTCGGCCCCCGGCAACACGCCCGAGCTCGCGGTCTGCACCGGCACGATCGTGCTGCACGGCATCGGCGGGTTCGGCCCCTGGGCTCCGGTGCTCCACTGCGACAGTCCCATCGGCGGCTACAGCTACGTCTACTACGGCCACGCGGGGCCGGCGAACCAGCTCCCGGTCGGGACTCACGTCGGCGCCGGGCAGGTGATGAGCTCGATCGGACCGGGGATCGTCGGCATCTCGACCGGGCCCCATATCGAGATCGGTTTCGCCGACTCGAGTGGCGGGCCGATCGGCGGCGGCAGCGCGTCGACGATGATGTCCTTGCTTCAGGGCTCCTACGGCGGCTGAGTCAGGCCGCGGCCTCGGCCGCGCCGGCCAGGCGCAGCAGTCACGAACCCGGAGCCGTCGTCGGAGAACACGACCTGCGCGCCGAGGTTGCGGATCCGCAACCGGAGAACCTCGCCGCTCGCGACCGTCCGGGCGGTCAGCCGGCGCAGACCCGTCACCTCCTCCGCCGTCAGGCTGCCCTGGACCGGCCGGTCGCCGAGCGACGGGGCCACGGCTGTCTGCGCGACGGTCGCTGGTCCCGGCGAACCTCGTCAGGCCGCGTCGGCCATCAGGTCTCCCAGCCGTTCCCGAGAGCCCGCTCCGGACAGCCCGAGCTTGCCGTAGGCGCGGGTCAGGTGGGTCTCGACGGTCTTCAAGCTGATGTAGAGCTCCTGCGCGATCGCGACGTTGCTCGCACCCTGCGCCGCGAGTCCGGCGACGCGGCGTTCGCTCGCTGTCAGCGACGCGATGCCTCCGGCGACCGTGCGTGGGCGCCGGCCGCCCGCCGCCTCGAGCTCACTCCGCGCCCGCGCGGTGAGACGAACCGCGCCGCAGGCGTGTGCCGCCTCGAGCCCGGCGACGAGTGGTCGGCGGGCGTCCGCCCGGCGATTCGCGCGGCGCAGAGCACTCCCGAGCGCGACGAGGGACCGGGCGCGTTCCAACCGGGCGGGTGTGCCGTCGAGTAGCGCGATCGATTGCTCGAGGTGCTCGATCCCCGCCGGCCCCTCCTCGAGGATGCCGAGCGTCCGCAGCGAGATCCCCTGGGTCCGGGCGAGGCCTCCCTCCTGCGCGAGCGCCAGCTCCTCGTGGGCGAGCGCGAGCGCCTCGTCATGACCGGCCGGGCCGAGGGCCAACGCCAGCGATGAGCGCCAGGTGGAGTACGACGGGCCGAACTGCAGCGCTCGGTTGATGACGCCCGCCGCCCGCAGGTCTGCGACCCCGGTGTCGTGCTCGCGGCGCTGGACGCGCAGCGATCCGCGGGTCTCGAGCAGCATCGCGCCGCTCGCCGTGTTCAGGAAGTCCGGCGGAAGCTGGATCTGCTCGACGAGCTGGGCAATCTCCTCGAGGTCGGGACGTTCGAGCAGCACGTCGATCAAGAAGAAGGCCGCAGTGGTCACGCCCATCAGCAGGTCCAGTTGCCGCGCGAGGTCGAGCACGGTCCGTAGGTTCGCCTCGGCGGCGGCGAGGTCCCCCACGCGGGCCTGGTGCCAGCCGCGGAACGCGATCGACGTGACGGTCGCGAACGTTGCCCCCGTCGTACGCGCGGCCGCCTCGACCTGCTCGAGCACGGCCTCCGCTCCGTCGATGTCGTCGGCTTCGACGAACACGCCGATGAGTTCGGGCGTCGCCCATCCGCCGCCGCCTCGTTCACCGATCAGGACCCCGTCGACGAAGGAACGGCGGGCGAGCTCGAGGCCCTCGGCAGTGCGACCTCGCCGTCCTGCTTCGACTGCGAGCAGCACCTCGAGCGCGCGCGACCCCCACCCGTCGCCCTTGGCCAGCTCGGCGTAGGTGGGCCGACGCGCATCGAAGTCGCGAATCCGCGCCGCGTCGTACAGCGTGACCGCGGCGCGGATGGCGGCGGCGTCCGCGCGCAGCGCCGAGTCAACGTGCTCGATCTCCAGCTCGATTGCCTCGACGACGTCGACGGCCTCGGACCACAGGCCGGCGTGGGCGGCGAGTCCGGCGAGCGTGACGCCGACGCGAGCGCGCAGCTCCGGGCCGTCCGCGGTCTCGAACGCATCTCGCAGGTGGACGAGGGCGGAGGGGTCACGCAGCAGCATCTTCGCCATCCCGAGGCGCGTGAGGAGCTCGGCCCGGGAGGGCTCGGCCGCACCCTCGTCGAGGGCGCGCTGAAGCCAGACGACCGCCTCGTCGGAAGCTGCCCGATCGAGCGCCCGCTCGGCGCTCGTCACGAACGCTTGGGCAAGCAGAGCGTCGCCGCTCGGCGGGAGCACGGCCAGATGTGATGCGACCGCCTCGCCGGGGGCGCCGCTCCGTTCGAGGAGCTGTCCGGCCGCTCGATGGGCGGCCTGGCGTTCGGCATCCGGAATCGCGTCGTAGACCGAGCGGCGGACGAGCGGGTGCACAAACGCGAACGGGTCCTCACTGGCGAGCACGTCGATCCGTCGCAGTCGGTGGGCGATCTCACCCGCGTGAGCCTGCGGGAGCGAGGCGAGCTGGGCCGCGGTCGTCAGGCGAGCGCCGTCCCCGAGCACCGCCATCGCCCGCGTGAGGGTCGGGGCCTCGCTCGACACCCGTTCGGCTCGGCGCAGCACGCGATCGCCAAGCGAGGGCAGCGCGACCTGGCGGACGACATCGGGTGTGGGCGGTCCGCCGGCCATCTGCACGGCCCGCAAGAGCTCCCGGAGGAGCAGCGCGTTGCCACCGGTGGTCGTATGGCAGGCGTCGCACAGCGCGTCGCCTGCATCCGGAAAGTGGCTGCGCACGAGTGTCGCGACCGCGGCGGGCCCCAGCGGGCCGACCGCCAGCGGGACGACGTCCGGGACATCACGCAGTCCGTCGAGCAGGTCGAGCGCTGCGCCCGGCTCATCCGGACGGAGCGCCACGATCAGGCAGACGGGCACATCATCAAGGCGCCGCGCGAGGTAGTCGAGGGCTCGCAACGACGATGCATCGCACCAGTGGGCGTCGTCGACGACGAGCAGCGTCGGAGCCCCCGCGGCGACCGACACCGTCAGCCAGTAGATCGCGTGCATGACGGTGAATCCGGCCGCGTGCACGCCGCCGCTCCCGTTGCCGAGGCCGAGTGCCCAGCCTGCTGGTTCGGCTGCTCCTGCCAGCAATCGCTGCCGTTCGGCCGTCGCCGTCGAGAGCAGCAGGGGCTCGTACAGCTGGCGCATCACGCCGAACGGATAGTCGCGCTCGAGTTCGCCGCCGCGGGCGCTCAGCACCTGCAGCCCGGCGGACTGGGCGCGCGCCCGGGCCTGCCCGACAAGGGCGCTCTTGCCGGTGCCGGCCGCTCCCTCGAGCAGCACGAGTCCGCCGGCGCCGGACGCCGTCCGCCGCAGCGCGCCGTCGACCGCCGCAAGCTCGCGGTCGCGATCCAACAGTAGATCCACACCGTGCCCCATCACCCCTAAAAATGAGCTTACTCCAAAAGTCAGGGTCTACCCTGACGTAAACCGCACCCCCACGTGCGCGGCTGCCTGGTAGCGGCCGTGCGTGCCGGGTAGCGGCCCGCGGAGTCTCTCGCTACGCTGCTCCCGAGCGCCCTCTTAGCTCAGCTGGTAGAGCACTTCCATGGTAAGGAAGGGGTCGTCGGTTCGAGTCCGACAGAGGGCTTTTGACCGGTTTGCAGGGGAAACGATGGCGACCGGCTATCGACGCCGACCGGCCAGAGGGTCCAGTGCGGGTCCATTAGCTCGGCGCGCGGCTCGGATCTCGGCACCTCCTAACGGACTCGCACGTTCTGGCGAGAATGCCGACGGCCTCGGCCGATGACCGCCGATGCCATCCCAGTTCTCGACTCACGCCGGCATAGTGCTGCTCGATCATCCGCACGCTCGTCCCGACCTCCTTCGCGACCTGAGTCAGCGGCACCCCCTCGTAGATCCGCAGCGTCACATAGCTTGAGCGCAGGTCCCGCGGCCTCGTGCCCACGGGCGCGCAGCCCACGCGCGGGGGCGTCGGATTCTTGCGGTCACGTCTCGGCCGCTGGGGTTCCCCGCGCCACGTCCGCTGGCGCCAGTTGCGCCAGTCGTCCTGGCTCCAGAACCCACCGTCGTGAGCCGGGAACACCGGCCGTCCCCCGGTCGGCCTTCCTGACGCCAGGAACCACTCTTTGAGATCGTCGGCCAGCGGCGTCAGCAGGGGCGTGAACCGGACCTTGCGCCGCTTAGTGTCGACGTAGCGGATCGCGTGCTCGCCCACGTCCTCCCAGGCGAGACGGCAGACGACCTCCTCGGGCCGCGGCCCGGAGTAGGCGAGCACCGAGATCAGAGTGCGATGACGTAGCTCGAGCCTGGCCCGTATCTCCTCGACCTCGGACGGCAGGAAGATGTGCGGCTCACGGGCGCGCGTGTATTGCGGCTTCGTGACGCCGGCGGCGGCGTTGTACTCGACGAGTTCCTCGCTCACAGCGAACGACAAGATGGACTGGACGATTGTCATCGCCTTCACGACGGTCGCGGTCCCGACGCCGGCGCGCTCGAGCTCGACCCGGAAACGGATGAGGCGCTTCGGGGTCAGCTCACGCACCCCATAGTCGCCCAGGCGCGGCAGGATGTGAAGCCCCCAGATCTGGCCGTAGAGATCGCGGGTCGCCCGGCTGAGGTTGGGCACGGCATGCAGCCGCCAGTACGTCTCGACGAACTCGCGCAGTAGTTGGTCGTCTGGGATCGCATCCTGCCCGAGCTGCTTACGGCGGATCCGGCCGGCCTCAAACTTGATCGCATCACCCTTGCGATCGAACGTCCGCGCGCGCTTCCGGCCGCCCTCGTTCCAACGCAACTTCCACTTCCCGTTCGGCTTACGCTGCAGGTCCATCATCCACCCTTGGCCTCGATCGCTCGCAGAGCCGTCAGGCTACCCCGATCGGATGCGCGTGGGCTGGCAGTCCGGCGGCGTGGTCGCGCCTCAGTCGGCTCGGCGTCGCCGCGCCGCGCCGGGGTGCGCAGCCAGCGCTCGTATTCAGCCAGCTCGATCCGGTAGTGGCCCGGCACCGGCTCGAACGCCCGCAGGTCTCCGCGGCGGATCGCGCGCAGGATCGCGTGGTAGGAGAACCCGGCACGATCGGCGACCTCACGTGGTGTCAACACGTCTCGAGGTGCGTTGCTCACGAGGCCGTCTTCCCGGGTCAGAACCCTTCTCGGGGGCTGGCGAGCTTGTGGACGTCCGCTTCGCGGTCGTCCTGCTCAACCGAACCCGCGGCGACGAGAGTGGCGATAAGTTCGCCCGCCAGCTCGCCGACCTCAGCAGCGAGTTCTCGCCGGAGCTCCGCGGCGGTCTTGTAACCGACGAGCGCGTGGTGGATCCGCCAATGCGGGTGCTCGGCCTCCCGGGACGAGACGGATGCGCCGAGGATGTCGGAGCGGCTGTGCGTGAACGCGGCCTCGACAGCGGTGGGATCCTCGCCGTAGAAGGTGGCGATGCCGGCGGGATGGAGTCCCCACCAGAGCCGATCGTTGGCGCGCTGAAGGCGGTGGCGCGCGTTGTTGAGCTTGCGGGCCAGCTTGGCGTCCTGCGCGAATCGCAGCTCGGGCTCTCCGGCGAGTTGACGAGCCCGGTTGGAGGCTGCGCGACTCATCGGCTCGCCCCGGTCCGCGGTGGCCCGAGTTTCTGCGCGAGGCGCTTCTGGAGGGTCGCATGCAGCAGGTGGCGCGGAAGCAGGGCCGCGGAGAACGAGGTCGGTGAGAGGAGCGCGTCGAGCCGGCCGTCGCTCCAGCTGGTGTTCCTGGCAGCGAGGACGACCTCGACCAGGATCTGCTCGCACCATTCGCATACCTGGGCCTCGATCACCTGTCGGGCGCCGGGGACGCCCTGGTAGCGGCGGCGCCAGTGAGCGATCAGGTCGCTGATCGCACGGAAGTCGGCGTTGATCGTCAGCTCGTGGCGCCCGGGGTGGTAGCGGGCGGCTTCGTCTTCGAGATCGCCAGGCGCGCGGGACCCGTCGCGCACTGAGATCCACGCGACGTCGGGTAGGTTCGCAATCGCGTCGAGGTGATCCTCATTCACCTGACCGTCGCCGAGCGGCTGGCCGAATGATGACGTCCTGCGGCCCTTCGGCTCCGCTGGTTCTGCGCTGCGTGCCCGTAGCTCGCTGGCTGTCGGCAGCGGGCGTAGTGGATTCCAATTCGGCGCCGTCGCCGGTCGCCGGCAGCGTCGGTGATTGTTGTCGTGGCCGCGCGGGTCGGTAGCGGCTGAGGCGGTAGAGCGGCAGGATTGCGCTGACGCGGCCGCGGATCGCCGCCTGGCGCGGGACGCCCTCGGTGCCTGCGGCGCGTTCTTGGAGTCGTAGGATCTCCTCGGGCATCGCGGCGGTGAACTCTTCGCCCCACCGAGACCATGGCAGCGGCTCGTGGTCAAGCAGCAGCAGCGTCCGGGCGGTGTTGGACTCGAGACGGCCGGCGTGGACCTGCGGCTCGAGGTGGAGCACAACCCGCTCGTAGCCGAAGCGGATGCCGAAGTCCTGAAGGCGTCCGTACCCGCCTCGGGTCTGCGGCAGCACGTCGTAGAGCTCGTCGCGGTACACGGCAGCGGCGTGACCGGTCGAAGCCCACAGCGTGGCTTCGCGGCGCCGGCCACGATGATCGTCGTCGAGCACCCACCAGTGCACGATCGCGTCGCTCAGTTCGACGCTGCCCGCATCCTGGGCGCGCTGCTCGACGTGATGGCTCTCGCCGTGAACCTCTCGAAGCTGTCCGGGCTCGCCGCGAGCGTGGTGGTCGCGGACGAGCACCTCGACCCGCTCAGGCAGCCGGAGAAATCGGCAGTTGAGGTACCGGGTGATCCAGTGTTGACGCCCTTCGGTGACGCTCCGCGGCGCCTGCGTCGTGTCGTGGCGCTCGTGCTGGCCCAGCAGCACGACCTGGGTTCCATGAGCCTGGCCGCGTAAGAGCCAGGGCTTGTCGGCTTCGCCGAGCGGCCGCCAGAAGTCGGTGTGGCCGTTCGTCCACCGCTGCGGCTCGAGTCCCCAGCGCCCATCAGGGTGGCGCCTGAAGCACACCAGCGAGCCGTGGCCCTCATGCCAGGAGCGGTATTCGAGTCCGTGGGGGTTGCGTGAGCCTGCGGCGACCTTCGCTCCGACACCGAAGTTGGCGATGTTCGATTGCTCGCGGCCGCTGGCCGCCAACTGGTTGATGTAGTAGCGCAGCTGATCGGCGGCTCATCCCGGTTCCGGTGTCGATCACCGACAGCTTGCGCACCCGACCAGCCGAGGCGTCGAAGCGCTCCCAGTCCAGATCCCACACGACGCGACCGCCAGTGCGATCACCGAGAGCCGCGATCGCGTCCAGGCCGTTGACGGTCAGCTCGCGCAGACCCTGAACGTCGGTGCACTCGCTACCGAGGCGCTCGAGCAGGAACGTGGGGTTCGCGACGGCGAGCTCATGCCATCCGTCTGGATCGGCGATGTCGCGGTCACCCGGGACGTCGGATTGAGCGAGCTGCTCTGACATCTCGCTTGATAGGTACCGGCCACGACGGCGAAGGCCCCCTCGCCGGTCGCGTCAGTTCTCAGTGAAGGCGTCTGCTCGCGCGTCGGCCCACGTGCCGTACAGATCGATGACCGTGGATGGCGCAGGCCAGTCGCCTTCTTGCAGTCGTCGCAGTGCTTCGCCGCCGCGTCTTCGGGCGTGCGTTCGCGACCAGTCCGTTGATGATGGCGCACGTCCGTAGGCCTCTCGCCATGCGTGCATCGCATCTCGCACCCAGGCGCGCGTTCGTCGTGCCGCGATCGCGCCTGGGTGGCAGCGTTTGCAGTACTGGTAGGCGTCGCCCTTGCCGTGGCGGGCTGCGGTGGGGGCGCCGCATCCTCGGCACACCCCCTGGTAGCGGCTCTTGACGGCTCGGGCTTTCTCGCCGGTCGGGATCCCAAGCGTCCAAAGGGCGCTAGCGTCCATCCCGGCGGAGAGGAGCCAGCATGCAGGAGAAGCCCAGAGACGTCGTCGTCGTTCGCGTGAGCGAGCAGGGAGACCGCGAAGACGAGAACTTCCACTCGCCCAAGGCCCAGCTCGCCAAGGCCAAGTCATGGAGCGAGGACCAGGGCAACCGTGTTGTCGACGCGTTCGAGGAGATCGACGTGAGCGGCAAGCTTCCGCTCGCCAGGCGGCCGGGGCTGCTGAGGGCGATCGAGATGGTGGAGGCCGGCGAGGCCGATCACATCGTCGTTGCGTACTTCGACCGGCTGGTGCGCTCACTGAAGGTGCAGCTCGAGGTGATCGAGCGCGTCGAGCAGGCGGGCGGCGAGATCTACGCGATCGACCACGGCAGGCTGACCAACGGTACGGCGGCGACGCGGATGAGCAACAACATGATGGGTGCGGCGTTCCAGTACTACGCCGAGGTGACCGGCGAGAAGGTCGCGGCCGCCCAGGAGCGGGTGGTGGCGCGCGGTGTGCTGCCCAACTCCAGGATCTCGCCCGGCTACGTGCGCGGCGAGGACGGCGTGCTGGTCGTGGAGCGCCCCAAGGCCCGGATCGTCGTGCAGGCGTTCAAGCGCCGTGACCGCGGCGCCTCGCTGGTGGAGATCCAGGCGTTGCTGGCCGAGAATGGGATCGAGCGCTCGATCTCCGGCGTGGCGTCGATGCTGCGCTCGCGGATGTACCTCGGCGAGATCCACTTCGGCGAGCTGCACAACCCGCGCGCCCACGAGCCGATCATCAAGGATCGCGCCCTGTTCGAGCGCGTGCAGCGGCGGACGGTCTCGCGCGGGCGTCAGGCCAAGTCCGAGCGGCTGCTGGCGCGCCTCGGTGTGCTGCGCTGCGGGACGTGCGGGTCGCGGATGGTGATCAACAGCTACAGCGGCAACTACCGCTGCGGCGACACGAGCGCGAAGCGGTGCCAGCGACGAGCGGCGGTCAAGGCCGACCGCGTCGAGGAGATGGTGCTGGACGCGGTCCGGGCGTACTCGGCCACGGCCGACGCGCACCGACGCGCGTCGCGCAGGCAGCAGATCCGCGAGGCGGACGAGGCGATCGAACGCGCCAACGCGGATCTCGATGACACGATCCGGCAGCTCGGCGAGCTTGGATTGTTGGGCCGGCCCGCGAGCCAGGAGACCTTGGAGAAGCTGACCACGGCGCTCGATGACGCGCACACCGCCCGGGCCCGACTCGGCGATCGCGGGCGAGAGCAATGTCATCGGTCCTGACGACATCTCGATCCCCGCCAGGAACTGCCCCCAGTCGCGCAACAGCGAAGAAGCGCGTTCGGAGCGCAGCGCCCGCACCATGCCCCGCCGGGCGCCGGCAAGTCGCTGCTGCAGCACCGTCAACACGGGTCAAGGTCACCGCGCACCGCCTCGCGCAGCTGTAGGCGAAACTCATCGAACTCCAGCACGGAGACGTCGAGGTCGCGCGCTATCCCAGTAGATCGGTCGCCTCGACGAATGGCTGGGCCGTCACAGCCGCACGATCGTCACGGCAGCCAGGGACGCCGTCGGACCCTAACTACTAATCGCTGGACTCCATCGCCGGCCTTGCAGGCCTGAGCTGACCCGGATGGGCCTCCCGGGCCACCGGTGCACGTGTAAGCGCCGGGGTTGTAGCCACGGTCCGTGACGGTGCGAATCCGCCATTTTGGCTGATGCCTGGGTGCGAACCAACGAGTACGTTGGGCTGAGAGTCGTACGACTCGTAGCGCCGGTCGTGTGCCGGCCCGCCTTCGACAAGAGGAGACCATCATGGCATCTGATACGGATACCGACGCCCCCGTTGATCTTTACATCGCCGCCTATGCCGATCCGGACGCTGCGCGAGGCGATTGGGACGCGATCAAGCAGCTCGCCAAGGACGACACGATCAAGGTCGACGGGCTGATCCTTGTCAGCCGCCGCAGCGACGGAAAGATCCACGTCGACGACAATTTTCACGAAGCCCGCAAAGGCGCGGCCTGGGGCGCGGTCGGTGGCGCGGTGATAGGACTGATCTTCCCGCCCACCCTGCTTGCCGGCGCCGCCGTCGGCGCAGGCCTTGGCGCGGGCGCCGGCGGGCTGCTGTCCCACGCCGGTAAGTCCGTGATCAAGGCCGACGTCGATGACGATCTGCCGCTGAACAGTTCCGGCATCGTCGCGATCTTCGAAGAGCAATGGGCCGATGACATCGACGGCGCACTTTCGAACGCGAGCACCGTGAAGAAGGAGAAGGTCGACGCCAAGAGCAAAGATCAGGTGAAGGCCGCGGTGACCAAGTCCGGGAAGAGCCGGAGCCAGGCGACGACGGCGTAGTCCCGATGCGCCGGTACGCAGACGGCAGGTTCGCCAGGTCACCGGCGATCCTACCTCCCGAGTTGAGGGCTGAGATACCCCACGGCCTCGTCGCGAGCGGGCACGCGGCGGGTGACGAAATGACTTGTGTTACGGGCCGAAAAGCATCGTGAGCTTAAAAACGGAGCGTCTGGATGCCTGAGGGCCTGTCGGCAACTGAGGTCGGCAAAGAGATCGCCGAGCATAACGAGCACGCGGTCGATGACGCGCGGCGGGATCGCATAGTCTCGATTATCGAGGCGGTGTTGCTGTCGGTCGTCGCGCTGTTGGCTGCGTGGTCGGGGTACTCGGCGGCGAAGTGGGGCACCGAGTCGTCGATCTCGCTGGCGAAAGCCTCCTCGACGCGGACGAAGGCCACCCTCGTCCTAATCGAGGCCGCGCAGATCCGCACGCTGGACTCGGTGTCGTTCAACGCCGCGGAAGCCGCCTATGTGGCGACTGGCTCCGCGAATGGCTCCACGACGTCCGAGCTCGTGCGCGGCACGAAGTCCGAGCTGTTTCGCGTCACGGTCAAACGGATGCGCCCGGGCTACCGCGCGGCTTTCATCGCATGGCTGGCCACCGACCCCGCCACCAATCCCAAGGCACCGGCGGACCCGTCAGAAATGCCGCAATACCGACTCCCGCAAGAGACCAAGGGGCTGGCGCTCAGCGCGCAGGCCGATGCTTATTTCAGCAAAGGCCAGTCGGCCGCCGGAACAGCGGACAAGTACGTGCGCCTCACGGTCTACCTAGCCGCCGTGCTGTTCCTTGTTGGTATCGGCAGCCGCTTCCCGGCCCGCTCGGCGCGCTACGGGCTGATCGCAGTTGCCGGAGTGCTGCTCGTCCTATCAGTCGTGCAGCTCCTCGGCCTTCCCGGACCACCATCCTAGAGCCAGGACTCATGTTGCTCTTGCGATCCCGTCCCGCGCTCTCCACTGGCGATCCTCGGCGCCCGGGGTGGGGTGGCCGAGGTTGATTGGCCTGTCGTGGTTTCGTCGTGGGGAGCGCGGTGGCGGGCGTCGATTGGGGCATGGTGGGTAACCGCTGGGACCCCGGTCGGATCGAGGCGTTCAGCGACGGGGTGTTCGCGTTCGCGATCACGCTGCTCGTGCTCGACATCGCCGTTCCCGAGTCCGAGTTCAATCATCTGTGGCGCGCGATCGCTGATCAGTGGCCGTCGTACCTGGGCTATGCGACGAGCTTTCTCACGGTCGGAGGGATCTGGATGGTGCACCACGCCGTCTTCCGACGCGTGCAGTACGCCAACCGCCGGGTGATGACGGTCAATCTGGTGCTGCTGATGGCGGTCGCGTTTTTGCCGTTCCCGACCAAGCTCGTGGCCGAGGCGATCCGCGACTCGTCCGCCGAGCGCTCCGCGGTCATCTTCTACGGCGCGTGGTTGCTCGTGATCTCACAGATATTCAGCGCCCTGTGGGCGTCGGTCGCGAGCGACCGCGGCCTGCTCAAACCAGGCGTGAGCGAGAAGGAGGTCAACGCGATCGCGCGGGTGACGACACCGAACCTCGGCTTTCTACGTCGGCGTGATCGTGCTCGCGTTCATCGCCCCAAAGGTGGCCGCGTTCGGCTACCTGGTAATTGCGATCGTCGCCATCCTGCGAGCGCGAGGCGACAGCGCGCCGACACCAACGACACCGCAGGCCGAGTAAACACCGAGGCCGCAGGCTGCGTAAACACCGCTCACGCCACCCCAGGCTCCCGCGTCCTTCCAACACGCGAAGCGTCCCTGAGGGCCTGCCTGTCGGGGACGGGTGACGTGTCGGTGTGGATGTCAAATGCGTTGGGGGTGAGGGCGATAGGAGGATTCCGACAGATCAACCCGTTTGGACGATGCGCGCTGGGGCGGCGGGCCGTAGGCTCGTGTTGATGGTCAGAGGCATCGAGACCTCGGCTTGAGTTGCTACGGGTCGCTGTCCTGACCAGACAGACCGACAAAGGAGCCTGATGATGAGCGATAGCCCCGTGTTTGTGTATGACGCGGTGTACGCCGATCGCGATGACGCTGAGGCCGATTACGACACGCTGCTTGACCTGCACGACGCCGATGTGGTGGGCAGCTACGACGTCGCGCTGATGTATAAGGACGACGACGCCAAGGTGCACGTGACCAAGCACGAGAAGCCGACCCAGCACGGCGCGTGGACCGGCGCGGCGGTCGGCGCGCTGGTCGGACTCATCTTTCCGCCGGCGATCCTCGGGTCCGCGCTCGTGGGCGCGGCTGCGGGCGGCGGGATCGGGCATGCGTTGGGGGGCATGTCGCGCAAGGACGCCAAGGAACTCGGGGAGCAGCTCCCGACGGCGAGGCCGCACTGATCGTGATCGGCAAGTCGCGCGTCCAGGAGCAGCTCGACAAGGCGCTCACCCATGCGGAGAAGAGCGACGAGCGCGAGATCAACGCCGACGGCAAGGAACTCGCGAAGGAACTAAACGCGCTACCCACCTAGCAGCGGATCGGCGATCACGCCCGACGGCACACGAACACCCAAGGCGTCTTGCGGCCCTGGGACGGCCAGGAGCTGCTTGAGGGTTCTGGATGTTGGCACGAACCCTTGGAGGGCATCATGAGCACAACAACAAAGAGCAGGCGCGCGCCGGGTAAAACCGCGAACGGCGACCAGCCCGCCGTCGAGAGCTGAACCGTCCTGGGGTGGTTGGAGACTCCTGGCCTTGGAAATCAAGGACGGAGTTCATGCCATCAGAACGCACAGCTGGGAAGCCGACGACGCGTCGGTACTCGCCGGAGGAGAAGCAGGCGGCGGTGAGGATGGTCCGCTCGCTGCAGGCCGAGACCGGGATGACGCACGGGGCAGTCCGGAGGGTCGCTGGGCAGCTGGGATATGGCGTTGAGTCGGTGCGGTCCTGGGTCAAGCGGGCCGATGTCGACGAGGGGGTCAGGCCTGGCGTCACGACGAGCGAGGCCGAGCGCGTCCGAGACCTCGAGCAGGAGGTCCGCGAGTTGCGCCGTGCGAACGAGATCCTGCGCAGAGCGGCGACTTTCTTCGGGGCGGAGCTCGACCGCCAACAGCGCAGATAGTGGCGTTCATCGATGCCAACAAGGACCACGTGGTGGACGGTCGCCGGCTCGGGGTCGAGCCCATCTGTGAGGTGTTGCAGGTGGCTCCGAGCAGCTATTACGCCGCGCGCGACCGGCCGCTTTGTGCGCGGGCGCGGCGCGACGCGGAGCTGACGCCGCGGCTGGTGGAGCTCTGGAAGGCCAACTTCCAGGTCTATGGGTCGCGGAAGCTGTGGAAGGCCGCCCGCCGTGCCGGGATCGAGATCGGCCGTGACCAGACCGCGCGGTTGATGCGCGCAGCGGGGATCCAGGGCGTGCTGCGCTCAAAGCGGGTCCGCACCACGCGACGGGAGGAGGGCGCCGGCCGCCATCCGGATCTCGTCGGCCGCCAGTTCACCGCCTCAGAGCCCAACCAGCTGTGGGTGACGGATCTGACGTTCGTGGCGACGTGGGCCGGGGTGGCCTACGTGTGCTTCATCGTCGACGCGTTCTCGCGGATGATCGTTGGCTGGCGCGTCGCGGGCCACATGCGCACCCCGATGGTCCTCGACGCGATCGAGATGGCCCGCTGGAATCGGGGGCTGCACCACTCCGGGCTGCGCTGCCACTCAGACGCCGGATCGCAGTTCACGTCCATTCGCTACGGCGAACGGCTCGCGGAGATCGGCGCGACCCCGTCGATCGGCACGGTCGGCGACAGCTATGACAACGCGCTGGCCGAGACCGTCAACGGCTACTACAAGGCCGAGCTGATCCGCGGCCCTGCCCGCACCGGCCCGTGGAAGACCGTCGAGGAGGTCGAGCTCGCCACGCTCGGCTGGGTGCACTGGCACAACACCCAGCGCCTGCACGGCTACCTCGACGACCTGCCGCCAGTCGAGTTCGAGCAGCTCCACGCCGCCCGAACCGCGCGCGAGGACCGCGATTCGGGGGACCTATCGGTCCGATCGGTCGCCGGCAGGGCCGCAGATCGCCTCCCAGAGCGTCGATCCCAGCCCGAAAGCGCTCAGATCGCCATCGGCCCGCTTCCAGAGACCTCTGCGGTCGCCGCCCAAGGTCCTGGCCGCTGACGCTCCGCCGCCCCCCGGAGAAGGACAGGATCGATCAAAGAACATCAACAACTAGGAACAGCTCAACAGAGCTTCTACGCTACCCGCCAGGCCGATCAGGTCCTGGCTCGCTGACAAAACGCCAGAGCCTCCATCAAACCCAGCACGATTCAAGCAAGAAGCAGGCGGACACGACGCCGCAAAGCGCCGCGGCGCCGTCGCCGTTTACGCCGATCGCTGACTACGCGTTCCTGTCGAACTGCCACACGGGGGCGCTGGTTGCCCCGGACGGAACCGTCGACTGGCTATGCGTCCCGCGGTTTGACTCGCGTAGCGTGTTTGGTTCGTTGCTGGACCGGGGTGCGGGGGGCTTCCGCCTGGGCCCGTTCGGGATCAACGTGCCCAGCAACCGGGCCTACGAGCCCGGAACGAATACGCTCGTCACTTCCTGGAAGACGCCGAGCGGTTGGGCGATCGTGCGCGACGCGCTCACGATGGGCCCGCGCCGCGGTGAGGACCGGACCACGCCGCACACGCGCCCGCCGGCCGACGAGGACGCTGAGCACGTCCTCGTGCGGACAGTCGAATGCCTCGAGGGGAGCGTCGAGATCGAGCTCGTCTGCGAGCCGGGGTTCGATTACGGCCGTGCCTTGGGCGAGTGGTCGCTCAGCGAGGACCGCCACCGTGCCGATGCCACCGGAGCCGGTCAGACGATCCGGCTGCAGACGGACATGCTGATCGGGATCGAAGCCCACCACGCTCGCGCCCGGCACGTGCTGCAAGCCGGGGAAGAGCTCTACTGCGCACTTTCGTGGGAACAGGGGTT
>CAWEYQ010000014.1:0-208527 GCA_963813265.1 uncultured Solirubrobacterales bacterium | reverse complement strand
TCGCTGGATCTTGGACGGACACGCCCGCGCAAATCCCAAGCCCGCCGGGGGAATCGAACCCCCAACCTCTTGATTGCAAATTACTCCTTTGCCGGGCATTTCCCGGAAACACGGGGCGGCTAGAGCAGGTAGTTCAAGTTGTCGCAGGTCAGAATTGCCGTGTTCGGGACATCATTCGGGACACGGATCTGGGCGGGCCGGCGGTTTGCGACATCCGAGCGCATGGTCGAACCGAACGTCACGCCGGAACGGCCGCGGATGCGCATCGTGTCGGGGCGCGCCGTTCAAGCCGGTGTCGCTCCTATTTGTGCGATCCCTCTCGCTCCCCGGGGAATCGTCCACTCTCGATGTGGTGACGGGCCCGGATGGGCCGTCACCAAGTCGGGACTACCCCCGCCGGAGGCGACGCCGAAAGCACTGATACGCCCCGGGAACGACCGCGCCGCCACCCTGGTAGGCCGGCCGGACGAGCCCCGCGACACGCTCGAGGGACACGACACCTTCCTCGGTGCGATCGCTACGCCCGTATTGCTGCCCGAAGCGAGAGTGTCGGATCTAGCCCGGAGGGGCACTCTCGGCCGGGGCGGCGTAGGCGTGCGGCTGCACGAATGGAGAGCGCGACTCAGCTTGCGCGACCATGGCGGCGGGTCGAGAATCTGTCGTGAATTACACTCTGAGTACGGGGTGTCAATGGCGACTGTGCGCGCGAACGGAACCGAGCTCTACTACGAGGTTCGCGGAACCGGACCGCCGGTTCTGCTGATCATGGGGGCAACGGGAGACGCGGGTCATTTCGAAGCGTTTGCCGATCTTCTGGCGGACGAGTTCATGGTCGTGAGCTATGACCGACGGGGCTACGGGCGCAGCCCAGTGCCGGTCGGCTGGTCGACAACCTCGCCTGAGGAGCAGGCCGATGATGCGGCGGCGCTGCTGGCTGCACTCGGGGCCGCTCCGGCGGTGGCTTTCGGTACGAGCAGCGGCGGGGTCTTCGCGCTGTGTCTGCTGGCCCGCCACCCTGACGCGGCGCGTGGGGCGATCTTGCACGAGCCCGCGCTGTTCGCATTTCATGACGATCCGGACGCTGCACGGGCCCCGTTGAAGACGCTCGTGGCCGATGCGATGGCGGAGGGTGGGCCGGGTGCGGCAATAGAGCCGTTCTGGCGCTACGTCGCCGGGGACGACGGGTGGATCGAGCTCACGCCGGCGTTGCGCGAGCGGATGCGCGGCAGCGCCGGCACATTGTTCGGGATCGAACTCGGCACCTACGAGCGGTACTTGCCCAACGATGAGACGCTGCATCGCGTTGCCGAGCGGGTGCGGCTGCTGGTGAGCGCGGGCGGTCTTCCGGTCTACAGCGAGATGGCAGCCCGCTTCGGCGAGCGCTGGGGCCTCGACGTCGAGACCACCGCGGGCACGCACGCGGCGTATCACGATCATCCCCGGGAGCTGGCCGCGGCCGTCCGCCCGCGCTTGCACGAGCTGATCGAGCTCAGTGCCTAGCGCGGTCGTCCTCGCGGCACATGGGCCGCTAGGACATCACGCCGACGGCAACTCAAGCCGACCGTGCCCGAGATACGCCCCGCACCCATCCGCGAACCACGTGTGGCACCGCCGCCACCCCGCGGTTGGAGAGTGCCGTGCCGTGCGGCCGTACCCCGCGCGCTGCTGCTTTGATCGACAAGCAGCGCTGACGCCCGGCTGCTGCTTGCCTGACGCAGCGACGGTCTCGCTCGACGCGCCGATCCAGGGACCGGTTCAGGACTCGCACTGGCTTCTGCAGCGCCGGGTGGATTCAGCGGTCTGGCGTTCGCGACGAGAGCGGTGGTTCTCGTCCGCAGCATCAGTGAGCTCGAGGGGCGACGGCACTCCTCCAACGCCTGGCGAAGCGAGCGTGCTGGCGAGGTCGACTGCGAGACGCTCGGGTCGGCTCAAGCGCAGCACAGCGGTTCGTCATTGCTGCATCGCTGGGGCAACCAGCAGCCCGACGGCCCGCCGTTCGGACAGCTGCTGGTCGTTCCATTCCGAGCAGCGGACGTCGGCGATTGAGCCAGTCCCTTCTTGCGCTAAACGCAAGGGCATGTGGCGCCCGGGTTGGGTTACGCGGTTCGGTTTCGTGACTTGCGCAGATGGTCGTGCGAGCATCTAGCCAACCGGGCCTCCCAGTGCTAAACCACCGGTAAGTCCACGAGTGGTTCGCGCAAGACGTTCGCGGGCCGCACGAGCGCGAGACGCGCAGGAGAGGAGCACGACATGAGCACGAGCCAGGATCCGACTCAAGGGAGCGAGGTCGGCGAGAAGCCGTACGAGGACCCGACCCAAGGCGGGGAGGTCGGCGAGAAGCCGTACGAGGACCCAACCCAAGGCGGCGAGGTCGGCGAGAAGCCGTACGAGGACCCGACCCAAGGCGGGGAGGTCGGCGAGAAGCCGTACGAGGACCCAACCCAAGGCGGCGAGGTCGGCGAAGAGCCAAACGAGGACCCGACCCAAGCACGCTAAAGCACAGGCGTGTAAGACGGCGGGGCTGCCCGAAGCTGCGTCACATAGCGTTGTGTCGCCGTGTGCGACTGAGCAGGCCGCCCGTTGGTTCGCGCGTCGTGAGCGTCCACACGGCGATCAGTTCTGCTCGCATTCCCGTTGGCAGGAGGGGTCGCGAACGAGGCTCGCGAGACGCCCGCTCGACGAGCAGGAGCCGGCGCGACGGACTGCTGCTCGCCCGCGGAGCGGAATAGCCAGACGCCGGAGCTGACGTCGTGAGACGGCTGCTTGGGAACCACCTGGGCACTCTGCGCGCCCGCCGCGATCGCTGGCGTCGGCGTGCTCGAGATCGTTCCAAACCAGCAGTCTCGGCCGCGTCAAACGGCTTGCCGAGACTGCCGCAAGTAGCCCGATGCATGAGCGAGGCTGTCACGCGAAGGTGGTGATGCACCGCCGAGGGGCGGCGGTCAAACGCCGGAGTTCGAGTGCCGCCGCCGGTTGAGGCCGAAGCGTGGCGTTCGACCGCCGAGGGGTGGCGGTGGATCGCCATTGTTCGTGTCCGCGGCCAGTGTGATCGACCGCGCGGCGCGCGCCACCGGCAGGATCGCCCGCTCGTGTCGCCGCGGGCGGGCGCGCGGGAGTTCGTGCCGCTGTGAGCGGCATATATGCCCATCGGTCCCATCGCGCCGAGACGCGTGGGAACGTGTGCCGGTCTCTTGCCACGGTCCGGCGATCAGGGCGTTGGCATCGATCCCGGTGCTCAGGTTGCGAGCACAGCCGGCTGCCGTTCCGATCGACCTGCGGCGGGGGTCTCGGCTCGGTCTGCGAGACTTCGTGAGTGGCGACTGCGTGATGGATGGGGGCTGTGCGCCCGGCGGTCAGGATCACCGTCACTCCGCGGCTCTTGCGCTATCCGTCACAGACCAGTTTCACGATGGGGTATGCGGTTGCTGCCAGCGGATCGTCTCATCGGGTAGTAGTGACGGTCCAAGTGCCGAGATGGCCTGAGCCGGGAATCCAAGGAAGCCCGCTTCAGTTTGGGTTTCCGAGGGTGTCGGGCGCGTCGAGCGATCACCGTGTCGTCCGGAGACGTTCACTATGCGTTTGGCGTCTGTGTGCGCGGGTCGACCGAGCTTCCGACGGAGCGGCTGGCGTTTGATGTTCCTGCTGGCGTGACGGCGATGCTGACTCAGCGGATGAGCCTCGCGGCCGTGCCGTGGGTGGGGACGACCTACGCGCCGCGGGTCGCGGTCACGATCGACGGGCGAGCGGTCGGCGCGCTGGCGGTTCCACGGTTTCGGGTGGGCGGTCGGCACGGACTGCACGTGGCGCTGACGACCGTTCCGCGTTTGCGGCGGACGGGGCCGCCGGTGCCGATACGGCCGGAATCAGGATCGTCGTTCACGGCTTGACGGCCCCAATGCTCGACCGAGCCGCGATCAGTCTCCTGGCGGTTGGCCAGCGGCCAGGCACGACGCGGCTCACGGAGACCGCGATCGGAGTGGCAACCACCGACGCGGCTGGTCGGTTCACGAAGCGCGTCCGTGCGCCGCGGCGCTCAGGAACGTATGTCGTCGTGGCGAGGTATCGCGGTCGTCGGCGAAACACACTGCCCGATTCGAACTGTGACCTGCGCTTCGAGGTGCGGCCTCGGCGATGAGCGCCGCCCGCAGCGACTCGCAGCAGCCTTCCGGTCGGCCAAGAGCCCCCGCGTCCAGCCTGCAGCGGACCAGCGCGAAGCCATCTTGCTGATGCGAGACCACGCATCCGACCGTGGGCAGTTCTCTGCCGTCGCATGGTCGAAGCCTCGGCGCAGGACGCGCCGTAGAGATCGACTGGCCGTGTGATGAGGACCGTGCGCGCGCGTGGTGTCGACGTATGAGGATCAGTCAGATCTGTTGGTCGCGATGGCCGTCGCGGTTGCTGGCTGCGGTTCGCAGAGCCGCTCGTCGAGCCCGACGCACACTCCGGCGCACGCCGGTCGCCCGTATCGGCTCTACACGCACTGCGGAATCCAATGGGCCAAGATCAGCGGCACGTTCTGGCACACGGCAAAGCCGCTGTCTGATGGCAGCGGGAACCCGCCTTCGGGCTGGGGCAACCCCTTCCAAGACGGCACGCTCACCTTCCTCAGCGCGAGCAGAGCCAGATTCGATTCTCCCGCCGGCGTGGCGACGTTCAACCGCACCTCACGCAGGCAGCCGCCGCAGATCTGCTCATAGGACCTGCCCGACTCGGGGAGCTGCCACCCCATGCGGTCCGTGCGGCACACACCCGGCTCGCATCAACTCAAACCCACCGTCCCGACGGAGGTCACATCTACTCCGTGAGGGACGCGGCCCTTATCGAGACTGCCGCAATGATCGAGAAGCAGAAGCCGGGGCGATCCCGGCGTGAGTTCTGTCGCGGACCGACGGTCATCACGCGAATTCCGTTCAGAACGGATTCGCTCGATGGGGTCCGCTAATCACACCTCAAAGCGACGTAGGGTCGCGGCTACGTTGATCGGCGAGTCGGCAGCGGGCGCTGGAACACCCTTGAGTGAGCGTCCCGCTCGCAAGGCAGCCTCGTCACCCTCCTCGTGGAACCACCCGACGACGCTGGACCGCGCGTGCCGAGTGGGTGTGTGATGGCTTATCGAGCTATGCCTGGGCCTTGCGGGTGCTTGATGACGCGGGTGAGCCATCAGGTGCCTCAGAGGGCTGCGCGTATGAACCCGTGCCGGGTCCGACCCTGGGCATCCATTCGAGCCACTTTGGGAGATACCAGTTCCAGTCGCCAAGAAGCTTCATGGCCGCTGGGAGCAGGACGCCGCGGATGATGGTCGCGTCGATCAGCACCGCGACCGCGAGCCCGACGCCGAGCTCCTTGAAGATGAGCACTGACAGGGTGGCGAAGATCGCGAAGACTGAGATCATCACCACGGCAGCGCTGGTGACGACCCCGGCCGTTGATTTGATTCCGTGCGAGACGGCATCCTCGGTGCGCCTGCCGCGGTCGTAGGCCTCGCGGATTCGGGTGAGGATGAACACGTGGTAATCCATCGAGAGGCCGAACAGCACCACGAACATGAACAGCGGCATCCAGGAGACGATCGCGCCGTTCGACGTGAAGCCCAGCACCGACTCCAGGTGGCCCTGCTGGAAGATCCAGACCATCACCCCGTAGGCCGCCCCGACCGAGAGCAGGTTGAGAAGGATCGCCGTGAGTGGAATCACCAGCGAGCGGAACGTAAAGAGCAGCAGGATGAATGCCGCGGAGAGGACGAAGATGAAGACCAACGGGGCGTGCGACTTCATGGTGTCGTTGAAGTCCGTTGAGCGGGCCGTGTAGCCGGTGACGTCTGCGGTGGTGTCTGGGACGCGTCCGACGGTGGCTGGGATCAGCTTGTCGCGGAGCTGTGCGAGCGCTGCGGTTGATGTGGAGTCGGTGCCGGTGCCGGCAACCGGGATATCCACTTCCTCCACGGTGTGATCGGGGCTCACGGTTGTGGTGATCGGCCGCCTGAAGTTCTGGCTGGCGGCGGCGCGAGCGATGAGGTCGTTGACCGCGGCGACGACCGGCAGCGGTCTGACGTCCTTGGCTTGCACGACTACCTGGGCGGGAATTGGCCCACCGGGGAAGGCCGCTTGCATGCGTTTGTAGGTCTGGATCACGCCGATGTTCTGTGGGAGCGTCTCGAAGCCGGGGCTGGCGGTATGGAGGCTGAACGCGGGGATCGCCAGGAACACGAGCAAGCCGCCGGCGGCGATGACGGAGACGACGGGATGGCGGAGGGCGGGGTTCAGGATCCGCGCCCATGGTCCACTCTCGCCGGCGTTCCACTTCTTCCTGGCGAGGAAGGGGATGCGGCCCTTCTCGACACGGTCTCCGAGCGAGGCGAGGACGGCCGGAAGCACGGTCAGCGAGCCGATCACGGCGACGGCGACGACGAGGATCGTGCCGGTGGCGAACGCGGAGAAGGTGGGCGCTCCGGCGAGGTACATGCCGGCCATTGCGATCATCACCGTGAATCCCGAGACCATCACTGCGCGGCCGGAGGTCGCCGCTGCGGCTGCCAGGGACGCTTGTTCGCTTCGCCCTGATTCCCGTTCCTCGCGTTCGCGGCGCAGGTAGAACATCGAATAGTCAACGCCGACCGCGAGGCCGATCAGCAGGATCACCTCGTTGATCGTCTCATCCACCGCGGCTGATGTGGCTCAGGACGCCGACCAGGCCGATCGTGCCGAGCACGGCCGTGAGGCCGAGGAGCAGCGGCACGGACGCGGCGACCAGCGACCCGAAGGCGATCAAGAGAATCAAAAGCGTGATCGGCAGCGACGTGACCAGCGCGGTCTTGAAGTCCTTGCCGATCGAGTCGTTGACCTGCTTGTCCGAGCTCGCTGAGCCGAACTCGCCGACCGTCAACTGCGGATGGGCGGCCTGCGTGGCGGCGATCGCCGCCAGGGTCTCGCTGGCGCGCTCCCTGGCCGTGCTCTGGTTGCCGGCGATCTTGAAGCGGGTCAGCGCGGAGTGGCCGTCCGCGGAAATCTGCGAGCGGTTCGCAGGCGTGTACGGGCTCTCGATCGCGTACACGTAGGGCAACTGGGAGAGGCGGAACTGGGCGTCGCCGACGGCGGCGCGGAACCGCAGGCTGTTCACGTTCTCCGTCGCGCTTTGCACCAGCACCAGCTCCTCGGCGCTCTTCGGAAATGCGGCATCGACCGCGCGCGCTGCGCGCCCCGACTCGCTCACATCGCTATGAGCGTTGTCGAGCGTCTTCGTCCCGACGCTGCCTCCGATCATGAACGCGAGAACCACGAACGCCAGCCACCCCCAGATCGCCGTCTTGCGATGCTGCGCGCTCCAGCGGCCCATGCGCGCGGCGACATTGAGCGTTTGTCCGTTCCGGGGAGTCTCAGCTTTGGCGGTCGTGCGGTCTCGCGTCATTTCACGTACCCCAACGACGTGAGGTATTGCCGGGCGACCGCGGCCGGGCTCTGCTTGTCGATATCGACCCGGGAGTTCAGCTCCTGGATGACGGGGAGCGTGAGGTTGCCCTGAACCTTGTGGATCGTCGCGCCGAGATCCGGACCAGCGGTGTCGACGACCTTCTTCGAGGCGATGAACGTGACGTTGCCGGGCGGGATCAGGCCCTTGTCATCTCTCAGGATCGTGTACCTGGTCAAGCTCGCCAGCTGCGGGTCGCTCGTGAACAGGATCGAGACACCCGCTTCGCCGTTGTCGAGCACCGCGTAGCGCCGCCCGATGGGCACCGGCTTGAACTGCTTGAAGCTGAGGCCGTAGCTCCTCTCCAGCCCCGCGAGGCAGTCCATCCGGACTTGACACTCAACCGATCCGGCGAGAACAAGACTCTTCGACTTGCCGGTCAGATCGGAGACGTCCCTCAGGCCCAGCCTCCGCGCGGTCGTCGTGAGAGCGCCGACGGCGTTCGAGTCGGCGAACGGTGTCGGCGCAAAAGCAACGATCCCATCCCGAGCGAAGTACGCCGCCGCCATCTTGTAGGCCCGGGTGGCATTCGAGGGGATCTGGCTCGACGGCACGTGGAAGAACGAGCCGAGCGCGGTCGACGTGTATTCCGGATAGCCGCTGATCCGACCATCCTCGATCGCCTTCAGCGCCACCTTCTCCGACCCCAGATCGAGCCGCGTCTTCACGTTGTACCCGGCCGCCCTCAACGCCTGCGCATAGACCTCGCCGAGCACGAACTCCTCGCCAAAGTTCTTGGAGCCAACCGTGATCGTCGTCTTCGCGTTCGCGGGATTCGAACGGATCAGGTTGCTCTGAGCACCGGTGCTCGTCGATGACCCGCCACCGCCTCCGCAGGCAGCGACCCCGAGGACCAGCGCCGCTACCGCGGCCGCGAACCCCAGACTCCGCCGACGAATCCTGCCGGTTCTTCCGACCTCACAGCAATCCGAGAAGAAAGCCAAGCTACGCGCCTCCGCGGGCCCATCAACTCCCGTCATCTGCTCTCCAGGGCGACCGAGAGCGCGCCAGCGCTGAGCACCACGCGCGCTCATCGCTCTCCTCCTTCGGTTCGACGATGTTCCCACCACGTCCTTCCAGCGCCATCCGTAGTAACGAGCAGCCTTGACAAGGGACTGCCCGTAGGCCACGTCCTCCCAGCACGCCCGCTTGATCCCCCACGAGGACCGGTTCCCACGCGCATATCCGTACATCAAAAGGGCGACCACCTGAGCTCAACCGGTCGTCGCAACGCCGTGTGGTTGATGACTGTAAGGGCTGGACCTGACAACCGAGCCTTGCGTCGATGAGGCGGCTGTCGTCGTGGAGGCTCGCCCGGAGGAGCGACGCTGCCGGCGATTGCATCCGCGCGTGAGGAATCACTGCTGGCGCGAGGTGACAGCGTCCGCTCTCCGGTTGACGGTCGCGCTCGGTCACGGGTGCGCCGCGAAGACGTGGGCGACGGCTCCGCGGCTGAAGGCGGTGGTGCTCACGGGCTCGATGGTCAGCGGCATGGTGAAGAGCCGCTCGCCCGCGCCCAGGATGACCGGGTGGACGACGAGGCGGTACTCGTCGATCAAGCCGGTCTGGACCAGCGAGCGGGCGAACCGCGCACCGCCCTGGGCGAGCAGGTACCCGTCGGGGCGCTCCTGCTTGAGGCGCGTGACGGCTGCGGCCAGGTCGCCGCGGACGATCGTGGTGGGGCCCCAGTCGGCGGAGGCGAGCGAGTCGGAGAACACGACCTTGGGGATCTCGTTCATCGGCTGGGCGAACGGCCCTGCGGCGCCCGGCCAGAAACCGGCCCACCGCGCGTAGGTCGCCGCACCGATCAGGTGCATCCCGGCGTTGCTCACGGTCTCGAGTGTCCAGCGCGCGCCGTCATCGGAGCGCCCGGCAGCGACCCAGTCGCTGCTCCCGTCGGCGGGTGCGACGTAGCCGTCGAGCGAGACGGACATCTTCAGAACGAGTGAGGCCATGCGCTGCTTCCTTTCCGGGATGGATGACATGCCGCTATGGACTCCGCCGACTTCGGAAACTCATCGGTGGCGAGCGCGACGACGATTTCGATGCCGCGGGGACTCGACTCAGCACAGCGTGTCATGAGCGCCGTTGGCGTCGATGCGTAGGCCCGGACGTTTGCCGTCGACGACCTGGACGGCGTCGCGTTTGCCGGCTCGGACGTGGTTGAGCACGGTCTGGCGGGCTCAGATGGTGTCGCGCTTCCAGCCAACTCTCAGTTTGCGTCGGCGGCGGGAGCACCGAGCCCGCCGATGCTGACGATCCCTTGGCCGCGAATGCGATCACAGGCTCGAACTTGGTCGGCATGAGCGCTACGGCGACCAACCGCCGACGTGGCCCTGGAAGTCCTCCTCGGACCGACTTCCCAGCCATTGCTCCATCACTCGAAGCTATCCCAGAGGGGCCCGTCGACGGTCACGTCCTCGAGGGTTCTCTCAGTGACTTCGACACCGACGCGTAGGCGCCATCAGAGATCGCACAGGTCATCGCCATCGATAAGGTCAATCGGTGTGACTCCGTCACGCGTCGCCGCTTGATACGCAGCGGGAGTGAACGTGCCAGTCGCAATGAGAAGGCCTTTCTCACCACGGCCAGCCATCGCCGGGGCGGCGCAGCGACGCACCGGACGTGTCCTCGGCCAACACGTCGGTGAGCAGCACGTTCGCGATCTCGCCCGCTTGGATGGCGGTCTTGTGATCCAGCCTCCAGGCGTCTCCGTATGCGTCCGTGACCTACTCGCTGACCAAGGGACCACTCCATGCACATCATCCGTCCTTCCACCCTCGCCACCCTCGCCACCACGACGGTCCTCGCCCTCACGCCGGGCCTTGCCGCGGGTAATTCGCCGGGAGCCGGCGGCAATGGCACTGGCATCTCGGCGACCGGCTCGACCGACCCGTCGATGAGCCTCGGCGCGCTGCTCACGAACGTCGGCTCGATGCGGGTCAACGCCCAGCCGACCGGGTTCTGACTCGAGCTTCCGCACGAATCGCCGCGACGCCGTTTCCACCCGGTCCAATCGGTGGGGAGACGATTGCATTCGTAAGCTCCTCCGGACGCGGACCCGCGACCGCATCGGCGACAACTGGATCACGACACCGCGCAGCGTGAGGTGTCGGTTGTCGATCATTCCGGGAGGCCATGTCTAAGCGGAACCGCCTCCTGAAAAGAATCGGGAGGGCGGTGGTCGTGCTCGGGGAGGTGGTGGATGATCATGTCCGGCGCTGCGAACACGACCGTCTGTGCGTTCACCTGAACCTCTGCCGCGATCCCCGGCGCGGTCGCCCGGCGATCGGTTCGGCTTGCGCCGGCTCGACATGACGGCAAGGTTCACGGGGCTCGTCAACCTTCGCCGGCGAACCCCGGGGTGAACGCGACAACGGTCCTACAGCCCGATCGCGACGCCGTCGAGGCGCGCGTCGGTGGCGCCTTCAAGTGAGCCGTGGTCGCGGTGGAAGCGGATCATCTGGGCGCTTCCTTTGAAGCCGCGGACATAGGAATGGGGCGACGTCCAATCGCTGGGGGGCGGGTCTCCTATGACTCGCTGGTGTCCGCGTCGCTCGAGTTCGGCGACGGTCTGCGGGTCAAGCGTGTCCTCGAAGGCCACATCGTCGCCGTGTAGGACGCGATAGCGAGGGGCGTCGATTGCCTGTTGCAGGCCCATCCCGATGGTCTTGCGGTTGGCGAAGCGGCCTGCCGACAGTCCCTCGGGGCAGCGTCCGCTCGCGTTGAGGCCGTAGACGCGTTGGTCTTCCTCCCACCAGACCATCGCCCACATGTCTCCGCCCAACCCGTTCATCATTGGCTCGACGACGCCGACGACTGCCGCCGTCGCGAGGGCGGCATCGACCGCGTTGCCACCGTCGGCGAGGACCCTGAGCCCCGCCTGTGTAACAAGCGGTGAGCTTGTCGCGACCATTCCTCCGGATGCAAAGACCGACGAACGCTGACCGCCACTAGCTGTTCGCGTTGCACCCATCACGGATCTACGGGGTTGCGCTTCTCCACAATAAGCAGGTCGCTCGGCATTGGTGGAAGAGATGGGAACGCCGTCGCCGACATACCGAGTGTCGGCGCCAGAATCCGCGGCGGATAGGCACCCGCGCCGCCCGTGTAACCGATGTCGTGCACCTGCGCTTGATCGAAGAAGACGAGAAAGTGCGTCTCTGTATCGTCCAGATTCTCGATGTGGTGCGGAAACGCACGCGGAATGAAGTAGACGTCTCCTGGGCCGAGCGTGTACGTGTCGACCGAGCCGTCGGCGCTCATCACGCTCATGCGCGCCTGCCCGGAGCGCACGTATCCCAGCTCGGCCGTGACCGGGTGCCAGTGTGGCTCCCGCATCCCGTTGCCCTCGATCCGCAACGAGTACATGGCCAGCTCCTCGAGCACCGGCCAGGTGTCGAGCCGCGCCGTCTTGAGCTTGCCATACCCATTGTCGAGCCGCGGCTGCATTCCCTCCAGATCGAGCTTGAGCTCATTCGGGTAGCTCGCGGACTCTGGAACCTCCGCCGGCCCGTCGACCTTACCGGCGAACAGCTCCTCGGGGCCGGTCAGGCCCGCGAGCGCATCGGCAGGCAAGCCCCAGGCGTTACCCATGACGTTTGGCGTCAGCATGCCCACCGAACCGGAAAAGCCGAAGTCCTGGGGCTGCTCATGTGAGAAGACAACGATCGCCTCCGCACGATCGCCTCCGATGTTCTCGAGGGCATGTAGCGCGCCCGAGGGCACGAAGAACATCTGCCCAGGCGAGATCGTGAAGCTCGCGTGCTGGTTGTAATCACCAAAGACCGTCACCAGGAGCTCGCCGGACAGGCAGTAGCCCAACTCATGCGCGTTCGCGTGCCAGTGGGGCTCGCGGAACCCGCCCACCAGTATCGTGACCTGCGCGAGCGAGAGCCGCTCCAGGATCGGGAAGTTGTCGCGGCGCGCGTGAGTGCGAGCGCCGTAGTGGGTCGAGAGTTGCGGCGCCGTTGCGCCGAGGCGAAAAACGTGGTCGCTCAACTGGTACCCCGTGAGATTTGTTACGCCGTGAGATTTGCTGGTCGGCTTCGCCCCGCCGTGATCGCGCGGAAGTATTCCACACGAACCCTGCCAGCTCGATACCCGGCGCTCGACACCAGCCCCTCGGCGGTGAACGGCAAGAGTCCGCCGCGGACGCTGCCTCCCGCTAAGGGCTACGTGCGCCGCTGTTGCAGATCGATCGGGGCAGAAGTCACGTCGCACGCGACTGCACTAAGCCGCCGGGACTCGGGCGACAGCGACAGTCGTCAGTCCGTCAGCTGGTCGACGAGATGGATGCAGTCCTTCGCGCGGTGCGGAAGCCCGAGCATCCCGGCCGAGTTTGAGAGCACGGCCGACCAGCAGTTGCCCGAGGTGGTGACGTTGTACGTGATGCCCGAATCGCTTCCTTCGGTCGTTGTGAGGACGCATCGCCAGCGTCTCGTGAGCCGAGTGCATATCGCGGTGTACCCAGGACCACTTGCGTCCGCGTCGTTGACAGCGCTGGCGACAGCGTCGCTGAGCGTCGCGCGGTCGACCCGCCCAGGTAGGAGCGCGAGGAGGGCAATGGCCACCCCAACGAGCAGCATGGTGGCGTCCCATCTGCCGGGGAAATTCGTCGGGCGTAGCTTCCGCGGTGTGTGACTACATTTTACTTTAGGCCGCAACTACCTCCTGGTCGGGGGTGACGATGGTGGAGTCGATGATGGGGTTCTGGCCGCGACGGATGCGTTCAATATGCGCGACCGCTTTCGGGGTCATGGTGACGCCGCGCCAGCCGCGGCTTGAGAGCTCGAGCACCGCCCAGATCAGCGACAGGGCCGAGGTTTCGCCGGGGAACCGGCCGATGATCTTGGTGCGTCGGCGGACCTCGACGAACGTCCGCTCGAGCAGGTTCGTCGAGCGTGTCCGCTTGCGGTGCGCGAGCGGGAACCGCAGATGCGCGACGAGCTGGTCGACGTGGTCGTCGATCGTTTTCATCGCCGACGGGTAGCTCGCGCGGTAGTCGCCGGCGAGCGCGAGCAGCCCGGTCTTCGCCTCGGCGACCGTGACGGCGTCGTCGAGGATCTGCCAGTAGCGGCCTTTGACCTCGCGGTGCAGCCGCTCGGGCAGCTTCGAGGTGATGTTCCTCAATGCGTGAACGGTGCAGCGCTGCTCATCCGCGAGCTCCCACAGCTCACGGGTGGCCTTCCAGATCCCCGGCGCCCCGTCGGCGACGATCAGCAACGGGGAACGCATCCCGCGCGCCTTGAGGTCGCGGCCGAAGTCGAGCCAGTCCTCGTAGCTCTCGCGGCTCCCGAGCTGCAGGCCGAGCAGCACCTTGCGGCCCTCCAGCGTGATCCCCCACGCGACCAGGACCCCCTCGGCCGGCTCATCGTCGGGCCGCAGCTTCAGATAGATCGCGTCGAGATACAGGTACACGAGATCGTGCTCGGACAGGTCACGCTCGCACCATGCGGCATACCTCGCAGCGGTGTCCTTGCAGACCCGCGCGACGGTCGACTTGCCGATCACCTGCTCACCGAAGCACTCCTCCAGAGCGGCCTCGACGTCCCGGACCGACAGTCCCCGCAGGAAGCTGCAGACGATCAGCGCCTCCAGCGCATGCGTGCGAGCGACGCCCTTGCCGAGCAGCTCACTCTCGAACCCCACCCGGCTCGCGTCCCGGACCCGCGGACGCTCAACCACCGCCGGGCCACTCGTTGTCCGAACCGTGCTCGGCTCCTGAAACCCGTTGCGATAAATCACCTCCCGGCCGCCGCCGACGCGCTCATACCGGCCCCGGCCGACGAACTCCGAGACCTCGTCCTCGAGCGCCTGCTGCAAGATCAGCCGCGCGCCGAGACGCGCGACCGCCTCCACAGGATCCTCTACCTCGCCGATCCCGGCCAGGACTTCATCAAGCTCGCGGCGCAACCGTTCGCTGGGGACTACCTTCTTCATGCGGGCGTACCTCCATCAGCTTCGACTTGTCGGTCAAAGCGGAGGCTACGTCCGCCCTATTTCCCCAGACCCTGGGACGGCACCAGCAGCATGGCCACGAGCAGGATCCGGCCTCCGGTGCTCGTCGCGCGGCGTCCGAGATCCCTCGGAAACGACATCCGAGAAGTTCGCACCAACGACCTCTGCTGCCGGACGTCGATCGGAGCGGCAGCGTTAGCCACACCTACCGAGACGAGCCGCTAGTCGTGAGGTGACCCCCGTACAGCGGAATGTCTCGCCAGCGCTCCGCCGGCACCCCAAACGGCCCGAGCAGCCACCAGTCCTCATCTCGGGGGACCGCGCCCGTGACGTCCCCGACGAACCGTGCGAAGGCGAGCTTGTTCTGCGCTCGCTTCTTCGCGCTCGTCTCGGCAGTGGCGAACTCGTGAACAACGAACACGGCGACCGCGTTGGGTTGCTCAACCGCAGCGAGCGTTCCGGCCACATCCGAGAACAGCTGGTAGCGCAGGTCGCCGAACGTCGGGTTCAGGTCAAGTGAGATGAGCGCCACGTCGTTGAGAAGGTGCTCCAGACGCTCCGGAGCGTTGGTCGCGTTTCCGGCGTCACGGATCTTGAGAGCTTTTCGCCTGTAGGCGGCGATCGTCTCTCCGAACGTCTCGTCGGCTTTCGCCTCTAAACCAATGGTCACCTGACCGGCGGCACACTCGCCGCGGATCAGCAAGTCGTGGTTGCGCTTGCCGCCGGGGAACTGGTCGAACGCGACTTGGGCTGCCGCTACAGCCTGATGGATTTGTAGGCCACGCAAGTCGTCGTTTGTTTCGAACAGCTCAACCAGCGCGTCCTTACCAGCGCCGCTCATCCAGGCCCGCGCGAGCTCCTTCGCGCTCCGGCCATCCTTCCAATGCTTCTCAGACGCAGGCGTAGCGAGGACGCGCCAATCCTGAAGGCTGTTGATCACCTCACCCGAACGGCCCCGGATCACCATCGCAGTGGCGGCCGCGGCGCTGCCGCATCTCGATCGAACCGGAAGCCCTACCGGAGCGTCTTGTCGCGCGATTTTTGGCTGATCCACGCCCCCAGAAGAGACACGAGCAGCGCGATGAAACCAGGCGCGAAAGGTGTCCAGCCCCACGCCGTCGTAACCCCCACCGCGCTCAAGCCGAGCACCGCCCCGCCCCGCCCCGGATCAGGAGGGCGACGAGCTTGAACGATGGAGGCGGTGGCTCTCGGCCCATGCCCCGCATTATCGCCGTCGGTATCGGCTGAACTTGCCTTCTTCCTCTCGATCAATCCAGCCGCGTCGGCGCGGACGCCCCTGTGAATCACTCCTGCGGCGGCTGATGACGTTCTACAGGGTGCTTCGCCCAGTACTCGGCGTCCCCGAACATCACCTCCATCACATCCTCCAGCCTCACATCGGGGATCGCTTCCGTCATCGCGCTCCAGAGCTTGTCCACGCCTGAGAAGATGCCCTCTACCACCGTCGGCGCTTCCGCGCCGGCGTCGCCTTGCGGCATGCCCTGGAAGGAGTCGGCGGCGTCGGCTGGGTGCTCCTTGATCCAGTCGAGGATCTGGGTCCGGCGTCTTTCCTTGTCTGGATCAACCATCGGCTCGGCCCTCCGCTGTCGCGATCGAATCATCGCAAACGACCGGTCTCGGTGGGACACGGATCGCCGTAGACTGGCGCAACCGGCGACGCTCAACGCTGCTGGACGTCGATCAAGGCGGAAGCCAGCCTCGAAGTCACCCTTTTCGGGCGATGCGCCGCCCGGGGTGACGCACGTAGCGTCTCGTGGCGATCAATGACGGGCTCACCGGCTGATCGCGACGCTGAGCGCGGCGAGAAGGTTTCGGCTCGCTGGAACGGGCACGCGTAAACCGTGCCCGAGGGTCTCTCACCAGCGGAGGTCGGCAAGGAGATCGCCGAGCACAAGAAGCACGCTGCCGCCGATAAAGGGGACGAGCACCATGATCGGTGGCTGTCGATTGTCGAAGCGCTGCTGCTGTCGCTCGTGGCGGTCCTCGCCGCGTACTCGGGCTACGCGGCGGCCAAATGGGGCACCGAGGCTTCGGTGACGCTCGCCAAGGCGTCCGCTGAACGGACGAAAGCGAACCGCGCCGATATCGAGGGGATCGTGACTCGGACGCTCGACTCCGCTTCGTTCAACGCCTGGTTCACCGCCTTCACGGCCGGAAACGCCAATGCCGAGCGCCTGGCGGCAAAGCGGATGCGTCCTGGCTACCGTCCGGCGTTCAGGGCCTGGCTGGCGACCGATCCAGCACACAATCCCAACGCTCCTCCCGGACCGGCGTACATGCCGCAATACGTGATCCCTCAGGAGGCCGTCGCCAGGTCCTACGACGCGCAGGCGGACGCCGCCTTCGCTGAGGGCGCCGACGCGGGTTCAACATCGGACAAGTACATCCGCGACACCGTGTTCCTTGCAACGGTGCTGTTTCTGGTCGGGATCAGCGGCCACTTCCGGATCCGCCCAGCGCGTCTGGGGCTGATCGGCCTGGGAGCGTTGCTGCTGGTGTTCGCGGTGATCCAGTTGCTCGGCCTGCCCGGACCGCCGTCGTAGCCCCTCGCACCTGCAGAGCGCTGCTTCGGACTACACCCAGCGCTGCCGGTGATCGATCGGAACGGCGCCGGCTCTGCTCGCAACCTGAGCGCCGGGATCGATGCCATCGCCCTGATCGCCGGACCGTGGTAAGAGACCGGCACACGTTCCCACGCGTGTCGGTGCGATGGGACCGATGGGCATATGTGCCGCTCACAGCGGCACGATCTCCCGCGCGCCCGCTCGCGGCGACACGAGCGGGCGATCGTGCCGGTTGGGCGCGCGGCGCGGTCGATCACACCCGCCGCGGACACGAGCAATGGCGATCCACCGCCACCCCTCGGCGGTCGAACGCCACGCTTCGGCCTCAATCGGCGGCGGCATGCCCACACCTCCTCAGGCGAGAACACATCGATGTCGCCACTCCGCTCGACCGGCGGCTTCTCGACCGCTGCCGCAGGGTTCGACGGCAGACCCCACACCTTCATCGCCCGGCGGAAGATGCCGTACACCATCACGAGCGCGAGTCGCCGTGTGCTCCCGGAGCGGCCCATCGACACGAGCCACTGCTCGATCATCGGCGTCGTGATCGACTCGATCGGCATCTCGCCGAACGCCGGCAGGAGCTGTGAGCGCACAAGCGCCCGGTAGCCGGCGATCGTCGACGGCTTCCGCTGGCGGTCCTGTTCGACGTAGCGCAGCCATTCGGCTGCGACACCGCCGAAGGTCACGCCGGTCTGAACGGCGTCGGGCAGCGTGCCGCGCCGTGCGGCATCGAGCGTCTCACGCAGCCAATCCTCGGCCAGCCGCTTTGTGAAGTAGCCGGCGGCGGGACCGCCGCGTTCGGTCCACGCGGGCCCGATCTTCTTCTGGACCTGGCGACCGTCAGGCAGTCGGTACTTGGCGTACCAGACCGGTCCGCGCGCCCGCTCGACCCGGAAGACATGCCCGCTTGGAACTCCGGCGGCCATACCCGAACCTGACAAACACGCTCGGGACATATTCGGGACACGCTTGGCCAAATCCCCAAGCCCGCCGGGGGAATCGAACCCCCAACCTCTTGATTACAAATCAAGTGCTCTGCCAATTGAGCTAGGCGGGCGTCGGCTCAGTGTCGCACGCCGGTCGCGCTCTGCCGGAGCTCGTGTTCCCACCAGCGCAGCGTGTCGAGCATCGTCTGCCGGAAGGGGATCTCCGGCTGCCAGTCGGTGTCGGCGCGGATGCGGGCGTTCGCGCCGCGCAGGTCCATGACCTCGTAGGCGCGGACGCGATCGGGGTCGACGACGTGGTCGATCGTGGCCGGCGCGACGAGCTCGGCGAGGACGGCGATCTGATCCGCGGGGGAGATCGACTGCCCGGAACAGACGTTGTAGATCTGGCCGGCCCGCCCGCGCTCGGCGAGCAGCCGGTAGGCGCGGACGACGTCCCGTACGTCGGTGAAGTCGCGGCGGGTCTCCGGGTTGCCGGTCACGATCCGGATCGGCGAATCGCCGGCGATGTTCGCCTGAGCCGCCTGATGCGCGAGCGAGGAGACGATGAAGATCGGCAGCTGGCCCGGACCAGCGTGGTTGAACGGCCGCGCGCGGACGAGGTCGAGGCCATGGGCGTCGGCGTACACGGCCGCGAGCAGGTCGCCCGCGGTCTTTGAGACGGCGTACGGGTTCGCCGGATTGAGCGGCGCATCCTCGGCGACGGGGAGATGACTCGGCGGCCCGTAGGACTCGCACGTTCCGACCCACACGACGCGGGCGTCCGGGAGGTCGAGGCGGAGCGCCTCGAGCATGCTCACGGCGCTGGCGACGTTGTCCTGGACGGTCTCCGCCGGGTCCTCCCAGGAGCGGCCGACCGAACTGAGGGCCGCCAGGTGGTAGACGACCTCGGGCCGCAGATCGGCGAGCAGCTTGCGGGTCGCGCTCAGGTCACGCACGTCGAGCGTGACGCCATGTCCGACCTCCACCGGCAGCTCGCCGCGCCGGGAGGCGCCGAACACCTCATCACCGTTCTGCGCGCAGGCGCACGCGAGATACCCGCCCGCGAACCCAGATGCTCCGGTGATCAGGACGCGCAACGCGTACGGAAGCTAGCTGGACTCGCTGGCGTCGGTCACGGTGACGGCGTACTCAAGCGAGCCGTGGCCGTTGCTCGAGTAGTCCGCTTCCGGCTGTGGCGGTGCGGCCTCCGGGACGGCGTTCACGCGTCGCTCAAGCTCTCCGAGAACGATCCCGAACACCAGGTGGCGCCACGTCTCCTGGGCGAACGCGCGTCGGTTGCCCGCAGAGCTTCGGCAGCTCCTTACGAGCCGGATGAATCCGGTCCGTGACCGCGCCAACCGGCCACAGGGCGAGGTGCTCGACGAGAGCAACCAGCGGACCGCGCATCGCCGGCGGCACCGGCAGGAAGGGCGCGAGGTTCGCGTACACGGCGCCGAAGATGGCGCCGTTCTGCATATGGAGCGCAAACCCCGCCGGATACCACCCGTCTCCGCGGGTCACCGCCTTCCCGAGCAGCTCGACGTCGTCGAACCGGCTGCCGAAGGCGACCTTGTCCAGTGGCTGCTGGATCGCCCACACGGCGGCGGCAACCGCGCCGCAGACGGCTCCTCTCAGCGTGCGGGTGCGATCGAACGGCGGGCTCAACGTTCGCAACTGTAACGGGCGAGCGCGGCGAGGGTACGGCAATGTGCGATGGATCACGAGGCGCTTCACCGCCGTTCCCGCGACAAAGGCGTGAACCCGTTCGTCTACTGGATCGTGCGCGCGATCCTGCAGCCGTTCTTCCACGTCTACTTCCGCATGAGCCGGATCGGTCGCGAGCACATCCCCGAGGAGGGAGGGGTGATCATCGCCGCCAACCACCGCAGCTTCCTCGACCCATTCGTGATCGGCACGATGGCGCGGCGGCCGATGTATTACATCGCCAAGAAGGAGCTGTTCTCGAACCGGGTGCTGTCGTGGATCCTCAGCGCGCTCGGGGCTTTCCCGGTCGATCGCGGTGCCGGCGATTCGGACATGATCGAGACTGCGAAGGCGATCCTCGCGCGCGGGGAGATCGTGCTCATCTTCCCGGAGGGCACGCGGATCCGTCCCGGCGCCCTCGGACCGCCCAAGCGCGGCGTCGGACGGCTCGCGCTCGAAAGCGGCGTCCCGGTCGTGCCGATCGCGGTGATCGGCACCGAGGACGTCCGCAAGGGCGTTCGCGTTCGCCCCCGCAAGGTGCGAATCCGTGCCGGGCGCGCGCTTCACTTCCCGCAGGTCACCGACGCCTCGTCGGCGCTCGCCACGGCCGTCACCGACCGGATCTGGCCGTGCGTGATGCTCCAGTGGGAGTGGCTCGGCGGGCTGCCCCCGATCCGACGCGCCGCGATCATCGGCGCCGGCAGCTGGGGAACGAGCCTCGCGGTCGCGCTCAGCCGCGCGGGCTTCGAGGTCGATCTCGGCTGTCGCACCCACGAGCAGGCCACTCGTCTTGACCAGACGCGGGAGAACGCCCCATATCTGCCCGGCGTCGAGTTGCCGGCTCAGATCACGGTCGGCCGCGCCGCCGACCTCAAACTCGGCGGCCATGACCTCGTCTGCCTTGCCGTACCGGCACGAGAGCTCCCCGCCGTCCTCGCCGCTCACGGCGAGCGGATCCCCCAGCGGGCAGGTCTGCTCGTGCTCTCCAAGGGGCTCGTCCCGCCGCTCGGCACGCTGCCATCCGCGTTCGCGTCGGAGCGCTGCCGCGCCCGGGCCGTGGCGACGCTGGGTGGCCCCGCCCACGCGAGGGACGTGCTCGAGCACGGTGCCTCGATCGTCATCGGCTCGCTGGACCAAGGCCTTGCGCGCCAGCTCGCGGACACGTTCGTCTCCGCCGGCCTCGATGTCGCGACGACCACCGACGTGACCGGCGTCGAACTCGCCGGCTGCGCCAAGAACGTCGCCGTGCTCGCCGCGGCGGCCGCGTCCGGCGCCGGACCGAACGTCGCGGGGGCGGCGGCCGGCAAGGTGTTCGCCGAGGTCGACGCGCTTGCCCGCAGCCACGGCGGCAAGCCGGAGACGTTCGCCGGACTCGCCGGTGCCGGCGATCTCGTGGCGACCGTCGTCGCCTCGCAGTCCCGCAACCGTCGCGCCGGCGAGCTCCTGTCGCAGGGCGTCCCGCCGAAGGAGATCGGCGCCGCCCTGGGCCAGGTCGCCGAGGCGGTCGACTGTGTCCCGCTGTTGGCCAGCGTCGCCCGGACCGCACAGCTCGAAACCCCGGCGCTGGACGGGCTCGCCGCGTTGATCGACGGGCGCATCGACCCCGAGCGGTGGACGGCGACCGTGACCCAGCCGACGCGCCGCAGCCGCAGCCGCGCTATCCGCGCGGCGTAGCCACGGGTACGCTCTCATGCGGTGGCCGACGACGTACCCAAGACCAAGGCGGAGCTGGACGCTCGCTTCACCGAGCTGTACCGCGCGCATCTGCGTGACGTCTACTCGTACAGCTACTACCGCGTCGGCAACCACCACGACGCCGAGGACCTCACCGAGCAGACGTTCCTGCAGGCGTATCGACACTTCGAGCGGGCGTTGCGTGAGTCGAACGGGCGGCCGCTGCGGCCGTGGCTCATCCGGATCGCACACAACCTCGCCGCGAACTTCTACCGCGACCGCTCCCGCAAGCCGGAGTCGGCGATCGAGGACGCCGGCATGATCTCCGCGCCGCACACGACCGAGTCGCTCGTCGAGGGGCGTGAGGAGCTGAAGTCGATCCTCGCCGGCGTCCAGCAGCTCCCGGATGATCGCCGCGAGGCGCTGATCATGCGCTTCGCGCTCGGCATGGACAACCGGGAGATCGCCCGCGCGCTCGGTCGCACCGACGGTGCGACGAAGGTGCTCCTGCACCGCGCCATCCGACAGCTTGAGGCGATGGTCGCGGAACCATCCACGCAGAACGGAGGCGATCCGCAGACATGAGCTCCGGCGCCACCGATTTCGAGGCACTGCTGCGCGAGGCGCTCGCGCCCGTCGAGCCGCCTGCGGATCTCGCCCGCCGGCTGGAGACGACGCTCGTCAACCTCACCGAGCTCGCCCAGGACGAGCTCGAGTCATGGGAGCTCCGGGCGATGCGCGATCCGCGCAACTGGGCGCGTCCGGCGGCGGCGGCGGTCGTCGGCGCCAGTGCTGGGACGGCGCTCGTCCTGCTCCGCGTGCGCAGCCGACATCGCCACCGCAAGCAAGAGTCGGCCAACCTGCTCGAGCTCGCCGAGAAGACGGTCAAGGACCTTGCGGAGGAGGCCCGCCGGGTCCTCCCCGACCGGTAGAACCGCTCACCGGGCGCTTCATGACCACTGCTAGCGTCCGGGCCATGGCCGTCTGCTATCGACATCCGAACCGCGAAACCGGCGTGTCCTGCTCGTCGTGCGGACGGCCGATCTGTCCTGACTGCATGACCCCGACACCGGTCGGGATGCGCTGCCCGGAATGCTCACGCGAGCGCACGAAGGTCAAGACGATCCGCGCCGGCGACCGGCCGACGCCGGTCGTTACCCAGGCGCTCGTCGCCATCAACATCATCGCGTTCATCATCGAGTCGGCCGGCGGCGCGACGCTCAACGGCGGAGGCGGCGGCGACGTGTTCAACCACGGCGCGCTGTTCGGCCCGGCGATCGCCCACCAGCACGAGTACTGGCGGATCGTGACGAGCGGCTTCCTCCATTACGGGGTCCTCCATCTCGCCTTCAACATGTTCTTCCTGTGGGTGATGGGGGCGATCCTCGAGCCGGCGATCGGTCGGCTCAACTTCCTCGCCGTCTACCTCACGTCGCTGATCGCCGGCTCGTTCGGTGCGCTCGTGTTCGAGCCGGCTGCGCTCACCGTCGGCGCGTCCGGTGCGTGTTTCGGCGTGCTCGGGGCGTTGATGGTCGTCTCCCGGGATCGCGGGATCCCGATTTGGCAGTCCGGTCTCGGGGTCGTGTTGCTGATCAACGTCGTGTTCTCGCTGAGCGTCCGCGGGATCTCGATCGGCGGTCATCTCGGCGGCTTCATCGGTGGGCTGATCACCGGCTGGCTGATCGTCGAGTTCGCCGAGCGGCGGCAGAACCAGCCGGTCGCGCTCGTAGGGTGCCTCCTGCTCGCGGCGCTCTGCTTCGTCGGGGCGATCGCCGTCGCCGGCTACCACGGTCTCACACCGACCGGCATCGGCTTCCACGTCTAGCGGCTCCTGGCGTCCGCCAGGGCGGGAAACTGTCTCGCCAAATCGCCCCGGCGAGACGGATCCGGGCGAAAAACTCCCGCTCACGGAGCATTTTGCGCCTGAATGCACGACCGGAACATGGTTTGGCGAAATAGTCCGCTCGGGTGTGATCTGGTTCTCGCGGGCGGCGCGCCGCCGGACCGCGCCCACCACCCGGACCGCGCTCACCACCCGGACCACGCCCAGCGCCCCAACGGCAGGGCCCGTTGGTCAGACTTCGACCGTGAGCGCCGTGTCCGGCGCCTCGGGCACGAGCCTCCGGATGCAAGATGTGCGCGAGCAGCTCGAGACCGTCGACGATCCGAGGACCCGGCCGGGAGAAGTACGCGGCGGCGTCGACCGCGACGACCTCGCCGGCCCCGAGCGCGGCGAGCCGATCACGATGCATCTCGGCCTCGCGATGCGCGATTTCGGCGTCGAAGCCGCACGGCATCACGATCACGATGTCCGGCTGGGAGGCCGCGATCTCCTGCCAGGTCCGCTCCTCGGAAGGCTCGCCGGCAAGTCCGAGCGCATCGACGCCGCCCGCGTACTCGATCAGCTGCGGCGTCCAGTGCCCGGCGACGAAGGGCGGGTCGAGCCACTCGAGCGCGGCGACCCGCGGGCGTCGCTTGGCGCCCCGCACCGCGAGCCGGATCCGGTCGATCCGATCCGACGCTTCGCGCACGAGCTCGACGGCGGCGTCCTTGCAGTCGGTCGCCTGGGCGAGCGTGCGCGCGTCGCCGAGCACCTCACCGACGGTGTGCGGGTCGAGCGGGATGACCTGCGGATGGCTGTCGATGTGCTCCGCGATCGCCCGCACGTCGTCGTACGCGACGGCGCACACCGTGCACAGCTCCTGGGTGACGATCAGGTCGGGTCGCAGCTCGTGGAGCATCTCGGTGTCAAGCTCGTAGATCGACTCGCCGGCGAGCGTCCGCTCCTTGACCGCGGCATCGATCTCGGCCGCGCTCAGCCCGGCGGGCAGAAGGTCGCGGGTGACCTTTGGCAACTTCTGGGCCGCAGGCGGGTAGTCGCACTCGTGGGTGACGGCGATAAGGTCGGAGCCGAGTCCGAGCGCGAACAGCATCTCGGTCGCTGATGGGACGAGGCTGACGATTCGCATATGCGAGGAGGATAGATATGGCAGACGTGTTGAGCGACGAGCAGATCACGGCCAAGCTCGACGGCCTCGAGTGGCAGCGTGAGGGCGACGAGATCGTCCGCGATTGGACATTCGGTGACTTCGCCGAGGCGATCGCGTTCGTGGTCCGCATCGCGGATGCGGCCGAGGAGGCGAACCACCACCCCGACATCCTCGTTCACGGGTGGAACAAGGTCCGCCTGTCACTGACCAACCATTCCGCGGGCGGACTCACCGACGTCGACTTTGAGATGGCCAAGCGCTTCGACGGGGTCGCCTGACCGGCGGCTGAACGTTCGAGGGCGAGGGGCCGATGCGCGTCGATAAGTGGCTGTGGACGGCGCGGCTGTACAAGACGCGCGGTCTGGCTGCGGACGCGGTCAAGGGTCATCGCGTGAACGTCAACGGCTCGGCGGTCAAGCCGAGCCGCGAGGTGGGGCCCGGCGACGAGCTCGAGTTGACCCTCGGCCCGGTCCGGCGCACCGTGATCGTGCGTGGCGCGGCTGAGCGTCGCGTGTCGGCGGCCGAGGTGGCGAACCTCTACGAGGAGACGGAGGCGAGCGTCGCGGAGCGCGCGCGCCAAGCGGAGCTCCGGAGGCTCGGCAGCCCGGTCACGCGAGGCGGGCGTCCCACCAAGCGCGACCGTCGCCGCCTCGATGTCGGCCGGTGGTAGTGACCCGTGACCCGCACGCGCGTCAGTACGAGATCGGGATGACGACCTTGGCGCTGGGGATGTCGACCCAGACGACGTGATCGCCGACGGCGAGATGGCCCGGAGTGGCCGAGAACTTGATTCGGGCCGTGATCTTTCCGTCGCCCGCGCCCTGGGTTCCGATCCGGACGAGTGATTTCGACCCGGGGCTGAGCACCCAGATCGCGTTCGTCTCCGGCCAGGCGCCGATCGCGGAGGCGCCGCCGCCGATGCTGAGGGGCACCATGTGCGCGATGTAGTGCCCGGGAACGGGCTTGCCGTTGATCGTCGCGCGCGGGTCGATCCGGTTGAGCGTCCCGTCGGAGCTGACGAACCAGACGCCGTTGCTCGGCACGACGCCGACGGTTCCCGGTAGGACGGTGGGTGCGGGGAGCGCGTCACGGTGACCGTCGCTGTCCAACACCGTGACGTGGCCGTCGTCTGAGGCGACCCACAGCCGCCCATAGGCCGTCCCGAGCGCCGCAATCGGCCCAGTGACCGGCTCGGGCGTGCCGCTCAGCGACCCGAGGTCGACGCGCGTGACCGTGCTCCTCCCACGGGTGGCGACCCAGCCGGACTGAGAGTCGAGCGCGACCAGGTTCGTGCCTGCACCCGTGGCGATCACGTTGCGCGTCGCCTGGCGGGCGACACTGGAGCCACCCGCGCCGGCGACCCACACGCGGCCGCGCACGTCGACGCCGAGCGCCGAGGCGGGCCCGGGACTCGGCCGCTGATCGGCGATCTGGGTGCCGTTGGCGGCGGCGATCTGGAACAGCCGGTCACGGGTTGCCGCCCAGGTATCGCCCGTGTCCGGGGCGAGCGCGAGCGGCGCGTTGGGAAGCGTCTCCGCGGAGTGGACGGCGACGCCGGATCCCGACACGACGGTGGTGCTGACGGTCGTGCTCCCGCTTCCGCCCCCGCCCCCGCCGCTCGTCACGACGAGGACGACGACGGCGATCACGACGACCGCGAGCAGGGCAAGGAGGACGGGCGTACGGCGATTCGCCGTGCGGCTTGGCGGGACGGGCGGGCGCTGGGGCGGGGGCGCGACCGGCGTCGGTGAGGGGTCCGGCTGGCGCAGCGGGATGGCGGCGGGGGCGGGGGGCGTCTCCGCCGTCTCGGGGACGAGCCGGGTCGCGTCGACGGACGGGTCGGGCGCCATCGCGGTCCGGTCGGGGTCCGGCGCCATCGCCGTGCGGTCAGGGTCGGGCGCCATCGCGGTCTTGTCCGGGTCCGGCGGCAGGGCGGTCGCGCCGGGCGCGGGTTCCGGAGGCGTCGACAGCTGGGTTGGCAGGTCTGTCGGCTCTGGCGGCCCCGTCGCAGTCGAGTCCTGCGAGTCGAGCGCGGCGACGAGCTCAGCGGCCGATCCGAAGCGGTCCTCCGGGCGTTTCGCCATCGCCCGAATCACGATCGGAGCCATCCGCTCGGGCAGCGCATCGACCGGCACCGGGTCATTGATGTGCGCGTGCATCTTCGCCAGCCCCGTCGGGCGGTCAAACGGCACGCGTCCCGTCAGCGTTTCGTAGAGCATGCATCCGAACGCGTAGATGTCTGTCGCCGGCGTCCCGCGACCGCCCTCGATGCGCTCCGGCGCCATGTAGTCGAGCGTCCCGACGAGCACGCCGGTCCGGGTCATCCCGCGGCTCTCCGTCCGCTGCGCAATCCCGAAGTCCGTCAGATAGACGTGCTCATCCCCCTCCTCGGGGGCGGTCGCGATCAGCACGTTTGCCGGTTTGATGTCACGGTGAATGAGGCCGCGCCGATGCGCGGCGGCCAGCGCCGAGGCCACCGGGCGCAGCAGCCGGACCGAGCGCGTCGGCGTCTGGCCTCCGTCCGTGTCGAGCATCTGGCGCAGATCGGTGCCATCGACCCACCGCATGATCAGGAATAGCGTGCCGTCGAGCTCGCCGGCCTCGTAGACCGGAATGACGTTCGGGTGGTCGATCGATGCCGCGAGCAGCGATTCGTGCTGGAACCGCTCGCGGAACGCTTGATCCTGGGCCAGTTGCGGTGCGATCGCCTTGAGCGCGACCGGCCGGTTGAGCGCGAGTTGTGTCGCTCTCCACACGACACCCATCCCGCCTCGCCCGGCGATCGACTCGAGCCGACAGCCCGCGATCGTTGACCCCACACGCAGGTCGGCCATATGGCCGGTTTATATCGCGACGGGGCGCGGATGTACGATCGGAGCTGCATGGCAGAGGTCAGTCCAGCCGGTCCGCTGCAATCCCCGGCCGAACTCAAGGCGCAAATCGAGGCGGAGCGCCTGGGCATGCCGTTCCTCGTGTACCGCGATGGCGCCGGCACGCAGCGGATCTACACGCTCCCCGACACCGACCGGCTGACGGTCGGGCGCAGCGCGCCGACGGACATCTGCCTCGACTGGGACACAGAGGTCTCCCGCCTGCACGCCGAGTTCGAGCGATTCGGCAGCGATTGGACGATCGCCGACGACGGACTCTCCCGCAACGGGACGCACGTCAACGGCGAGAAGATCGTCGGGCGCCGGCGACTTCAGGACCGCGATGTGATCCGCTTCGGGCGGACGACCGCCGTGTTTCGCAAGCCGGGCATCGCCGACCTCACCGAGACGGAGGTCGCCACCGACGTGCTAGACCGCGCGAGCCTGTCGGACGCTCAGCGTCGGGTGCTGCTCGCGCTCTGCCGTCCGTTCAAGGACAGCCAGGGCTACGTGACGCCGGCCACCAACCAGCAGATCGCCGATGAGCTGTTCCTCAGCGTCGACGCCGTCAAGACCCATCTGCGGGCGCTGTTCGCGAAGTTCAGCATCGAGAATCTGCCGCAGAATCAGAAGCGGATTCGGCTCGTCGAGCTTGCGCTCAAGAGCGGCGTGATCACTCCGCGCGATTTGTGACAAAAGCCGTCTGGACCGACCTGGGTGGCTGCTACCGTTCGCGAGGTCGCTGGAATGAACGACGACCAACCTCGAAGTAGCAGCACGCGGACCGAGGGCTGCCGCGCCCGGGCACGCCGTTGAGCGGGCTCCTCATCATCCTCACGGGCCTGCTCGTCCTGGTCAACGCGTTCTTTGTCATGGCCGAGTACGCGCTTGTCCGCTCTGGGCGCGCTCGGCTCCAGGCGATGGCCGACGACGGCCTCCGCGGGGCGCGGCTCGCGCTGACGCAGGTCGAGAACATCAGCGACTACATCTCGGCATGCCAGGTCGGGATCACCATGGCCTCGATTGCGATTGGTGCCATCGGCGAGCCAGCGGTCCGGGCGGTTCTCCAGCCGTTCTTCGGCGACTTTCTGAGTCATGCGCTCGCCGTCGTGATCTCGGTGGGACTCGGGTTCCTCGTGATCACGGCCGCTCAGACCGTCGCCGGCGAGATGGTCCCCAAGCTGTATGTCATCCAGCACCCGGAAGGCGTCGCGCGCCGGATCGCCAGACCGCTGCAGTTCTTCCGGATGCTCTTTCACCCGTTCATCGTCGCGCTCAACGCGTCGTCGCGGTGGACGCTGCGGCGGTTCGGCGTCGACCCGGACGAGCAGCCGGAGGGCGGGACGCCCGACGAGCTGAAGCGGATCATCGCGGAGTCGCAGACCGGCGGTCAGCTCGACATTGGCGAAGCGAACATGCTCACAGGCGTATTTCACCTCCACGAGCAGGAGGCGCGTCAGGTGATGACGCCGATCCCGGCCGTGGTCACCGTCGACGTGTCGGCGACCGTCGAAGAAGCGCTGCGGCGGTGCGTGAAGACCGGCCATTCGCGCCTCGTCGTGACCGAGGACGAGAACCAGGATCGCGTCAAGGGGATCGTGCACGTCAACCAGCTCGTCAAGCTGCTGATGACCAAGGGCGATGGCTCGCACTTCGACGGCGTCGTGCGCCAGGCGCCGCTCGTGCCGGAGACGAAGCCGCTTGACGACCTGCTTGCCGATCTGCAACGCGAGCGCACCGAGCTCGCGATCGTGATCGACGAGTACGGGCGCACGGCGGGGATCGTCACGATCGAGGACATCATCGAGGAGGTCGTGGGCGAGATCTCCGACGAGACCGATCCGGCCGGTGGGGCAGTCCGGCGGCTCGCCAACGGCGACTGGTTCGTGCGCGGCCACGTCGCGGTCTCCGACCTCGAGGACTACGGGCTCGACCTTCCGGTCGACACCGACGCCTACAACTCCGTGGGCGGCTTCGTGTTCGCCGAGCTCGGCCGGCTTCCCAAGCGGGGCGACCAGATCGCGGCCAACGGCTACTCCATCCGCGTCGAGTCGGTCCGCGAGAACCGCGTCGAGGCGGTCAGGATCCGCGAGCGCCGACCGGCCGGGTCGGGGAGCGAGACTCCGTCCGCGAGCGCCTGACCGCGCGCCACATAAATTCTTCTCGCGGACGCTCGCGACATTCGTTACATTTCACATTCGCGCAACACCCGGGCAAGCGCGCAAGACCTTCCCGGTGGTTGAGAGGAGAGAGAAGCCGGCCCTTCCCGGGCCGGCTTCGCTATCTGGGGACTCTCGCGTCGCGGGTGCCGATGGGGATCGGCGCCTGCGCAACACCCCTCGTCACGCAGCAGCCAATCCCGCCGCGAGGGCGCGCCTCGAGGTCGGCTGTGCGCAAAAAGAAGCCGGCCCGCTGGGGACGGGCCGGCTTCGTGCTTCTGGGGAGGAGGTGCTGCTATGAGGTACGTCGCGTTGCGTAGTTTGCGCGCGCAACTTGAACGCGTCCTAAAAAATGTGTAGTGGCTACATCAGAACCGGATCGCGGCTCGGGGACGGACCTCAGTAGGCGTAGAAGCCGCGTCCGGTCTTGCGCCCGAGGGAGCCCTCGCGGACAAGCGCACGGAGGTTGTCCGGCACCGGGAGGTCGATTGCGTTGCCGATCGCCTCGGCGACGTCGAGGCCGACGAAGTCGAGCAATGCGATCGGTCCCATCGGCACGCCGGCGCCGAGCGTCATGCAGCTGTCGATGTCCTCCGGGTCCATCCCCGTCTCGGCGAGCAGCGCGGCGGCGCTGAACAGGTAGGGGAACAGCAGCCGGTTGACGACGAACCCGGGGATGTCCGGGACCTCGACCGGCGTCTTGCCGAGCGCCTCGCACAGCGACCGGGCGCGGGCCCGCGTGTTCGGGCTCGCTTCCGGCGGGAACGACAGCTCGACAAGCTGCATTCGCGGCACCGGGTTGAACACGTGCAGCGCGACGAAGCTCTCCGGGCGGCCGCTCGCCTGCGAGAGCTCGGCGACGGACAGCGACGAGGTCGTCGTCGCGACCACGGCGTCGTGGTCCGCTGCCCGGGCCATCTCGCCCAGGTCGGCGAGCATCTTCGATTTGCGGCCATGGTGCTCGATGATCGCCTCGACGAGGAACGTCGCGTCGTGCAGGCGGCCGAGATCGGTGACCACCTCCACGCGGCGGGCGTCGCCGCCGTCGAACTTGCCGGCCGCCTTGGCGACCGAGGCCTGCGCGCGGGCAGCGGATTCCTCCGAGCGAGCCCACAAGAGCACGTCGAACTCCGCGGAGGCGGTCGCGGCGAGGCCACACGCGATGGTGCCGGCTCCGACGATGCCGAGTCGTTCAGTCACGGGCGGGTACAGTACGGGACCGTTCGCTTAGATGAACCTTGGCGCTCGTCCATACGTGACTTGACAGAGAGAGAAGGAGCCGCACATGCCGTCGAATGGCAATGGCCATGGCCGCGAGGTCGTCATCGTTGAAGCCGCTCGGACACCGATCGGCCGCGGTCATCCCGAGAAGGGCTATTACAAGGACACCCATCCCAACGAGCTCCTCGGCGCCGCCTACCGCGCGGTCATCGAGCGCGCCGGCATCGACGCCGGTGAGGTCGAGAATGTGATCGCCGGCTGCGTCTCTCAGTTCGGCCCCCAGGGCCTCCACGTCGGTCGCAACGCTTGGCTGCAGCAGGGTTTCCCGATCGAGACCTCCGCAACGACCATCGATCTCCAGTGCGGTTCCTCCCAGCAGGCCGTCAACCTCGGCGCTTCGCAGATCGCCAGCGGCGTCCATGACGTCGTCATCGGTGGCGGCGTCGAGCACATGGGCAAGCTCCCGTTCGCTGCGACCATGAAGACTCAGGAGGAGTTCGGTTACGCGTTCACGCCCGAGCTGATGGCCAAGCACAACATCGTCGGCCAGGGCCTTGGGGCCGAGATGATCGCCGAGGAATACGAGATCGCGCGCCCCGAGCTCGACGAGCTCGCGCTGCGCTCCCACCAGCTCGCGCACCGCGCGACCGAGGAGGGCCGCTTCGAGCGGGAGATCATCCCGATGCAGGCGGGCGGCGACACCTACGTCTCCGACCAGGGCATCCGCCCGGACACGAACCTCGAGACGCTCAGCAAGCTGAGGACCGTGTTCAAGGAGGACGGCGTGATCACCGCCGGGAACTCCTCGCAGATCTCCGACGGCGGCGCCGCGGTGCTGCTGATGAGCGCCGAGAAGGCCGCCGAGCTCGGCCTGAAGCCGCGTGCGCGGATCATGGACCAGACGACCGTCGGGTGTGACCCGGTGAAGATGCTCGAGGGCCCGATCCCCGCGACCAGGAAGCTGCTCGAGCGCAACTCGATGGCGATGGACGACATCGACCTGATCGAGATCAACGAGGCGTTCGCGCCGGTCATCGCCGCCTGGTACCGCGTCCACCGGCCCGACATGGACCGCGTCAACGTCAACGGCGGCGCGATGGCGCTCGGCCACCCGCTCGGCTCGACCGGCGCGCGGCTGATCACGACCCTGCTGCACGAGCTCGAGCGCTCCGACAAGGAGGTCGGCCTCGTGACGATGTGCTGCGGCGGCGGGCTCGGGACCGGCACGCTGATCCAGCGGGTCTAAAGGGTCTAAATAGGACCGGGGGCGCGCATGCGCGCCCCCGCCGGGCGGCGCATGCGCCGCCCGGGCCCCGGGTGCATGCACCCGGGGCGACAGCGACTAGTCCGCCTGTTCAGTCGGGCGGATCAGGATCTCGTTGATCGACATCCGCCACGGGCGGGTGACGATGTAGACGATCGCGTCGGCGATGTCGCTCGCCTGCATGATCTCGACCTCGGCGAACCGCTTCTCCATCTGCGCCTGGATCTCCGGGCGGTTGTGGGTCCGCAACTCGGTGTCGACGGCCCCGGGCTCCACGATCGAGACCCGGACATGGCGCGAGGTGACCTCCTGGCGCAGCGATTCGCTGAACGCCCCGACGCCGTGCTTGGTCAGGTTGTAGACGCCGGACCCGCGCCGGACCGTCCGTCCGGCGACCGAGCTGATGTTGACGAGGTCCGCGACCGAGCGGGGTGAGTCATCGGCGGCGCGGAGCAGGTGCGGCAACGCGGCGTGGGCGCAGTAGAGCAGGCCCTTGACGTTGATCTCGACCATTTGCTCCCACTCCGCGAGCGGGGCGTTCTCGATCGGTCCGAGGAGCATCACGCCGGCGTTGTTGACGAGCGTGTCGAGCCGGCCGAACTCCTCAACGGTCTTCGCGACCGCCCGCTCGGCCTGCGCCTGATCGGTGACATCCGCCTCGATCACGAGCGCGCCGGAGCCGACCCGGCCGGCGAGCTCACGCAGACGGTCGCCGCGCCGCGCGACCAGCGCGACCTTGGCACCCCGCTCGGAGAGCGCGAGCGCCGTCGCCTGACCGATGCCGCTCGAGGCGCCGGTGACCAGCGCGACGCTGTCGCTCAGCTCAGCCATCCCAGCGGAACCCTACCGGCGCCGGAGTCGCCGGCAACGGGCTGGACGGGAGCCCGTCCGAGGGCTCGTTTTCGTTGAAGGCGGCCGGCGCGAGGTCATTCGGCGTGTCGTGATGGAACAGCGACGCGAGGTACTGGGCCTGGCCGCGCCCGGGACCGAGCTCAAACTGGCCGCCGCCATAGGCGCCGATTCCCCGCTCGGCGCAGTAGTCGTAGGTGTCGCACAGCTTCTTCAGACCGCCGATCCGCGACGGCTTGATGTTGACCATCTTCGGCGGGAACGGGAGTGCCTCGATGTCATCGATCGAGTGGATCGGCGCGTCCCAGGTGATGCGGTCGTGGTAGGGCGCGAGCACCTCGGCGGTTTCCGGCGTCACGACGTCGGGATCCTCGATCCACGCCGACGGGAACGCGGTGACGACGCGTTCGTACAGCACCGGATCCGGCGGCTGGTCGACGACCGTCCCGCGGTAGAGCGACTTGAAATCGACCGAGTCGACCGCACCCGTCTGCACGAGCGCCTCGATCACCTCCGGCGTCCACGAGCTTGTCGGGTCGAGCTTGAAGCGGAGTGTCGGGTAGCGCTCGAGTCGGTCGGTGATGGGCTCGAGGCTCGGCGGCTCGCCGAGGCGCAGCGAGACGACGAACGTCACCGGACGTGCCTCCCGCCCGAGCGCCTCGGTCAGCGGCCGGCCCGCCTGCTGGAGGGCCAGGTCAAGCGCCGCGCTGTGAAACGTCCAGCGTCGGTACAGCCGGGAGACGTCACGCTGCGGCGCTACGGGGAACAGGTCGAGGCCGTCGATCCGCTCGCACAGCTCGCCGAGCGCGTAGCTCCCGGAGAGGTCGTGGGCCTGCCCGGCCGCCTGGAGCGCCTCCTGGTCGACACCGTCGTAGACGACGTCCTCACCGATCCCGGTGTGCCCGGCGCCGTGCAGGTGGACGACCGTCGAGAGTCGCTCGAAGCCACTCGAAACCTCGGCACGCAAACCCTCAAGCGAGTACCCCTCAACCGTGACCGGGAGATCGGCGAGGCGGTCGAAGGTGCTCATTGCCCGACACAATACGGGGGCGCCGACCCCGGCCCGTCCTGAGCCGACCGCGGGCAGGGAGCGGCCGTCGTTCGGCCCGGTGCACGCGGATCTGGACAGCCGACGGGACTGATGGTTGCTATAGCAACCATGAAGCCCGGCGACGATCAGGTCCGGCTCTCGAGCCGGGTCACGAGCTCCTCGAGCTGCAGCTCCTCGAGGCCCTGGCTGACCGCGTCGAGCTCGCCCGCGCAGTACTCGACGAGCTCGCGCCCCTCCTTGACGAGGTCGAGCGTCTCACGCAGTCCGGCCTCCCCGGAGTCGAGCCGCCGGATGATCTCTTCGACCCGGGCGATCGCGGACTCGTAGGTGTGCTCGGTCACGCGGTCGCCTCCGGGTCGACGTGGGCGGGCAGCGCGTCGTCGTGGAAGCGCAAGGTGACGGCGCCGGCCGCGCGGGCGGCCGCGGCGGAGCCGAGCGGCTCGCCGTCGCGTGCCTCGACGAGCGCGTAGCCGCGCGCCAGTGTGCGAGCCGGATCGTGGGCCGCCAGGGCGAGCTGGAGGCGCTCGAGCTCGCGGCGACGCCTCATGGTCTCTGAGGTCTGTGCGCGGGCCTGGCTGCGCTGGATCACGCGCAGCTGGCTGCCCGTGAGCGAGCGGCCGCCGTCGAGGACGCGCCGGGCGCTCGCTCGCAGCTCGCGCACAAGCTGGTGCAGCTGGCGGCGGTGGCGGGCGACGTGGTGGGCCGGCGCCCGGGACAGGTGGGCGAGCGTCCGCGCCCGGGTCAGGACGGCGTTGCGGCCGTGTCCGTGCAGCCGCCGCGCGTACGCGGTCAGTTCGGCGCGGGCGGCGCGGCAGTCGACCGGCACCGCCACCTCGGCGGCGTGGGTGGGCGTCGAGCAACAGACGGCGGCGACGTCGTCGATCAGCGTGCGGTCGGTGTGGTGCCCGACCGACGAGATGACGGGCACGCGAAGCATCGCGACCGTCCGGCACAGGGTCTCGTCGCAGAACGCAAACAGGTCGGCGAGCGAGCCGCCCCCGCGCGCCACGATCACGACCTCGACCTCGACCGTTGCGGCGAGGTCCCGCAGCGCGGCGGTGATCGCCGGCGCGGCGTGGCGGTCCTGCACCGGAGCGAACGCCCAGATGACCCGCCCGGCCCAGCCGCGGCGATGGAGCCCGGCGAGCACGTCGTCGCGTGCCTTGCCCCGTTCGCCGGTGACGACCCCGATCGTCCGCGGCAGGCGAGGTCGCTCGAGGAGCTTCTGGGGCTCGAACAGGCCGTCGGCGGCAAGCCGCCGGCGCAACCGCTCGAGCTGGACGAGGAGGTCGCCCTCGCCCTCGATCCGCAGCTCGACGACCGCGAATGTGAACGACGGCGACGACGTCGCGGAGCCGGGGTAGTAGTCGCAGCCACCGCCGACGACCACCCGCATCCCGTCGGCGAGACGAATCCCGGTCGGCTCGTAGTCACTCAGCCACATCGAGCAGGGGAGCGCGCCGCGTTCGTCGCGGAGTTCGAAGTACACGCGGGCGCGGCCGACCTTGACGCCCCACACCTCGCCGACGAGCTGAACGCGAGCGAACTCCTGGAGGCGGACCTTCAGCCGGGCCGCGTAGCCGCCGACCGGGAACGGGCCCGGCAGGGTGCTAGCCGGAGCATCGGCGATAGCTCCCGGGGGGCCGGGTCGGAATCCTGGAGTCAACTGGGGCATGCGACTGCCGATGTTATGGCGGCGGCCGGATCCTCCTTTCGACATGAGCGACACAGGCACACGCCACGTCGTTGAACGGACAGGTGTAGGTCGGGATGACGTGGGGCCCGGCCACTGATACGACCCCGCAGCTGTTGCTGTCGCTCAGTCCGCTGTAGAGCCGGACGCTCAGCGGCGGACGATGAGGAGCGCGGCACTGCGCGGCCGCGAGCTGCGGCCGAGGCCGATTCGCGCCGTCACTGTCAGGGTGTAGTGACCGGGCCGCAGCGCGCGTCGGCCGAGGCGACCGGTGAACGCGATCGTGTTCAGCCCGAGCCTCGCGTGGCGCGTCAGGGTGCTCACCAGCTGCGCGCGTGTGCAGGTTGGGCGGCGCGATCGGGCATGGCTGGCCGTGACGCAGCGCCGACCGACGCGATGGCCGACGCCGAGATGGCGGATTGCGATCGAGGCGGTGGCGGCACGTGAGACTGAGAATCTGATCGTGGTTCCCGAGCGAGCGCTCCCGACCGCGAACGTGTGATGGGTCAGCCGCAGCCGGCTCACGAACGGAACGGCGCGTGTGACCGGCTCGCCGATGAACTCGCCCGGACCGGCGATCAGGTCCTTCCCGCGCGCCGGCCCGCTGCGGCGGGTCGCGTCGGTCGACGCGGAGCCGCTCGCCGACCGTGGAAGCACGACGTCCCAGATGCCCCCGCCGGCCAGTCCGCCGTACGGCACGGCCAAGTTGACATCCGTGGTCGGATCGTTGACGACGGTCCACGTCTGCCCTCCGTCCTCGGACGCCTGGAGATACCCGGCAGTGTCTCCCACGGTGATGCGTGCCGGGTCCCCGGGTGCAACGCCGATCGCCCGAACGGCACGATCGCCGCCGACACCGGGCACCGACACGCGCGTGAACGTCTGCCCTCCGTCGGTTGACCGGAGCAACCCGGCTCCCAGGTCTCCGGACGCCGCCCAGACGGTGCCAGAGGCACAGTCGACGCGCAGGGCCGGCAGGCCGTCGCCCGGACCCGTCCCGGAGAATTTCTCGATCTCGGTCACCACCGGTGAGCCGGCCGCGTCGGTGACGCGGAATAGCCCGCCACCGTAGTAGTCCTCGCTGATCACCATCAGCACGTCACCGCTCGGTGCGGCCGAGCCCGCCACCGGGCAGTACGCGACCGGACCGGGCTTCGTGATCACGTCGCTGCCGATCTGTGTCCGATCGGAGAACGCCGGGCCAGGCCCGAGGGACACGCGCACGAGCGCTGCCTCCGGCGGTCCGTTCTGGAGCGTCCCGTCGTATGTCGCACCCACGAACGCACGGTCCTGTCCTGGAACGCCGGCGATGGCGTCAACGTGGACGACGCCGGGAGGCACCTCGCGGCCGGCGAAGTCAGACGCCGTGCTGCCGCTGACGTTGCCGCCCGCGACCGGCGCGGTCGTGCGCGTCCAGTCGAGAAAAGCCGCGACCAGGTTGTGGTTGGCGCCGAACGCGTTCTGACCAAACAGAAGCCACCGCCCGCTCGCGCCCTGCCACGATGCGACCGACCAGGTGTTGCCCCAGGTCGTGCGCTGGAACGTATGACCGCCGTCGTCGGACGCGGCACCGCCGACGTCGGACGCCGCCGCCACGCCGCCCGGTATGACGATCGTCTGGTGAACCGTCCCGGCGTCGATGCCGGTTTCGGCGATGCCGGATGACCTGGCGTCGAATCCCGGCTGCGCGATGACCGTGCGATCGGTCAGGGGGCTGGGGAACCCGTCGGTCGTTGAGGCGAGCTTCGCGACGCCGATCTCTCCCCCGCTGAACATGCCCGGCGCCAGCGGCTCCTCCATGACGACCGCATCGCCTCCGGACGCCGTGTCCGTCGTGTTGTATCCGGCGTCGATCGCGGCGCCGTCTCCGAGCCCCCGCTCGACCGTTAGCGTCCCGGACCGGTCCTGCACCCAGCAGCCCGTCCACCCATCCCGCGCCATAAACGTCGGACGTGTTCGGGGTGAGTGACGGGTAGCCGCTCGGCGGACTATTGCCAAAACACGGGAAGCCTGCGGGTGGCTGCCCCTTCAGATTCAGCCCGACCCCGATGGCGCTCGGACTGGGATACGTATGGGCGCCCCGTGCCTTCAGACTCATCGCGATCCAGCCGAGGCCCGCGACCATGACCCCTGCCGGGGGCTCGCCGGGCGCACTCTTCCCGCCGAGCGCCACGTACGCCGGCGCCTCGTCCGACCCGGCGGCGTCAAATCCGGGAACGTCGACCGCCGGACTCGGCGCCTCGCGCTGGGCAAGCAACGGGTAGACGAGCAGATGACCGGCGCGGTTCACTGTCGCGAGCCACGGACGGTCCGCGCCGTTTGCCACGCCGACCGGACGATTGACGGACGACACGTACGGCGTCGTCATCCTGATGAACTCCGGATGCGGGGCGCTCATGTCTGCCACGTAGTTGTGCCCATCGCCTCCCGCGGCCAGCACGCTGGTGGCGCCGGCGTGTCCCCACAGGATGCGACCCGGCGTGCTTGGGCCGCCCCTGAGCGCGTGCCAGGTGACGCCGTAATCAGTCGAGTAGAAGGTGCTGCCGTCAAACAGGCACACCGCGACCTCTCCCGGGGAGCCGCTCGTCGTCAGCAGCCCGGGTCCCCACACGTCGCCGAGGCCGTGCGCGCCATCGTCACGCCGCACCGTGACCGGCGTCCACGTCCCGCCCCAATCCAACGTGCGGTAGAGATCGCCGATGTTGTCGCCGGCGATATAGAACACGCCGGGCGTCCCGTCCGCGACGACCGACCGACCTCCGCCGAAGATCGGCGCTCGGGTGAGGGCGAGGCCCGAGCTTGTCAGCACCACGTCGCGCACCTCGGAATGCCGGACTTTCACGCCGGTCGCGATGCTCGCCCTGAACCCGGGGGCGCTGGATGAGAGGCGATACGTCCCGCTCGGGACGCTGAGATGAAACGCGCCGTCAGAGCCAGTTTTGGCGACGGCGCGATGACGAGCGCTCGCGGCAACGACAACGGCTCCCCCGATCCCGGCACGACGGTTGAGCACGCGTCCCCGCAGGGTCGCGGCGCCGGCCGCCGGCGGAACGCTCCAACCGACGAGCAGGAGCAGCAGACCCAACCGAGCACCCTTCATCGCATTCCTTTCGACGAACCATCCGCCAGCCTATCTGGCGGGCTCAATGACATCGCCGCCCGATCGCTCGACGATAGGGCGACGGACCGGCACAAGTTCCCGCTCGTCTCAGTGCTGGGAGACGGATGGGAATACGTGCTGCTCACAGCGGCACGAATCGCCGCACCCCCGCTCGCGACAAAACGGGTGGGTATTCGTGCCGGTGGTCCGCCCGAGGGCGGATGAAACGGCCCTTGCGCTGCGCGGGTCATTCCATCACCATCAGCACTAGCCAGCGACAGTCTGGGGATCGTTATGACCGGTATGGGGCGTGTTGATCGCGCGTCCCGGTGGCGTGTTGATCGAGCGTCCCGGCGGCGTGCCGTACTCCTTGTTGCACTGGGCTGCTCCGCGCTCGCGTGCGGTCCGGCGGGCGCGGCGGCCACGGGCGCGGCGGCCACGCGGCAGCGGCGGCCAAGGTCGCCGCCAAGCCCAAGTGCAAGCACGGAACGGTGCCGGTCAAGGTGGAGGGCAAGCTGCGCTGCGAGAAGCTGCGTCACGCGCTACCGCGTCCGCAGACGGGAGACCCGCGACTGTCGTTCGTGCGCGTGGCGCTTGGGGCGAACCTGGGCGCGGCGCGTGACCGCCACGGGCACCGGCTCAAGCCGCTCTCAAAGTTCGCCCGCGGCAAGCCGTACAGGGCATTTCTGCGCAACCTTCCGACGGCCCTGACCCGGCTCGACAGGATCGCGCACCCGCGGAGCGCGCTGGCACGATCAGCAAGTGGCGGCTGCAGATCCGGCATTCCGGAGACCTCGTCGAGCTACAACGGCAGCGACGGCACGTCGGTCGGACTCAAGACGAACTCCGACGGAAGCACCACGGTGCGCATGGCGACGGGCGTCGGGAATGGGATCCGGGTCTCGGTCGAGTTCAGCTCTTCGGAATGCAACTACTTCAACGTGCCTTCGTGTCCAACTGCTGAGGGCCAGCTCGACGGTACCGACCAGCACCCTCTGGAGGTCAGGATCGTCGTCAGCAACGCCAGCGGGACGTTGCGCTCGCAGACCGTCATCGCGAACTCGCGCGAGAACCTGCACGGCGCAGTGGCCGATGACGCCAAGCTCGATGAGTTGATCATCAACGACACCAGTAGCTTCGGGTTCGTGACCGCCGGCTCCGACGTCGGGCACGTCATCTCGCAGCACGTCAGCATCTCGAGGCAGGCGCTGGTAAATATGCGGTTGGGCTACGCGCTCGCGTTCAGCGGTGCAGTCTCGATCAGCGGCAGCGTCGACGGCGTCTCACTGACTCGCGCGGAGCTGGCTGCGGAGGAGCTGCGCGCCAAGGCGGACGCCGACGAGGAGTTCGCCAAGATCATGAAGCAGGAGATCGACCGCTACCGGACACTGGAGAAGGGCTTCGACACGCCGCAGACCTGCGTCCAGATCGCGTTCTCGCCGACCGCGGGCTCGAAGCCTGTCAGCGCCGGCGGCAGCGGAAGCTTCCGGGCGCGGCTCGACCTGAAGTCCGGCAGCGGCTCGCCGGTCGGCAAATGGAAGCTGGTCGGCCAGCGCGGCGCCGGCTTCTCACCCCGCAGTGCCAGCGGCCAGCAGACCACGTTCCGGTACTCGGTCCCGAGCCAGACCTCGGCCAAACAGATCGTCGCCTCGCTGGCGGCTACGTCGAAAGCCGGCGTCGCCACCGGCGACTGGACGCAGCCGATCAAGACGACCGGCCTGTATTTGCGGATTGTCGGCTACTCGCGCAGCGAGCAGAGCAGCACAACAAGCGGCCAGATGACGATCACCGCGACGCTCGCCGGCGGCCATCCAGGGTCAGTCACTGCGGTGCCGGCGTGCACCAGCCCCGCGAGCTGCCTGACCGACGCCGAACTCGACGCGAACGTCACGAGCACGGAAAGCGGCTACGTCACCGGTCCGGATGGGGGCAACTGCCCGGGCGGAAGGTTCGACTTTGCACCAACGTCGTTCCCGAACACCCTCCGTCTGACCGTGGAGTTCGATCCCACCGGCACCTCACCAGCCAGATTGGGTGATGGAATGCTGCCGTCGGTGGGCGACGCGATCAACTTCGAGTGCGGGGTCTACGAGTTCGGGGACTCACAGTCGGCGGGCGGCAGCGTCCCGCTCGCGGACCTGCTCAGCGGACGCCGGGTGACGTTCACGTTCTCCCGATCAGGGACGACACCGTCGTCGATGAACCCGAGCGTCTCGATCAGCTGGTCGCTCTCAGAGTCGGTCACTGTCCAGCGAGTTCAGGCCGACGGCACGCCTTTCACGGCCGCGGCGACGGACTCGTCCGTTCACGCGATGCCGCGCCGCGGGTCGGTGGCCGTGCGGGCTTAAGGCCCATGGCCGTTGTCCTGCGCGACGTGGACGTCGTCGAACTGGGCATTGCTGTAGGAGCTGAGCGTCAGTCCGATCTGGCGGGCGCCAAATGTCGTGTCGGTCACGTCTGACACCTGGACACCGTCGATCAACGCATCGATCTGGTCGCCCTGAAAGCGCAGCGCGAGACGGTGCCAGTGATTGGTGCCCAGCGGCGCGACCGTTCCCTGCGGTGGTGCGGCTCCGTCGCAACGCCGGCGTTTCCCTTCGGAGGAGGTGTGACGAATGATGTTCCGTTGGCTCGCGTCCGCTGCTGGAGTTGCGGTCGCGCGGCAATGACCGTCAGTCTCGGTACCCAGAGCCTGTCAGGCCGGGTGGCGATCACTGAGCGCGTGACTGTTTCGTGCTCGCCGTTTGACCCGTCGCTCGTGGCCATTGGACAGAGCGTCACCGTCAATGCCGAACAGGCGTCGGGCCGTTCCATCGCTCGTGGATCCGGCACCAACGCCAATAGCTTTGCGTGTGATGGCAGTCAGACCATGGTCCCGGTCTCGGTTCTCGCTGATCCGGCTGGCCCGCCGTTCCACGGTGGCCCTGCTGTGATCTCGGCATCCGCTCAGGCATCCGCGGGAACGCCCTGCGCGTTCGCGCCGTCGGGCTGCTTCACCTCGCCGTTCGAGAACCAGAATGCCAGCGCCGGCCCGGCCACGCTGAAGCTGCACCGATACACATCAGCACGACGGCTGCGTCTCGACCATCGGCCACGGTGGTTGAGGACGCGGCCGTCCGGTCCGCTGGCATTTCCAGCACCGACTGACATGCCGAGCCTGCAATGCGCTCGGCCGGGACGGCGAACGATGGCGATGCGCTCTCACCCCTCGGAGGTCAAACGCCGAGCTTCGACTTCGACCGGCGGGGGCACTCGAACTCCGGCGGGTGGTACGGCACATCCGCGCGGATCGCTCCCGGTCGGCGGTGTCAGCCCTCGGACCCGTATGGATACCACCACGATTTGCGCTCGATCGTGGTTTCCATGTGCACGTGCTTGGTTTCCTGGAACGCCTCGAGCCCCTCACGGCCGAGCTCGCGGCCGAGCCCGGACTGTTTGAACCCGCCGAACGGACCGGCGTCGTTGTCGGTGAGCGGGTCGTTGATCCACACGGTTCCGGCCCTCAGCTCGCGCATGCAGCGGACTGCGGTCCGCAGATCACGGGTGTAGACGTTCGCGCCGAGCCCGAAGCGGGTCCCGTTGGCGAGTTCGATCGCCTCGTCCAGCGAGCGAACCGGCACGATCGGGGCGACGGGCCCGAACGTCTCCTCGCGCAGCAGCGCGGTCTCGGCGGGAGCGCCGGTCACGACCGTGGGGCTCAGGAAATGGCCGCCGGGATGCCCGGTGGTCTCACCGCCGGATGCGACTGTCGCTCCCGCCACGACCGCGGCGTCGAGCTGGTCGGTGACCTTGGCGCGCTGCGCGGCGCTGACCATCGGGCCGACGTCGGTGTCCGGGTCGAGCGGGTCACCGAGCCGCAGGCTCTCGGCGTGGTCGACGAACGCGCTCAGGTAGTCGTCGTAGACCTCGTGGGCGACGTAGAAGCGCTCAGCCGACGTGCACACCTGACCGGCGTTGAGGTACGCCGCCCAGGCACCGCCGCGAGCCGCGACGTCGATCATCGTCCGCGACGTCCGCGCAGACGATGAACGGGTCCTTGCCACCGAGCTCGAGGTTGACCCGCGCGATGCGCTCGGCGCACACGGAGGCGATTCGCTTGCCGGTCGCGACCGAGCCCGGTGAACGCGACGCAGTCGACGCGCTCGTCGCCGACGATCTGCGCGCCGACGGCGCCGTCGCCGGCGACGACGTTCACGACGCCGGCCGGGAGGTGCTCGAAGCAGTCCGCGAGCGCGAGCGTCGACAGCGGGGTCAGCTCCGAGGGCTTGCACACGGTCGCGTTGCCGGCGGCCAGCGCGGGCGCGAGCTTCCACGCGAGCAACAGCAGCGGGTAGTTCCACGGCACGATGCAGGCGACGACACCGATCGGCTCCTTGACGACCATTGCGAGCTGCGTGGACTCGATCGGCGGAATCACTCGGCCGGCGCGAGTCGCGGCCCAGCTCGGCGTAGTAGTCGAACGCCGCCGCGGTCCAGCCGATCTCGTCGCTGTTCTCGACCAGCGGCTTGCCGCCCTCGAGCGTCATCGTGCGGGCGAGTTCGTCGGTGCTCGCCCGTAGCCGCGTGGCGACCTCGTGCAGCAAGTCGGCCCGCTCGACCGCCGGCATCGCTGACCATGCCGGCGCCGCCTCACGGGCGGCCGCGACCGCCGCGTCCACCTGCTCGGCCGAGGCGGAGGCGAGCGTCTCGATCGTCTCCTCGGTGTACGGATTCTCGACGCTGAGCGGGTTCCCGGAGCCGGTCACCCGCTCAGCGCCGATCAACATCCGGCTCACCGGCGCGTCAGTCCTCCGGCGCAGGTACGACGAGCACCGGGCGATCCGAGATGTGCAGCAGCTTGTGCGGGGTCGAGCCGATCAACGCCCCGTAGATCGGGCTCTCGCCGTGCGTGCCGACGACGATCATCCGCGCGTCGCGCTCCTCCGCGAGATCGGTCAATGCCTGAGCCGCGGACTTCTCGACGAGCACCGCGTCGATCTGACCGTCCTCGGCAGCGGCGATCCCGGCCGCCTCCTCGATGCGCTTGTGGGCGAGCTCTCGGAGCGCCTCGGCGTAGTCCTTGACCTCGCCGGCCATCGGGTTGACACCGTAGCCGAACGCGATGGTGACCTTTTCCTGGTAGGCATTGGCGACCTCGAGCGCTGTGCGGAGCGCCGCCTTCGAGCCGTCGGAGCCGTCGTAGCCGACGATGATGCCGCTGCTCATGACGACTGCCCCGCCGGCGCATGGGCGACGACCGCGGGGTCGACGACCGATGGTTTGCGCTTGAAGAACTCCGGCGCGGTGATGCGCATGTAGATCATCGCGATGAGCCCGAGGATGATCGTCAGCAGCGCGATCGCGATCGGTGAGCCGATCCCCAGGAACGGCTTCGAGTAGCCGCCGTCCGCCTTGGAGTAGTCGATCACGGCCTTGACCAGCACCCACGTGAGGATCAGGGCTCCGACCATCGGCAGCACCCCGATCATGACGAAGTTCCTGAGGTTGTCGAACAGGTGCTTGCGGTAGTAGAAGACGCAGGCGAACCCGGTGATCCCGTAATAGAAAGCGATCGTCAGCGACAGCGACGTGAACGCGTCGGCGATCAGGTTGTCGTGGCTGGTGACCGACAGCAGGATGTAGACGAGCATCGAGACGGTGCCCATCCAGATCGTCGAGAAGCCTGGCGAGAGGAACCTCGGGTTGACGGTGCCGAATTGCTTGGGGATCGCTCCCGCCCGGCCCATCGACAGGGTCGTCCGCGCCGTTGGGAGGATCGTCGTCTGCGTCGAGGCCGAGGCCGAGCTGAGGATCGCAATGATCAGGATCTTGTCGAGGCCGGACCCGAAGACCCCCTTGCCGAGCGGAGCGAACACGTCACTCGAGTTGTTCACGAGCGAGTCGAGACCGCCGTACGCCTGCGCCGCGGTCGCGACGAGGACGTAGATCAGGACGAGGACGACCGTTGAGATGACCGCGGCGCGCCCGGGCGCGGTGCTCGAGTCCTCGGTCTCCTCGTTGACGCTCACGCCGGAGTCCCAGCCCCAATAGATGAAGATCGCGAGCAGAATGCCGCCGTTGAGCGCGCTGACGCTCTTGATGTCGAATGGGTTGAACCAGGCGAGCGCCGGCTCGACGGAATGGGCGGGGTGATTCGCGTAGACCTTGATCAGCGCGACGATCGCGAACACCATCAGCGTGATGAACTCCATCGCCAGCAGGACCTGCTGAGTGCGTGCCGAGAGCTCGATCCCGATGTAACAGATCGCGGTCATGATGATGATCCAGGCGATCCCCACGGCCACGACCTCGGCGGTCGTCGGCGTGACTCCGAACAGCTGGAAGGTGTAGTTGCCGGCGACGTCGGCCAAACTCGGCATCACGAGCACGTCGGCGACCACGATCGCCCATCCGGCCTGCCAGCCGAGCCAGGGCCCGAACGCCTTCGACACCCAGGCAAAGGTGGTTCCGCAGTCCGGATCGGCGCGGTTCATCCAGTAATAGGCGGCCGCGATGAACGCCATCGGGAAGAACGCGACGATGATCACCGCTGGAGACTGCAACCCCAGGGCCGGCACTGCGGCGATGAAGCCGAGCGTCGCCGCGAGGCTGTAGCCCGGCGCGACGGACGCCACGCTGATGACGATGTTTGAGACGAATGAGATCGCGTTCTTCTTGAGGCCCTTGTCCTCAACTTGAACGCCGCTGCCGCCGGTCGTAGCCAGAGTGGCGCTTTCCACGGGGGTCCCTTCTCCTTGCAGTCAGGGTGGTACGGGTCGTGGCGCAGGCAAGACGGTGGCCGCGACCGCGCGCAGGAGCGGGATTCTCTGCCGCTGCGGGCAATTGCGCAAGGGTATGGTGGCCGAACTGGGCTGAGCGGTTTATACGGCGGGGATAAGGCGCGCCGCGGTGGAGCATCGCTACGGTCACCGCCCGCATGTCCTCGACCGTCACCGTTGGCGTCCTCGGCGCGGCCGGTGCATCGACCCGGGGGAGATGGTCGCCGAACTCGAGACCCGCGGCTACGCGTTCTCGGTGACCGGGCCGCACTAGGCGGCGCTCGGGCAGCGAGGCTGCCGCCTAGCGCGGGTGGCTCGGGTTGAGCCCGGGCGCCGAACCGGTGACGTCGACGGGCACGCCGCGGCTCGCGATCTCGTGCCCGAGCAGCTCGAGATCGGCGTCGACCATCATCCGGATCAGCTCCTCGAAGCTCACCTCCGGCTCCCAGCCGAGCACCGTACGGGCCTTCGTCGCGTCACCGATCAGATGCTCGACCTCGGCCGGACGCAGCAGCACCGGGTCGAGCGCGACGTGGTCCTCGAGCGACAGACCGGCGTGGTCGAACGCGACCTCGAGCGCCGTCTTGACGGAATTGGCCTTGCCGGTGGCGACGACGTAATCGTCCGGCTCGTCCTGCTGGAGCATCATCCACATCGCCCGGACGTAGTCGCCGGCGTAGCCCCAATCGCGCTCGGCGTCGAGGTTCCCGAGCTTCAGTTCCTTGGCGACGCCGAGCTTGATCGCCGCCGCGTGCCAGGTGATCTTGCGGGTGACGAACTCGAGGCCGCGGCGCGGGCTCTCGTGGTTGAACAGGATCCCGCTCGTCGCGTGCAGCCCGTAGGACTCGCGGTAGTTGACCGTGATGAAGTGGCCATACGCCTTGGCGACGCCGTACGGCGAGCGGGGATAGAACGGGGTCTTCTCGGTCTGCGGAACCTCGCGCACCTTCCCGAACATCTCCGAGGAGGAGGCCTGGTAGAAGCGGGCCGCCGGGGAGACCTCGCGCATCGCCTCGAGCAGCCGGGTGACGCCGATGCCGCTGAACTCCGCCGTCAGCGTGGGCTGAACCCAGGAGGCGGCGACGAACGACATCGCGGCGAGGTTGTAGATCTCGTCCGGATTGCACGCCCGGAGCGTGTCGACGAGCGAGCGTGAATCGAGCAGGTCGCCCTGGTGCAGCGTCACCCGATCGCGGATGTGCTCGATCCGATCGAACTTCTCGGTCGAGGAGCGGCGGACCATTCCATGCACGTCGTAGCCCTGCTCGAGCAGGAACTCAGCGAGATAGGAACCGTCCTGTCCCGTGATTCCGGTGATAAGCGCGGTACGACCGCTCATGCAGGTGCCTCCGTTGGTGCTTGTGATTGATGGGCGGATGCCGCGCTGCGCTCCTGCAGCCACGCCACGGTCTGAGCGATGCCGTCCCGCAGATCCACCTGCGCCTCCCAGCCGAGCAGGCGCTTGGCCTTCTCCACCGAGGGCCAGCGACGCTGGACGTCGACCTCGAAGCTCGGGAGGTGCTCGAGTTCGAACGCCTCAGGATCATTCCCGCACGCGTTCCAGATCAGGCGGGCAATGTCCGAGACCGACAGCTCCTCGGACGCGGAGACGTTGAAGTCCTCGTTGACGGCGTGGGGGGAGGCGAGCGCGGTGACGATGCCATCGGCGATGTCGTCGATGTGGGTGAGGGTCCGGGTCTGCGTCCCGTCGCCGAAGATCTGGAGCGGGCGGCGGCCGGTGAGCGCCTTGTTGATGAGGTCCGGTACAGCGTGCGCGATGCCGGGCTCGTCAGGATCAGGGAGTTCGCCGGGACCGTATGCATTGAACGGCCGGCAGATCGTGTAGGTGAGGCCGTGCTGATCATGTGCCGCGCGGGCGAACACCTCCCCGGACAGCTTCGAGAAGCCGTAGGCCGACCATGGAGCCGGGCACGCGTGGATGTGCCGCTCGGTTGTCGGGAACTCGGTGGCTCGCTCGAACACCATCGAGGATGAAACGTAGAGATAGCGCTCGAGGTCTGCGGCGAGCGCGGCGCTGACGACCGAGGCGCTGAGCGCGTTGTTCACCTCGGTGAGCGTGTGCGGCAGTTTGTGAAAGTTGGCGATGCCCCCGACGATCGCCGCGAGGTGGATGACATGCGAGCAGCCGTCGGTCGCCTCGCGGGCGACGGCGTGATCGCGGAGGTCGCCGGTGTGGATCGCGCAGCCTTCCCGCATCCACTGGGGGGCGGAGCGATGGTCGCTGACCCGGACCTCCCACGCCGGATCGCGCAGCAGCCGACGCACGACCGCCGAGCCGATCAGGCCGGCTCCCCCGGTGACGAGCACCCGCTGGGTCACTGGATGGCCTGTGTCTGGGGCTCGGCTCGCAGCACCGAGTGCTCGGCGACATAGGCAAACACCTGTGAGGTGCCGAGCGCGTTCCAGGGGTCGACGAGGAGGCAGTCCGGCGAGGCCTTGGCCGCGATCTCGGCGAACGTCTCCGGTCGCTCGAACTCGCTGTGGTTGGTGGCGACGATCACGACGTCGGCGTCCTGCACCGCCTCGCCCAGCGGCTGCGTTGGCGACGGCGCCTTGGGATCACAGACCGCGACGTCGGCAAGCTCGCGCTCCAGCAGCCGGATCAGTTTGGGCGACAGTGAGTCCCGCTCATCGTCGGTGTCGCGTTTGAACGTGAGCCCGAGCACCGCCACCTTCTTGGAGGCCAGGCTGCCGCAGCGGCGCTTGATCCCCTCGACGAGGAACAACGGGACGGCCTCGTTGACGCGTGAGACGGCGAGCAGCATCCCCGGGGCGTTGGAGCGTTCCTCGGAGAACGCGAAGTCCTTGCGCAGACAGGTGCCGGCGGTCATCCCCGGCATCGCGATCCCGCCGCGCGGGTAGTCGCGGTTGATCAGTTCGATCACGTCGAACACGTTCGCGCCGTACCGCTCGCAGTCCATCATCAGCAGGTTGGGGAGCGCGAACGTCGCGTAGCGCAGGATGTTCGTCCAGATCTTCGCGAGCTCGGCCTGCACCGGAGTCGTCTTCACGATCGGCGCGCCGAACAGGCTGAAGGTATCCGCGGCGCGATCGGTCGACGCGTCGCCGACCCCGCCGACGATGCACGGGAGGGTCGTGATCTCCTCCAGAAACCGGCCGGCGGCGATCCGCTCGGGCGCGTGGGCCACGAACACGTCCTCGCCGACCCGCAGATCGCGGCGCTTCTCGATGTACCCGGCGACGTAGGCGGTGGTGCCGGGAGCGATCGTCGAGCGGAGAATCAGTGCGTGGCCGGTGCGGAGCAGCGGCAGGAGGTCATCGACCGCCGCCCGGACCTGACTGAGGTCGCTCTCGACGTGCGAGAACGACGGCGTGCCGATCGTGATCACGATGTCCTCGGCGCGGGCCGCGTCGGCCGCGCGCTCGCTCAGCTCCAGCCGACCGGAGTCGCACACCCGCTCAAGCAGTTCCTGGGTGCCGGCCTCGACGAACGGCATCCGCCGCGCCCGAATCGAGTCGAGGATCGCCGTGTCGTGGTCGATGCCGAGCACGGTGGCCCCGCGGTCGGCAAACGACAGCGCAAGCGGCAGGCCGACCCGGCCGAGTCCGATCACGGAGATGGTGCGTTCGTCGCTCACTTGCTTGTTAAACGTAGAGATGACCCGCCGGGTTACGGTCGCGGCTCACGTCGGGTCCGCGGCTGGCTGGCCGTCAGACGAATCAGTGGGCGGACTCGGTGGCGTCGAGCCGACCCTGTGCCAGGTTCTCGCTGACGCTCGCCAGCGGCTCGAGCCCGGGCTCTCTGGGGTGGCCGCGGACCTCGCCGGCGTAGGCGAGCCGATCGAGCCGCGCGATCTCACGCTCACCCTCCAGCCGGGCGGGGTGACCGGCCGGTAGGCCCGTGATCAGCGTGCGGATCCGCTCTCGCAGCTGCAACGCGAAATGCGGCGTGGACGCTCCCATCAGTTGTCTCACGTCGTCGACCGTGACCTCCCGGCCCGGCTTCAGACGATCTGGATGCTCAGCTTGGCTCATTTCTGCGGTACCACCTCCAGCAGGTTGTCCATCTGCGCCTGGACCGGCACGGAGATCGCGGAGATGTCCCCGATCACCCAGCCATGGTTGTACACGGCCGCGGTCGGACCCTGCTGCGTGTATCCCGGGGTTGCGTAGTTAAGGAAGAAGTTCAGCACAGAGCTCGGCAGGCTTGACGCCTTGTCGAGCACGAGCTGCGGCCCGTAGGAACCACTCGCCGACAGCGGCGCCGACGCGGCCGCATCGAGTGGGCGGTGGTCGTTGAGCAGGACGTAGCCGTGACCGGGGCTCCGCATCGCCCACCCGAAGCTCCCCGGGACGTGGGCGCACGGCTGCCCGTAGGCGCACGGCGGATCGCGATAGGTCGCAAACGCGACGGAGTTCGCGCTCGGATCAGAGCCGCTGACCCGCTTGACCGGGCCGTACTTCTTCAGTTGCGTGAGGATCGAATCGGGGATGACGCTTGTCGGACCGAGGACGTAGATGTGCGGGCTCTGATGGGAGAGGAGCGCCTGCTTGGTCGCGTCCGGGATCCCCGAGTGGTTGACGAACAGGATCGGCTCGCCACTCTCGGCGGCCCATCCGGCGGCGGGCATCGCGTACGCCGGGTCATCGGCCGTGGTGACGACGACGTCGCTGCTCGTCTTGCCGCGAGCGGCGCTCGCGAAGCGGTCGATCCCGGCCGCGAGCGAATACGGATCGTTGCCCTTGATCGCGGCGGCGCGCAGACCCTTGGGAACCGGGACGTTGCCGACCCGGATGACCTGGACCCCGCCCGCGGGCCCCGACCCGGTTGGAGCGAGCGCGTGCAGCGCGTCGCGCGTGGCGCTCGGCAGCGACGAGCCCCCAGAGAGCAGAATCGGCGCGCGAATCGGCGGTGCCATCAGCGACGCGGCTGCGAGCGCCGCCTGCCAGTCGTCGGTCGGGGCGATGGTCACCGCCGTCGGATGGGTGCCCGTCGCCGCCGACGGGAACACAGCGAGCGCGACGCCCGCCGCGTCCGCCACCGGGTCGCCGCCGGCCACGCGGGTCGTGTTCTTGGTCGCGACCGACGGGAAGCCGAGCTTCTGGCCCGCCTGCGGCGTCTTCGACTTGACCCCGATGTCCGGGCCCGGGCCGCTGATCAATTCGGTCGTTCCGCCGCATCCGGCGAGAATGACCGCGGCGACGATCACGGCTGCAGGGAGGCGTGTTTTCCGGCGTGTGAGCACGGCGCGGACGTTACCGGGGCGACCACGCGGCGGCGCAGGTTTGCCACCGACCGTTTCACGGCTGCGGGTTTCCCTCGGGTCGGTGTGTGGGTCTGCCGGTGCAGGTTCGCGGGGAATTGCCGCGACATTCCGGGAGGAGCTTTTGTATATTCCCCGCTGCCTAATCCGTGGAACCCATAGCCACGGAGCGGGGGAACCAACCTTCCCGGGGCGAATTCCGCGGTGAATCCGCGGGAGGCGCGGCTCTTTCCGCGCTAGCCCGACAGCTAACCCCGCAGGCCGAAGAAAGAGAAACGACTTGCGGATTACCCGATCACTTATTCCTACCCTTGCGGTGTTCTCGCTGGCTGCCGCGCCGACGGCGCTTGCCGCGGGCGGCGGAGCCACCGCCTCAACCCCTGCCTCCGCCGCGAGCGGTGGTGCCGGCCTCGGCGCCGTCGCCGCCCCGATGAGCACCGCCGCTCACCCGATCGTTCAGGGATCGGTCGCGAAGATCATCCACGGCGTCGCATACGCCCCGTCGCTGGCACCGGTCCAGGTCCAGAAGGCGATTTGGGCCGGAAACAAGATCCGGACCAAGCCCTATGTCTGGGGCGGTGGCCACGCGGCCTTCGCCGCCTCCGGATATGACTGTTCGGGGTCGGTGTCCTATGTCCTGCACGCGGCCGGCCTGCTCAAGACCCCCTATGACTCCAGCGAGTTTGAGAGCTGGGGCAAGCACGGCCTCGGGCACTGGATCACCGTGTACACCAACCCTGGCCACGCGTTCGTCCAGATCGCCGGGATCCGGCTCGACACCTCGCGTGAGGCCGACCCGCATCCGGCGCCCGGCTCGGGCCCCCGTTGGCGCCCGCTGTACCGCAATCCGCCTGGGTTTGCGGCGCGTCACCCGGGCGGCTACTAGCCGTCCGGGAGTCTGCTGGCGCGCCGCCCTACTCGGGTCGCGACCCCGCCGCGGCGTCCTCCCGCTCGCGATGGGCGACGATCTCGGACCGCTCGGCGAGCCGGTTCGCACGCCGTAGCTCGGCCTCGCGCTGACGGCGGCGCTCATCCGCGGTGCGGGCGAGCACCGGCGGCACCGAGGCCGGCCGGCCGTGCTCATCGAGCGCGACCATCGTCAGATACGCGGTGTTTGTGTGGCGGACCTCGCCGCTGCGCGGGTTCTCCGCCTGCACCTTGACGCCGACCTCCATCGACGTCCGCCAGGCGGCGTTGACGGTGGCGCAGAACGAGACGACATCGCCGACGTTGATCGGGACGTGGAACGTCATCCGGTCCATCGCGGCGGTCACGACGCGGCAGCCACAGTGCTTGATCGCGGCGAGTCCGGCCGTCTCGTCGGCGAGCTTCATCACCGTGCCGCCGTGCACGTTGCCGGCATTGTTGGCGTCGGTGATGCCCATCAGCCGCGCGAGCATCATCGTGGAGTCAGATGGCGACTTGGGCTCCATCGAGCATGAACCCTAGGCCGTTCGCTCGGCTACGCTACGTTGGCTCGTCCAGCTACACGCCAAGGAGGATGCGATGCCGGGCCTTTCCGGTCGCATGTCGACAGTCATCAAAGCAAAGATTTCAAAGCTGTTGGATCGCGCCGAGGATCCTTCAGAGACACTCGACTACAGCTACCAGAAGCAGATCGAGCTGCTCCAGAATGTCAAGAAGGGGATCGCGGACGTCGTCACCTCCAAGAAGCGTCTGCAGCTCCAGGAGGAGAAGCTCAAGCAGCAGGTCGTCAAGCTCGACACCCAGGCGCGCCAGGCGCTCGCTGCCGGGAACGAGGAGCTCGCCCGGACCGCGCTCGAGCGCAAGAACGTCGTGCAGACCGAACTGCAGTCGCTTGACACTCAGATCACGCAGCTCGAGCAGCAGCAGGAGCAGATGACCGCCTCCGAGGCGAAGCTCCGGACGAAGCTCGAGCAGTTCCGCTCCAAGAAGGAAGTCATCAAGGCCCAGTACTCGGCCGCCGAGGCGCAGGTCAAGATCTCCGAGGCTGCGACGGGAGTCGGCGAGGAAATGGCCGACGTCGGTCTCGCGATGCAGCGGGCGCTCGACAAGACCGAGAACATGAAGGCCCGGGCCGACGCCGTCCAGGAGCTCGAGGCCGCGGGCACGTTCGAGGACCTCACCCAGATCGGCGAAGGCGAAGACGACATCGATCGTCAGCTGCGCCAGCTCTCGAGCACGAGCGAGGTCGACTCCGATCTTGCGAAGATGAAGGCGGAGCTTGGGGTCGGCACCTCGGCGCCTGCCGGTGAGCTCGGGTCAGGCGCCGGCGGCACCGATGACGGCGCAAGCACGAGCAGCGGTGCCGGCGCGGGCGCCGGTGGGACGACCCCCAGCTCCGAAGGGGCGGGGACGAGCCAGGAGCCGGCTCAGTGATCGTTCGGATCGCCACCGAGGGCCAATACGAGGTCGGTGACGGTGACGTCTCCGAACTAAACGAGCTCGACAACGCGGCCGTCGCCGCGTGTGACACCGGCGACGAGGATCGCTTTCACGACACCTACGAGAAGCTGTTGTCGTTTGTCCGCTCGCGCGGACGAGCGCTCGACGAGGACGAGCTCGAGGGGTCGGATGTGATCCTGCCGCCGCCGGACGTGTCTGTCGAGGAAGCGCGCGAGGAGTTCACCGGCGAGGGCCTGATCCCCGGCTAAGCCGGGACCGCCGATCTGTTTCACGAGTCAGGGATCAGCGACGACGCGCCTGCGGGCTCTCTCCGCTGGCGGACCGCTGCCGACGATGCTCGACCTCTGCGGGCTCGCGTTCCGCGTGACCCCGCGGCGGTGACCGCACCGGATTCAGTGCTTGTTGCCGATGCCCTGAGTCGGAGCGCTCGTCGCCCCGAGGCTCGGCTGCTGGATCGTCGCCGAGGAACCCGAGCTCGACCCGCCACCGCCGCCGCCGCCACCGCCGCTGCTGCTTGACGGCGCGGGCGCGGGCGCGGGCGAAGAGGCGACGGGGGCGCTGGCCGCCGGTGCGGACGCGCCGCCCGTGTTCCCCGAGCTGCCGGTGCTCGCGACGGTCCCGGTGCTGCCGGTGCTGCCGGTTGCTCGGGGTGGTCGAGGTCGTCGAGGTGACGGCCGTGCTCACCTGAATCGGGGCGGGCTTCGGCTTGTGCTTCGGTTTGTGCTTCGGCTTCGGCTTGTGAACGCGGTGGTGGACGACACGCGCATGGTGGGGTGTGTGCGCGGCCGCGACCGGGGTCGATGTCGACGGACTCGAGGGCGTCGACGCCGCGTTGGTCGCGGCATGGTGCACACGGCCTCCGCTGAGCACCGCGGCGGCAGCGACGCCGCCCGCGGCGAGCACGCCGAGCGCTGCCGCGACGGGGATCGGTCCGAAGCGACGACGGTGGTGAGTGGGGGAGGCCGCCGGTGCCGCTGCGGAGGCGGGCGGCGCCGGCTCGGCGGCGGCCGGCTCTGACGGGAGCCACGTCGCGTCGGGCTCGGGGGCGCGCCCGCGGGTGTCTCGGGTGCGACCGGCGCCTCGGGTGCGACGGCCGCCGCGGTGGCCGCCGTGAATGCGATCCCGGTCACTCCGGGCGGCATCATGCCGAGCCGCGAGGCGGTCGCGAATGTCCGCTCGGCCCGGGCCATCCGGACCTCCGTGGCACGACAGCGCAGGCAATCCCGCAGGTGGTCGCGCAGCGCGGCGGCCTCACCACCGGCGAGTTCGCCGTTCGCCCGGCAGGCGAGGAGTCCAGGGACGCTCCGGCAGCCGACGTCTCGCTCTGCGGTGAGAGCATCGGCGACGCGGGAGCGCCAGCCCGGGCTGCTCGCCTCGATGCCGGCATGTGACGCGGCCGCCGCGCGCATGGCGCGTGCCAGGACGCGGGCGTGATCGTCGCTCGTCGCCCGGCGGCCGAGCCGGGTGGCGCTCACCGTGAAGGCGCTCAACGCTTCGGTCGTCGCCACCGGCGCCTCAGCCGGCGTGCACAGCTCGCGGCAGTACGCCTCGACCGCGAGCCGCTGGCGATCGGTCGGCTCCACGGGCGCGGGACGCCGGCCCTGGCCATTCGGCAGCCAGGCGGCACCGTTTCCCGCGCCGTCACCGGGTCGCGACGCCGGTTCCGGCGGGCGTTCGCCGACGGCCCATTTCTCCTCGGGTGGCACAGATGGTTGTTTCATGACAAACGGCCGCGCCCCTGCCTGTCCGACCTTCCGACCCAGAACACCAAAAAGAGGTTACGCCCCCGCGCGACCCGCTGCGCAGGCTCATGCGGCGATGGGTTCGCTGTCTGACACGGGCCATGCTTGCGGTCGCCGCGGAGTTCGACGACATGTCGTCGTGGTCGACACCGATCGCTGCGGCGGCGATCGAATCGGGCCATCGCCTCCCCGAGGACAGCACAAACGCGCATTGCACTGAAACCGGCGTAGCGGGACAGCGCCGGAGCAAGCATTGCCGTGCCGATCGGCGCGGGTGACTGGGCTCTCACCCGGGGCGCGGATGTCGGCGACGGATCGCCACGGCGCCCGACGGCAGGATCACAGCCACGAGGAGCACGACGAGCAGCAGGGGAGAGGACACCGAGATGGCATCCGTTTGCGCGGCGGTCACCGGTGAATACCGATCGACGGGCGCCGAGGTGCGCGGGGTGGAGAGGCGCAACAGCCGCCCGACGTTCGTGTCGACGGCCGCGCCGGCAGTCCTAGCCAGGTGTGTCGCCGCCACCACCGAGTTGCCTGCCGAACCGCCTGGCGGCCCCGACGAGGCCGCTTCGACGGGCGCGCTCGACGGCCGGAGCCGCAGCCGGAGGTGTCGGTGGCGGGGGCGGCGTCGCTGCGGCCGGCACGGGCTCTCCGGGCGCGATGTCCTCCGGGGCCGGGCTCGCAGCGTCCGCCTCCTCCCATCCCAGTGAGTCACGGAACGCCGCGTCGGCCCGCTCGATCAGCATCGCACTCTCCTGACAGCGGACGCAGTGCCGCACGTGCGCGATGAGCGCATGATCGTCTGCCAGCTCGCTATTGGCGCGCGCCGCGAGCAGCTCCGGCACGGCGGCGCATCGCTCCGGCCGGGACGACGCGGGCGCGGTCGGAGTCCGGAACCGAGCGACCGCGGCCGAGCGCGTCGCTTTCAGCAGGAGCGCCTCAAGCTGTCGATCCCCGTCTGTCGCAGTCAGCGTTCGGCCGAGAAAGTCGACGAAGGCCGCGTCGCAGGCGTTGTCCACCTGCTCCGGCTCGCACGTGACCGCGCAATAGGCGCGCACCTGTTCGACGTGCGCGTCACGGAACCCGGCGATCGCGTCCTCGTCGCCGGAGGCGATCAGCTGCGACAGCGACGTCGGCGGCCCCGCGTCGCTGGGTGACGGCCACGGCGAACCGGATCCACGGGGCGTCGCTATCTCAGAACCCTCGATCGCTCAGCCCTGCGCAGTCAGATCTGCATGCCCCACAGCGGGAACCAACGCTCGAGCTCCGGTTCGACGGGGAGCTCGGACCCCACCTGCGCCTTGAGGATCAACTCGCGCTCGTTGTCCCGTTGTTGCTCGCCGCCGGCGGGCACGAACGGATAGAACATCCCGCGCTTGTAGTTGTAGATCCAGTACAGCGGCTTCCCCTGTCGGTCGGTGAATGCGAACACCGCGCACAGCACGCGATCCCCGTAGCCGCCCGTTTCCAGGGCCCCGCTCACGGCGTTGATGCCGACCACGAGTTGATCGAAGTCAGAGCCGCGCAGCACGAGCCAGCGGAAGCCGAACGTGTCGTCCGAGCTGTCCACGGTCGTGCCGCTGTCCTTGGCGGTCGCGCGCACGATCTCCTCGGTGTCACGAACGATCGAGTCGAAGTCGGCTGTCGACAGTGGTTGGAACACGATCGCGGCGTTCCCGCGCGGCGTCAGTCCGAGTTCGGTCTCGAACAACACGTTGGCCGTGCTGATCGCGAACAGCCGGTCGGGCGCCGGCCCGGCAAGCTTGCGCTTGCCCATGAGCACATCAAGGAACCCCATAAGCGATCAATTGTCGCGTACCGGGCGGCGCTATGCGGAACCCTGAAGCTGCGCCTCGAGTCGCTGCAGCGCCGCGATCCGCGCCTCGAGCGGCGGGTGCGTCGAGAACAGGTTCGAGATGCTCTGCTTCGTCTTCGGCGGGAAGATGTAGAAGGCGGCCAATTCGCCGTTCGCGGCGCGGATGTCGCGCTGAGGGATCTGCTGCATGTTGCCGCTGATCTTCATCAGGGCCGAGATCAGCGCGCTCGGGCGACCGGTGATAATCGCCGAGCCGCGGTCGGCGGCGAACTCGCGATAGCGCGAGAGCGCCTGGAGCAGCACGAACGAGACGGTGTAGACGACCGCCGATACGAGGATCACGACGATCCAGCTCACGCCGTTGTCGTCGTCATCGCCGCCGCCCCAGCCGCCGAACCAGAAGCCCATCTGCACGATGAACGACGCGATCGAGGCGAAGAAGCTCGCGATCGTCATCACCATCACGTCGCGGTTCTGGACGTGGGTGAGCTCGTGGGCCATCACGCCCTCGAGCTCGGCCGGCGTGAGCAGCGACAGGATCCCGGTCGTCGCGCAGACCGTGGCGGTCTTCGGCGAGCGGCCGACCGCGAACGCATTCGGCATTGAGGTATCGGCGATCGCGACACGCGGCTTCGGAATGTTCGCCTGGATGCACAGTCGCTCGATCAGCTGATGGAACTCGGGCGCCTCCTGAGGGGTGACCTCCTTGGCGCCCATCGACGCGAGCGCGATCTTGTCCGAGGTGAAGTACTGGACCAGGAACAGCACGCCGGCGATCACGGCGATCGTCACCGCGCCGACGCCGGCCGCGAACAGCACGCCGATCAGAATGGCGTAGACGAGGCCGAGCAGGAACAGGGTGAGGAGCATCCGGACCTGGAGCCCGGTATCGCGTCCGAATGAGGTGGATCTAGCCATGGTTCAACATGAATGGTGGCAGACCGGATAAGCGGCTTGTGAAGGGTTTCCGAAGGGTTTCTATGCCCGCTCGCGGTACCAGCCAAGCGTACGCCGCAGACCGTCCTCGAGCATGACCGTCGGTGCCCACCCCGTGAGCGCCTGGAGTTTCCGGTAGTCGACCCACTGCCGGTCGAGCTCGCCGGGCGGTGTCCCGGCGCCGCGGACATCCGGGGACACCCCGGTGCCGGCGAGCCGGCAGATGAGCTCGACGACGTCGAGCACGCGGTGCGGGCGCCCGCCGCCGGCGTTGAACGCCTCCCCACGGCCCTCACCCCGGCCGAGCGCGTCCGCAATCGCGAGGTATGCCGCGACCGCATCCTCGACATACAGGAAGTCACGCTCGGGCGAGCCGTCCGAGCGGACGACCGGGGAGCGGCCGGCGAGCGCGGCGGTGACCGCCTCGGGCACGAGCCGAGAGCGGTTCGTGTCGCCGCCGCCGTACAGGTTCGCGAACCGTGTCACCGCCACCGGGAGCTGCCAGGTGTGCCAGTACGAGCGAGCCAGCAGGTCGGTTGCGGCCTTGGAGACGTCGTACGGGAACACCGGCTGGAGCGCGTGGTCCTCGCGATAGGGAAGCTCGGCATGAGGGCCGTACGCCTTGTCCGAGGAGGCGACGACGACCCGCTCGGCGCCGTGGCGGCGGCACGCCTCGAGCACCATCCACGAGCCGCGGATGTTCGTCTCAAACGTCGAGATCGGGGCCCGGTTCGCGGTCGGCACGATCGTCTGCGCCGCGAGGTGGAACACGGTGTCGACCTCGTACTCTCCGAGCGCCCGCGCCACCAGACCATCGCTGCTGATGTCGCCGTGGACGACGTCGACCCGCTGCTCGAGACCCATCCGAGCGAGTGCCGATCCCGTGGCATCGTCTCGCCGGACGACGACGACCCGCGCCTCGCCGTCGAGCAGTGCGCGGACGAGCCAGCTCCCGAGCAGCCCGTAGGCGCCGGTCACGAGCACGGAACGGCCGCTCAGGTCCACAACTTCCACGGCGCCTGGTCTGCGGCCCACAGGTCGTTGAGCAGGACGGCGTCCTTATAGGTGTCCATGCAGTCCCAGAAGCCCTCGTGCCGGAAGGCGCGCAGCTCGCCCCGTTGCGCGAGTTCGGCGAGGGGATCGCGCTCGAGCACGGACTCGGCGCTCAGCAGCTCGAACACCGATGGCTCGAAGCAGAAGAACCCGCCGTTGACCCAGCGTTCGCTCCGGGGCTTCTCGACAAACCCACGCACGATCCCGCTGCCGTTGAGATCCGCGACCCCGAACTGGAGTTCGGGGCGCACGACGGTCATCGTCGCCCGCGGCGCGTGTCGCTCGTGGTCGCCGAGCAATGCGTGGAGGTCGATGTCCGCCACACCGTCGGCATAGGTGACGCACACCCGCTCGCCGCCGATCAGGCCGGCGGCGCGCGCGAGGCGGCCGCCGGTCGGCGTCTGCAGTCCCGTGTCGACGCATCGCACATCGGTCCCCTCCGGCCACGTCTCGCCCTGGGCGAACGCCTCGATCAGCTCCGCCCGGTAGCCGGTCAGCAACACGAACCGGCGGAACCCCTGGGCGAGGTAGATCTGCATCACATGCCACAGGATCGGCCGCCCCCCGATCTCGACGAGGGGCTTCGGAATCGACTGGGTGTGTTCCTGCAGCCGCGTCCCGCGGCCACCACACAGAATCGCGACGAGCGGCAGCACCGGCGCGGATTATCGACGGACTGCCGGGGCGATGTCGTCGTGCTTGTCCCTAACCTCTGGGATCCCATGCAGCCGGAGATTCATGTCCTGGGGATTTCGCTGAAGACGTTCGGGATCGTCTTTGCCTGCGGGTTCATCGCCGCCGGGGCGATCCTCATGCGGCGCCTGCGGGAGCTCGGCAAACCGATCGACTATGCGTACGAGATGGCGTTCGCGGCGCTGGTTGGCGGCCTCGTCGGCTCCCGCGTCTACTACGTCGTGCAGAACTACAGCCAGGTCAAGCACGACCTCATCGGCAGCCTGTTCTCCGGTTCCGGGCTCGTCTGGTACGGCGGCGTGATCGGCGGCGCGATCGCGGTGATCGCCTGGGCGGCGTGGCGCGGGATGCTCAACCTGGGCCTGCTCGACCTCGCGTCCGTCCCGCTGGCGATGGGCTACGCGATCGGCCGCATCGGATGCCAGGTCTCAGGCGACGGCGACTACGGCAAGGTCTCCAACCTGCCGTGGGCGATGGGCTATCCCGACGGGACGGTTCCAACCGCTCCCGGGGTCAAGGTGCAGCCGACCCCGATCTACGAGACGCTCGCGATGGGGCTGATCGCGTGGTGGCTGTGGCGGATGCGGGACCGGTTCAGGCCCGGCGCGCTGTTCGCGTTCTATCTGCTCCTCGGTGGCCTCGAGCGACTGCTCGTCGAGTTCGTGCGACGCAACCACCGGGTCGTGGCCGGCCTGACCACGCCGCAACTCGAGAGCCTCGCGCTGATGCTGGTCGGGCTTGTGTGGCTGTGGATGCTCGGGCGCCGCGGTGGTTTGCGCGCGAACGGCCCACGCTCCGGCAGCGCGTTGGCAACCGCGTGATTGCCCTGTAGCCTCACGTTCGTGGCAGGAGGTGCCGATAGGTGACCCGGGTGCGTGCCACACGGGCATACATCGCAGGGTTCGGTACGGCAGGTTCGCTTCTGGCAGGGGCGGCCATTCTGTTCGTGCTCGCGAGCGCGGTCGTCTCGTTCCGCGGCTGGCCGACGATCGGTGCTCAGCCCTCTCCCTCGACGGTGATCCTCGCCAAGCGCCACACCGCGCCGGCCGGCTCGCCGGCAGTTCGTCGTGTCGCCCTGGTCGCCGCCGCGAGCAGTGCCGCCACCGCGGGCCCAACGGGTGCCGGTGCGGGCGGCACGGGCGGTTCCGGCGGTGCGGGCGGATCCGGCGGTGCGGGCGGTCCCGGCGGTGCGGGCACCGGCGGACGCGGCTCGGCGTCGTTCACGACGACCGGGCGAGGCTCGTCGCCGGGAGCGGGAGTTTCTCGCCCGACTCCATCCGGCCGGACACGGAATGGCGAAATAATCCCCCTGGCGAAGCGGAAGCTGAACCCTCCGCTGGCGGGCCGGGCCGGGCCCTTAGACCGGCCGGGCCCCTAGGCCGGCCGGCCGCGTTCCGGCGGCGGATCCGCGCCACTCCGATCGAACGCCTGCTCGATGAACCGCAGGCTCACGGCCTGCAACTCGTGGTCGTGTTGGATCGAGCGGTGATGCCCACCCGGCAGGACGATCAGCCGGCTGCGGGGATGGCGCAGATGGGCCGCGAGCTCGCGGGAGAGCTGGACCGGCACGACCTCGTCTCCCTCCGCATGAAGGAGGAGCACAGGCACCTCCAGCGCCTGCACGGCGGCGGTCTCGTCGTGCTCGGCGAACAGGGCGTCGAGCGCCGGGACGTCGGCCTCGAACTCGAACCGACCAGCATCGAGGCCGCGTCGCATCCCGGCCGCACTCGCCGGGCAGATCGCCACGACGGCCGCGGCCTGCGCGATCTCGGCCGCGGCGATCGCGAAGTACCCGCCCATGCTCGAGCCGCGGAGCGCGATCGGCAGCTCCGGGTCGCCGGCGCGCTCGCGCAGGAGCGTCGCCATCGCCGCGATGTCGCCGAACACGCGGCCATCCATCGGACCGGGTGTGGCGCCGTGACCGCGCTGGTCGATCACGATCGCGGCGAGTCCGGCGCCGAACACGACGCGCGCGTAGTCATGATGGCTCTCCTTGCACGACCCGGCGCCGTGGAGGATCACGACCCCACCGCGCACCGGTGCCGCTCCGGGCAGCCACAGGGAGTACGCAATCCCGTCCTGGGCGCTGATCTCGGTCGGGAGCGCTTCCGTCGCGGTTCGCAGTCGCCGCATGCAGCGATCATGCCAGCCGCGCACCCTGCATGACATGATCGAGGCGACATGACGAGCACCGCCGCCCAGCTGTCTCACGTGTATCCGCTCGGCACGCGGATCGGCGAGCGCGGACACCTCGAGATCGGTGGCTGTGACGTGCTCGACCTCGCCCAGGAATTCGGCACGCCGGCGTACATCGTCGCCGAGGATGACCTGCGCGCTCGCGCCCGTGCGTTCACTGACGAGCTGGCGGCGCGTCACGACGACTTCGACGTTCTGTTTGCCTCCAAGGCATTCCCGTGCACCGCGGTGTACCGAGTGCTCGCCCAGGAGGGGCTGGCCTGCGACGTCGCTTCTGGCGGCGAGCTCGCGCTCGCGCTTCGTGGCGGCTTCGACCCGGAGCGGATCTACTTCCACGGCAACGCCAAGTCCGACACCGAGCTCGCGGAGGCGCTCGACGCCGGCGTCGGTCACATCGTGCTCGACTCATTCGACGAGTTCGCCCGGCTCGAGCGGGTGGCCGCCGCGCTCGGCCGCGAGCAGGAGGTCTTGATCCGGGTCACCCCGGGTGTGGCCGGCGACACGCACGACGCGATCTCGACCGGCCAGGCCGATTCCAAGTTCGGCTTCTCGCTCGACGACGCGCGCGAGGCGATCGCTCGCCTCGCGAGCGTGCCGCACCTGAAGCTCGTCGGCTTGCACTTCCACATCGGCTCCCAGCTGTTTGAGCTCGAGCCGTTCCGAGCCGCGGTCCGCGCGATTGCGACGCTCGGCGAGTTTCCGGTCTACAACCTCGGCGGCGGTCTCGGCGCCGCCTATCTCAGCGACCAGCGCCCGCCGTCGATCGCCGACTACGTCGGGGCGCTCGTCAGCGCGGTGCACGACGAGCTCGGGCCCGACAAGCGGCTGCTGTTCGAGCCCGGCCGGGCGCTCGTCGCGAACTCGACGGTCACGATCTACCGCGTGCTTGGCGTCAAGCGCAACGTCTCCACGTGGGTTGCGGTCGACGGCGGGATGTCCGACAACCTCCGGCCGATGCTCTACGACGCGCCGTACGAGGCGATCATCGCCGACCGGCCGCTCGCGGCGGGGAGTGAGGTCTGCCAGGTCGCGGGCAAGCACTGCGAGTCCGGCGACGTGATCGTCCGCGACGTGGCGCTGCCCGACCCGGTTGCCGGTGATGTGCTCCTCACCCCGACAACCGGCGCCTATGGCTACTCGCTCGCCAACAACTACAACGGCGTCCCGCGCCCGCCCGTGATCTTCTGCCGGGACGGCGAGGCGCGCGAGGTCGTGCGGCGCGAGCGCTACGAGGACCTGATGGCGCGCGACATCGAGTACGAGGAGTCGGAGGCGCGGTGAGCGACGTCGACGGAGGCTTTCGGATCGGCCTGCTCGGCCGCGGCACCGTGGGTGGCGCCTTCGCCGAGCTGTTGCCCCAGCAGGCCGACCGGATCGAGCTGATCACCGGGCTGCGGCCGTCGATCAGCGGCGTGCTGACCCGGTCGAGCGGCTCATTCGACGAGATTCTCGCCGAGGCGAATCTGATCGTCGAGCTGATCGGCGGGATCGAACCGGCCCGTGAGTACGTACTGAGCGCGATGCAGTCCGGCAAGCATGTCGTGACCGCGAACAAGCAACTCCTCTCGCAGTACGGCGAGGAGCTGTGGGACGCCGCGCGCGTCAACGGCGTTCAGCTGCGCTTCGAGGGCGCCGTCGCCGGTGTCGTCCCGGTCATCCGCGTGATCCAGGAGTCGCTCGCCGGCGCGACGATCAACCGCGTTCACGGGATCGTCAACGGCACCACGAACTTCATCCTCACCGAGATGGCCCGCACCGGCATGACGTTCGACGAGGCGCTCGCCGACGCCCAGCGCCTCGGGTACGCGGAGGCCGACCCGTCCGAGGACGTCGACGGTCGCGACGCCGCCGCCAAGATGGCGATCCTGGCGCGGCTCGCGTTCGACACGCCCGTCCACCTCGATCAGGTGCGCTACGAGGGGATCGAGCAGATCCAGCCGGACGACCTCGAATACGCCCGTGACCTCGGTCTCGGCCTCAAGCTGATCGGAACCGCCGAACGGATCGGCGGTGGCCTGTCGGTCCGCGTGCACCCGGCGTTCCTGTACCCCGGCCACCCGCTCGCGTCCGTGCACGGCCCGTTCAACGCCGTCACCGTCGAATCCCCGCAGATCACCGAGATCACGATGTCGGGCCCCGGCGCCGGTGGACCGCAGACGGCGAGCGCCGTGCTCGGAGACGTGGTCAGCGCGATGATCCCGCCGGCCTCGACCCCGCCGACGATGCAGGAGCTCGAGATCGTCCAGGACGTCGTGTCCTCGTTCTACCTCCACCTTGAGGTCGCCGACGAACCGGGTGTGCTCGCGCGCGTCGCGCAGGAGCTCGCACACCACCAGGTGTCGGTCAAATCGGTCGTCCAGAAGGGTCTCGGGCAGCAGGCGCGGCTCGTGATGGTCGTGCACCCGGTGCTCGAGTCGCGCTTCATGGCGGCGATGGCGGACATCGGCAAGCTCGAGGTGATGCGCCGGCCGCCACGGGCGATCCGCGTGTTCGAGGAAGAGTTTGGATAGGGTCTCCGACCCTATGCGCGCGATCCAGATCGTTGACCTCACCGGCCCCGACTCGGCCCTGAAGCTCGTCGAGCTGCCGGATCCCGAGCCGTCCCACATGATGACCCCGGGGAGTGGCGTCGTCGTCGACGTGCACGCCGCCGGGGTGTCCTTCCCAGAGGTGTTGCAGACCCGCGGTGAGTACCAGTTCAAGCCGCCGCTGCCGTTCGTCCCCGGCAGCGAGGTCGGCGGCATCGTTCGCAGCGCGCCGGACGGCGCCGCCGTCAAGGCCGGCGATCGCGTCGCCGCGTTCTGCATGCTCGGTGGGTTCTCGTCGGTCGCGGTCGCGCCGGAGTTCTTCTCGTTTCCGCTGCCGGACGCCTTCGACTTCGCCCAGGGCGCCGCGCTCGTGCTCAACTACCACACGGCCTGGTTCGCGCTGAAGCTGCGCGGACGCCTCGAGGCCGGTGAGTGGGTCCTCGTCCACGGTGGCGCCGGTGGCGTCGGCACGGCGTCGTTGCAGGTCGCGGCGGGTCTCGGCGCGCACACGATCGCGGTCGTCTCGAGCGACGAGAAGGAGGCGGTGGCGCGGGACGCCGGCGCCGAGCACGTCGTCCGCTCCGATGGGAACTGGAAGGACGAGGCGAAGGAGATCTCCGGCGGCGGCGTCGATGTGGTGCTCGACCCGGTCGGAGGCGACCGCTTCACCGACAGCATTCGCTCCCTGCGCGAGGAGGGTCGCGTGGTCGTCGTCGGGTTCACCGGCGGCTCGATCCCGGAGGTCCGGGTCAACCGACTGCTGCTCGGCAACACCGAGGTGATCGGCGCCGGATGGGGCGCGTACGTGATGAGCAAGCCCGACGTGACGCGGGAGATCGGACGCGGGATTCAGGGTCTGATCGAGTCCGGCCACGTGCGCCCGATTGTCGGGGCGCGGTTTGGCTTTGAGCAGGCGGGCGAGGCGCTCAAGCTGATCGACGAGCGCGGCGCGACCGGCAAGGTCGTGCTCGAGACCTAGCTCTCGCTCGGGGCGGGGGACTCGAGCCGGACGTCAGTCGCGCCCGCGAAGCCCGCGAGCCGCTTCGCCTCAGCCCGGAGTTCGCTGCGCTCGTGGCGGCTGAGCCGGCCGAGCGGCCGGACGACGAGGCTCGTCGCGCGCCGGTCCAGGACGTCCAGCCACCAGGTGCCGCGCAGCATTCCGTCGATCAGGACGTTGCTCACGTGCCGCCCGGCGCTGATCGCATCGAGCCATGGCGTCTCGCCGCCCGGAATCACGTGGCTGCGGTCGGCGTGGCTGAGCAGCAGGTTGTCGAACTCGGGCAGGAAGCGGACCGGGGCAGGGGTGTCGGGATCGGGTCGGGGCGCGTCAGGCAGATCGAACAGCTCCCTACCGGACTCGCTGCGAAACCTCGTCAGCTGCGGCCGGAGGCGGTCGATCACGGCCGCGCAGCGCGTCAGCCCGGACCACTTCTGGAAGTCGTTGACGCTGGCGGGGCCGAACGCGCGCAGATAGCGCAGCACGACGTCGTCCAGGGTGGCCGTCGTGTCTCCGTTGCGCCCGGTCCAGGCGTCGTTGCGCCCGGTCCAGGTGTCGAGCGCGACGTACTTGGGCTGTCCCGACTTGCCCCAGAGACCCCGCGGCGGGACCTGCACGAGTGCGAGCCGGACGTTGATCGCGTGGCGGATCGCCTCGGCGTTGCCGTCGATGCCATGGTCGGCGATGACCCGGGCGGCGAGTTCGCGGCCGGTGAGGGGGTCAGGCGAGTCGGCGAGCACGTCACGGGCGGCGGCGATCACCGCATCGCCATCGACACCCTCGAATCGTGTGCCCCACGCTCCCTTGAATGAACGTTCAATCGCGGGCTGGACGAGAGGGCGCAGCCGGGCCGCGTCGCCGCTCGTCACGAGGTGGACGGTCGCGCGCATCAGCGACATCCGGACCGCCCGCCGATCGATGAGAAGCGCCCCGAGCGCGTCCGGATCGAAGCCCTCGAGCCGCGACCACAGGCCGAAGTACGGATCCCGGGGCGTCTGCGCCTGGAGCCCGACGAGATGCTCGATCGCGTCCTCGGCCGAATGGGCCGCGCTGCGCTCGAGCAGCAGCTGTCGCGCGAGCAGCGCCCGGTTCTGCGCCCGGCGGGTCAGCAGCGGAAGGTCGGCGAGGCGAGCAGCGGCGGCGGTAACAGCACGAGCCATCTGCCAACTGTATCAGAACGGAATATTCCGTTCGAACAGGCGCGGACCGCTATTGGGGACGTCAGCGCATGGTTTTGGGAGTTCACCCCAACTATTGGGGTCAAGTCCCAAAGCCGGCCTGCGCGAGCCCGCCCGCGCCGTCGCCCGCGCCGTCGCCCCCGGCGCCGCCCTGGCCACAGGCCGCGGCCTGTAGGGCATCGAGGGGACGGCGCCGGGCGTCTGATCGCCTTGAGGACACCGCCGCGACGGGCGGTGTGATCCCGACCGGTTCCCCATCCTGCAGCTGCGGCGTCGGGTGCCCGTGCTCGACCCGCCACCGCTCCGTCCGGGCGACCCGCTCAAACGAGCGCGTGTTGTACCCCCGCGCGAGCGGCGGCGGAACGAGCCGCCGACCGCCCCGCACGGCGCGGACCACGCCGTCGAACGCACACCGCTCGCGCGGACCGAACCTCAGCCCGTACAGCTCCCGCACCCGCGGCGGCATGCTGCCGAGCATCAGCAGATCGTGGACCCGCTTGGCCGGCTGGTGGAGGCGGGGGAGGGGGATCTCGAACGCCGTCGCGTAGCCGATGTACCGGGCCTCGTCGGTCAGGTACATGTCCTCGCTGACGAGCCGCCCGCGGTAGTAGGCACGGAACGCGTCATAGGACGGCGGCGCGGCGGAGCGCGGCATCCCGAACAGTTCGGCGAAGCTGATGTAGTCCTGCCACAGCGCCTCGCGCTCCGCAGCGGTCAGGCGACGTACGAGCAGCTCGTAGAAGCACTGCGCCGAGTCGGCGATCACCGCGACGGTCCACAACATCAGCGCCGGATCGAGTGCCGCATACGGCGTGCCCGCGGGCGTCACGCCGGCGTCCTCGGACAACTTCCCGACCACCCGCTCGTGGAGCCTGCGCACGTAGGCGAGCACGCGATCGGCCTCGGCGCGCGTCCCAAAGAAGATCGTCTCGAACGCGTTGCCGGTATGGACGAGGCGCTTGAACGGCGTCAGCTTGGCGTACGAGTGCTCGCTCGTCCCGACGTAATTCAACGGCGCGAGCGCGCCGATGCACAGCGCCCGCTGGCCGTACAGCAGGCCGACGATGTGCTCGTCGTGGACGCGCCGGAGCATCGAGCTGCCCCGCGGGAAATAGCCGGAATCTGTTTGCCGAGACCTGGACATCATCTGCAAACGCCTGTTTCCAGATATTACACTCAGGTTCAGATGCCGGCAACTCGAGGGCGATACGGCGGAGTCGATGCTGCCGAGCGCGTCGCCGCCCGGCGCGCCAGGCTGATTGGGGCCGCGCTCCAACTGCTCGGCACCGGCGGCTCGTCGGCGACGACCGTCCGCGCCATCTGCGCGCACGCGAAGCTGACCCCGCGCTACTTCTACGAGAGCTTCAAGGACCTCGATGCGATCCTGCTCGCCGTATTCGACGAGATCGCCGCCGAGGGGGCGGGTGCGGTTCTCATCGCGGTCGGCGCGGCCGAGCCGGACGCTCGCGCCAAATCTCGCGCCGCGATCGGCGCGTTCATCGAGTTGCTGACCGATGACCCGCGCAAGGCCCGGGTGCTGTTCATCGAGGCGATGGGCTCCGAGCCGCTCGCGCGGCGGCGGTTCGAGACCGTCCGCATGTTCGCCGGGCTCGTCGCCGAGCAGGCGCGGTCGTTCTACGGCGTCCCGAACGAGACCGACCCGCTCGTCGAGCTGACCGCGCTGATGCTCGCCGGCGGCCTCGCCGAGGCACTCCTGGCCTGGCTCGACGGCACCCTTCACGTCACCCGTGAACAGCTGATTGAGGACTGCACCGACCTGTTCGTCTCAGGCGGTGAGACGGCCGTCCGGCTCGTGAACGCCCGCCGGTAACCGCCGGGACCCCGCGTCCCGACCGCTCGACCCCGCGTCCCGACCGCCCAGACCCCGGTCCCGTCGGTGCTCTGACATGCTGGGCGCGACATGCCAGGCCTGATCGAGCGATATCGAGACCGGCTGCCGTTCGCGCCCGAGGATCCCGTCGTCTCGCTGAACGAGGGGTCGACGCCGCTGGTGCTCGCGCCACGCCTGTCGGAACGGGTCGGGGCGGAGGTGTGGCTGAAGACTGAGGGCGCCAACCCGACCGGCTCATTCAAGGATCGCGGGATGACCTGTGCGGTGTCGGCCGCCGTCCGCGAGGGCTCCAAGGCCGTCATCTGCGCATCGACTGGGAACACCGCCGCCTCGACCGCGGCGTATGCGGCCCGCGCCGGGATCCGCGGCGCGGTGATCGTCCCCGAGGGCAAGATCGCGACCGGCAAGCTCGCCCAGGCGCTCATGCACGGCGCCCGCGTCGTCGCGCTGCGCGGGAACTTCGACGAGGCGCTGAAGCTCGTCCGCGAGCTCGCCAACCGGCATCCGATTTCGCTCGTCAACTCGGTCAACGAGTTCCGGATCGCCGGCCAGAAGACCGCCGCCTTCGAACTCGTCGAGGAGCTCGGCGAGCTCGACGCGCTGTGCATCCCGGTCGGGAACGCCGGCAACATCACCGCGTATTGGCGCGGGTTCAAAGAGGCCGGCCTGCGACCCCGGATGCTCGGCTTCCAGGCCGCCGGCGCCGCGCCGCTCGTGCACGGCAAGCCGGTCGAGAACCCGGAGACGATCGCGAGCGCGATCCGGATCGGCAATCCGGCGCGGTGGGAGGAGGCGATGGACGCGATGACCTCATCGGGCGGTGCCGTCGACTCCGTCACCGACGAGCAGATCCTGGCCGCCTACAGCTTCCTCGCCCGCAACGAGGGCGTCTTCTGCGAGCCGGCGTCAGCGGCCAGCGTCGCCGGCCTGCTCGCCCACGGTGCCGACGGCGCGCGACGGATCGTGTGCGTGCTCACCGGCCACGGGCTCAAGGACCCGCAGACCGCGCTCGGCCAGGCCGGCGCCGTGATCCCGTGCGAACCGGAGATCGGCGCGATCGAGCGCGCGGTGCTGCAGTGACGCTCGCCCGTCGCCGGGTCGTCCGCGTACCGGCGTCGAGCGCGAATCTCGGTCCCGGGTTCGACGTGCTCGCCGCGGCGCTCGCGCTGCACCTCGAGCTCGAGGTCGCTGAGACCGGCACGTTCGCGGTCGAGACCGACCTCGATGTCCCCACCGACAGGAGCAACCTGATCGTCCGGGCGTTCGAGCGGTTGCACTCCGCGGACGGCTTCACCTTCCGGATCACCTCCCAGATCCCGCTCAGCGGCGGGCTCGGCTCGAGCGCCGCCGCGATCGTCGCCGGACTGCTCGCCGCCGACCACCTGTTCGAACTCGACGCCGACGTGCCGGCGTTGGCGCGGGACATCGAGGGACATCCGGACAACGTCGGGGCGGCGCTCGCCGGCGGTTTTGTCATCTGCGACTCCGACCGGATCCACCGCTTTGAGCCGCCGATGGGGCTCGAAGGCGTGCTCGTCGTTCCGCACGAGCCGGTCCGGACGGCCGAGGCGCGGGCGGCGCTGCCTCAGGTCGTGCCGATGACCGACGCCGTGTTCAACGTCGCGCAGGCGGCGAAGCTGGTGCTCGCGCTCCAGACTGCCGACTGGGATCTCATCGCCGCTGCGCTCGGAGATCGCCTCCATCAGCCCTACCGGGGGCATCTGTATCCGCGCTCGGCAGAGCTGCTGACGAGCGTCCGGGAGCTCGGGGCGCTCGGGGCGACGGTCTCCGGCGCGGGTCCGACGGTGCTCGTGTGGACGCATTACGAGCAGACCGGCGTCGTGCTGAGGCGCCTCGCGAGTGCGGCCGAGGGGTGGGCAGATGTGATCCGCGCGCCGTTTGAGTCTCAGGGCGCCGACGTGCGAGGGCTGTAGGACTCAGCCTCTCAGGCCGCCGCGCGGACGAGCGCGCCGAGGCGCTCGCGGGCCGGCTCCATATGGAGGCGGCGGAGCAGTTCGTCGGCGACGTTGAGGTAGTCGGTCGCGAGGTCAGGCCGGTAGTCGAGGATCGACACCGCGCGCTCGGCCGACTCCGCGTACGCGATCGACGCGCGGATCGTCGTGTCGAGGAGCTTCTCGCCGAAGTGCTCGCGCAGGGAGTCGAACGCCTCCCGGGAGTGGCGGGTGCGCATGTCGGCGATGTTGAGCATGACGCCGAGCCACTCGAGGTCCGAGTTCAGCGTCTCCCGGGCGAGCTCGATCACCTCGAGCGCCTGCTCGACGCCCTGGAGCGCAAAGTACTGCGCCTCGGCGGAGAGGAGCGCGTAGTCGGCGGCGACGAGCGCGTTGACCGTGAGCAGGCCGAGCGCCGGCGGGCAGTCGATCAGGATCACGTCGTAGTCGGGCTTGACCGCGCGCAGCGCCTTCTTCAGCGACAGCTCGCGCCCCATCTTGCCTCCGAGCGCCAGTTCCGCCTCGGCAAGCCCGAGGTTCGCAGGGATGATGCCGCCGTGGACCGCCTCCGCAGGCTTCGCGCGGTCCGAGAGAACGTCGCCGATCGTCGGCGCGGCCTCGGGATCGACATCGAGGTAGTCGGACAGGTTTCCCTGGGGATCGAGGTCGACGGCGAGCACGCGCAGGTCGACCCGCCGGAAGATGTCCGTCAGCGTCCTCACCGCGGTCGTCTTGCCGGTACCACCTTTTTGGGAGAGGACGGCGATTGTGGCCATCGCGGGCCACTATAGCCCGTGGGCGGCTCTGCGCCCCAGGCGCTCACGACGTCCGCTGCGGCTCTCGGCATCTGGTGAACCGCACGCCTCACCGCGCTGCGGGACGTGACGGCGAGAGAGGTGCAAATACACGTCATCCCTCATGTTCGTTGTTACTGACATGATCGATGCCGGGCGTGTGAACGTTCACACGGACATAAAAAAACACGCGCCGCGGAATTTGTGCCGCGCGCGCGTGTGGCTGTTTGCCGTATGAACTTGTCTTACAGCGTGCCGGCGCTCGTGCTGTTCTCGGTCGCGCCTGAGAAGCGCATCCCCGAGACCATCGGGACGTCGACGAAGTGCAGATGATGACGGCCGATCACGATCTCATCGTCGTCTGCGAGGGTGCTCCATTCGACGCGCTCGCCATTGACGAACACGCCATTGAGGCTCCGATCGTCGAGCACGCGGAGGCCGTCCGGCTGGCGGACGATCAGAGCGTGACGGCGGGATACCGTTGGATCGTCGAACCGGACGTCAGCGGCGAGGCTGCGGCCGATCCGGGTCCACTCGCGCTGGAGCGCGAATACGGCGACCTCGTCATCGCTGGCGCGATATGCGAGGTACTGGCCGGGCTCATCGAGGTTGCTGCGCAACTCCTCGAGCCAGGCGCGGTCTTCGACTTCCGGTGAAACGTCAACGAGGCTGTTCTGAGCGGTCGTGAACAGCGACGCTCTGACGAATTCCTTGCCACCACAATTGGGGCAAGTGGGAAGCTCGTCGACGGCCTCGAGAGACACGGGGTAATCGCAATCTGTGCAGCGAAACGTTCCGGTCCCGGCGACGTTGCCCGTCGTCCAAGCTTTCATGGGCGCGAATCTCCTTGTGTACGGGCGCAGAGATGCCGAGCTTGTCTAACTCGGCTCGGTGATCATAGCCCGTAAGTCAAAGATTGCGTTAAGAGTCTTGTACGGACTCGACACTTTTTCGATGCTGGCTATGGACGGCAGGAACCGCGTGCCCCGGCGCGAAATCCGTTCGGCATGGAATCATCCGTCCGTGACATGCCGGCCCTTGAACTCGCGCTGCTCCGCCGGGGCGTCGACGAGCTCGCCGCGGGCTGCGAACGCTGCCGACACTGCCACCGGACGCCGCTGATCGGCGAACGCGTGTACGTGTACGAGGGCGGCGGCATGCTGTGCGAGCTGTGCCGGAGGCTCGAACCTCGCCGCCCGGCGGCGAGCCACATCGTGCATGGCCCGGAGTTCGGCCACACGATGCGGATCACCGATCGCCGCGCCGCGGCGTAGCTCCGCGCCCGCCCATAGAATCCGGACCGTGGAACCGTTCACGGTCTCGACGACGATCGACAAGCCCCGCGAGGAGGTCTTCCAATACCTCGCGGACATCGCCAACCACCCCGAGTTCAGCGACCACTACATGGTCGACTGGCATCTGACGCGGGAGGACTCCTACGGGACCGGCGCGGGCGCCCGGTTCCGGATCAAGGCTCCTCTGCGCCGGTTCGCGTGGGCGGACTTCACATTTGCGGAGGTCCAGGCGCCGTTCCGGATCGTCGAGCGCGGCCGCGGCGGCAAGTACAACCGCATCAAGATGCTCCAGACCTACACGCTGTCACCCGGGCCGAGCGGCACGACCAAGGTCGAGTACACGCTTGAGACCCTGCCCGCGCTCCCGTCGGACCGCGTGCTCGAGGCGATCGGCGGACGTGCTTGGACGCGCCGCCAGGCGTCCCGGGCGTTGCGCCGGATGCGGACCATCCTTGAGGAGGACCGCGACCGGGGCCGACGCGCCTCGGTGGCCGCCCGCTGAGGGCGCGAGGGGTAAACTTCCGCGGCGTGAGAATCCGTCCTCGCATGATCGGACGTCGTCCTGCTGCCCTCGCCGCTGGGATTGCCCTCGCGGTCGGCCTGACCGCCTGCGGCCACAAGGAGTCGCATCCGACGAGCGCCGACACCGAAGGCCCTTACGTGGACGCCGGCCCGATCAGCTACCAGGTGCAGCTCTCCCGGCAGCTCAACCCGTTCGCGATCGAGGACCGGACCTACCTGACCGGCGTCGACTCGCCGCCTCCGAAGCCAGACGAGATGTGGTTCGCGGTGTTCATGTGGGCGAAGAACGGGAGCCACGGGGCTGCGACGACGACAGACTCGTTCGACATCGTCGACACCCAGGGCACGAAGTACTACCCGGTGTCGATCAACCCTGCGATCAACCCGTTCGCGTGGACGGCGCAGACGCTCCGGCCGCTCGGGACCGAGCCCGTGCCGGACAGCATCGCCTACTTCGGGCCCACCCAGGGCGGCGAGCTGCTGTTCAAGCTCAACACAGCGGTGTACGCGAACCGCCCGCTCACGCTTCAGATCTACGCGCCAGGGCAGCAGGCCAAGCCGTCTACGGTGTCACTCGATCTTTGACGGACGACGACTCCTCGCGCGGCCCGGAGCCTCCGCCGCATGGGCCGTCGACGCCTCCCGATCTTCGCTTCGATCCACTGGCGACCGGGATCGGGGTGTTCGCCGCGGTCGCGATCCCGATCGTGGTCCTTGGCTACACGCGGAGCGCGGGGCCGAACAACACGATCATCCTGATCGGCGTGGCCGTCGGCCTGCTCGCCGGGATCATCGCCGGGATCTGGGTGGCGCACCGCGACGGCCGCGTCTGGCGCGGGCCGCAGCTCTAGTCCTCGTCCTCAGCCTGGCCGCGGCGATCGCCCCGGCGGGCGCCGCGCTGGCCGCCACCGGATGGCAGCGGCCGATCCAGGTGGCGCCGCCCGTCACGCTCGACGTGTTCGGGGTTCAGGCGGCGTTCTCGGACAAGGGCGCGAGCGCGATTGGCTACGGGGTGATGAACGTCGACAGCCCGGCGTCCTCGAACGCGTTCCTGGCCGCCCGTTCGGTGGCCGGCAAGCTCAGCCGGCCGAAGCGGATCTCCGGAGTCAAGGAGATCCTGGCCCTCGGGTGGCGCGGCAGCAGCGAAACCCTGCTCACGGGGACGAGCGAGTCGGCGCAGACGTGCTGCAGCTCGGCTCAGGTGCGACTCGCGAGCGGTGCCGGCAAGCACACGATCATCACCGGGCTCGCCGGGGCGACCGTGGGTCGGCTCGTGCCGTTTGCCGGGCGGCAGCTGGCCGTCGTGGGCACCGAGCGCGGCGTATGGCTGGCGCAGAGCGATACGAAGGGACGTTTCGCTCGCACCAGGAAGCTGACCGGCTCCGCGGTGACCGTGGCGGCGATCGATGCGGTGGCGGCGCCGCAGAACGACACGGTGATCGCGTGGGGCAACACGGGCACCGGCAGTACGCCGGCGACGAACTCGATCGTCGTGGCGCGCGGGTCGGCGAAGTCGGCGCCGCGCTCGGGGCGCCGGCTCATTTCACTCCCCGCCGGGCACTCGATCGACGAGCTCGCGCTTGCTCCGGCACCGGCGGGCTCCGGCGGGGCGACCGCGATCTGGGTCGAGAGCTGGAGCGACGCCGCGGACAACTTCCACTCGGTGGTGATGGCCGCGGACCTGACGCGGTCCCCACGACGCCATCAGCTGTCCTCGAGCGGCGAGCTCGCCGCCGGCCTCAGTGCCGCCGGCGACGTGAGCGGCGATCAGGCGGTCGCCTGGAAGAGCTGCGACAGCACCGGAACGTGCTCGGTCCGCGCCGCGCTCCGTGCTGCTCACGGCCGCTTCAGCTCGGTCCAGCGTGGCTCGTTCATCGACGCCTCCGAGTCCCCGGCCCTCGCCGTCTCGACCACCGGCGAGTCCCTGCTCGGCTGGATCCAGAACGGCCACGTCCGCGCGGCCGCGGCCGCGCATCGCGCCCGCCGCTACGGCTCCGCCCACACGGTGTCGGCGACGAGCTTCGCGACCGATCTGCAGATTGCGTTCGGCCCCGCGCGCACCGCGCTCGCCACCTGGACCCAGGGGACGCTCGGCCAAGCGGTGATGGGCGCCGCGTACGTCAGCCGCCGCTGACTCCGCGGATTCAGTGAGACTGCAGCGCCGCCGCCAGCACGTCGTGCACGGCCGGCGCTGCCGTCTGCCCCCCGGCGCCCTGACCGGGGAACAGCGCCCCGACGACGATCCTTGGGGTCGGGACCGGCCCGTATCCGACGAACCACGCGTCCGTGTTCTGAGGCGTGTTCCCGTTCGGGCCGGACGTGTCGCCGATCTCCGCGGTGCCGGTCTTCCCGGCGATCGTGACGCCCGGGATCGCGGCCGAGGTGCCGGTCCCAAACGAGACGACCGCGATCATCATCTTCTGCACCAGTCGCGCGACGCGGTGGGTCGTCACGTGAACGAAGTTCGGCGGCTGGTGCGCGAGCAGCGTTGGGATCGGCCGCTTACCGCCCATCGCGATCGTCGCGCCGACGTCGCTCATTTCGAGGGCCGTCGCGAGCACCCGGTCCTGACCGATCGCCGCCGAGCCGACATCCGTGTCGTTCCCGATCTTTGCCGCTGTCGGGATCGTGCTCTCGGCGGCGCCAAGGATCGTGCTCGGCTGGTTGAAGCCGAATCGCTCGGCCATCGCGACGAACCGCTTGGCTCCGATCTTGACCCCGAGCGGTGCGAACACCGAGTTGCACGAGACGGCGAACGCGTTGTAGAACGTCCCGCCGCAGACCTCGCCGTTGGCGTTGTGCAACAGGAAGCCGCCGACGTACGCGGCGTCCTGCTCCGGGAACGTGTCGGTGAGCTTGACGAGTCCGGCATCGAGTGCGGCCGTCGCCGTGATGATCTTCATCGTCGATCCGGGCGGCTGGAGTTCGGAGAAGGCAAAGCCCGCGAGCGCGAGGACGGCGCCGGTACGCGGGTCCATCGCGGCCATCCCGGCCGAGCGGCCGGCGATCGCGGTGATCTCCGCGCGCTCGATCGCCGGGTTGATCGTCGACGTCACCGACCTGCCCGCCTTCGGATGCGTGTGCGCCAGGGTCCGGGTTCCGGCGAGGAGCGTTCCGCCCGGGGTCCCGGCGACGCGGGCCTGGAAGATCCGCTCGAGGCCGTCCTGACCGACCTTGGCATCCGGCGGATATCCCTCCGCGGCGTAGATCGACGCCGACGGTGCCGGGATCGGGCCGAGCGAACCCACGATTTGGGAGGCGACGTCGGAGATCGGCGACGAGCGCGCCGGCCCCTGGGCGAGCGGAGTGCCGTCGCTCGCGAGGATGTCGCCGCGCGCCGGCAGTGCGACCTTCCGGCTCAGGGTCTCGCCGCGGCGCAGGCCGGGGAACAGCAGCGTGCTCGCGTACCGGACGTGCGCGCTCCCGCCACTGCCCGCGAGCGGGACCTGGAGGATCTCGTTGAGCTTGCCGAACACGCGCGTCCGCATCCGGACGCGGACGGCGATCGTATCCCCGGAGCGTGCGGCAATGTGCCCCGGCGTCAGCCGTTCCAGCGTCGCCACTGTGGCGGCGTTGCGGTACGCCGTGACGAACGCGGACTGTGAGATCGCCGCCTGGGACTTCTTGTCGAGCAGCGTGTACATCTTCGCGAAGTCGTTGTGGGCCCACGCGGCGACGTAGTCGCGCACGAGCTTGCGCTCAGCCCGACCGGGGCCGCCCGCGACGACCAGCCCGAGTACGAACGCGGCCACCGCCAGCGCCACGATCGGCACGCCGCGCGTCAGCAGTCGGCGCCGTCGCGACGTCCTTCGGCGGGGTCGCGGTCGCTCGCCCACCAGTACACCTCCATGAACCCCTTGTGCCACCTCAACTCGGAACGGTAGAAGATGGCGGCGCCAGACGGCGCTCCGAGCAGGGATCTGCTAACGGGTCCGTAACCTGAAGTGTCGTGACAACGCTCGATTGGCTGATCGTCATATTCACCCTGCTGTTCGCCGTCTACGGCTACCTCCAGGGGTTCATCGTCGGCGTGCTGTCGCTCGTTGGTTTCGCCCTCGGAGCGTTCCTCGGCACCCGGGTCGGGCCGCTGCTCCTGCCCGGTGGCTCCCGCTCGCAATACGCCCCGATCTTCGGCCTCGTCGGGGCGTTGCTCGTGGGTGGCGTGCTCGCCAGCGGCTTCGAGGGGCTCGGTCTGCACGCCCGTGCGGCGCTCAGGCTGCCCGGCCTGCGGACCGTTGACGGGCTGCTCGGAGCCGTGTTCACCGCGTGCGTCGGGCTCGGGATCGCGTGGATCGTGGGAGCCGTCGCGCTCCAGTCCGCGGGCCCGACGCCGCTGCGCAAGGACATCCAGCGCTCGGCGATCCTGCGCGAACTCAACCAGTTGCTGCCGCCGTCCGGTCCGATCCTCAACGCCCTCGCGCGGTTCGATCCACTGCCGTCGGTGCATGGTCCGGCCGCCGACGTGCCGGCGCCGACACGGGGCATCCTCGCCAGCACCGGCGTCCGCGGGGCTGGCTCGAGCGTCGTGCGGGTCGTCGGATCGGCCTGCGGGCTCGGGATCGAAGGCAGCGGCTGGGTCGCCGCCCCCGGACTCGTGGTGACGAACGCGCATGTCGTCGCCGGTGAGAGCGACACGGTCGTGCAGCCCGGCGGTCACGCGCCCGGCGTCCACGCATCGGTACTTGCGTTTGATCCGCACGACGACATCGCCGTGCTCGCGGTCCATGGACTGGGGTTGCCGGCGCTGTCGCTCGAGCCGGATCCGAAGTCCGGCACGGCGGCCGCGATCCTCGGCTATCCGCTCGACGGCCCGTTCGACGAGGAGCCCGGCCGGCTCGGCCATACCCAGCGCGTCAGCACCCAGGACGCCTACGGCAACGGCCCGGTGATCCGCGAGATCGTGTCGCTCCTCGGCCGCGTCCGGCCCGGGAACTCCGGCGGCCCGATGGTCGACGCCGCCGGTCGGGTCGTCGCGACGGTGTTCGCCGCGATCACCGGCGGCACCGCCTCCGAGCGCGGCGGCCACGGCGGATTCGCCGTCCCGAACTCACTCATCCGCCAGCAGCTGGCCGTGGCGCGGTCGCGGTCGGCGCCGGTCAGCACCGGCAGCTGCGCCAGTTAGGGGTGGGGGCCTGCGTGCAGGCGGCGGAACGATGGCGTTTGACCGCCACCTGTCGGCGGTGAATTGGCTTTCACCGCCCGTGGGGGTACCCGGCGGGCGCCGGCGGGCGGCCCGAGCGGCTCAGGCGGCAACCGGGAGCCGCGGAGGCGGCAGACCGGGAGCCGCGGACGGCAAGTGCGAGCCGTCAGCCGAAATCGCTGACGGACCGGACCTCGTACGCCACTGTGCTCTCTCTCCGCGTACGACGTCCGGCCGCCTGCTGCTCGGTCGGCCCCCACGGCGAACCGAGCGAAGTAAACGCTGAGGGCGGGCGGCGGTCTGCAACACCGCCCGCCCCCACAGCGTTAGTGCCCCCCGACGTCCTCGGCCATCTGATGCACCGTCTCCAGCTCCAATGCCCCGAGGAGCTGGGGGTGATGATGAGCGAGGTGTCGCTGGACCGCGTCGAACAGCTCCTGTTCGGATCCGCCTGCGAGTTGCGCCCCGCACTCACAGAACGCGATCCGCCGGTGGCTGTTCGCGATGGTGGTCATGTGGCCTAGATCGTTGCGGTCCTGCTCTCCCTCGTGCGCCCCACCGAGTTGGTCGGACTGTGACACCCCGGTGTCCACAGCGAGAAGATTCCCTGTAGCCCGTTGTCGATACGTTTCCAAATCGTTGCCGGTGGCCGGTCAAGCGTCTGAGAGAACCCGCATCCAGCTGTGCGGACGATTGTCCGTAGAGATCGATGGCGCGCAATTGGCGGGGACGTTGCGCGGCAAACAGGTGCCGCTGCTGCTCGCCTACCTGCTGCTCAACCGCGCGCGGCCGGTCGGCCGCGAGGAGCTGATCGGGGCGCTGTGGCCGCATCACGCACCCGTTTCGCAGGACGCCGCGCTGCGAACGCTGCTCAGCCGGCTGCGCTCGGCGCTCGGCAATGGCTCGCTCCAGGGCCGCGACGAGCTGGTCCTCAATCTGCCCGAGCCGGTCTGGATCGACCTGGAGGCGGCCACCTCCGAGGTCGAGCGGGCTCGCCTCGCGCTCGAGCGCGGCGACGCGCGGACGGCGTGGGCGTTCGCCCAGGTCCCGCTCAATATCGCCAACCGCGGGCTGCTCCCGGGCTCGCAGGCGACGTGGCTCGAGTCTCGGCGGCGCGAGCTCGAGGACGTCCGGCTGCAGGCGCTCGAGTTGATTGCGCGGGCCGGACTGCATCTCGGGGGGGCGCAGCTCTCCTCGGTGGAACGCCACGCCCGGGCGCTGATCGAGGCCGAGCAATATCGCGAATCGGGCTACGTGCTGCTGATGGAGGCGCTCGCCGCCGAGGGCAATGTCGCCGAGGGTCTGCGCGTCTTCGACCGGCTGCGCACGTTGCTCCGCGACGAGCTCGGCACCACCCCCTCCCGGGAGACGCTCGAGAGCTACGAGCGCCTGCTGCACCCCGCGGGCATCCCGCGCCCCGGCGCGGCCGAGCCGGAACCGCCCGAAGGCGTCGGCGGGGGCGCCCGCGTCCCGCTCCCAGCGGAGCTGGCGGCGCGCGCCAGCGGTGCCCTCGTCGGCCGGGTGGCCGAGCTCGAGGAGCTCCAGGAGCTGTGGCTGAACGCCGGCAGCCGCGGCAGTGGTCGGGTCGTGCTGCTCACCGGCGACCCCGGCATCGGGAAGACCCGGCTCGTAGCCGAGATCGCCCGACGCGCCCACGAGGCGGGCGCATTCGTGTTCGCCGGACGCGCGCCGGAGGAAGCGCTCGTCCCCTACCAGCCGTTCGTCGAAGCGCTCCGGCACTACTTCACGACCGTCTCCGCGCGCGAGCTGCGCTCCAGCGCCCGTGAATACGGCTCCGAGCTGATCCGGCTCGTCCCGGAGCTGCGCCGCCGCGCACCGGAGCTGCCGGCGCCGATCGACTCCGAGCCGGAGACCGAGCGCTACCGGCTGTTCGAAGCCGTCGCCGGCCTGCTGACGGAGATCTCCGCGACCGCGCCGGTGCTGCTCGTGCTCGACGACCTCCAGTGGGCCGATCGGCCGACCCTGCTGTTGCTCCGGCACATCGCGCGGACGCCCGGGCACGGTCGCGTGCTCGTGCTCGGCGCCTACCGGGCGACCGAGGCGCATTCCCCCGGGTTCACGGCGGCGCTGGCCGAGCTGCGACGCGAGCGGCTCATCACGCAGATCGAGATCACGGGTCTCAGCGAGGACGAGACGACCGAGCTCGTCGAGCTGCGTGCCGGCGTTCGGCCCGCCTCGTCGTTCAGCCGGGCCCTGTACATGGAGACGGAGGGAAACCCGTTCTTCATCGAGGAGATCGTCCGCCACCTGTCCGACGCCGGCGTCCGCCCCGATCAGGCGGGCGCGCGGGTGCTCGGACACTTCGGCCTGCCGGAGGGCGTCAAGGATGTGATCGCGCGGCGCCTGGCACGGCTGGACACGGAGGCCACCGAGTGGCTCCGGGTCGCCGCGGTGATCGGTCGCGACTTCGACGCCGGACTGCTCGAGCGCGTGCTCTCGCTCGACGAGGACGGCTTCCTCAACGCGCTTGACGCGGCGCTCGAGACCGGTCTCGTCGCCGAATCGCCCGCCCAGCCCGAGCGCTACAGCTTCTCCCACGCCCTCATCCGCGAAACGCTGTACGACGGGATGTCCGCGGCGCGCCGCGCCCGCACCCACCGGCGCGTCGGTGAGGCGCTCGAGGCCGTCGACCCGGAGCGCTTCCTCACCGCGCTGGCCCTGCATTTCACCCGGGCGGCGAGCGCCCAGGACGCTGAGAAGGCGATCGGGTATGCGATGCGCGCCGGGGAGCAGGCGACCGGGATGCTCGCCCACGAGGAGGCCGCGGATCACTACGCGCGGGCGCTCGAGGTGCTCGAGCGCTTCAACCCCGGGTCCGACGTACTGCGCTGCGAGCTGCTCATCCGGGTCGGCGAGGCCCACGTCCGCGCCGGCGAGCGCCCCCTCGCGTGGGAGACGTTGCGCGAGGCGGCGGCGATCGCGATCCGGCTCGGCGACAGCGGCCAGCTCGCGCGCGCCGCGATCGGCGCCTCACGGCGCTACATCCAGGCCCCGGGCGTCGTCGATCACGAGCTGATCACGCTGCTCGAGCGCGCGCTCGACCTGACCGAGGACGAGCGGACGGTCATGCGGGTCGCGCTCCTCACCCGGCTGTGCGGCGCCCTGTACTACTCGGAGATGCGCGAGCGGATGATGCACCTCGCGGTCGAGGCGAGCGAGCTCGCCGAGGAGCTCGACGATCCCGAGGCCCGAGCGCTCGCCGCGGCGGCCCGGCGGCGTGCGTTCTGGGACCCGGACCACCTCGAGCAGCGGCTCGCCGACGCGACCGAGCTCCTCACCCGCGGTCGAGAGGCGGGCGACCTCGAGCTGACGCTCCAGGGTCACGCCTGGCTCGTCGTGGACCTGCTCGAGCAGGGCAACCCGGAGGCGGTCGACGCGCAGATCGAGGCGTTCTCCGAAGGCGCAGATCTGCTCCGCCAGCCGCTGTTCCTGTGGCAGGCCGCGGTGTGGCGGGCGATGCAGGCCCTGCTCGCCGGGCAGCTCGACCAAGCCGACGAGCTCGCCGCGGCGGCGCTCAACGCGGGTTCACGAGGCGACCTGGTGACCGCCCCGCAGTACTACGCGATGCAGCTGCTCGCCCTCCGCCGCGAGCAGGGACGCATCGGCGAGCTCGAGCAGCCCGCGCGCGAGATGATCCGCCGCTCGCCCGGAATCGTGGCCTGGAACGTCACGCTCGCGACGCTGCTGCTCGAGACCGGCCGGGACGACGAGGCCCGGGCCGAGCTCGAGACGCTCGCCGCCAACGACTTTGCGGACATTCCGAACGACGGCGACTGGCTGATCGCGACCACGCTGCTCGCCGATCTCAGCGCCTCGCTGGGCGACGCGGCCCGGTCGGAGATTCTCTACGAGATGCTGCTGCCCTACCGCGACGTCAACGTCGTGATCGGACTCGCCGCGGTGTGCCTCGGGTCCGCGGCCCGGTTCCTCGGGCGCCTCGCGGGGGCGATGGGGCGCCGCGAGGAGGCCGCGGCTCACTTTGAGCGGGCACTGGCCGGAAACGCGGCGCTCGGCGCGCCCGTCCACCTGGCGCACACGCAACTCCAGTTCGCCGAGCTCCTCGGGACCGCCGATCCCGAGGCCCAGCGGCTGATCGCGCTCGCCGCGGCGACCGCGGAGCGCCTCGCCCTCCCGGCGGTCTCCCGTCGCGCCGCGTCGTTGTCCTGACACCGGCGCCCCGACGCCGTTTGCTTCCGGCGCTACCCTCCTGCGACTCACATGTCCAGAACGCTGATCATCGCCGAGAAGCCCTCCGTGGGCCGCGACGTCGCCCGGGTCCTCCCGGGATCCTTCACGAAGGGCGAGGGATTCCTCGAGGGTCCTGAGCACATCATCACGTGGGCCGTCGGGCACCTCGTGCAGCTCGCCGACCCCGATGAGTACGACGCCAAGTTCAAGAAATGGCGGATGGCGGATCTGCCGATCGTCCCCGACCAGTTCAAGCTCGTCGTCCGGGACGAGCGCTCCAAAAAGCAGATGAACGTCGTCAAGCGCCAGCTTGGCCGGGACGACATCGATCTCGTCGTCAACGCCTGTGACGCCGGGCGCGAGGGGGAGCTGATCTTCGCCTACCTCTACGAGAAGGCCGGCAGCCACAAGCCGGTCAAGCGCCTGTGGCTCAACTCGATGACGACCGAGGCGATCAAGGACGCGTTCGCCGCGCTGCGTGACGCCGGCGAACTGGCGACGCTCGAGGCGGCCGCCCGCTCGCGCAGCGAGGCGGACTGGATCGTGGGCATGAACGCGACCCGCGCGGCCACGATCCGGCTGCGCTCGTCGTTCGACGGCGCCGTCTCCCTCGGCCGGGTGCAGACCCCGACGCTCGCGATCCTCGCCCGTCGCGAGCAGGAGATCCGCGACTTCAAGCCCGAGCCCTACTGGGTGGTCGACGCGACCTTCGACCCCGTCGCCGATCCGCGCCCGCGCACGTATGAGGGCCGCTTCCACGCCGGTGCCAACCCACGGATCAAGACCGCCGCGGAGGCCGCCGCGATCGTCGCCGCCGCCGAGGGCCAGACCGGCGAGATCACGAAGCTGGAGAAGACCGAGCGCAGGGAACGCGCGCCGCTGCTCTACGACCTCACCCGCCTGCAGAGCGACGCGAGCTCGCGCTTCGGCTTCACCCTCCGGCGCACGCTGGCCGCCGCGCAGCGGCTCTACGAGGAGCACAAGGCGCTCACCTATCCGCGGACCAGCTCGCGGTTTCTGACGAGCGACATGATCCCGGAGATCAAGCCGATCGCCCAGCTGGTCGGTCAGCAGCGCGAGTACGCGGACGCCTCGAAGTACGTGCTCGGTCTCGACGTGCTGCCGCTCGGCCGTGTCGTCAACAACGAACGCGTCACCGACCACCACGCGATCATCCCGACGCGCGCCGAGCGTCATCCGGTCGACAAGATGAACGACGACGACCGCAAGATCTACGACCTCGTCGTGCGCCGGTTCCTGGCCGTGTTCCACCCCGAGGCGGTGATCGAGAACACCCGCGTCGAGACGACCGTCGCCGAGCGCGTCTTCCGGACCCGCGGGAAGCGGATCCTCGTGCCCGGCTGGCGGGGCGTGTACGGCGAGACGGCGGACGTCGAGGAGCGCCCCGACGACGATGAGGGTCGTGAGCAGCGCCTGCCGAAGCTCGAGCAGGGCGAGCGCTCCGCGGTCACCGAGATCAGCTCGGAGGAGAAGGAGACAAAGCCGCCGCGGCGCTACACCGACGGCTCGCTCGTGACGGTCATGGAGACCGCGGGCAAGCTCGTCGACGACGAAGAGCTGCGCGAGGCGATGAAGGATTCCGGCATCGGCACCCCCGCGACCCGCGCCGCGATCATCGAGCGGCTGATTCAGGTCGGCTACGTCGAACGCGACGGCCGCGCGCTCGTCGTCACCGAGAAGGGCCTCAACGTCATCCGCCTGCTCGGCGGGCACCCGCTGACCTCGCCGGGGCTGACCGGCGACTGGGAGCACCGCCTCGCGAAGATCGAGACGAGCCAGGACTCGCGCGAGGCGTTCATGAAGGACATCGTCAAGTTCACCTCCGACACCGTCGGCGAGCTCGACGCCAAGCTCAAGGACGTCCGCATCCCGCGGGCCAACCTCGGGCCGTGCCCGGTCTGCGGTCATGACATCGTGGAGAACCGCAAGGGCTACTCGTGCTGGTCCCGCGACGATCCGGGCTGTGGCTTCGTCATCTGGAAGTCGAAGGCCGGCAAGCAGCTGCCCGTGGCCGTCGCCAAGGAGCTGATCAAGACCGGGCGGACCGCGAGGCCGGTGACCGGGTTCAAGGGCCGCTCGGGCAAGAGCTTCCGGGCCCGCCTCGCGCTCATGCAGACCGAGGACGGCAAGTGGCGCGTCGAGTTCGACGAGCCGTGGGCGAAGGAGGGCGCCAAGCCACCCGAGGCCGAGGAACCGGCCGAGGGCGCCGAGACGCCCGCCGCCGGCAGCGAGCAGGCTCCCGCCGCGGCATAACTACTCGCGCGGGCCGCATGCGGCCCGCGCCCGGCGGCGCATGCGCCGCCGGGGGGTCCGCGCATGCGCGGACCCCAGCAAGCTGATCATGTCGGGGGTCAGTCCGGCACCGTCGTCCGGGGCCGGGGGGAAGGCGGCATTGAAGGGGAGGGGGATCGGACCTGGCGCCATATTCCGGTTCCGGCGCATGATCACGTCGGGTCCTCTCGCCACCATAGGCCGATGTCCCTGACGCTCGTCCTCGGACCCGCGAACTCGGCCAAGGCCGGGGAGGTGCTCGGTGCGTTCTCGCGGGCCGCCCGCCGCGGCGCGATGCTCGTCGTGCCGACCGCGCAGGACGCCGAGCACTACGCCCGGGAGCTCGCCGGGGACGGCGCGATGCTCGGCTCGGTGGTGACGTTCTCCGGACTCGCCGCGGAGATGGCCCGGCGGACCGACTACGCCGGGCGGCGCATCTCGGCGCTCCAGCGCGATCACATCCTGCGCGGAGTCATCGGTCGGCTCGAGCTCCGGACACTCGTCGAGTCGGCGCGGGCACCTGGGTTCGCGCGCGCCGCCGGCGAGCTGATCGCGGAGCTCCAGCGCTCGCTGATCACCCCGCAGCGGTTCGTCCAGGCGCTGTCGACCTGGGCCGCCGAGGACGCGCGGCGCGCCGACTACGCGCACGACGTCGGATCGCTGTACCTCGCGTTTGCGCGCGAGCTCGATCGCCGCGGCCGAGTCGACGCCGAGCTGTACGCGTGGCGGGCGATCGACGCGCTGCGCGCCGAGCCCGGCCGCTGGGGGGAGACGGTGGTGTTCGTGTACGGCTTCGACGACCTGTTGCCGATCGAGCGGGACGCGATCGAGACGCTCGCCCGGATCGTCGGGGTCGAGGTGACGGTGTCGCTCACCTATGAGCCCCAGCGCTCGGCGCTCAGTGCCCGGGCCGAGGTCGTGCAGTCGCTGGGCGCGTTCGCTGGCCGCGTCGAGCAGTTGCCGGCGCTGGAGGAGCACTACGCGCCGGAGGCCCGGGAGGCGCTGCACCACCTCGAGCGGGGCCTGTTCGAGCCGGCGGCCGAGCGGATCGACCCGGGGTCGGTCGTCGGCCTGCTCGAGGCGGGCGGCGAGCGCGCCGAGGCCGAAGTCGTCGCCGGTGAGGTCGTGCGGCTCATCGACGCGGGCGTCCCGGCCGAGGAGATCGTCGTCGTGGCTCGCTCGCTGGCGCGCACCGAAGCGCTGTTCCGGAGTGTGTTTGGGCGCTACGGGGTCGCGCTCGCCGGTCATGGCCGCACGCCGTTCACTCATACGAGGCTCGGCCGCTCGGTGCGGGCGCTCGCGCGCTGCGCGCTGCTCGGGGACGAGGCGAGCGCCGCCGACGTTCTCGTTGTCCTGCGCGCGCCGGGCCGGCTCGAGCGGCTCGAGCTCGCCGATGCGCTCGAGGCGGAGATCCGCCAGCAGGCGCTGTCCACCGCCGGCCAGGCGCTGGCGCGGCTTGACTGGGAGCTCGGGGAGATCGACAGCCTGCGGGACGCGGAGGATCCCGGTGCGGAGCTGGCATGGCAGGCGCGGCGGCTGTTCGCTTCACCGTACCGTGGCCGTGCCGCCGAACTTGACGCTGCCGGGCGGCGTGACGCGGCGGCCGTCGCGGTCCTGATCGGCGCGCTCGAGGAGCTCCGGGACCTCGGCGAGCGGCCGTCGGGTCCGGAGCTGTTGTCGCTGCTCGACGAGCTGGAGGTCCCGACCGGCGAGCCGCCGCGGGCGGGCGCGGTGCGCCTCGCCGATCCGCTCGCGGTCCGCGCCCGCCGGTTCCGCGCCGTGTTCGTGTGTGGCTGCAACGAGGGCGAATTCCCGCTGCCGGGCGCGAGCGAGCCGTTTCTCTCCGACGAGCACCGGCGCGAGATCGCGCTCGCGAGCGGTCTGCGGCTGCCGGCCGCCGAGGACGCCCTCGCCCGGGAGCGCTATCTGTTCTACGCCGCGGTGTCGCGGGCGACCGAGCGGGTCGCCTTCAGCTACCGGAGCTCGGACGAGGAGGGCAATCTCGCGCTCGCCTCGCCGTTCATCGCCGACGTCGCCGATCTGTTCGTTCCCGAGTGGACCGAGCGTCGGGTGCGGCGTCTGCTCGCCGACGTGACGTGGTCGCCGGACACCGCCCCCACACCGCGTGAGCGAGCGCGGGCGGACGCGGCGGCCGGTCCGCCGACGGTGTCTCCCGAGGGCGTCGTACAGCCGCTCAGCGCCGACGCGCTCACCCACGTCCGCCACCGTGACGTCGTCTCCGGTGGGGCGCTTGAGAACTACGCCAACTGCCCGGTGAAGTGGCTCGTCGAGCGCCAGCTCTCGCCGGCCCGGTTTGAGCCGGAGCCCGAGCCGATGGTTCGTGGCAGCTACATGCACGAGACGCTCGAGGAGCTGTTCCGGCGGCTCGGCGAGCCGCTCACGCCGACGACGCTGCCCGACGCGCTCCGCATCCTCGGCGACATCGTCACCGAGGTGCCGCCGACGATCGCGCCGGGCCGGGGCGAGGCGGTGCGCACGGCGGTCCTCGAGACGATGGTCGCCGACCTCCGCCGCTACCTCGTCGGGGAGGCCCGTGACGGATGCGACTGGGAGCCGTCGATGCTCGAGCTGCGCTTCGGGTTCGAAGGCGAGGAGGGGGTCCTCCCGGCGCTGAGCCTGGGCGACGCCGATGAGCGCGTCGTCGTCCGCGGCGTGATCGACCGGGTCGACATCGAGCCCGGCGGCACCCGGCGGGCGATCGTCCGCGACTACAAGAGCGGGGCGCGGCGCCCCGAGCACGCCGGGGCGCGGTGGGCGATCGATCACCAGCTCCAGGTCGCGCTGTACATGCTCGCGGTCCGCGAGCTGCTCGGGCTCGAGCCCGTGGCCGGCCTCTACCAGCCGCTCAGCGGCCAGTACCTTGGCCCGCGCGGCGTGTATGAGCGCGGTGTCGACGTCGGCTCACGCGCGACCGATCGCGATGCCCGGGATCCGGAGGAGCTCGCCGAGGTGCTCGCGGACGCCGCCCGCCGGGCGGTCGAGATCGCGGGGCAGCTCCGGCGCGGCGAGCTCCGGCCGTGCCCGGAGACGTGCGGGCGGGACGGCTGCCGGTACCCGGGGATCTGCCGGGTCACATGACCGATTTCACCCCGCAACAGCTGGCGGCGATCGAGCGGCGCCACGGTGACCTGCTGCTCGACGCGAGCGCCGGCAGCGGCAAGACGTCGGTGCTCGTCGAGCGGTTCGTCCGCGCCGTGCTCGAGGACGGCGTCGACCCTACTGCGGTCCTCACGATCACATTCACCGAGAAGGCCGCCGCCGAGCTGCGGGACCGGATCCGCCGGCGGCTCCGCGAGCTCGGCGCCGACGAGGCGGCCCGGCGCACCGAGGGCGCATACATCTCGACGATCCACGGTTTCTGTGCGCGGGTGCTCCGCACCCACGCGCTGGCCGCCGGGATCGACCCCGAGTTCACGGTGCTCGATGAGACCGAGAACGACGCGCTCGCCGACGCCGCGTTCGAGTTTGCCCTTGAGGACCTCGCCCACAACGCGTCGGGCGGGGTGGAGCTGATCGCGGCCCACCGCACCGGCCTGCGCGAGGCGATCCTCGGGACCTACGCCGAGCTGCGCGCCCGCGGCGAGCTCCGTCCGTCGCTGCCGCCGATCCCGCCCGCGCCGGACCTCGAGCCGCTGCGCGACGAGTTGCTCGACGCCGCCTCCTCCGCCGCCCGGGAGCTCGGCGCGATCGACTCCCCGGCGGCTCGTGTGCAGACGGCGCTCGAGCGGCTCGAGCGCTGCGACGCGGTGCTCGCGGACGCCGATCCCTGGCCCGGGGAACTCGATGCCCTCGGCCTCCCCGGCGGCAACGGGGCGGCGCTCTCCACTGAGGCCTGCGAGGCCTACGCTGCGGCGCTCGGCCGCTACCGCGAGGGCTGCCGCCACCGGCGCGCGATCGGGGCGCACGCGCTCTTCGACCGGCTGCTGCGGACCTTCGGCGAGGAGATGGAGCGGCGCAAGCGTGCCGTCTCGGGCGTCGACTTCGAGGACCTTGAGCTGCTCGCCCGGGCGCTGCTGGCCCGGGAATCCGAGCTGCGCGAGCGCTACCGCGCCCGGTTTGTCCACGTGATGGTCGACGAGCTCCAGGACACGAACGTGGTCCAGCTCGAGCTGATCGAATCGGTCGCGAGCGGGAACCTGTTCACGGTCGGCGACGCCCAGCAGTCGATCTACGGGTTCCGGCACGCCGACGTCGAGCTGTTCGAGCGGCTTGGGGAGCGGTTGGCCGCCGAGGGCGCGCGGGCCACGCTCGACGTCAACTTCCGCTCTCGCCCGGAGCTGATCGACGCGCTCAACACAGCGTTCGTCACCGCGCTCGGCGATCGGTTTCGGCCGCTGCGGGCCGGCCGCGGCGATCCGCCCGCCGGCGAGCCGGTCGTCGAATTGCTGCTCGCCGACAAGGGGGCCGAGTACGCCGCGTCCCAGAGCCTCGCCGCCCCGTGGCGGCTCGCCGAGGCCGACGCCCTCGCCGCGCGGGTGCGCGAGCTGATCGGGGCCGGCGCGGCACCGCGGGAGATCGTCGTCCTCACGCGCGCGACGACAGACCTGCGCGTCTACGAGCGCGCCCTCGAATCGGCCGGGATCCCGACGTACGTGATCGGGGGGCGCGGGTACTGGGCCCATCCTCAGGTGACCGATCTCGTCGCCTACCTGCGCGTGCTCGCGAACCCGCGGGAGGAGGAGGCGCTGCTCACGGTGCTCGTCTCGCCGCTCGTGGGGCTCTCGCTCGACGGGCTGGTTGCGCTGATGGCGGCCGCGCATCAGGCGGGCCGCGACCCGTGGTGGGTGATCCGCGAGCCGGACGGTCGTCTCGACGCGCTCGCCGAGGCCGACCGGGAGCGCCTCGAGCGGTTTGCGCAGTGGTTCGGGCCGGAGCGGGGTCTCGCGGCGGGCGTCGGCGTCCCGGAGTTGATCGAGCGCGCGCTCGAGCGGACCGGGTACGACCTCGCGATGCTCGCGATGCCCGGCGGGGCGCGGCGGCTCGCCAACGTCCGCAAGCTGATGCGGCTCGGTCGCGAACACGAGACCGCGGCCGGACCGGACCTCCGCGGGTTCCTGGATCTCGTCGACGCGCGCAGCGGCGGACCCGGTGGAGTGGGGGAGAGCCGGGAGAGCGAGGCGCCGGTCGAGGGTGAGGCACTCGACGCGGTTCGCCTGATGACGATCCATCGGGCCAAGGGTCTCGAGTTCCCGATCGTGTGCGTCGCCGACCTGGGGCGCGGACCGATCTACCGGGGCGATCTCATACGGGTGGGACGGGACGGGCGGCTCGGGCTGCGACTCGCGGAACCGGGGACGGCGCGACGCGAGCCCGCCCTCGCCTACGACGCTCTCGGGGAGGAGGCGAAGGCGCGCGACCGCGAGGAGGAGCGACGGTTGTTCTACGTCGCGATGACCCGGGCCCAGGAGCGGCTCGTCCTCAGCGGGGCGGTCAAGTTCGAGAGCTGGCCGAACAACGGGGCGGGGGGTCCGGTCGGGTGGATCGGGCCGGCCTTTGTGCCGGACATCGCCGAGCGGGTGCAGGCGGGCGCCGGGGGTACCGACCAGGGCATCACGTTGACGCTCGTCGATCCGGGCGAGGAGCGGGTCGGCGCCGGCGGTCCGGTGCTCATTCCCGAGGGGCGTGCGGACTCGGCCCCCGCGGCGCCACCGCGAGCCGCGCTCGGCGCCGGTGTCGGGGCGGGATCCGCGATCTCGAGGCTGTCGTATTCCGCGCTTGGCGAGTACGCCGGCTGCGGTTACCGGTTCTACGCCGAGCGGGTGCTCGGACTGCCGCCCGTGCCGGTGCCCGCCGGCCCGAGGCGTCGGCGCGCGCTGGGCTCACCGCGGCCCCGGGGCGGCCGGGCTCGCCGGGACCGAGCGCGGGAACCTCGTCCACGCCGCGCTCGAGCGGCTTGACTTCCGCCGACCCGTCCCGGCGCCGGTCGCCTCGATGGTCGTGGCCGGGATGCGCGCGCCGAGCGCTGAGGAGGCGGCGGAGCTCGATGGACTGCTCGCGGCGTTCGCCGAGAGCGAACTGTGCGCCCGCCTCGGGCGGGCCGACGAGGTCCGGCGCGAGGAGCGCTTCGCGTTCGCGCTCGGGGACGTGCTGATGGTCGGGGCGTTCGACGTCGTCGCCCGGGAGCGCGGGGATCGGATGCTCGTCGTCGACTACAAGACCGACCGCCTGCTCGGCGACGACCCCGCGGCACGCGTCGCGGCCGCGTATGAGACGCAACGGCTCGTCTACGCCCTGGCGGCCCTCCGCGCCGGCACGAGCGAGGTCGAGATTGCCCACGTGTTCCTGGAGGCGGCGGGTGAGCCCGTGATCGCGCGCTTCACGGCCGACGAGCGCGACACGCTCGAGCGTCAGCTGGTGGCGTTGGCGGCGGGCGTGACCGCGGGTCGCTTCCCGGTCACCGACATGCCGCAACGATCGGTCTGCGCGGGGTGCCCGGCCGAGGGCGGTCTGTGCTCGTGGCCGCTCGAGATGACCCGGCGGGCGGCGGCCGACCGGCTCTTCTAACCCGCCGGGTGGCGCTCCGGGTGGCGGGCGGGGGCGGGTTCTGGGTCGGGCTCCGGGTCGGGGTCCGGATCCGCGAACGCCACATCGACGGTCTCGGTCTCGTGTCGCTCCTCGACCTTGGCGAGCGCGGTGAGTGTCCGTTCGTCGGCCTGACTCGACGGGGGCCCCATCAGGCTCCGCGGCCACAGCCGGCGGGCGAGGACGACGTTGACCTCGGCCGCGTACAGCGTGATCTGGGCACCGAGATGAAGCCACACGAGCAGCGCGATCACGATCCCGAAGAAGCCGTAGGTGCTCGTCGAGTGCTTGAACACGTGGCCGATGTAGATACCGCCGATGACCTGGAGGATCGTCCAGGCGATCGCCGCGACGCCGACGCCGACGAACAGATCGCGGGTCTTGACCGTCGGGACCGTCATGAAGCGGAACGCGGCGAGGAACAGGCCGACGTTCAGGACGAGCGAGAGCAGGATCCCGCCGACCTTCGCGAGCGGGCCGCCGAGGCCGCCGGTGACCAGCCCGGAGGCGAGCGTCGCAAGCAGGAACATGACTCCGAGCGACATCAGCAGCGCGAGGCCCCGCAGCCGGGAGCGCAGGAAGTTCGGCCGGTCCTTGAACGGGACCGCCCAGATCCGGTCCATCGCGTTCTGAGCGGCGCTCGTGACGCCGAGACCGGCGAGCAGCGATGTCGCGAGGCCGATCACGAGGGCGAGGACGTGGCCGTGAATCTCATGGACGTTCGAGCTGATTTGCGGCCCGATGATCGGGAACTGGGCGAGCACCGAGTTCTTGATCGACTCCTGGGCGCTCGGGTCCCCCTGGAGCACGTAACTGAGGATCGTGACGAGCACGAGCAGCAGCGGGAACAGCGAGAAGAACGCGTAGTAGGCGACGAGCGCCGCCAGGTTGCCGCCCTGGTCGTCGCCGAACTTCTTGACGACCGCCATCGGGATCGCCAGCCACCGGTGACGCTGCTGCACGGCATCGAACGCACGGACAGGGCGAAGAAGATCCACGGGCAATGAATACCCGACTCTGCCGCGGAGGAAGCGCTCGGCCTGTTGAGAGGTCGTCTCTTAGGCGGCGGCCGAGGCGGCCGACAGTTCCGCCTGCGGGCCCGGGGTCCGCTCGGGCCGAACCCGTGGGTGCAGCACGACGGTCGCGCCGCCGGTGGGGCTGAAGGTGATGCCGCGGCGTCCCGTCTGCTCGCGGCGCTTGGCAGCCGAGACGATCTCAAACCGGCCGACGACCTCCCGGAGCACGATCTTCATCTCCTGCAAGGCGAAGCTCGCGCCAAGGCAGCGGCGGCGGCCGCCGCCGAACGGGATCCACGTGTACGTGCCCGGCGAGGTGCCGAGAAACCGCTCGGGCCGGAACGCGTACGGCTCGGGGTAGATGCTCGGGTCGTGGTGCACGAGGTAGGCGCTGGCGAGCAGCGCGACGCCCGGTGGGTAGGTGAAGCCCCCGATCGTGATCTCGCGTTTCGTGAGGCGTGGCTCGGCGTTCGGCAGGACCGGCTTGCGCCGCAGGATCTCGTTGACGGTGGCCGTCAGGTACTCGTCGCTCTCGTCGTCGTCGGCCTCGGCAGCGAGCCGAGCGACGACCGCCGGCTCCCGCGCGAGCTGCTCGAACGCCCAGGCGAGCTGTGAGGCCGTGGTCTCGTGTCCGGCGACAAGCGCCGTGAGCAGCTCATCCCGGAGCTCCTCCTCGGACATCGGCGAGCCGTCCTCGTGGCGCGCCGTGAGCAGCATCGCCAGGACATCGTCGCGATCGGATCCGCCCTCGGATTGGAGTTCGGCGCGCCGCTCCTCGATGACCTCGCGGAGCAGTTGGTCGGTCGCCGAGCTGACCTTCTCGAACCGGCGCATCGCCGGGACCAGCTGTGCCCAACGGCGGACAGCCGGCAACACCGACAGCGGGCTCTCGCTGAACCGGAGCACCTCGGTGAGGAGGTCACGCAGCTTGTTGAGACGCGGTCCCTGATCGAGGCCGAACACCGCGCGCAGGATGATCTCGAGCGTCAGGCGCTGGAGCGGGGTGTGGAGCGCCACCGGCTGATCGACCGGCCACGTGTCCACCTCGCGGCGGGTGAGCTCGCTCATCAGCCCGGTCAGCCGCTGCATCTTCGCGCCGTGGAACGCGGGGAGCAGCAGCTTGCGCTGTTCCAGATGCGGACCCTCGTCGAGCAGGATCACCGAGTTCCGGCCGACGAGCGGTTCGAGCACGCGCGCTCCCTCGCCCGGGTGCAGCGCCTCGGGCGACGCCGTGAACAGCTCCTTGATCTCGTCCGGGTCGGAGAGGATCACGAACGGCGGCTGGAAGGGGAGCTGGACGGTCACCCGTGAGCCGTAGCGCTGACGGAGACGCTCGAGCGAGGCGGCGGGCCGCTTCCATGTCGCCAGCAGCTGGATCGGACCGGGAATTGTCGGCCCCGGCGGCAACGCGTTTCTGAGTTCCTGCCGATTCACATCGCTCCCTCGCACCGATTTATATGCCTTACCGGCGGCTGCAGTGTGAGATTACTCACGCAGCGAGGCGATGACGGCGCTGATGCCCGGCCAGCAGTTGCATCAGACGGACCCGCTGGGCGGCCGCGATGTCGTCGAAGTGAACCGCCAGGTGGTCGTCCGTGGTGCGCACGATCGGGCCGCGCGCAGGGACCGGAGTTGGATCGGCGCCAAAGAACAGCTCGAGCGCGACGTCCCCGGTCTGAGGAGCCGCCGGCGGGCGCTTCAGGAGCGCACCGGTGGCGCTGATGTTGACCGTGAAGGTGGAGAGCGGCTGGCTTGCCGGCCCGGGGTCGAGCGACGCGATCGTCGCCCGGGTGCCGACCGCGACGCGCTCCGCGGTACGTCGCTCCGGCTGCTGCACGCCGTCGACGACGACGAATTCCATCAAGGGCCGCGTCGCCGCGCTGATTCGCGCGACCCCGCGAAGTCCGATCAGTGCTCCCTTGTAGGAGAACAGCAGGTACCCCAGCGACCCGGTGACCAGGCGGGCGACGGCCCGGGGCGAGGCACGCCGAACCTGGGCGAGCACCCGCGCTTCGCCACCCGATGTCGTCATCGCGTCGACGACCTCTTCCTCACCGTCGAGGTCAATCGTGACACGTTGCCCTGCGACCAACCGTCTCACAATGCCCGGGTGATCGGACTCAGCGAGCGGTCTTGTAGCCCTCAACGTGCAGGAGTGTCCGTTTCCGGACCAGGCCTCCCGTATAGCCGCCAAGGCCTCCGTCGGAATGCAGGACCCGGTGGCACGGCACGACGATCGGGATCGGGTTGGTGCCGAGCGCGTTGCCGGCGGCGCGGAACGCGTTCGGGCTGCCGGCCGCGGTCGCGACCTGCTTGTACGTCGAGACCTCGCCGAACGGGATCCGCGCGGTGGCCTTCAGCACGCGGCGCGCGAAGCCGCTGCGTCAGCTGCCAGTCGATTGGGAGTTCGAAGTGGTCGCGATGCCCGGCGAAGTACTGCTCAAGCTCGCGGCGGGGCTCGTCGAGCCGGCGCGGGGCCTCGAGCAGCCGCGGGGAGACCTCGGCGGCGAGGCGCTCCAGGACGGAGTTCTCGGTGCGGTCCTCATCGAGGTAGGCGATGCTCAGCAGACCGCGCTGACTGGTGGCGATCAGCAGCCGCCCCACGGGCGAGTCGAGCGTCGCGTAGGCGACGTCGAGCAGACCGGCGGCGTGCGCCGCGTCACCCAGATCCGGCAGCGGCGGATCGGATACCCGCATCGCGCTCAGCGCGCGTTCAAGCGCATCGAAATCATTCATGGCTGGTACTCCGTTCGCAATCTCTTGAGCCCCTCATGGACGTTGCGCCGCGCCGCTTCCTCGCTCGTCCCCATCACCACCGAGATCTCCGCATACGGCGCATCGGCGACGTAGCGCAGGGCGACCGCGGTCCGTTGTTTGTCCGGGAGCTCGCGGACGAGCTGCCACAGCTCCGGCTCGGCGTCGAGACCCGCCGGCAGTCCGCCGGACGCCCCGCCCGCCCCGGCCGAGCCGGCCGACGCACTGCGGCCGCCGCGGTCGGCTCGGGCACGTCGGGAACCGGGACCGCCCGCCGTCCCCGAGCGCGAATGTGGTCGATCGCCTTGCGATGCGCGACGGTGAAGATCCAGCTGCGCAGGTTCGAGGCGTCACGCAGTCGTGGATAGGCGCGCAGCGCGGCCAGCCACGTCTCCTGATAACAGTCGTCGGCGTCGACGCGGCCGACCGTGGCGACGAGGAAACGGTGGACATCACGGGCATGGGCATCGAGCAGCTGCTGGAACGGCGGCAGGGTCACTGATGATGAAACGTGGTGGCGGGGCATGGCGTGAGATCGTCTCGATTGTGACTGGCGTGCGGCGCATGCTGGCGGCGCGCTCAGCGGCTGATGCGCGGCGGCTAAGCTCCCGCGCATGCAGCAGCGCTCACTCGGCTCCCAGGGTCTGGTCTCTTCCGCACAGGGGCTCGGCTGCATGGGCATGTCGGAGTTCTACGGCGCCACCGACGACGCCGAGTCGATCGCGACCATCCACCACGCGCTCGAGCTCGGGGTGACGATGCTCGACACCGCCGACGTCTACGGCCCCCAGACGAACGAGGTGCTCGTCGGCCGGGCGATTGCCGACCGCCGCGACGAGGTGCTGCTGGCGACCAAGTTCGGGATCGTCCGCGACCCCGACGATCCCACGCGGCGCGGGTTCAACGGGCGTCCGGACTACGTGCTCTCCGCCTGCGACGCATCGTTGCGCCGTCTCGCCGTCGACCACATCGACCTCTACTACCAGCACCGCGTCGACACCGACGTCCCGATCGAGGAGACGGTCGGCGCGATGGCGTCGCTGGTCGACGCCGGCAAGGTCCGCTACCTCGGGCTCTCGGAGGCCTCGGCGGAGACGATTCGCCGCGCCCACGCGGTCCACCCGATCACGGCGCTGCAGAGCGAGTATTCGATCTGGAGCCGCGACATCGAGGACGAGGTGCTGCCGGCGATCCGCGAGCTCGGCATCGGCCTCGTCGCCTACAGCCCGCTCGGACGCGGCTTCCTGACCGGGCGGTTCTCCAGCCCGGACGACTTCGACGAGGGCGACTTCCGCCGCTACAGCCCCCGGTTCCAGGGCGAGAACTTCACCCGCAACCTCGAGCTCGTCGACCGCGTCAACGAGCTGGCGCGGGAGCAGGACTGCACGCCCGGGCAGCTCGCGCTCGCCTGGGTGCTCGCCCACGGCGACGACGTCGTGCCGATCCCGGGCACGAAGCGCCGTTCGTATCTGGAAGAGAACGTCGCGGCCGACGACATCGTCCTGTCGGCGGACGATCTGCGCCGGATCGACGAGCTGGCGCCCGTCGGGGTCGCCGCGGGGACGCGGTATCCCGACATGTCGTTCGTCAACCGGTAGCAGCGGGCTGCGGCTGCGGCAGCGGGCGCTGTGGCTGGCGGTGGACGTCGCGCCGCGGTCGTTCGTTTTGCAGCGAGGAGGGGGTGGGGCGCGGGTTCACGCGCGGTCGTGTGCCCCGGAACCGCCATAACGTTCGAAAGCAAACGCCGAATCGGACGCTTTCTAACGTTATGGCGAAACGGTACGTTTGCCCTGCCCGATCGGCCGGGGCGCGCTCCCGAAGCGCGCCATCAAACCTCCTCTTCGATGCGCCTTTCCTTCGCTCGGTCGCCTGCGCGGCGTCGAGCCGGAGCGATGAGTTTCCGGCAAGACACCGGTCATAGCTTGCCGAGACCCCGTGTTCGCTATACAAAACTGATATGGCCCGTGCGATTTGGTCAGGCGCGATCAGCTTTGGGCTGGTCAACGTCCCGGTGAAGCTGTACAGCGCGACCTCGCCGAAGACGGTCCGCTTCCACCAGCTCTCCTCGAAGACGGGTGCCCGCGTTCGCCAGAAGCGCGTCGACTCGTCGACCGGCGACGAGGTCGCCTACGAGGACATCGTCAAGGGCTACGAGATCACGCCCGACCGCTACGTGATGATCGCGCCGGAGGAACTCGAGGCGTTCGACCCCAAGGCAACACGGACGATCGACATCGAGGAGTTCGTCGAGATCGCCGACATCGACCCGATCTACTACGACCACAACTACTACCTCGCGCCGACCTCCGGCGGCGCCAAGGCATACCGGCTCCTGCTCGACGCGATGCGCGAGGCGGGCAAGGTCGGGATCGGCCGGGTCGTGCTCCGCTCCAAGCAGCAACTGTGTGCGCTGCGGCCGACCGACGACGTGCTCACGCTGACGACGATGCTGTTCGGCGACGAGGTGCTCACCCCGGACCGGATCGACGAACTCGACGCGATCGCCGACGCGGAGGCCACCGACCGTGAGCTCGCGATGGCCCAGCAGCTGATCGGTTCCCTGTCGGCCGATTTCGACCCGGCTCGGTTCCGCGACGAGTACCGCGAGCGGGTGCTCGAACTGATCGAGAAGAAGGCCGCCGGCGAGGAGATCGCCGTCCAGCCCGAGGCCGAGGAGCCCGCCGCCGCCCCCGACCTGATGGCTGCCCTCGAGGCCAGTCTCGCCGCCGTGTCGTCCGGCGACTCCGATGAGACCGAGGCGCCGAAGCCAAAGCCCGCGGCCAAGAAGCGCGCGTCGTCCGGCTCAAACGGCGACGCGGCCCCCAAGCCAAAAGCGAAACGGACGGCGAAAGCCAAGAGCTGACAGGGGCGCTGAGGCTCCGGCTGCACGCGCGGGGGCTTCGGCTGTACGCGCTGGGGCTCCGGCTGTTAAGACGGGCCGGGCACCGCCTGGTCGCCACTCGCGGAACAACCGCACGAGCGCGGCCTGCATGAGAACGTATCGATCCGCACGTGGCGACCAACCGCGTGCCCGGTCCCGTCCCAACCGCTAACGCACTGATAATCTTTGCGGACTCTCTCTGCGCCGCCGCCGCCGCCCAGGGCTCTCCCCGTCCAGGTGGAGCCCCCCTTCCCACCCTTATGAACACGGACCGAACTGCCCCCGGGGCCACTGGCCTCTACGACCCCGCCAACGAGCATGACGCGTGCGGCATCGCGCTCGTCGCCAAGCTCTGGGGCGAGGCGACCCATGCCGTCGTCGAGAAGGCGCTCGACGCGCTCGAGAACCTCGAGCATCGAGGCGCCGAGGGGGCCGATCCGAACACCGGCGACGGCGCCGGGATCCTGATCCAGATCCCGGACGCGTTCGTTCGCGCGGTCGCCGGGGTCAAGCTGCCGGCCCCAGGGCGCTACGGCGTTGGCGTCCTGTACCTGCCGACCGATCCCGAGCGCCGGGCGGTCCTTGAGCAGATGATCGAGCGGACGATCGAGGCCGAGGGTCAGCGCGCGATCTGGTGGCGCGATGTCCCGATCGACGAGCGTCATGTTGGCGACACGGCGCGCCTGTCGGCGCCGCGTATCCGTCAGGTCGTCATCGGGGCTGCGGAGGATCTCAAGGACCAGGATGCGTTCGAGCGCAAGCTGTACGTCATCCGCCGCGTGATCGAGCGCGAGGCCGGTCCGGAACTCGCCGTCCCGAGCTTCTCGAGCCGGACGATGGTCTACAAGGGGATGCTGACGGCACCGCAGCTGCCGCGGTACTTCACCGATCTGCGCGACCCGCGCGTCGCCTCACGGCTGGCCCTCGTCCATTCCCGGTTCTCGACGAATACGTTCCCGAGTTGGGAGCTCGCCCATCCGTACCGGATGATCGCCCACAACGGCGAGGTCAACACGCTGCGCGGCAACATCAACTGGATGCGGGCGCGCGAGTCGCAACTCGCCTCTGAGCTGTTCGGCGACGACCTGCAGAAGGTCATTCCGGTCGTGCGCGGCGGTGGGTCGGACTCGGCGACGTTCGACAACGTGCTCGAGCTGCTCGTACTCGCCGGCCGCTCGATCCCGCACGCGGTGATGATGATGATCCCGGAGGCCTATAGGACCCGGAAGAACCTCGATCCGGACGTCAAGGGCTTCTACGACTTCCATTCCTGCCTGATGGAGCCGTGGGACGGACCGGCGGCGGTCGTCTTCACCGACGGCCGGCTCGCCGGCGCCGTGCTCGACCGCAACGGCCTGCGGCCGGGCCGCTGGATCCAGGACACCGAGGGCTACGTCGTGCTCGCGTCCGAGACGGGCGTGATGACGGTCGCCCCCGAGCACATCCAGCGCAAGGGCCGGCTCGCCCCCGGCAAGCTGTTCCTGCTCGACCTCGAGGAGGGACGGATCGTCGAGGACGAGGAGGTCAAGCGCCGAGTCGCCCGCCGCAAGCCGTATGCCGAGTGGTACGAGCGCTCGGTCGTCCATATCGCGGACCTGCCCGATCGCGAGCCGCGCGCGCCGCGGATCGAACCGCTGCGCTCCAAGCAGCTCGCGTTCGGCTATTCGCAGGAGGACCTGAAGCTCGTGATCGCGCCGATGGCGGCGAAGGGCGAGGAGCCGGTGGCGAGCATGGGCAACGACTCCGCGCTGGCCGTTCTCTCCGACCGCCAGCCGCCGCTGTTCACCTACTTCAAGCAGCTGTTCGCGCAGGTCACCAACCCGCCGATCGACCCGATCCGCGAAGCGGTCGTGATGAGCCTTCAGGCCGGCGTCGGCGCCGAGGTCAACCTGCTCGCCGAGGTGCCCGAGCAGGCCCACCAGCTCGTGATGACTCAGCCGATCCTGCGCAACCACGAGCTCGAGAAGCTCCGCCAGGTCTCCCACGACGTATTCGACGCTGCCACGCTCGACATCACGTGGCCGATCGAGCAGGGGCCGGACGGGATGGAGGCCCGCCTCGAGGCGCTGTGTGAGGAGGCCGCCCAGTACGTCGACAACCGCGCCAACATCCTCATCCTCTCGGACCGCAACCTCGGGCCCGAGCGGGTCGCGATGCCGTCGTTGCTGGCTGTCGCCGCCGTGCATCACCACCTCGTCCGCCGCGGCACCCGGCTGCGGACCGGGCTCGTGATCGAGTCCGGGGAGCCTCGTTCGATCCACGACATGGCGACGCTGATCGGCTACGGCGCGGCCGCCATCAATCCGTACCTGATGTTCGAGTCGCTCGATGAGCTCGCCGACCGCTCGCTGCTGCCGGTTGACCTCGATCGCGAGGAGGCCGAGAAGCAGATCGTCAAGGCGATCGGGAAGGGCCTGCTCAAGACCATCTCGAAGATGGGGATCTCGACGATCCAGTCCTACGGCGGCGCCCAGGTCTTCGAGGCGGTCGGTCTCGAGCCCGAGCTGATCGACAAGCACTTCACCGGCACCGCATCGCGGATCGGTGGCGTCGGCCTCGATCAGCTCTCGACCGAGGCGATGGAGCGCCATTTCCGTGCCTACCCGCGCACCGAGCGCGACCTGCTCCCGGTCGGCGGCGTCCTGCAGTGGCGCCGTGACGGCGAGGTCCACATCTGGAACCCGGACACGGTCGCCAAGCTCCAGCACGCCGTGCGCGGCCAGAACGGCGACCGCCGTGTCACCTACAAGGAGTTCGCCCGGCTGGCGAACGAGGAGGCGACCCGCAAGGCGGCACTCCGGGGTCTGATGAAACTGCGCACGCTGCCCGAGCCGATCCCGCTCGAGCAGGTGCAGCCGGCCATGGAGATCGTCAAGCGTTTCACCACCGGGGCGATGAGCCTCGGCGCGCTGTCCCGTGAGGCGCACGAGACGCTCGCGATCGCGATGAACCGGCTGGGCGCTCGTTCGAACACCGGTGAGGGCGGGGAGGACCCGTCGCGCTACACGCCGGACGACAACGGTGACCTGCGCCGGTCCGCGATCAAGCAGGTCGCATCGGGTCGGTTCGGCGTGCACGTCCACTACCTCGTCAACGCCGATCAGCTCCAGATCAAGATGGCCCAGGGCGCGAAGCCCGGCGAGGGCGGCCAGCTGCCCGGGCACAAGGTCGACGACTACATCGCGCGGATCCGCAACTCGACGCCGGGCGTCGGCCTCATCTCGCCGCCGCCGCACCACGACATCTACTCGATCGAGGACCTCAAGCAGCTGATCTACGACCTCCGCTGCGCGAACCCGACGGCGTCGGTGTCGGTGAAGCTCGTGAGCGAGGTCGGGGTCGGAACGGTCGCGGCCGGGGTCGCCAAGGCGAACGCCGATCACGTGACGATCTCCGGTCACGACGGCGGCACCGGCGCCTCGCCCCAATCCTCCGTCCAGGGGGCAGGCGTGCCGTGGGAGATCGGACTCGCGGAGACTCAGCAGACGCTGCTCCTCAACGACCTGCGCTCGCGGATCACGGTCGAGGTCGACGGCCAGATGAAGACGGGCCGCGACGTCGTCATCGGCGCCCTGCTCGGCGCCGACGAGTTCGGTTTCTCGACGGCTCCATTGATCGCGATGGGCTGCATCATGATGCGGGTCTGCCACCTGAACACGTGCCCGGTCGGCATCGCCACGCAGGATCCGGAGCTGCGCCGCCGCTTCGAGGGCACGCCGGACCACGTCGTCAACTACCTGATGCTCATTGCCGAGGAGGTCCGCGAGATCATGGCCACGCTCGGCATGCGCCGGATCGAGGACATGATCGGCCGCACCGACCTGCTCGACATGGACGATGCGATCGACCACTGGAAGGCGCGGCACGTCGACCTCACGATGGTGCTCGCGCAGCCCGACCTGCCGCCTGGGACGCCGCGTCACCGCACGAGGCCCCAGGTGCCGGTGCTTGACGACGCGCTCGACTGGGAGCTCGTCCGCCGCTGTGCCCCCGCGATCGAGCGCGGCGAGGCGGTCAAGCTCGGCCCGATCCCGGTCCGCAACGTCAACCGGACCGTCGGCGGCATCCTGTCCGGAGAGATCGCGCGCAGCCAGGGCCTCGGCGGTCTGCCGGAGGGCACGATCGAGATCTCCTTCTCCGGCTCCGCTGGTCAGAGCTTCGCCGCCTGGCTCGCGCCCGGCGTCACGTTCTCGCTGCGCGGCGAGACGAACGACTACACCGGCAAGGGTCTGTCCGGCGGCGTCGTCTCCGTCCGGCCGCCGGAGGCGGCTCTGTTCCGCGCCGAGGAGAACATGATCGTCGGCAACACCGTTCTGTACGGCGCCACCGCCGGCCGCGCGTTCTTCCGCGGACTCGCCGGCGAGCGCTTCGCCGTGCGCAACTCCGGTGCCCACGCCGTCGTCGAGGGCGTCGGCGACCACGGCTGCGAGTACATGACCGGTGGCCGCGTCGTCGTGCTCGGGCCGACCGGGCGCAACTTCGCCGCCGGGATGAGCGGCGGGATCGCCTACGTCTACGACGTCGACCGCCGCTTCTCCGAGCGCTGCAACCAGGAACTCGTCGACCTCGAGCCGCTCGAGGACGATGACGTCGAGACGGTCAAGGCTCTGATCTCCGAGCACGCCGCGCGAACCGGGTCGCTCGTCGCCCGCAACGTGCTCGCCTCGTGGGATCGGGTCGCGCGCGAGCGGTTCGTCAAGGTGATGCCGCGCGACTACAAGCGGGCCCTTGCCGAGCAGGCCGCCGCGCGCGAAACCACCGCGGCGTAGATCTTCATCTCCACGCGCCCGCCGAGTCGGGGAGTTGGGTTTGGGAGTTGACCCCAATAGTTGGGGTGAACTCCCAAGACCGGTCGTTCTTCGGCGCGCTGGGCGAGGGCCGCAGCACGTTCATCGCCGGTCTCGCGCAGCTCAGCCGGACGGCTTGCCGGTGACGCCGTTGAGCTTGTTGACGGCGCCGATCACGTCGCCGCGGTTGTAGTAGTCGGTGAGGATCAGGTTCGGGATCCGGCCGCGGACCTGAATGCACTGTCGAGCCCGCTGGAGGATGAACGCGCGCCGCTGGAGCGGGACGTTCGGCTTGGGCCGCGGCGGGAAGATGTCGGCCCAGTTGTTCATCATCAGCAACGGGTTGCCGGCGGCGCCGCGCGAGCGGTCGCACGTGAACTGCGCCGGCTTGACCACGCCGAGCGGTGTGTCCTGGACCCAGGTTGCGAACGCCTCCTGATTCCACGGGTAATGCCCGCTCGTGTCCTTCTGGGCGAACACGATGACGTTGTGGCGCGAGCGGATCAGTTCGGCGAGCGTCGGGGGGGGCTGGTTGCGGTTCAGCACGGCGAGCCGCTTGAACAGCTTGGCGCGGACGAACGCAGCCCGGAGGTTCCGCTCGCTCACGTAGTCCTCGTCGAACAGGACGATGACGTTGTTCGGCTTGCGGGCCAGGAACGACCTGATGTCGCCGAGGAAGTCGACCATCCGGGTCGCGCCGAGCTCGCACAGGGTGTGGCAGAGCCAGATGTCGCGTTTGCGCCCCGTGAGCGACCCCGCCCCGAGCCCGGCGCTCAACCGCTGCAACGCCAGCCGGGCGCGCGGGTCGAGCTTTGAGGCGACGCGATTGAGCCGCGTGCCCTCGGCGGCGATGTCGGTGTGCACCCCACCGCCCGAGTCCTGCGTCGCGTAGTGGGTCGAGATCTTGAACAGGCGGATCCCGTCGTTCAGTTGCTCGGCGACGTCGCGGTCCTGGTTCGCGATCAGCCAACCGGGCGAGTCGGCGGCCGACATCGAGTTGTGCGTACCGGCGAACACGACCTGGTCCAAGCGGAGGTTGCACAGCTTGGCGTAGCCGTTGCAGGTCATCACGGTGCTCGCTCGCGAGGTCCTCGCGCCGCCGGTCAACAGAAGGGCGAGCAGGAACGCGACGAGCGCGGTGGCAAACGCTCCGCCCGTCGCGGTGAGCCGTCGCCGCACCGCCTGGCGTGAGGGTCGTGGACGCGGACGCGCCGGCGCGGTCACCGACAGCAACTCGCCGGCGGCGTAGTAGACGAGGAGCGCACCGGCGATCACGACGATTGCGCTGAGCACGGTGTGGGGCCACAGGATGGCGATCAGGCCGACACCGAGGACCGCGACCCCTCGCACGCCGCGCGCCCGTGGCGTGAGCGGGCGTCGTGCCAGTTCGCGCAGCCGCGTGAACTCGGCGCCTGCCGAGTACGGAGACAGCAGTGCGGCCGAAGCAGCGGCAAGGATCCACGCGAGGCCGCCGATCCACAGCGACCACGTGAGCAGACTCCCGAAGAGCCCGTCCAACAACTCCCCGATCGCGCTCCGGACCTCGGCGGTCGTCAGCTCCTGACTGCCGTAGACGTGCGTGACGACGTAGCGACGGACGACGAGCATCGCGAGCGCAAGCAGGGCCGCGCCGATCGCAATCACGACGGCCGCGCGGGTGATCGCGCGCCGCCGGTCGGGTGCAAGGGCGATCCCGCCGGCGAGGAGCGCGACGGCGACAAACGGGAGCACGAGTCCCATCCAGCGGACCGTGTCGGCGAAGCGCAGGGTGCCGGCGGCGAAGCTGCGGCGGCGAATCGTGAGCAGCACCGCCTCGGCGTGCGTCGGGAGCTTGTTGGCGATCTGTGGTGCGAGCGTGCGCAGCGCCGAGGACACGACCGCGCCCGCATCGGCGATGTCGAACACGGCGTTGCTGCCCTGCTCGAACAGCAGCCTGTGTCCATGCTCGGCGGCGAGTTCCGCGACGGGCCGGAACGGAGCCGCGCGGATGACCTGAGTGAGGCCGTCCTCGATCAGAGGACGTGCGGCGATCAGGTCCGGCTGCGCCGGCTCGACGACCTGCACGACGATCTCGCGTGCGACGACGCGGCTCATCGTGGGCTGGCTGACGACATCGGCCGCGCGGACCGCAAACGCCTGGCTGTCGAGCACCTCCTCACGCACGTACAGCACGACGCCGCCGAAGACGGCGACCGGGCCGGCGAGCAGGATCAACGCGAGGCTCAACAGTCGGCGCGCACGACTGGGGTGCGTCGATGCCGCGTCGCTCACGACCGCGATGTGGCCGGTGGGACGGGAGCGCGGGATCGTGCGGCGCGGTCGCCGCCGAGGCGGACGAGCACGAGGGCCCACGTGCGGAACGGGCGCCACTGCTCGGAGATCTCGCGGTATTGCTCGAGCTTCGCTGGGCCGTCGAGGCCGTACAGCTCGCCGATGCGCTTGAAGACCTTCGGCTCGGTCGTGGGCAGCGGTGCGTCGGCGAAGCCGCTCCCCCGGAGCACGACGAGTCCGGCATAGAACGGCCCGATGCCCTTGAGCCGCTGGACGGCCTCATACGCCGCCTCCGGGCCGAGCGCGTGCAGTCGCGCAGTATCGAGCTCGCCGCCCAGGGCCGCCTCGGCGACGCTGCGCAGGCGGTGGACCTTCTCGCCGCCGAGGCCAGGCGTATCGAGTGGCAGCTCGATGAGCCGATCGGGTTGGGGAAACGCGGCCAGCACCTGACCCGCGGTGGCGAACCGTGCGCCGTGCTGCTCTGCGATCGCCTGCCGCACCTGGGCGGCCTGTGCCGACGGCCGGCGGGCCGAGATGATCGCCCATGCCGCGGCCTCGTAGGGCGAGTGGAACAGCACGGGGCGCTGACCCGGGTGCGCGTGTTGCAGCGCCCTGATCACGGGGTCGCGCTCGCCGACGCGCAGGAATGCCTCGCCGTCGTGATCGAGCGACAGGACCCGGGCCACCTGTGCGATCGCGGCGCGCGCGTCGGCCCCGCCAGTTGTCGCGAGCTCGACGTGGACAGGTGCGTCCGGCTCGCCCTGGCGCAGCGTCGCCGCGGCGTAGCCGACCCCACCGTCAACCGCGAAGGCGAGGCGCATCACGCCGTCAAACGCCGGGATGCGGCCCTCGGTCGGGCCGAACCCGAACTCAGCCGCCGCCTTGAGGCTGAAGGGTCCACGGGGAGTCAGCGTGTCCATGCCTCGGTCCCTAACGCTACCGCGCGTGCCTCTGAGCCTGTGAGCGCATCGTCCCGCCAGCCCCCAAAGATCACGATTACAACAGCGACCCGGTGACGCCCTGGATCGTGTCGATCCCGTAGCCCATCGACGGATCCCCGTCCGTCATGACGGCCATGGAGAAGCGCAGGCCGTGACCCTCGAGCCGGCCGACCTGATGGACGAGTTGCCCGAGGCCGGTGCCGCGCCAACCACCCTTGAAGAACACGCGGTAGCCGCGTGGGCGGGCGACTGCCGGAATCCCCCAGCTCTCGTACCCGGCGATCGTCGAGAGCAAATAGCGCGCGTAGCCGTCGAACTGACGCGGGATCAGCGAGTCCATGCGGAAGAAGAACTTCGCCTGGTCGGCGGGGCTGATCTGCGCGTTGGCCCAGATCCCGACGATCGAGAAGTCGGTCATTCCCGCCTCGCGGGCGAGTCGGTAGAGCGCTGCGTCGCCGACGATCGACCATGTCTGCGTGGCCGCCGAGTTATCGGAGACGTGGATCATCGGGTACAGGAACGAGTTGCTGTATGAGTCGACGCGATGGCGGCCCATCGAGTTCAGCCGTCGGAGGTAGGAGACGAGCAGCATCGCCTTGACGACGCTCGCCGAGACGAACGTCCAATGCTCGTGCACCCCGGAGACGCGACCTTCGCTGTCGACGACGGCGAACGCGGTCCGTCCGGCGCGGCCGCCGAGGTAGCGCGCGGCGCGGGAAATCGCGCCCGGGCCTGGAGAGCCGAAAGGCAAAAAGCCGGCGCCGAAGTAGCCGTTGCCCCCACACGCGAGCGGCCGGTGGCGGTTGGACAGAGCCCGGTCCTCGTTCGCCCGGTAGCAGGCGCGCCAGTGGAACCGGCCCGCCGGACCGGTGACGATCGTCGTGAGCTCGGTCGCGTACGGGCTCAGCCGCTTCGTGCGGGTCGCCGGAATCGGCCGCAAACGGCCGTGATATCCGTTCCCGAGCCACCAGGTCACGCGAGCGCCGTTCCAGCGCAGGTCACGCGGGTGAAAGACGACGATCGAGACCCGCGCCTGGGCGAGCGGGAGCGCTTTGACCGAGAACTTCGTGCGCGCATAGACGCTGATCGAAACCGTCGCTTTCGCCGTCGTGCCGGGCACGATCACGCGGTAGCGGATGTTGCGGTCCGGGTGAACGCCGAACGCGAACGTGCCGTCGGCGGCCGGATGGGCCGAGCGGACGAGCTGCGTGGTCCGGTACGGGTAGGCGATCTTGATCAGGTTGATCACCCCACCCGCGGGCAGGCCGGTGACCCGCCCCGTGAGGTCGATCGCGCGAGAGCCCGTGAACGAGGTCCGCGAGGCGTGCAACGTGATCGTGGTCGGCGTCGTGGGAGGCGGTGTCGTGGCGGTGGAGGTCGTGTCCGCGAGCGCCGATCCGGGCGTCGCACCGAGCACGAGCAACGTCAGTACGACCGTCCCCCTACCGACAGCTCTCCCCATGTAGCCCACACCCGAACTCTATGCGATCTGGCTTCGGCGATGCATTGCTAGCCTCCCCGGCTCTCATGGGTGAACTCGGCGCTTTTCTCAAGATTCATCGGGTCGGCTTCGACAAGCGCGATCCGGATGCCCGCGTGCACGACTACAAGCAGTATTTCGGGCTCCAGCCGGAGGAGGAACTGGCGCGCCAGGGCGCCCGATGCATGGACTGCGGCATCCCGTTCTGCCACGAGGGATGCCCGCTCGGGAACCTGATCCCGGACTGGAACGACCTCGTGTACCGCGGCAAGTGGCGCGAGGCGATCGACCAACTCCACATGACGAACAACTTCCCCGAGTTCACCGGGCGGATCTGCCCGGCGCCGTGCGAATCGGCGTGCGTGCTCGCGATCAACGACGACCCGGTGACGATCGAGCAGATCGAGCTGGCAGTCGCCGAGCGGGCGTTCGAAGAGGGATGGGTCGTTCCCGAGCCCCCGCCGCGGCGCAGCGGCAAGACGATCGCCGTCGTCGGCGCCGGCCCCGCCGGTCTCTCCGTCGCCGCCGAGCTCAACCGCTGCGGCCACGAGGTGACCGTGTACGAGCGTGACGAGGGACCCGGCGGCCTGATGCGGTTCGGCGTCCCCGACGCGAAGCTGGAGAAGCGGATCATCGATCGTCGCGTCGACATCCTCCAGCAGGAGGGCATTCGCTTCGTCTACAACACCGACGTCGGCCGGGACGTGAGCGCTGCCGAACTGCGCGATCGCTTCGACGCCGTCGTGGTGACGATCGGCTCACGCGTCTCGCGTGATCTCGAGGCGCCCGGACGCGAGGTGTCCGGCATTCACTTCGCGATGGACTACCTGTACCAACGCAACCGCTTCGTAGCCGCCCAAGAGGGCCGGCCGACGAAAGCGCCGGAGCCGGGCACCGAGATCAGCGCGCGCGGCAAGCGGGTGATCGTGATCGGCGGAGGCGACACGGGGATGGACTGCATCTCGAACTCGCACCGCGAGGGTGCCCGCAGCGTGATCATGCTCGACGTCTACGCGCAGCTGCCGGAGAGCGGCCGCGACCCGCGGCACCCGTGGCCACTGCCGCCGAAGCGGACGCTGACGACCTATGCCCTCGAGGAGGGCGGCAAGCGCCGGTGGGGGACCGAGGTGACCGGCTTTCTCGGCATGGACGGCCATGTCAGCAAGGTGTGGGCGCGTCAGGTGACGGGAACCTCGTCGCGCGACCTGACCCCGGTCCCCGGCACGGAATTCGTGCTCGACGCCGACCTCGTGCTGATCGCGATCGGCTTCGAGCATCCCGAGCACGAAGGGCTCGTGCGGGAGCTCGAGCTCGATCTCGACCATCGGGGGAATATCCGTACGCAGCAGACGTACCGCACGAACGTCCGCAAGGTCTACGCATGCGGGGACGCGAGGATCGGGCAATCGCTCATCGTCACGGCGATCGCGGAGGGTCGGAAATGTGCCCGGATCGTCAACAAGGATCTCGGCTGGACGCCGATGGACCAGGATCGCGAGATGCTCTCGATCGGGGCGTGGAGCGGCGAGGTTGACCGCACGTTGCGGCACGAGGCCGAGGCGGCCGGGACCGTGCGTCCGGGCGAGGAATTCTTCAGCGGACCGGGCACCCGCAAAGGCTGACTGGCTCCCGGATGCGGGCGATTCCAGCTTTCCTGAAAGAAACCGAAGAGTTTCCACGAGCCCGGGAAACGCCTGCTACGTTAATCGTTCTGGCCTTTCGTCCACGGGAGCCGGTGACGCACACGGCCAAGAGTTTTTGTTTAGTGACGCTTGGGGCGGGGAAACTTGCCCCTGTCGGTCAGGGAACTGCGCCCCCACTTCCCTGACTCTCCGGGGGGTCCAGATGGATCTGGGCCCCCCGGTCCTTCTTCTACCGTGTGATGGGGCATGCCCTATTTCACGAGCCCCGGACTGCTCACCCACCCCGCCGAGCACACCCAGTCGATCGGCGGGACGATCAGCAGCATCCTGGCCAACGCCGGCCAGTTCTTCTCCCAGCTGGCGAGCCTCAGCTGGATCTCGCTGCTCATCGGGATGGCGCTCTACGCGGTCTATCTCCTGCTCCGGTCGCGGGCGCTGTTCAATGCGGTCCGGGCCGCGTACCCGGACGAGCAGGTCCGTTGGCGCGACGTGTGGGGGGGATACATGGTCGGCTACGCGATCAACAACGTGTTCCCGTTGGGCGGCGGGAACATCGCTCAGCTCTTCCTCACCCGGACCTCGATCGAGCGGTCGAGCTACCCAACCGTCGCGGCGGCACTGTCGACCGGGGTGATCTGCGACTGGCTGATCGGGCTGCTCATCATGGTGTTCTCGTTCACCCAGGGTGTGTTCCCCAAGCCGCCTGACTTTTCGAAGCTGCCCGCGTTCGACATCAGCTTCTTTGCCGCGCACATGCGGTTCACGCTGTTCTTCCTCACGTTTCTCGGCATGGCGTTCCTCGTCGCCTTCGCGCTGCTCTCCGCAAAGGTCCGTGCGTTCTGGCAGCGCGTCCGCCAGGGCTTCACGATCCTGCGAGACGGGCGGCGGTTCCGGCGGCAGATGGCGACCTGGCAGACCGCGAGCTGGGTGTTCCGCTTCGCCGCCTACTGGGCGCTGCTGGACGCGTTCCACATCGGCGGCTCGGTCCGCAACGCGCTGCTCGTCCTCGGCGTGCAGGTCGTCGCCTCGGTGTTCCCGTTCACGCCGGGCGGCGCCGGCGTGCAGCAGGCGCTGCTGCTGACGATCTTCGCCCACAGCCCCGATGTGGCAGCGTTCTCGGTCGGGCAGCAGATCGCGACCGCCGTCCTCACCGGCGTGCTCGGCTTTGCCGCACTCGTGCTCATCTTCCGGTTCCGGAGCTTCCGCGAGGTCATCGCCCACGGCCGCGAGCACCGCCGTCGCGAGCAGGCCGCCGCGGAGCCCGCGGCACAAACTTGACGCCCCCGTCATCTTTCTCTACGCTCCCGCGACGCCGCCGTCCCCGTCCCAGCCAAGGAGCACCTGAATGACCCGACTCCCGTCCGCCTGCGTGATCGGCGCAGGCTCGTCCGGCATCGCCGCCGTGAAAACCCTGAACGAGCGGGGGATCCCGGTCGAATGCTTCGAGAAGTCGGACCGGGTCGGTGGCAACTGGGTGTTCGGCAACAAGAACGGGATGTCCTCGGCCTACCGCTCGCTGCACATCAACACCTCGCGCGAGCGGATGGAGTACTCCGATTTTCCGATGCCGAAGTCCTATCCGGACTTCCCCCACCACAGCCAGATCGCGGCGTACTTTGACGACTACGTCGACCACTTCGGCTTTCGGGACCGGATCACGTTCGATGCCGGCGTCGAGCACGCCGAGCGAGGCGCCAACGGCACCTGGACGGTCACGCTGGACACCGGCGAGAGTCGCCAGTACGACATGCTCCTCGTCGCCAACGGACACCACTGGAACCCGCGCTGGCCGGAACCGCCGTTCCCCGGGACGTTCGACGGCACCCAGATGCACGCGCATCACTACGTCGACAACACCGACTTCGCCGACAAGAACGTGCTCGTCGTCGGGATGGGCAACAGCGCGATGGACATCGCCGTCGAATCGAGCTTCGTGGCCCGCAAGACGATCATCTCCTCACGGCGCGGCGCGTACATCCTGCCGAAATACCTGTTCGGTCGGCCGCTCGACCAGATCGGGGTGAACAAGCTGACGGGCGCTGTCCCGTTCGCGTTCCGGCGGCGCTTCCTCCAGGCGCTCTACCGGGTCGGCGTCGGCGACGTGACCGACTACGGCCTGCCGAAGCCCGATCACCGCATCGGCGAGGCACACCCGACGATCTCCGCCGACTTCCTCAACCGGATCGCCCACGGCGAGCTGACCTGGAAGCCGAACATCGCCTCGCTCGAGGGTGGCGCGGTCCGCTTCCAGGACGGCACCGTCGAGGACGTCGACCTGATCGTCTGGTGCACTGGCTACAAGGTCACCTTCCCGTTCTTCGACGAGGACTTCATCTCCGCGCCCGACAACGACCTGCCGCTCTACCGGCGGGTGTTCAAGCCCGGGGTCGAGAACCTCGCGTTCATCGCGCTGCTCCAGCCGCTCGGCGCGATCATGCCGCTCGCCGAGGCCCAGGGACGCTGGATCGCGTCGTACCTGCGCGGCGAGTACCGGTTGCCGTCCCGCGGCGCGATGGAGGCGGACATCGAGCGCGAGCGGGCGAAGATGTTCAAGCGCTATGTCGCGTCCAAGCGTCACACGATGCAGGTTGACTTCGATAACTACCTGTACGACCTGCGCAAGGAAATGAAGGCCGGCGCGCATCGCGCTCGGGACGCCGGCTTCGCGTTGCCGATCGTCCCGCGGGCCGCCGGCATCGAGGACGCGACCACGGTATGACCGCGCCGGTGGCCGAGCCGAGCGCCCGCGGCCGACGGGCGCAGACGAAGGCGCAGAACCGGGCGGCGATCATTGCTGCCGCCCGCGTCGTGTTCGCCGAGCTCGGCTACGACGCCGCCGGGGTGCGCGACGTGATCCGCCACACCGATCTCGCCTCGGGGACGTTCTACAACTACTTCGAAGACAAGGAAGCCGTGTTCCGGGCGGTCGTCGACGAGAGCGCGCAGGAGATCAGAACCCGGCTGCGCACGGTCCGGGCGGGCGCTCGCACGCTCGAGGAGTTCGTCGGAGATGCCTACCGCGTCCTGTTCCGCTTCCTCGTCGAGGACCGGTTGCTGTTCGAGCTGCTCCAACGCAACGCCGGGCCGATCCGCGCGCTGTTCGGCGAATCCGTGCTCGGCGCTGGAGTCGTCGATCTGTTCGAGGATCTGCGCGCCGCGATCGCCCGTGGCGACCTGCCGCCGGTCGACGCCGAGTACATGGCGGGCGCGATGGCAGGCGTCGCCCTTGAGCTCGGAGTTCGGATGGCCGACCGCAACCCACCCGACGCCGACGGTGCGGCGCGGTTTGCGACCGAGCTGTTCCTCGGCGGGATCGAGCGGCTCGGCGCGGCCGGCACGGCCGGCGCGGACGGCGCGGGGGGCTAAGCGGCTCCGAGCTGCCGCGCGCGCAGACGCAGCAGTTCGATCAACTCGGCGCCGCGGTGGAACGGGTCCGCGATCGGGCCACCGCCACCGAGCGGCAGCGCGGCCCGCAACCGGCCGTCCACCTCGGCCACGAGCACCGGTCCCGACGGCGCCTCGGCGCTGTCAAGCTCGGCGAGCCAGCGCAGTCCCGCGGCGTCCTTCGCCGCCGCATAGCGGAGCGTGACCCGAGTCACCGGGCTCGCGCCGGTGTCGACGCGAGCGGCGTCGGCAGCGGCGCGGAGTTCCCTGGTGTGCTCGCGGGCGGCGAGCAGATTGAGCGACAGCATCGTGGCCTCCTCGTGCTTGTGTAACCACTTAGAGATTATAGACGGTTATGACGGCAAAATAACCGGCGAACTATGATGAGTGGTTATGGACGAGATGTTGGGCTGTTATGGGTGAACGACAGGAGGCTCCAGGGCGGCTCGAGCTGCTCCGCGGCTTCGTCAACACGCTCGATCGCGAGGAGGACCGCGAGGCGCTCGCGGACCCGGGAGCACTCCGTGCCTGGCTGGCCGACGCGGGACTCGCGGATGACACGCTGCAGGTGCGGCCGGCGGATCTGCGTCGGGCGCTCGCCGTGCGCGAGGCGCTGCGCGCGGTCCTGCTCGCTCACAACGGCGCCGCGCCCCCGGTCGACGACGCTGCCGCGACGCTCGACGCGGCTGCGAAGCGCGCCCGCGTGCGTCTTCACTTCGACGCGAAATGCGGTCCGTGGCTCGAGCCGGACGCCGGCGGCGTCGACGGCGCGCTGGGACGTCTGCTCGCGATCGCGCACGCGGCGATGGCCGAGGGGACGTGGTCGCGGCTGAAGGCATGCCGCGAGCACAGCTGCGAGTGGGCTTTCTACGACGCGACGCGGAACCGCTCGCGGACCTGGTGCGACATGCAGGTCTGCGGCAACCGGGCGAAGGCGCGGGCGTACCGCCACCGCCAGGGAGCCTCTGAAGAATTCGGCAGCTACAAACCCGGCGCGGCGTGTCAGGATGAGTGCCGACATGCCGAGTTTCTGCCGCCACAACCGTCTCATCCAGAACTGCGCGATCTGCTCACGCGAGCAGGAGATCGAACCGCGCCCGATCGTCTCCTCCAGCGCGCCCCGCTCGAGCCTGCCGAGAACGCCCTCGTCGACGAACCGCAGCAGCTCGGGTTCACGCTCGCGCGGCGGTGCGGGGTCGAGCGCGACCGGCGTGCGGGTCCGTCGCCTCCAGCGCGGCGACGAGGACGGCTTCCACTCTGGCCTTGCCCCGGGGCTCCGCTCAAGCGCCGACGCGCACCGGCTCGCCGAGGAGATGGCCTTCGCCCAAACCCGTCTGCGGGTGCTCGCCGCCGATCCACCCGGCCTCTACGCCGAGGTGGCCGACGCTGCCGGGGATCTCGAGGAGCGGTTGTGGCTCGCGTTCCTGATCGCGTACGTCAGTCCTCTCGACGGCGACGATCCGTTTGCGGCGATCCAAGCGGCGCGGACGACCTGGGCCTCCGGCGATCTCCCTGACCTCGATGGCGTCACGACGGGGCCCCGCAGCGTGCACGAGGCCGACCGCGGAGCGCGCACGCTCGAGGCGTACCGGGCGTGGGCCGAGCGGTCCGGCTCGCAGGCGGCCGCCTTCAGTGGCGAGTCCGCGTGGACGCCGGAAAGGCGCTTCGCGCGGGTGTTCGAGCGGATGGCGCTCCCGGGCCTGCACCGAGCCGCGCGGTTCGACCTGCTCGTCACGCTCGGTCGCCTGGGGGTCGTGGAGCTGCACCCCGACACCCTGGAGCTCGGCGCCAACAACAACGTGACGGTGGCCGCGAAACGGGCGCTCGGCATCGGCGATCGGATGCTCCTCGAGCGCCGCGCCTCGGACCTCGCGCGGGCTACCGGCGTCGACCTCGCGGCGCTCGACCTCGCCTTCGGCAACTGGGAGCGAGGCGGGCGTGTCAGGCTCGGCATCGCTCCCGAGGTTGAGCCGGACGAGGGCGTGCTCGATGCCGTGCTCGACGCCCTCGGTCTGTAGCGGCGAAACGAGCCGGGCGGGTCGGGTCAGTCCGTCCGGACCACCACCTACCTTCTGCGGCGTCCGCACCACCGAGCCGGAGCCGCAATGTCTCTCTGCTTCATCGAACCGCAGAACGCCATCCGCGTCATCGCCGACTCGGTCGGTCGTGAGGCGCGGCGCCAGATCCTCGGCGAGGTCGTCCGCGCGTGGGTCGACGAGATTCCCGACTCAGAGCTGGAGTCCCACTACGCCAAGGCGGTCGCCGATCTGGACGAGCACGATCTCTCGATGCTCGCCGCGTGGCACGCATCCCTTGAGGTCGGCCATCCGCTCCCGAACAAGGAGTTCCTCGTCAACGTGTTTCCTTCGCTCGGCGAGAACCGACGCGAGGCGCTGAAGATCGCCGCCGGGTTCCGCGGCGAGGAGGCGTTTGAGGCCGGGGTGGGGGAGGAGCAGGCGTTCGACACGGTGCTCCCCTGGCTGTCCGAGGACCGCTGCCTCGAGCTCGCCGCCGAGTGCCTCCAGCTCTACTGCTGGGACCGGCTCGGCTGCGACAACTGAGCCGGCGTCACGCCGGCGGGCCTCCTGCGGCGAGCGCCGCCTGGATCTCGCCGATCGCCTGCTCGGTGTCGCGGAACCACACCGCGTGGATCCCGAGCTCATGCGCCGCGGTGCAGTTGACCTCGATGTCATCGATGAACAGGGCCTCGGCGGGGCCGACGCCGAGCCGGGCGAGGGTCAGCTCGTAGATCTGCGGATCGGGCTTGCGCATCCCGACGAACGCGGAGTCGATGACGTCATCGAAGATCTCGTCGACCGGGAGCTTGGCGCGCCACTGGCCTTCCCACTCGCGCACGTTGTTCGTGCAAATTGCGAGCTTGTAGCCGCGTCCACGCAGTTCGCGCATCAACGCGATCATCGGCTCGTTGGCGTGGAGGTGGGCGAAGTACCGCTCTCCGAAGCCATGGAGGCTGATCTGGCGTCCAAGCGCGTCGGTGAGTGCACCGGAGACCAGTTCCAGGAATCGGGCCTCGGTCATCCGGCCGGTTTCGAGCTCGTACAGCGGGTTGGCGCCCTCCTGTGCGGCGACCGCGGCCATCGCGGCCCCAAGCTGCTCGAGCGAGATGCCGGAGGACTCCTGGAACGCGACGAACGAGTCGATCAGGGGGGAGGTGAGGACCCCCCCGAAGTCGGAGATGACGGCGGTGATCGGGCTCATCGTGCGCCGCGCGCGAGGACGTAGACTCCCGCCCCCTCCTCGCCGCGGGTTCGCCACTTGAGCGGCCACACCGTGACGGTGACGCCGTCACCGTCGGCCTGGATGCCCTCGCCGACGGCGTCGGCGACCGCACGCCGCGGGTACTGCTGGTCGTTCTCCGCGTCGAGCCATAGCTCGAGGCCGGTGTGGAGCAGCCGACCATCGCTGCTGTAGGTGCTGGACAGGCGTGGGTCCGCGACCGGTTTCGCGCCGTCCTCGCTGAACACGCTGGCGGCGATCACGTCGCTGTCGTGACCCTTGGCGCCGCGCGGCCGCGCCGCGGTGAGCGTGAGGCCGTCATCGGCAGCGAACCAGGCGCCGAGGTCACGGAGCGAGTCGAGCCGCGACAGATCGATCCCGGCGCGCAGGCCGCGTCGCCCGAGCGCGGCGATCGGGTGCTCGACGCCCCCCAGCCGGACCGTCCCCGTCACCTCGCAGAGCTGGTCAAAGCCGTCGAACGCGGCGAGGTCGGCGGTGCCGCCCTGGGACGCCGCAATCAGCTCGAGGCCGTCCGCGGTCACGCTCCACTGCTCGCCGGCGCTGATGCCGTTCAGCGCGGCCCCGGGGATCGCTGCCGCGGGGGCGTCAGCCCCGCCGGCGACGACGATGCACGTCTCGGCGTCGGCCCAGGCGCAGACCCACACACCCGTGCCGATCTCGCCGAACGCGAGCGTCCGGACCGTCCCTGTTGGCGCCGAGCTCACGACCGGAGCTGGGGCTGGTCGATGTCGCGTGCCGTCGAGTCGACGTCGTACGGTCTGCGACCCCAGCGGCCGAACTCACTGGCGCGGAGCACGACCCGGCTACCGAGATTGCGCACGAGCAGGGGACGCACGAGCGCCCGCGTCGGCGGGAGCAGCAGCGCGATGCCGAGCACGTCGGTGATGAACCCGGGGATCATCAGCAGAAGCCCGCCGAACAGGACGAGCGTGCCGTCGAGCACCTCACGCGTTGGCGTTCGCCGCTCGGAGAGAGCGAGGTTGAGTCGACGCCAGGCGGCGCCGCCCTGCGTGCGCAGCGCCCATAGCCCGAGTGGCCAGCCGATGATCAGAAGCACGATCGTCTCAAGCACGCCGATCGCCCGCGCGACCTCGATCGCCACGAACAGCTCGGCGACCGGCCACAGGATCAGGAGCACGATGCCCATGTACTGAAGGCTACTGCGGGCGGAGCGCCGGCCCGGCGCGCCCGGCTACGCGAGCGCCGGCCAGGGACCCTCGAGCCGAACCCCAGGGAGCCGGTGCAGGCCCATGAGCTCGATCAGGGTGATGATCTGCGGCTGGGCCCCACGGAGCCGCAGCGCGCTCCCGCGGACCCGCAGGCGGCGGGCAACCATCGCCAGGTCGAGCATCAGCGAGGTATCCGCGAACACGAGTTCGCTGAGGTCGACGACGACATCCGTTTTGGCCCCGATCGCGCGGACGAGCGCCTGGCGTCGCGACCCCTGTGTGGTCCGGTCCTCATCCCCACGGCACCGGAGCACCGACGGCTTGTCATCGAAGTCGACGATCGCGCAAACCTAGCGAACCGTCAGGTGTCCTGGCAAGACCCGCAGGGCGTCTCTCTACACTTCCCCTGCATGGTCACTGTTGACGATGTCAATGAGGCGCTGCGGGACGTCATCGATCCCGAGCTCGGGCTTGATTTCGTCGAGCTCGGATTGATCTACGAGATCGAGGTCGACGACGACGGAATCGTCCGCGTCACGTACACGCTGACGAGCCCCGGTTGCCCGATCGGTCCCCAGGTCGCCGAGCAGATCGAGGAGTTCGTCGGCGATCTCGACGGCGTGCGCGACGTGCAGCCGACGATGACGTTCACCCCGCCGTGGACGCCCGAGCTGATGAGCGAAGACGCGAAGTTCGCCCTCGGCTTCTGAGCCACCGTCGGTCCTGAACGTCTGCGGGCACGCCTTGGACGGGTCCGATCCCTCGAACCCGCCCAAGTACATTCCGCCCGCCAGTTGCCGCTCAGGGGGTGACGGCGTCGCTGGCCGAGACGAGGGCGGTTGGGTGGGGACCTGATGACGCCTGTGGTCCCCGACACCTGTTGAAGCGCGAACCAGCCCGGAAGGTTGGTCACTTGCCTATCCTCGTCCCGGTGCGCCGATTCCTGAGCCCGCTGATGTTGGCGGCGGCCGTGGGCGCGCTGTCCGGCGGGGGCGCGGCAGCAGCTGCGACGAGTCCGCCTGCAGGCGCGGCGACGATCCCGACCACGGGGAACCTGGTCGTGCTCCTCGACGGGCACCGCGCCTCAGCGGCGACGGCGTCGGTCCGCGCCGCGGTCGCCCGCGCCGGCGCTCGGCCCGCGGGTCGCTCGGTGCCCGAGATCGGGCTGATCACGGTCCGGCCGTCCGCCGGCGAATCGCTGACCGCGCTCGGCCGTCGCCTGCGCGCGCTGCCGGATGTCGCCGCGGTGCAGGTCGAGCACCGGTACGTGCCGCGGGTCATTCCGAACGACCCGGCGCTCAGGGCGCCCAACCCGAACACCGTGACGGTCCAGTGGACGCTCGCCAAGGAGGGTTTCTACGACGCCTGGAACATCACCCGGGGCGACGGTGCGCTCGTCGGCGTGATCGACACCGGGATTGACGGCGCCCATCCTGATCTGAGGACGAAGATTCAGGCGGCGATCGACCAGCGCGGCGATTCCGACCTCCGTGGCAACGCGCTGACCGATGAGATCGGCCACGGCACGCACGTCGCCTCGCTCGCGTGCGCGGCAACCGGAAACGCCATTGGGATGGCCGGGGCCGGTTACAACTGCAAGCTCCTGATCGAGAAGAGCGACTTCTCGGACTCGAGCATCGCGGCCTCGATCGTCGACGCCGCGAACCGCCACGTCGATGCGCTCAACATGAGCTTCGGACCCGCCGCCGGCGACCCGCCGACGCTCGCGCCCCCGTCCGAGGTGCGGGCACTTGACTATGCCGCCGCGCGGAAGGTCGTCCTGGTGGCCGCGGCCGCCGACAACCTGACGACCGAGCAGGGCGATCCGGCCAACGTCGTGCAGCCCGCCGGAACCGGACCGAGCCTCACCGCCGGGATCGGTCTCGACATCACCGCCGCCGAATACGGCGGCCAGAACGCGAGCGGCCACAAGGCGAGCTTCGCCGGGTTCGGCAACGAGATCTCGCTCGCGGCATATGGCGCGCTCGAGCCTGACCAGACGGGCCTGCTGGGGATCGGCGGACCCGAGCCGGGAGTATTCGGCGCGTTCCCGGCCAACGCCACCGATCTTGAGGGGCTCCCGTCACCGTGCGGCTGCCGGACGACGTTCGGCGGGAGCAACGGCTACGCCTACCTCCAGGGAACCTCGATGGCGGCGCCGCAGGTGGCGGCCGCGGCGGCGATGATGCGCAACCTCAACCCGGACGCGACGCTTGCCGACGTGCTGACGACGCTGAAGCGCACCGCGACCCGTCCGGCCGGCGTCGGCTGGACGAGCGACGTCGGCTGGGGAATCCTCAACGCCGGCGCCGCGCTGCAGGCGATCCGCCGCGTCGACCGGCTCGCGCCCGTCTCGACCCTGACCTCGCCGCGGGTCGCAAACCACACGCGCTTCGTCGTGCGCTGGAGCGGGCACGACCAGACCCGGCGAGAGCTGATCGCGTCCGGCATCGCGCGCTACGAGGTGTACGTGCGCACAAACGGATCCCGTCCGCGCCTGATCGCCAGGACGAATCGGCACAGCCTCACCTTCCGCGGGCGCGCCGGGGTCCGCTACGTGTTCTTCTGCGTCGCCGTGGACCGTGCGGGCAACCGGCAGCGGGGCGTGGTCAATATCACGACCCGGGTCGCCCGCCACGCGCGCTGAGACGCCGAGACGTCGACGCGACGCCGGGACGCCGAGACGTCGGGACGCCGAGACGAACCGTCGCGGGGGTCGATTCTTGCAGTGAAGGAGTGGAGGTCGGGACGTTCCGCCTGGGCGCCCGTCGCCTGAAATCGGCCGGAAATCCCCCTCTCCGAGCGTCTCGGATTGAAAAGGGATCCTGCGTCGCTGAGAGCGGCCTGAAATCCCCGTCTCCCGTTTGGGGCGTCGAGCGGGGGATTCTGTCCTCATCCCAGCCCCAGCCCCAGCCCCGCCGGGCCGGAGACGAGGGCGCGATCGGGACAAAGCCCCAATGGCGGGGGCTCGGCGGGCACGGTGTGATCGCGTTCCGGTGAGACCGGGAGAAGGCCACAACTTTCCGTCAGGCCGGCCGCTTGTGGGACGTTGTCCCGGTCCAGATCACCGACGACACCGACCACCTCTCCCGGCCCTGCCCCAGGCCCAATCCCGACCCGCAGAACCGGACAGCGGTCAGGTGTCGCGGGGCTTGCGCTGCGGTCGGTCGCCGCGGGCGCGCTTGGCGCGCATGTCCGCCGCCGGGCCGTGCGTCGGGCGGGAGCGGGCGGACGGGATGATCGACGCCGGTCCGCCGTTGGGGCTTTCGGCGTCATCGTGTCCATTGCCCGTCGCGTTTGCCGAAGCCGAAGCCGAGCCGAGCCGTCTCGGAGCGCTGGCCGCGGCTCGACTTCGTCCGCCCGGCGCTGAGCAGCTCCTGCAGCGCGGCCTCGATCCCCTCGGCGATCAGCTCGATGTCCGGGAGGGCGTCGTAGTCGCCGAGCAGCCCGTACTCGATCCGGCCGTTGTAGGACATGATCGCGATCGCCAGGGCGTGGTGCTCGGGCAGGAACGCGATCGGAAGCAGATCGCGGAGCTCGCGTCCGAGGACGTAGAGCGGGAGCTGCGGGCCGGGGATGTTCGTGACGATCAGGTTGAACAGCCGGGTCGAGAAGTTCAGCCGGGAGGCCTGGGCGAGGATCGTTGGCGGCGCGAGGTTGTTGACCGCCGCGAGCGTCGCCGCTCCGACCGCCTGCTTTGACTCCTTGAGGCCGTCCATCGCCTGCTTGACGAACCGCAGCCGCGCGACCGGGTCTCGGATGTACACCGGGAGCGGTCCGCGCATCGCGCTCAGGCGGTTGCCGAGCGTCCCGCGCTCGTCCGCCGTGCGCACGGACACCGGGACGAGCGCGCGCATCTCCAGGCCCTCGGTCCGGATCCCGCGCGAGCGCAGCCACCCGGCGAGCGCGCCGGACACGACCGTCAGCACGACGTCGTTGACGGTGCCGCCGAGCGCGTTCTTGACCTCCTTGTAGTCCGCGAGCTGCTGTCGCACGACGGCGTATCGGCGGTGTGGGCCGATGTCGACGTTGAGCGGCGTCTCGGGCGCCGGGTTGAGACCGGCCCAGACGATCTCGCCGACGCCCTCGGCGGCGTCGCGGATGATGTTGAACGAGGTCGCTGGGCGAGTCGCGGCGTTGATCGCCTTTTGGACGAGCTCGGCGGTCGTGCCGATCGCGCCGCGGACGCCGGCGAGCACGAGCTCGGCCGGCGACGGCGAGGGCTTCGGCTGCCACGGCTCGAGGTCGGTGGCGGGGGGTGCCGGAGTCGGCTGGAGGTCGAGCAGAACGGTCGCGAGATCGACGCCGGAGACGCCATCGACGAGCGCGTGATGGGTCTTGAAGATGAGCGCGAAGCGATCGTCCTCGAGTCCCTCGATGAGCCAGCTCTCCCACAGCGGCTTTGCGCGGTCGAGCTGCTGGGAGACGATCCGGCTCGTGAGCTGGAGGAGTTGCTCCTCGGTTCCGGGCGCGGGCAGCGCGGAGTGGCGGACGTGGTATTCGAGATTGAACGTCGGATCGTCGGTCCACAGCGGCCGACCAGATTCAAGCGGCGGCGTGCTCAGCCGCTGGCGGTAGCGCGGCACGAGGTGCAGCCGGCCGCGGACATGGGTGAGGTAGTCATCGAACTCCGGCGGTGGCCCGTCGAAGATGAGCACTGCGCCGATGTGCATGTGCGACGACTGTCCCTCTTGGTGAAGGAACGACGCGTCGGTCGACGTCAGGCGATCGAGATGCTGCTGAGTCACACTTGGAGCGTACTCAACTCGTTGTGCTCCCCGACCGGTTCACACGGGAACTGCGCGTCGTCACGTCGGCGTGACGATAGGCTTCGCCGACCGATGCCGTGGGACTTCGCGACCGAGCCGGAATTTCAGGCCAAGCTCGACTGGATGGCGGAGTTCGTCCGCGTGAACATCTGGCCGCTGGAAACGCTGATGTACGAGCTCGGCTGGGACGGCCTGACCGCCGCGATGCGACCGCTGCAGGAACAGGTCAGGGAGCAGGGCTTGTGGGCAGCGCACCTCGACCCAGAGCTCGGGGGCCAGGGGTACGGTCAGGTGAAGCTCGGGCTGATGCACGAGATCCTCGGCACGACCCCGATCGCGCCGCTCGCGTTCGGCAACGCCGCGCCCGACTCCGGCAACTCCGAGATCCTCGCCCTCGCCGGGACGCCGGAGCAGAAGGATCGCTACCTGCACCCGCTGCTCGCGGGCGACCTGAAGTCCGCGTTCAGCATGACCGAGCCGAACTCGGCCGGCTCGGATCCGACGCTGCTGAAGACGACCGCGACGCGTGACGGCGACCACTGGGTGATCAACGGCCACAAGTGGTTCTCCTCAAACGCGTCGATCGCCGACTTCCTGATCGTCATGGCAGTGACCAACCCCGACGCCCGGCCGCACCAGCGGGCGTCGATGCTGCTCGTCGACACCGACACGCCGGGGGTCAACATCCTTCGAGACGTCGCGACGATGGAGCACCCGTGGGACAGCTACGGGCGTTACGGCAACCACGCCGAGATTCGCTACGAGAACGTCAGAGTCCCCGCGGAGGCGCTGCTCGGCGCCGAGGGCGCCGGCTTCCTGATCGCCCAGCAGCGGCTGTATCCCGGCCGGATCCATCACTGCATGCGCTGGCTCGGGGTCGCCCGGCGCGCGTTCGACATGTTGTGCGAGCGCTCCCTCTACCGCTACGCCCACGGCTCGACCCTGTCCCAGCACCAGTCGGTCCAGAACTGGATCGCGGATTCCGCTGCCGAGATGCAGGCGGCGCGGCTGATGACGCTGCACGCCGCCTGGAAGATGGACACCGAGGGCGTGCTCGCGGCGCGGCAGGACATCGCGATGATCAAGTACTACGGGGCGAAGGTGCTCCACGATGTCGTTGACCGGGCGCTCCAGGCGCACGGGTCGCTCGGCTATTCCACCGACCTGCCGCTCGAGGCGATGTATCGCTTTGCCCGCGCCGCCCGGATCTACGACGGCCCCGATGAGGTGCACCGCGCCTCGGTCGCCCGCCAGGTGCTACGCGGCTTCGAAGCGCCGCCGGACGAGATTCCCTCCGAGCACGTGCCGACCCGCCGCGAGGCGGCCCGTCGCCAGTTTGCCCACCTGCTCGAGGCCGCGACCGCGAACGACTGATGCGACGCTGGGCGGGGGCTCTGGGTCGTGCTGCTGGCGGTCGCCGGTGTGGCGTTGCTGCTTGCCGGCCCTGGGATCGACGGCCCGCGTGGCCAAGGGCGGAAAGGGCCTGACGAGCCGGCTCTCGTACGTCGAGACGCAACGGTGGGCACGAGCAGGGTTCATCGACGGTCGGCATCCAGGGGCACGGGTCGTTCTCGGCCAAGTTCGACCGGGCGCGCCGCCTTCGAGGCGGCCGTGCTCGCACTGGCGACCGGGATTCCGTTCTCCAAGATCGCGCAGGGTGGGTCCTACGTCGTCGAGCACAGCGACACGAGTGGGACGGCCGTCGTCAGCTTCAGGGCGCGCGGCCTGGGAACGCTGTGCATCAGCTACAGCGCCAAGCACGGCAAGTTCGTGCTCGGCCAGAGCTTCCTCCCGACGACCGGGACGCTCAAGATCCTCGGTGGTACCGGAACGGCGTCACGATGGTCGGGGAGCGCCTCGTTCAAGCAGACCGCGCTGACCGGCCAGAGCATCGAGCAGTTCACGTTCACCGGGAGCGCCCAGGGCTCCGCGGGCCGGGCCAAGAAGATGACCGCCACCTGCCGGCGGATCGCGAAGCTGCCGAAGCACTGACCCGGCCGCGCCTCCTACACTCTGGGGCATGGCTGACGCGCCGGAAACACTGCTGCTCGCCGCCCCGCGCGGCTATTGCGCGGGCGTTGACCGGGCGGTGCAGACCGTCGAGCGGGCGCTCGAACTGCACGGCGCGCCGGTGTACGTGCGCAAGGAGATCGTCCACAACAAGCACGTGGTCGAGCAGTTGCGCGAGCGCGGAGCGGTGTTCGTCGAGTCCGAAACCGAGGTCCCGGAGGGCGCGGTTGCGGTGTTTTCTGCCCACGGGGTCGCGCCGAGCGTCCACGCGAACGCGGCCGCCCGTGGCCTACGGACGATCGACGCGACCTGCCCGCTCGTGACCAAGGTCCATGTCGAGGCGAAGAAGTTCGCCGCCGAGGGCTACACGATCGTGCTCGTCGGCCACGCCGGCCACGAGGAGGTCGAGGGCACGATGGGGGAGGCGCCGGAGCACATCGTCCTGATCGAGAACGAGGAGGACGTCGACGCGCTCGAGGTGAGCGATCCGAGCAAGGTCGCGTACATCTCGCAGACGACTCTGTCGGTCGACGAGACCCGGGCGATCATCGAGCGGCTCCGGGAACGCTTCCCGGCGATCATCGGTCCCCGCACTGACGACATCTGTTACGCGACGACGAACCGCCAGGCGGCGGTCAAGCAGCTCGCGCGCGAGTGCGATCTCGTGCTCGTGATCGGGTCCCGGAATTCCTCCAACTCGAACCGGCTTGTCGAGGTCGCGCGCGAGCACGGCGCGGACTCCTACCTGATCGACAACGAGACCGAAGTCCGCGAGAACTGGCTCGAGGGCCAGCGCGTCGTGGGGATCACCTCCGGCGCGAGCGCCCCGGAGGAACTCGTGCAGCGGCTGGTCGCCTTCTTCCGGGACCGTGGGACCACCGACGTCCGGGAACTCGAGGTGGTGCAGGAGGATGTCCGCTTCATGCTCCCAAAGGTGATCCGCCAGGCGATCGCCGCAGCCTCGAGCTGACGCGAGGTCACCGCGCTGCGCACGCTGGTCGTCTCAGACCTGCATCTGGGGGCGCGCTCAGGCCGGGATGTCTTGCGGGACGAGGCGACGCTGGGGGCATTGCGTCACGCAATGTCGGCCGCCGACCGGGTCGTTCTGCTCGGGGACGTCGTCGAGCTGCGCCAGGGACCGGTCCGCGATGCGCTCGAGGTGGCGCGCCCCGTCCTCGAGGTCCTCGGCGAGGCGCTTGGCGATGCCACCGAGGTCGTCATCGTCCCCGGAAACCACGATCATCACCTGCTCGTCGGGTGGCTTGATCGCCGCGCCCGCAAGGGTCCCCCGGCGCCGCTGGGTCTGGAGGAGACGGTCGACTGGCGTGCCGGCGAGCCGCTCGCGATCGTCGTCGGGGGCCTCGGCCTCGGCGGGGCGCGTGTGCGCGCGGCGTATCCGGGGGTGTGGCTGCGCGACGACGTCTACGCGATGCACGGCCACTACTGCGACCCCCACACGACGGTGCCGATGTTCGAGCGGCTCGGGGCCGGGGTGATGCGGCGGATCACCGGCCTCACCGATGGCGGTCCGCGAACGGTCGACGACTACGAGCGGATCCTCGCGCCGATCTATGCGTGGCTGTATTCGCTCGCTCAACACGGCGGTCCGAGCCTCGGTCGCAGCTCGCACGGGGCCTCCGCCCAGGCGTGGCGGGCGCTCGAGGGCGGCGCTGGGCGTCGGCGATCGGCTCGTGAGCGGCTGCGCCGCCGCGGCGTGCTGATCGCCTTTCCCGCCCTGCTGGCCGCGCTCAACCGGGCGCAGGTCGGGCCGCTGCACGCAGATCTCTCAGGCCCGGAGCTCCGGCGCGCGGCGCTGCGGGCGTGCGGCGAGGCGGTTACGCGGCTCGGGGTGGACGCCCGCGACGTCATCTTCGGTCACACGCACCGCGCCGGACCTCTTGAGGGCGATTCGCGGGATGAGTGGGTTGCCCCGAGCGGAGCGCGGCTCACGAACACCGGCTGCTGGGTGCATGAACCGAGCTTTCTCGGCTCCCGACCGCACGAGAGTCCCTACCGGGCCGGCTTTGCCGTCGCGCTCGACGACGACGAGCCGCCGCGCCTGCTCAACCTGCTCGACTCACGTCAGGGCGCAAGCCCCGGCATGAAGCAGACCGCGTAGCACGTCACTCCATCACCCACGGTCAGCTCGAGCGTTGCCCGCGGTGCTCACCGGGTGCGTGATCAGCTCGTAGGCACCGGGATGCTCGACCGCGATCGCCCGACCGTTGGCCTCGACCGTGCCGGTGCCGTCGAGCACCGCCCATACCGCACCCGCCTCGTACGGGCCGCTGTACGGACCCTCAACCTCCTCGGTCTGCGGCACCAGCAGGGCGCCGGGAACGTCCTCGGCGCGACGGGGTGCGACGAGCGGCTGGTCCGCGATCTCGAGCAGCTCCTGGATCGCCCGCTCGGTTTCGTCGTAGCCGCCCTCGCCGTAATGGAACTCGAACAGCACGCCCTCTTGGTCGAACAGGTATCGCGCCGGCCAGCCGAGGTTGCCGTACAGCTTCCAGATCTCGTACTCGGCATCGACGACGACCGGGTATGGGATGCCGAGCCGGGCGACGGCGGCCGCGACCGCATCGGGGTCATTCGACGGCGCAAAGCCCGACGTGTGGACGCCGATCACCCTGAGCCCGGCCGCGCCGTAGAGCTCGTGCCACGCGGTCAGGTAGGGGAGGGTGTGGAGCGAATTCGGACGGCAGAAGTCCCAGAACTCGATGAGCACGGGTCGGCCGCGCTGCTGGTCCATGCGGAGCGTCGCGACGTTGACCCAGTCCAGGCGGGCCGGGAATGGCGGCGCGTGGATGTGGTCCACCGGGGCACGCACGGCCGGCGATGCTAGACGTGGCGGGCCTCGGGCGGCGGCTATGCCTCGACGAGGCCGCGGCGGATCGCGTAGCGGACGAGCTCGACGCGGTCACGCATGCCGAGCTTGCGCAGGACGTTGGCGCGGTGTGACTCGACGGTCTTTTCCGACAGATGCAGGATCTCGGCGATCTGCACGTTCGTGTAGGCCTCGGCGACGAGCTTGACGACCTCTTCCTCCCGGGTCGTGAGCGGGATCACCGGACCCTCGTCGCCGTCGTCCATCCACCGGCGGATGATCGAGCGCTCGGCGGCGTTGGTGAGGAACGCCTCGCCGCGGCCCACGGCGCGGATCGCCCCGACGAGATCCTGGTCGGCCTCGCGCTTGAGCACGTATCCGGACGCCCCCGCCTTGAGGGCTTCGAAGAGATAGTGCTCGTCGTCGTGCATCGAGAGCATCAGCACCCGGGCATCCGGGAGGTGCGAGCGGATCTCCCGCGCCGCCTGCAGGCCGGTCATCCGCGGCATCCCGACGTCGAGAATGCAGAGATTGGGGCGCGAGGCGAGCGCCGCCTCGACGGCCTCAACACCGTCTGCCGCCTCCGCCACGACATCGAGGTCAGGCTGGAGTTCGAGCAACAGCTTGATCCCGGAGCGGACGATCCCGTGGTCATCAGCGACGAGGATGCGCATCGCTATCCCATCGTCAGCTCGACGCGGGTTCCCTGTCCCGTGGCCGACCAGATCGACAAATTGCCCCCGACGAGCAGCGCCCGCTCGCGCATGCCGGACAGCCCCAGCCCGCCGACTCTCCCAGCGGCGAATCCGCAGCCGTCGTCGCTGATCCGCAGCACCGTGCGACCGATGAACGACAGCTCGACGACGACGCGGTGCGCCGCCGCATGCTGGGCGATGTTGGAGAGGCTCTCCTGCGTGACGCGATAGATGACGAGCTGGCGCTCGGGCGTCAGCTTGGGCGGCCGCCCGCGGGCGGCGAACGTCGCCCGGACACCGGACTGCTCGCCGAAATCGCGGACCTGACTGTCGAGCGCCGGGATCAGCCCGTGGTCGTCGAGCACCGCGGGACGGAGCTGGCGGGCGAGCGTCAGCAGCTCCTCCATCGCCTGGCTGGAGAGCCGCTTCGTCTCGACGAGCTCGCGCCGCAACGACTGCGGTGCCCGCTCGATCGAGGCCTGCAGCCGCAGCGTTACCGCGGTCAGTGCCTGGTTGACCTCGTCATGGAGGTCCTGGGCGATCCGGTGGCGCTCGCGTTCCTGGGCCTGAATCGCCGCTCGTCCGGCCGCCCGCCGCTCGGCCTCGAGCCGGCCGATCATCCGCCGAAACGCCGCCTCGAGCCGTCGCACCTCGGCGCTGCTGGCGGGATGGCCATCGAGCAGGGTCGGATCCGGGTTGGCGAGGTCGATCCGCTCCATCGAGGAGATCAGCTCGTCGAGCGGGCGGAACCGGCGCCGGAGCAGCAGCCAGTTGGCCAGCAGCGTCGCCACGACCGCGAGGCCGAGCACGAGCAGCTCGCGTCCCCGGGTCACGTCGGTGACGTGCGAGTCGACTCCGACCATGACGACGACGACCGTCCCGGCCAGGAGCAGCAGGTTGACCGCGAGCACCTGCAAAATCAGAGGACGGGATCGCATCTTCCGGCAACCTGAAAAAGATCGGTAGTTCCCCGTAGGTCAAGATGGGGCCAAGACCCGTTATCGGCCCCCTCCCGCCCCACCGATACGAAACATGCGAGCCCTCCACAGACTTTTGACGGGCAGCGGTGCTGGTGTTGGGTCTGGCTCTAGGGCGTCCCTCGGGGGCGCCCTTAGCCGTTAAGTCTCGGGATGCGCTGTCACGCCGCAGCGTTCAGCTTTCGGCCGCGCCCGAAGAACGCGCCGAGTCAGGCCCAATCTTGGGAGAGCAGGAGCCCGGTGCGGCTCACAGGGACGAGATGCTGGCGACCGACGCCGCAGGGTGATGGCTGTGAGCGAAGGTGGCCGACGGACGCCCTGAGCGGTGTGTCGCACCGCTGCCGGGATAGCTCGCGCATCCTGCTAATACAGTCCAATATCGCACCACGCTCGCATCGCTATACCGGCAGCCGGTGCGATACACCGCCCACCCGCAACCGCCGCTATACTGAGTGAAGTATTGGATACCTGACCGTATTTAGGGAGTTTCCGCATGAGCCCGTCTGGCGCTGAGGTTCTACGACAGATCAAGAGTCGGATCGAAGAGGTTGATCCTGCGGCCGTGCGTGAGCAGGTCTCCAACGGCGCGGTCGTCGTCGACGTGCGCGAGGTGGACGAGTGGGGGGCAGGACACATTCCGGGCGCCAAGCACGTCCCGAAGAGCTACCTCGAGTCGCGGATTGAGGGGGCGGCGCCAGATCGCTCCCAGCACGTGGTCTTGTACTGCCAGTCCGGCAACCGCTCGGCCTGGGCGGCGCGGACGCTGATCGAGGACCTCGGGTACGAGAACGTCGAGTCGATGACCGGCGGCTTCACGCTGTGGAAGGACCGCGGCTACGACGTCGAGTTGCCGCGCACGCTCACCGTCGAGCAGCGCGAGCGCTACTCGCGGCACCTGCTCCTGCCCGAGGTCGGGGTCGAGGGGCAGCAGAAGCTGCTCGACGCGAAGGTGCTCCTGCTCGGGGCCGGCGGGCTTGGCTCGCCGACCGCGCTGTACCTCGCAGCCGCCGGCATCGGCACGCTCGGGATCGTCGACAACGACGAGGTCGACCTGTCGAATCTGCAGCGCCAGGTGATCCATACGAGCGACCGGATCGGGATGCCGAAGGTCGACTCCGCGGCGGAGACGATCAATGCGCTCAACCCGGACGTCAAGGTCGTCAAGCACGCGATCCGGCTCGGGCCGGAGAACATCATGGACACCCTGCCCGGCTACGACATCATCGTCGATGGGCTTGACAACTTCCCGACGCGCTACCTGCTCAACGACGCCACGGTGCGCCTCAAGATCCCGGTCGTATCGGCCGCGATCCTCGGCTTCGAGGGCCAGCTGTCGGTGTTCAAGCCGTACGAGGGCCCGTGCTACCGCTGCCTGTTCCCGGTGCCGCCGCCCGCAGAGCTCGCGCCGTCGTGTGGCGCGAACGGCGTCCTCGGTGTGCTCCCGGGCACGATGGGGCTGCTCCAGGCGACCGAGGTGATCAAGCTGATCCTGGGCGAGGGTGACCCGCTGATCGGCCGTCTGCTCATGTACGACGCGCTGTCCGCCAAGGTGACCGAGGTCAAGGTTCGACGTGACCCCGAGTGCCCGATCTGCTCCCGTGAGCCGGACGCGATCTCCGACGAGGAGATGGGCGTGTTCCCCGACTACGAGGCGTTCTGCGCGGGCGCGCACTAGCCGATCTGGCGTAAGTCGATCAACTAGGGTATGTCTATGGCCACGATTCGCATTCCACCTGTGCTGCGCCCATCCGTCGGGGGCGAGAAGGAGCTCACCGCCGAGGGCTCAAACGTCGGTGAGATCCTGCGCTCGGTCGCAGAGTCGCACCCGGACACGCAGTCGCAGCTGTTCTCCGCGGACGGCGGTCTGAACCGGTACGTGAACGTCTATCTCAACGACGAGGACGTCCGTGTGCTCGACGGGCTTGACACCGCAGTCGGGGAGACCGACACGCTCGTGATCCTGCCGGCGATGGCCGGCGGGGCTTTCTGAACGTCAGCCGGGAAGGCTGAGCGCTCCGGTGGCGTCTTAACGGGCGTACCGCCCCATCGCTAAAGGAGCCCGATGTCGTCGAACCGTCCCGTGCGCGCGAAGCGTTCGCTGTGGCTACTGACCATGGCGCTTGCGCTCGTCGCCGTCGCCGGCCTTGCCACGCTCGCGATCGCGAAGACCACCAAGAAGCCCAAGCCGCTCGTCAAGACCGCCCACAGCGCGTCGCTGAAGGCGACGCTGCTCGTCGACCCAAACGGGATGACGCTGTATGAGCTGAAGCCCGAGACCTCCAAGCACCTGCTGTGCACCTCGAGCCCGTGCCTGCAGATCTGGACCCCGGTCAAGGTCGGCAAGACGACCAAGCTCGCCAAGGGGACCGGCGTCAACGGCTCGCTCGGTCGTCTGCATCGCAAGACCTTCTACCAGCTGACGCTTGACGGCCACCCGCTGTACCGCTTCTCCGGCGATACCCACAAGGGGTCGACTGCCGGCAACGGCATCCCGTCGTTTGGTGGCACGTGGCACGTCGTCAAGGAGTCGACGTCGAGCAAGACCACGACGACGACCACCACGTCGACGACGACCAGTTCGCCGTACTCCTATCCCGGCTACTGAGCCCCAACCCCGTCCGCTCACAGGGACCGTGTCGCTCGTTTTCGCCTGAGCACACGGTCCCTGCGGGGGCGGGTTCATCGCTACACTTCGTATAGCTATGGCCGTGGAGCGCTTACAGAACAAGCCATGCGGCGGCCGCTATGGCGACATCGTCCAAGCCATCGGCCACACGCCGCTCGTCGAGCTCAAGCGACTGAGTCCCAAGCCGGGCGTCCGGATCTGGGCCAAGCTTGAGTCGCACAATCCGACGGGCTCGGTCAAAGACCGTGTCGCCCGTTCGCTGATCGAGGACGCCGAGGAGAAGGGCCTGATCCGACCGGGTCAGATGATTCTCGAGCCGACGTCAGGAAACACGGGGATCTCGCTCGCGATGATCTGCGGCCGCAAGGGCTACAAGCTCAAGGTCGTGATGCCAGAGAACGTGACGCCGGAGCGCACCCAGCTGCTGCAGATGTACGGCGCGGAGATCGTCTACTCCGAGGGTTCCAAGGGCTCCAACGGCGCCGTCGAGATGGCGCTCGACATGGCCCAGCACGACGCGTCGTACTACATGCCCTATCAGTACGGCAATCTCGCCAACCCGCTCGCGCACTACAACGGAACCGCGCTCGAGATCCTGGAGGAGCTCGACGAGGTGTCGGCGTTCGTCGCCGGGCTCGGGACCGGCGGCACGCTGATGGGCAACGCCCGCCGCCTCAAGGAAGAGCTCGGAGACGATGTCAAGATCGTCGCTGCGGAGCCGATGCAGGGCGAGCCTGTGCAGGGTCTGCGCTCGCTGGAGGACGGGTTCATCCCGCCGATCATCGATCTGTCTTTGCTTGACCGGAAGATCTTCGTGACGAACACCGACGCGATCGTGTTCACGCGCAAGCTGCTCGATGAGGAGCGAGTGTTCGCCGGGGTCTCCTCCGGCGCGATCGCCCGGGTCGCGGTGCGGATCGCAAACGAGCTCGATGAGGGCAACGTCGTGTTCATCGTCGCCGACGATGGCTGGAAATATCTGTCCTCCGGGATCTACACGCGTCCCGTCGAGGAGATCGAGAACCTGGACGCCACCGTCTGGTGGTGACCGCCGACGATGGCGCCGCGCCGCATACTCGGCGGGCGCTGCTGAGAACGTCGACCGGCGGGGTCGCCGCGGGTGCGCTCGTCGTCACCGCCGCCGTCGCGGGTTGCGGCAAGAGCTCCCGTCGGCCCGACGTCCACAAGATTCCGGAGTCGGCGCGCGGCACCGACGTGATCATCATCAACGACCTGCTCGACCTGTGCGAGCGCACGATCGCCGCCTATACGGCGACGGTGCCGCTCTTCAGCGGCCATCTCCACGCGGCGATGAAGCAGTTCCTTGACCAGGACCTCGACCATGCCGGCGAGCTCTACCGGCTGATCAAGCAGGCGGGCGGCGACGCGAACAAGCCGAAGCCGAGCTACAACCTCGGTCGACCCCGCGATCGCAAGGACCTCCTGCGCCTCCTCCATGGGCTCGAGTCGGAGATGGTCGCCCACTACCTGGCGGCGATCCCTCAGCTGTCGCCGGGATCGGTACGGGCGGCGATCGCATCGATCCTCGCCAGCGATGCCCAGCACGTCGTCGTGCTGAGGCTTGCCCTGCGTCTCGACCCGCTTCCCTCGGCGTTCGTCACCGGCAACGACTGAGCACCACATGCCGACGCCGAGTACCACCCGTAGAGGTCTGCTTGCCGCAGCGGCGGCTGCGTACGCGACACGCGCGACGACGGCGTTCGGAGCGAACCCCCCGCCGCAGAGCGACCCCGAGTTGCTCCGCGAGCTGGTCGCCATCGAGCAGCTGCTGATCGTCGTCTACCGTCGCGTGATCGCGACCGGCCTGCTCTCGCCGCGGGTGCATCGTGTCGCTCGGCGGGTGCTCTCTCAGGAGAACGCCCATGCCCGCGCCGTGACGCGGGAGCTGCATGCGCTCGGTGGCACCCCGGCCCGCCCGCTGCGCACGACCGACGCGATCGACAAGGCCTTGGTGGACCTCAAGGTCACGGGTCGCGTCTCCGGGCTGCGCAACGAACACGACTGCGTGCACCTGCTGCTCGACCTGGAGACGGCGGCCGAGGGCGCCTATTTCAAGGCCATCTCCGCGTTCCAGTCATTGACGCTCGCACGGCTCGCGGTGACGATCCTCGCCAGCGAGGCCGAGCATCAGACCGCGGTCAGCGAGGCACGGCGGCCGGGCGACGCGTCGCAGGCCGTGCCGACGTCGTTCGTCAAGGGCAAAAGCTGACGCCCTGCCGGAGACTCGCCCGGCTCCCTGCCGTGTGCTTCAGTGTTCGAGCCGCCGGAGATTCGGCGTATGAGTGAGCCGGAACGACCGCGCGAACGGATCGCGGCGGAAGGACCTCACCATCGGTCCGCGACATTCGCTGCGGAACGACGGCTCGGCGACCGTGACACGGACCTGCGCGCGAGCGAGGACCGCGTCGGCCACGGTCCGTTCGTCGATCACGTACAGCGAATCGGCGATCAGGTCCCGGATTAACCTTGCTCGTGGTATCACGAGGTCCGTATCGGATAGCGCGATTTCGCGCTTGAGCCGGCGCCGCCTCCGGTAGACGCCAAGGCAACCGAACCGGTGCGAAAGCCTGAGCGGCTGCTGGTAGCCTCGGACGCGATGCGCATCACCCGTGAGATGTACGACGACATGGTCGCCCACGCGCGCGCCGAGGCGCCGAACGAATGCTGCGGAATGGTCGCCTCGCGGGACGACGAGGCGGTCCGCGTCTTCCGGACGACGAACGTCGAGGCGAGCCCGTTCCGGTTCGTGATCGATGGAGCCGAGCAGCTGCAGGTCTACAACGAGATCGAGTCCGAGGGCCTCGATCTGGGGGCGATCTATCACTCGCACACCCGGACCGCGCCGCAGCCGTCGCAGACCGACATCAACTTCAGCCGGGCGTGGCCCGGCGTGCTGTGGATCATCGTCGGGCTCGCCGAAGATGACGCCGAGGTCCGCACCTGGCAGATCGAGAACGGTCAGGTCAGCGAGGCCGAACTGGTTGTGGAGTGATGCCCGCCGACCAGGGCGATTCGGACGCACTGGTCTGCCCGAGCTGTGGCCGGCGCCACCCGTCCACAGAACGGTTCTGCGCCGGGTGTGGGATACCGCTCGTGCCCGAACTCGCCGTCGAGGACGCAGCTCAGCCGACGAGCGAACGGCACGAGCGCGTCCGCAAGATCAAGCCCCAGCTCGCGGAGGGGTCGCTCGTCCGCGTCGCCGGGGCCCGCAATCAGGCCGAGGCCGAGTTCATTCAGGGCCTGCTGCTCGAGGAGGGCGTCCCGAGCCTCCTGCGACGAACGGCTGGATTCGACGTCCCAGACTTTCTCGCGGCAGGCCCGCGCGACGTGCTCGTTCCGCAGACCGGCGTGAGCACCGCGCGGGAAGTCCTGCTCCAGGCGGAGATCATCTCGGCCGAGCGTCCCTCAAGCGCGGTCGATCCTTGGCGCCTCTTGATCGGGCTGATCGCGGCGCTTGTCCTCGGCGCGCTGATCATCTGGGGTGCGACGGCGATCATCAGCCACTGAGGACTCGGATCCGTGAGCGGGAACCTCGGATCCGTCGCCGCGCCGCGTAGCGGTCCGTGGTCCGTCGCCCAGGCCACCGCGCTCGTCTTCGGCGTGTGGTGGATCGTCAACGGGATCGGCGCGCTCTTGATCGACCCGAACTTCGCCACCGGTCACGTCCACGGCAGCGGCGGGGTGCTCGGCGTGGTCACGATCACCGCAAACGGCTGGCACGCCCTGTTCCACCTGCTGCCCGGGATCGCCGGCGTCGCCGTCGCGCGCCGCCCACACGCCTCGCTCGTCTACACCCTCGCCGCTGGGGCGTTGTACATCATCGTCGGCGTGGTCGGACTGATTGTCGGCGGCAGCGCGCTCGGCGTCATCGCGGTCGACTCTTCCGGCGACGTGGTGCACATCGCCGAGGGCGCGATCGTCTTCGCCGCCGGACTGCTGGCCCTGTGATGACGGAACGACGGCGTCTGGCCGCCACCTGTCGGCGGTGAATCGGCTTTCATCGCGCCCGGGGGAAACCCCTCGCGGTCGATGCCATCCGGGCCGTGACCTCGGCGCTAGCTGGCGCTGGCGAGGCGGGCGAGGTGCGAGCGCCAGTCGCCCTCGATGTGGACGAACGGCTTGTCGCCGAACGCCTTCGTGATCGCGGCGCGCGCCCCCTGGGGGTGCAGGCGGGTGACGAACTGGGCGGCCGCGCGCTCGCCCTCCTGCTTGGCGAGCAGGTCGATCACGCTTGCGCCGAGCAGCGGCGCGTCGCGCAGGCCGGGCGGGAAGTTCGGACGCCCGCCCTCACGCAGGCGGCGGGCGATGGCCGGCCGCGCGTAGTCGCTCTGGCCGGAGAACCAGCGTGCGGCGCCCTCGAGCAGCCAGGCCCACCGCAGCTCGGCGCGGACCCGTCCGGGGCTGAGCCCGGAGGGGAGATCATGGTTGTTCTCGGCGATCACCAGCCGCGCGTACAGAGCGGGCGCGCTCAGCGAGAGCATCTCTCGGGATCCCGACACGTTCGAGGCGCGGGCGTCGAGCGCCTCGCGCGCGAGCACGTGGAGTTCCTCGCCGCCGGCCCAGCCGGCGATGTAGCGCCGTGCGGCCGGAGCCGTCAGCAGCCAACGGACCGGCAGCGTCGGGTTTGAGAGCGTCAGTGAAAAGGGGTCCTTGTGCAGGACAACTGTGATGTCGGCCAACTCGCGAGGAAAGATCCTCGCGAGTTGTTCACGCGCGCGCTCTAGCGACTCAAGGATCCAGGCGGCGTCATCCGCCTGGGCCGAGTCATGGCGAGCGCGGAATGATGGAGAAACCGACTCGACCCAGGCCATGTCGCTGAACACGGGCGGCCGCGATCGCGGCCGCCCGGAGAGAATTGCTCAGACGAGGACTGGCTGGCGGTCGGAGGCGATCGCTGCGATCTCCTCAGAGGCGCGCTCGAACTCATCGTCGGAGAGCACCGGCGTCCCCTCGAACGGGAGGTCACGGGTGATCTCCAGCCACGAGCGGCAACCGCCGTACTCGTCACGCACCTTGACGGTGACCGGACGCGGGATCCGGTAGGTCCGGAGCAGAATCACGTGCAGCGGATGACGCCGCTTCCACGCGAGGCGCTTCTCGGCGTAATCGGGTGTCCATACGTAGAACGGCGACAGCGCGTCGACGGCGCGACGGTCGGTGACCGTGAAATGCGCCGCGACCTCGGCCCAGGCGCGAATGCGGACGCGATCGGGCTGGGGTAGTTCACCGCCACGCAGCAGCGCGTGCGGCGGCGGCTCGCCATCGCTCCAGACGCCCTCCTCGAGGGCGCGGGCAAGCTCAGGACGGTGGGACTCGCGGACGAGGTCCGCGCACTGATGGTCAAACGTCGGGTACAGGAAGAAACGGTCGTAATCAAGCTTGAAGTGTTTGTCAGGCTCGCGGATACCGCCCTTACGAAGGGTCACGAGCTGCTCGCCTTCGGCGAGCGCCCGCACGGTCACGGCCCATTCTTTGAAAGCAATCGGCATATAGTCAGTGGGGAGATGGGGGGCTTACGTAACTAATCCCCGCGCGCGCATCTTGACCGGCGGCGACAACGGGGACCATGGATTCTACGGGAGAACTCCCGAAATCCCAAATGTTCCTGTAAATTCACGGTTTTTGGTGGCTACACCGCTATAGCTTCGCGTCTGCGAGGGCCTCGATGACCTCGATCACGGCGGCGAAGTCGTCATTGCCGTGACCCCGTCCGCTGGCGGCGATGAGCAGCTCCCGTGTGAGCGCCGCAAAGGTGAACGGAGCGCCGATTTCGGCCCCCTCGTCAAGGCACAGCCGGACGTCTTTGAGCATGTGATCGAGCTTGAACAGCGTCGAGTAGTCGTGCTCGCGCATCGGCCGGGCCTTCAGCTCGAGCATTGTCGAGTTGCCGGATCCCGCGGCCATCACCTGCGTGAGCGCCTCGAGGTTGAGGCCCGCCTTCGCCCCGACGACGAGCGCCTCGCCGAGCACGGCCGCGTTCGTCGCCGCGACCGCGTTGTTGATGAGCTTCACCATCTGGCCGTGGCCGAGCGCGCCGGCGTGAACGATCGTCGTGCCCATCGCTTCCAGGGCCGGCCGAGCCCGCGCCACGTCCGCGTCCGTGCCGCCGACCATGATCGTCAACGTCCCGTCCTCGGCCCGTGGCGAGGAACCGGTGACCGGCGCATCGATCATCCGCACGTCGTGCTCGGCGAGCCGCCGAGCGATCTCGCGCGTCCAGCTCGGGCCGATCGTCGAGCAGTCGACGCACAGCGAGCCGGGCGTGGCGGCCGCGGCCACGCCGTCTCCGCCGAGCAGCACATCCTCGACCTGGGGGCCGTCGACGACCATCGTCACGACGATGTCCGCCTGGGCGCCCGCCTCGCCCGGCGTGTGCGCCAGTCGCACGTTCGGATGCTCAGCGCAGAATTGCTCGGCCGTGCTCTGAGTCCGGTTCCAGACGGTCAGCTCAAAGCCGCGATCGGCGAGACGGCTCGCCATCCGGGACCCCATGATTCCGAGCCCGAGGAATGCCACCCGCTCACTCATGACGCAGATGATGGCGGCTTTCCCCGTCCACCGCCGCCCGGCGTTTCGATCCGCAGTCGCCCTCCGGCGTCCAGCTCGCCGATTGCCTTCGGCGGCAGCTCCTCGCCGTCGAGCGAGTTGCGCCCCGGGGCGCCGGATTCGCCGCCGTCGGCGCCGGGCGGAGCATGCCGCCGGCGCTCGGTGATGAGCGAGTAGTGCAGCGGCGCGAGCGCTTCGAACTCACGGACCACGCCGTCACCGCCTCGGTGCGCGCCGGCCCCACCGGACCCGCGGCGCAGCGCGTACCGGACAATCCTCAGCGGGAACTCGAGCTCGAGCGCCTCGACGGGGGTGTTGAGTGTGTTGCTCATCGCGACGTGGACGCCGCTCGGTCCGTCCGCATCGGCGCACGCGCCCTGTCCGCCGCCGATCGTCTCGTAGTAGACGACCTCGTCGGTCCCGAACGTGACGTTGTTCATCGTCCCCTGGCCGAGCGCGTGGCCGAACGCCCGCAGCACGACGTCGGCGATCCGCGAGGACGTCTCGACGTTCCCGCCGACGACCGCCGCCGGCGAGCGAGCACGGAGCAGGCTTCCCTCCGGCACGCGCACCGCGATCGGACGATACGCGCCCGCGCTCGGCGGGATGTCCGGGTCGGTCACCACGCGGACCGCGAAATAGCAGGCCGAGTGCGTCACCGCGAGCGGGCAGTTGAGGTTGCCCTCGTGCTGAGCCGCCGTGCCCTCGAAGTCGAGCGTGAGCGTGTCGCCAGCGACCGTCGCGCGCAGCGCGATTCGCAGGTCGCCCTCGCGGGCTTCGAGCACGTCCTCGGCGGTGTACTCGCCGTCGTCCAGTTTCTCGATGCAGGCACGCGTGCGCCGCTCGGCATAGTCGAGCACTGCGGTGCACGCCTCGCGCAGCGTGTCGCCGCCGACGCGCTCGTGTAACTCCCCGAGACGGCGGACGCCAACCGCTCCGGCCGCGAGCTGCGCCCGTAGGTCGGCGCGGCGCTGGGCGGGCTGGCGCATCTCCGAGACAAGTCGGTCGATCGCGGCGTCATCGAGCACTTGCGGTTCGATCACGACACCCTCGTCCGCGAGCGTGACGCTGTCGGCCGGCATCGATCCCGGGGTGGGACCGCCGACATCGGCATGGTGGGCGCGGTTGGCGGCGAACGCGATCAGCTCGTCGCCGGTGAACACCGGGGTGATCACCGTGATGTCGGGCAGATGAGTCCCGCCCCGGTAGGGGTCGTTGAGGATCCAGGAGCGCCCCGGCGCATGGTCCTCGCCGAGGATCGCGCGGATCGCGGCCGGCATCGCGCCGAGGTGAACCGGGATGTGCTCGGCCTGCATGACCATCTCGCCGTGCGGGTCGAACAGGGCGGTCGAGGCATCGCGGCGCTCCTTGATGTTCGCCGAGTGTGCGGCGCGGATGAGCACCGCGCCCATCTCCTCACAGATCGCGCGCAGCGCCCCGCTCAGGACCTGCAGCTCGACCGGGTCGATCACCGCTTCCGCTCCAGCCTGACGGTTCCGCTGTCCAGCACCTCGCCCGACCAGCCGTCGGGGATGAGCAGCGTCGATTCCGGCAGCTCGACCACGGCGGGGCCGGAGAGCGCGGTCCCCGCTCCGGGCACCGCGGCGATCACGTCGATCTCGAGTTCCTCGCCACCCAGCACCGCCGGGCGCCGGGTCCGGCGCGGCTCTGGGTCGGCGCCACCGGCCGTCAGCGGGACCTCGACCGGTGGTGTCGTCGCGGTCACCCGGACGGTGACGAGCTCGAGCTCCTGCTCGGAATCGCTGTAGCCGTATCGATCGCGATGCTCGGCTTCGAAGGCCTCTCGCAGCGCGTCCGGGGACGCATCGACGCCGGCTCGGATCGGGAGCTCGAACGCCTGGCCGCGATACCGCAGCTCGTACGTCGCGTGCAGCTCGGCATCGGCGCCGGCCTCCCCGAGCGCCGCCCGAGCCTGCTCACCGAGCTCACTCGTGACCCGCGTGATCGCCTCGCTGCTCAGCGCCTCGCCGCTCAGAAACACGCTCTGCTGGACGTCGCGCCGGCGCGGGGAGACGACGAGCCCGAGCGCGGCGAGGACGCCGGAGGCGCGCGGGCACAGGATTGTCGTGATCCCAAGCTCGTCGGCGATCGCGGCGGCGTGAAGCGGACCGGCGCCGCCGAATGCGAGCAGCGCGTAGCTGCGCGGGTCGACCCCGCGCTGGACGGTGACGACGCGCAACGCCCGGAGCATCTCGGCGTTCGCCACGCGGATGATTCCCTCGGCGCACGCGATCGGGTCGAGGTCGAGCTGACCGGCGAGTCGCGCGATCGCGTCGGCGGAGGCGTCGCGATCGAGCTCGACACCGCCCGCGAGGGGCGCGTCGGATCCGAGGTAGCCGAGCAGCAGGTTCGCATCGGTCACCGTCGGCTCGGTGCCGCCGCGGCCGTAGCAGGCGGGTCCGGGCTCGGCCCCGGATGAGCGCGGACCGACGCGGAGCGCGCCACCGGGATCGCGCCAGGCAATCGACCCGCCACCGGCCCCGACGGTGTGGACCGCGAGCATCGGCAGCGCGAGTGGGCGATCCGCGATGTCGCCGGCGCTCCGCTCCTGCACCGTGCCGTCGTCGACGACGCAGACGTCGCACGACGTGCCGCCCATGTCGAAGCAGAGCACGTTCGGCTGCTCGGCGGCCCGCGCGACGAACGCCGCCCCGGCGGCGCCGCCGGCCGGTCCGGAGAGCACCGTCCACGCGGCGTGGTCCGCGGCGGCGGCGAGATCAATGAGGCCGCCGTTGGACTGCATGATCGCGGGCTCAGGGAGGCCGGCCTCGTCACATCCCTCGGCGAGCCGCCGCAGGTACCGCGCGAGCAGCGGCGAGAGCGCCGCGTCGACCTCGGTGGTCGCGGCGCGTTCGTACTCGCGGAATGTCCCGACCACCTCGTGCGACAGCGAGACGTGGACATCCGGGAGCTCTCGCGCAAGGACCTCGCCAAGGAGTTGCTCATGCTCGGGGTGCCGGTAGGAGTGGAGCAGCACGACCGCGACCGCTTCCACCGGCTCCGCCTCCGCACCATCCGCCCCGGCCTCCCGCACCTGGCCGGCGAGCGAGCCGGCATCCTCGGCGGACAGCGCGGTCAGCGGCCCGTCGGGAGTCATCCGCTCCGGCGCGCTGAACCGGAGCGCGTCCGGTACGAGCGGCGCCGGCCGCGCGACACATAGCCGGTACAGCTCGGGGCGGTTCTGGCGCCCGAGCGCGACGATGTCGGTGAACCCCTCGGTCACGATCAGCGCGGTACGCGCCCCGTTGCCCTCGAGCAGCGCGTTCGTCGCCACCGTCATCCCGTGCGAGAACGACTCCACGTCCGAGGCGGCCACGCCGGCCCGCTCAAGCGCGACCGTGACGGCCGCCAGTACGCCCTCCGACTGATCCTGCGGCGTCGTCGGCGCCTTCGCCGTGACGAGCCGGTCGCCGAGCGCGAGGACGGCATCCGTGAACGTCCCTCCGACGTCGACGCCGAGCAGCATGCGCGCAAGCTACCCGCCCGCGCGGCTACGCGAGCGCGTGAACCTGCAAGCGCAGAAACAAGGCCCCGCGCAAGCGGGGCCCCATAACGGAAGCATTCGTTAGGCCGCGAGGGCGGCGGGCATGAGCTCCTCGGTCTCAGCGAGGTGCTGATGGGAGGGGCAATAGCCATTGTGCGGCAGCGGCATCCGCTGGCACGGTGTGCCTTTGCGCGTGCTCGCCCGGCACTGGAGCGGGTTCCCGTAGACGTCGAATCCGTTCTGCGGCTGATGGCGCAGGAACTCGTCGGCGAACTGCAGGTAGCGCTCGATCACGCGCAGCACCCGGCACTGCTCGCTGAGCGGGAAGTACGCCCGGATGTCACTGAACAACGTCCGTGCTGGTCGTGCGAAATAGTGGCGGTCGGTCGCCAGCCGTTCGACCGCGGCCTCGCAGGCGCGCAGCACCCGCTCGTGGTTCGCATGGGGGCAGACGGAATGCGGATCCTCGATGATCTCGCTCGCGAGCTCTCTGTAGATCGCTCGGCTGAACCGGTACATGCAGACTCCTTGTCTCCTCGGTGGCCCCTGCCGGAGCCTCCCTTGCGCGGCGAGTATTCCCGCAATGTGTGAAGTCCTCGCGTCGAGGAGTATTAACCGCTTGTTAAGCAGGAACTTAGTGAATTAGGTCCAGTGCGCAGCGTCCGCGGGCGCGTCGCGTCGGACCATCACGTGGCGGTGCTCGAACGCCGGGTCGGTGTCCGGGAAGTCGCGCCGCTGGTGCGCCCCGCGAGTCTCGGTTCGCGCCAGCGCCGAGGCCGCGATCAGTCCGACGAGCGGGTATGGGTCCTCCAGCAGGTGGCGGAGGCCGGCCGCGTCACGTTCCAAGCCGGCGTAGTGCCACAGCGCCTCGCGGCTCTCATCGGTCAATGCCGGCGGCTTGCCCGACCGCGCGACGACGCTCGTCACCTGCGGCCGGGGCTCGATCAGCGCCGCCCGGGCCGCGCGCGCCCCGAACACGAAGCACTCGGTCAGCGAGTTCGACGCCAGCCGGTTGGCGCCGTGCAGCCCGGTGCAGGAGCACTCGCCGACGGCGTACAGGCCGGCGACGCTCGCGCGGCCGTCGAGGTCGGTCGCGATGCCGCCCATCATGTAGTGCGCCGCCGGCGCGACCGGGACAAGCTCGTGCTCGGGGTCGATGCCGGCCGCCTTGAGCGCGCTGACGACATTCGGGAACAACGCCGGGTCGACGGCGCGCATGTCCAGGCCGACGGAGCGCGCACCGGTCGCTGCCATCCGCTGCTGGACCGCGCGCGCGACCTCGTCACGGGGGAGGAGCTCGTCGACGAACCGCCTGCCGTCGGCGTCGAGGAGCGTCGCCCCCTCGCCTCGGACCGCCTCGGTGACGAGGAAGCCGTCGGCGCCGTTCACCGCGGCGACGGCCGTCGGGTGAAACTGCATCAGCTCGAGGTCGGCGAGCACCGCGCTCGCGTTGTAGGCGAGCAGCAGGCCGCCACCGGTGGCGCCGGACGGGTTCGTGGTGCGTGACCACAGCGCCGCCGCGCCGCCGGTCGCAAGCACGACGGCCGGCGCGATCAGGTGCTCGCCGTCGAGCACCTGGACCCCGACCGCGCGATCGTCCTCGGTCAGGATCGCGGTCACCCGGCGTCCCTCGAACACCTCGATGCGCGGATGCTCGGCGACGAGCGCGCTCAGCTCGCGGATCAGCCGGCGGCCTGTGGCGGCACCACCGGCGTGGACGATCCGCCGCGCGCTGTGGCCGCCCTCGAGCCCGAGCGCGAGCCGGCCGTGACGGTCGGCGTCGAAACGCACCCCGAGCCGCTCGAGGTCCTTGACCGCGTGCGGCGCTTCGGTGCACAGGACGCGCGCGGCGGATTCCCGCGTCGCGCCCCGCCCGGCTTTGATCGTGTCGGCGAAGTGGCGGTCCGGGCTGTCGTCGGCCGCCAGCGCGGCCGCGAGACCCCCCTGCGCCCAGTAGCTCGAGGAGCCCGCCAGAGGCGTCGCGCTCACGAGCGTCACGCGCGCGCCCTCTCGGGCGGCGGTCAGTGCGGTGTACAGCCCGGCGGCGCCGGCGCCGACGACGACAAGGTCTGCAGAGAGGTCGTCCGACAAGGGGAGGTACGGTACTGCGATGGCTACCGATCCGGTCTTTCTCGAGCACCCTTCATCGCTCCAGCACGACACCGGCCCCCATCCGGAGCAGCCGGCGCGGATCACCGCGATCCAGGACGAGCTCGAGGCGCGCGGGTGGCTCGGCTACGAGCGGCTCGAGTCGCCGGCCGTCGACCGCGACGTGCTGCTGCGGGTGCACCCGGAGTCGTATGTCGCGTCGATCGAGGCGGTGTCCGAGCGGGGCGGTGGTCATCTCGACCTCGACACGGTGATGAGTGCCGGCTCGTGGGAGGCGGCGCTGCACGCCGCGGGCGGCGCCGTCCGGCTCGTCGAGCTGCTCGCCGCGGGCGACGTCCCGACCGGATTCAGCGCCCACCGGCCGCCCGGTCACCACGCGACCGCGTCGAAGGCGATGGGCTTCTGCCTGTTCAACAACGTCGCCGTCGCCGCGCGCCACGCGATCGACGCGCTCGGGCTCGGGCGGGTGATGATCCTCGACTGGGACGTCCACCACGGCAACGGGACGAACGACATCTTTTACGAGACCGACGACGTTCTGTTCATCTCGATCCACCAGTACCCCCTGTATCCGGGCACGGGCCGCCCGTCCGAGGCGGGCTCCGGTCCGGGGCTCGGGTACACCGTCAACCTGCCCGTGCCGCCCGGGTCAGGCGACGCGGTCTACATGTCGTTGGTCCGAGATGTCGTCGCGCCCATCACGCGCTCCTACGAGCCGGAGCTTGTGCTGCTGTCGGCCGGCTACGACGCACACGTTGAGGACCCGCTCGCGGAATGTCACGTCAGCGACGATGGGTTCACGGCGCTCGCGACGATGATGCGTTCGCTGTGCGCTGACGAGCTCCAGGTTCCGCTCGGCGCGGTGCTTGAGGGTGGGTACGCGCTTGGGGCGCTCGCGCGCGGTGTGGCGGTCACGCTCGAGGCGTTGCGGGGTGCCGGGGACGGGTCCCCGGCGTTGCGCGCGGCGGCGGACGTCCCGGTCGCGGACGTGGCGAAGGTCGCGCGCCGGCGAATCGCGGAGTGGTGGCCGCAGCTCTGAGCAGCGTGCGGGGCGGTGACTAGAGGCCGCCCGGACGGGCGACCTGGCGGGTGTGGGCGTCGGGGTGACCGCTGCTGCGCAGGCGGGCCGCCGCGGCGGAGGCCTCCGTGCCGTGCGGATAGCGGCCGGTGAACACGACCCAGTAACCCGGCTTCAGGTTCGGGTGCTGACTCGAGTTCAGCACTCCCACCCTGAGCCCGCTCGCGATCAGACCGGTCGCGGTCGCGGTAGCGGTCGCCTTCGAGCGGCTTGAGGACAAGACGACGGTCCAGCCGCTCAGGCCAACCGGCCAGCTGCCGATCGGGGGGCTCGCGGGGGATGCGGCGGCGGGTGCGGCGGCGGCCGGCGCGGACGCGGCTGCCGGCGGCGAAGCGGTCGCGGCGTTCGTGCGTTTTGAGAGGTTGATCAGCGCGATCGCAAACCCGGCGACGACGAGCACGACGATTGTGCTCAGGATCGCGAGCGGGATCCGCCAGTCAGGCGGACGGTGGATGAGCGTGCGCGCGGCGCCGCATTCCAGGCACCACTCCTGATCGTCGTGCAGTTCGGTGCCGCACTGCGCGCAGTCGGGATCGACGAGAGCCGAGGCGCTGAGCACCGGCATCTCGGAGGTGACGCCCGAGCTCACCGCGTCCCGTCCGGGTGACCCGGGCCGAGGTGGCGGTCATCCGCGGCCTGATCGCCCGACAGGGGCTCACCGCAGGTGGCGCAGAAGCGATCCTGGCTGCCGTGCACCGCGCCGCAGTTCTCGCACGCGCCCCCGATGCCCGGCTCACGCAATTCGCGCATCGGGTGGTCCTCCCGCAGCGCCCGCTCGAGCGCGCGCAGCTCGGCATCCGTCTGCGCCGCCCACGCGACCTTCGCCTGCACCAGCTCCGGTCGCTCGCGGCCGAAGCGCTGCAGCTCGAGTACGAAGCCGCCGATGTCACGGAGCTGGATCTCGCGCAGCTGGCGCAGGTAGCGAAGGCGACGGCGCATCCGGCTGCGGGCGAGGAAGCCGGGCTCGGCGGGGAACTCAGGCGGTGATGCCGGCTGCGGCCCCGGTGCCGGCTGCCCCGGTCCCGGCGGCGTGGGTTCGCCTCCCCCGTTGTGGGCACGTCCGTTCTCCGAAGCCGGGCCGAGCTGGCTGCTCGGGGACCCGCGACGGCGGCTGGCGATGCGTTCTTTTATGCCGCTCATGGTGCAGTTTTCCGGGTCGGCCGAGTATAGGTTGAGGGGTGGCTGGTGTGGGCCGGCCGACCGGCGCTCAGCGGCGCGATGCGCGGCCGCCGCGACCCGTCTCGAGCGCACTGCGCCAGGCGTCGACGACCCGGGCCGCGGTTCGGTCCGAGGAGAACGGCTCGACGCGTGCCCGGCCCGCGATCCGTGGATCCGCGGCGGCGAGATGCGGCGCGAGCTCTGTGCGCCACCGGGCCGCGTCGAATGGCCCGCAGTACGCGCCCGCGACGCCCGCGAGCACCTCGGCATGGACCCCGGTCGGCGTCGCCAGCACCGGCACGTTGCAGGCGAGTGCCTCGAGCACGGCGAGTCCGAGGCTCTCCCACTCCGATGGCACGAGCACGGCGTTGGCCGCGTTGACGTAGTAGGGGACCTCGTCCGGCTCGACGCGACCCATCGTCAGCAGCCGCGTCTCGCCGGCGATCGCCTGCGCGTCGGCGAAGCGCTTGACCGGGCGCGTCGGGTCATGGGGGAACAGGAGGTAGGGTCCCGCCGAGTCAAGCCCGAGTCTCGCCCGCGCCTCGGCGCGCGGGATCGGCCGGAAGCGATCCGTGGCGACGCCGCAGGGGAGCACCTGCAGCGGTGTGCGCAGCGCCCACCGCGGCACGCGGTCGCTGAACTGCTCGGAGACGACCGCGGGGATGTCGAGAAACGGAAGCGCGGCAAGCGTGATCGCACGGGAGCGCGGGTGGACGAGATCGTTGCCGTGCATCGTCAGGGCGTGCACGTCGGCGCGCGCCGCGAACGCCGGCCACGCGGTGAGGCCGAAGTGCGAGTGCACGACGTCGAAGCGTTGACCGCGGTAGCGCCGCCGGACCTGCGGAAACGCATCGGCGTATTGACGGATCCCGCCCGGGTTGAACGTGAACAGCTCGAGGTCCACCTCGTCGATGCGCTCAAGCGCTCTGACCTGGTCGCGCACGAAGCTTCCGCGAGCGGGCGCCTCGGGCGACGGGTACATGTTTGTGACGATCAGCGCGCGCATCCGGCGGCCGAGGCTACCGCCCGTGGCTCTGCCACCATGGGCCACCATGCGCCCCTCGCCCGAGCAGCCCGTCGCCGTCTTCGATTCCGGCGTCGGCGGGCTCACCGTGCTGCACGAGCTGCTCGTGTCGCTCCCGACCGAGGACTACGTGTATCTCGGTGACACGGCGCGCTTCCCATACGGCGATCGCACGCAGGGGGAGCTCCAGCGGTTCGCGATCGAGATCTCCGCTCACCTGCTCGAGTCCGGGGCGAAACTGATCGTCGTCGCGTGTAACGCGGCGAGCTCGGCGGCGCTCGGGACGCTCGAGCGGTATCTCGCGGAGAACAATCAGCTCGTCGACGTCATCGGCGTGGTCGCGCCTGCCACACAGCTCGCGGTTGCGGGAAGCCGCACCGGCCGGATCGGGCTGCTCGCCACCCCTGCCACCGTCGCCAGCGGTGCCTACGAGCGGGCGGTGCGTGTCGCGGACGCCCACGTCCATCTCGAGAGCGTCGCCTGTCCCGATCTCGCCCCGATCATTCAGGGCGGGTTCCCATTCGACGAGAACGTCGTCGACACGGTGCGCGGGTACTGCGCGCCGTTGCGCGCCGCCGAGGTCGACACGGTCATCCTCGGGTGCACGCACTACCCGCTCGTCGCCCCGATGCTGCAGCGCACGCTCGGGCGCGGCGTCACGCTCGTCAGCTCCGGGACCGGTGTCGCGCGGAGCGTCGAGCGCGCGCTCGCCTCCCATCACCTCCTCAACCCGCGGGCCGACGAGGGCAGCTACCGCTTCCGGTGCACCGGCGACACGGAATCGTTCCGCAAGCTCGGCACTCGGTTCCTGCAGATGCCGCTCGGCGAGGTCACACATGTCGAGCTTGCCCCGCAGGCGGCGACTAAGGTGCCCGTATGACCGCGACCACACCCGAGCGCAGCTACGAGCGCGCGCCAGATCAGCTTCGACCCGTGACGATCGACCCGGGTTTCGTCCGTACCGCGACGGGCTCGGCCCTCATCTCGATGGGCGAGACTCGTGTGATATGCACGGCCTCGGTTCAGGAGAGCGTGCCGCGCTGGCTGCTCGGATCCGGCCGCGGGTGGGTGACCTCGGAGTACGGGATGCTCCCGGCCTCGACCGGTGACCGCAAGCAGCGTGACGTGACCAAGGGCCGACCGGACGGACGGACCGTCGAGATCCAGCGCCTGATCGGACGCTCGCTGCGCGGCGTGATCGACTTCAACGCGCTCGGGGAACGCACGATCTACGTCGACTGCGACGTCCTGCAGGCCGATGGCGGCACCCGGTGCGCCTCGATCACCGGCGGGTTCGTCGCGCTCCAGCTCGCGTGCAACGCGCTGATCGCCAAGGGGTCGCTCAAGCGCTCTCCGCTGACCGGAGCGGTGGCCGCCGTCTCGTGCGGAATCGTCGACGGCGTGCCGCTGCTCGACCTCGATTACTCCGAGGACTCGACCGCCGAGGTCGACGCGAACGTCGTCATGACCGGCGAGGGCGGACTTGTCGAGGTACAGGCGACGGCCGAGCGGACGCCGCTGTCGCGCGCCCACCTCGACGAGCTGCTCGCGCTCGCCGGGATCGGGATCGAGCGGTTGCGCGCCGCTCAGGACGACGCGGTCACCACCCCCTCACGCTGAGGTGAGGATGGGTCGCCCGCCTGCGGATCGGCAGCCGCTCGTGCTCGCGACGCGCAACCGGCATAAGCTGGCGGAGGTGACGCGCCTGCTCGCGCCGATGGGGCTGACCGTCGAGCCGTTGCCCGACGGGATCGAGCTGCCGCCGGAGGACGGCGACACGTTCGAGGCGAACGCCGTGCCGAAGGCGCAAGCGGCAGCGGCAGCGACCGGCCGATCGGCGATCGCGGACGACTCCGGGATCGAGGCGGCGGCGCTCGACGGCCGACCGGGCGTGCGCTCGGCGCGGTACGCCGGCGAGTCGGCGACCGACGAGGAGAACCTGCTCAAGCTGATGGACGAGGCGCCGGTGGGCAGCGCCCTGCGGTACGTGTGTGCGCTTGCGTTCGTCGATCCGTCCGACGGCGAGGAGCGGGTCTTCGTTGGGGAGTGCCGGGGACGGCTGGCGGGGGAGCGGCGCGGCGCGCGCGGGTTTGGGTATGACCCGGCGTTCCTGCCGGACGACGAAGACCCGGCCCTGGCCCCGGGCGCGGCCTCGGCCTCGGCCCCGGCCCTGGCCCCGGCGTCGGGCGAGCGCGACGGCCGCGCGCGGACGATGTCCGAGCTCTCCGAAGCTGAGAAGGACGCGATCAGCCATCGCGGTCACGCGCTTCGCGCGTTCGCGGAGTGGTATCTGAGCTAGCCGGCTGGACCTGTCGTGACGACGCCTGACTAGCGGCGAACCCGGAGACGAAGACCCGCACCGCGGCGCTGTCGGTGTTCTCCAACACCGGACTGATCCTGCTCAAGGTGATCGCCGGCACCGTGACCGGCTCGGTCGCGATCCTCACCGAGGCGGTCCACTCAAGCATCGACCTCGTGGCCTCGATCGTCGCCTTCCTGTCGGTTCGGAAGGCCGGCGAGCCGGCCGACGACAGCCACCGCTACGGCCACGAGAAGATCGAGGACCTGTCGGCGGCGATCGAAGGCATGCTGATCCTCGTCGGCTCGGCGGCGATCGCGTTCGCCGCCATCCGCCGGCTGATCCGCGGTGGCCACGTCGAGAAGCTCGGGCTCGGTATCGCCGTCGTCGCGTTCTCAATCGTCGTCAACGTGGTTGTCTCCTCGGTGCTGGCCCGCAAGGCCCGGGCGACCGAATCGCCGGCACTCGAAGCGGATGCCGCCCATCTGCGCACCGACGCCCTCACGTCCGGGGGCGTCCTGATCGCGCTCGCGCTCGTCAAGCTGACCGGCGCACAATGGATCGACCCGGCGGTCGCGCTGATCGTCTCGGCGGCGATTCTCTACACCGGCATCGGACTCGTCGCGCGGTCCTCCCGCGAGCTCACCGACCACAGCCTCCCGGGCGATGAGGTCGAGTTGATCCGCTCCGCGATCGAGGAGTTCGGGCCGCGCGGCGTCGTCGGCTACCACGAGCTGCGCACGCGGCGGGCCGGCGCACGTCGCTACGTCGACCTCCACGTCCAGTTCCGCTCCGGCACCTCGCTCGAGGATGCCCACCGGACCGCCCACGAACTCCAGGACGTGATCGCCGAGCACCTGCGGGGCGCCGACGTTCTCATCCACCTCGAGCCGGAGGACCGGGTCCGGCCGGGCGAGGTCCTCGCGCCGCTGCCACCGGCCGCCGGCGGCGGGGCGAGCGCGGCAACCGGGACGCGCTAACCGGGGCGCGGCGGTCCCGGGCGCGGCGGTTCGAGCGCGCGGCGGTCCCGGTGCGCGGTGAATGCCAGTTCACCGCCGAGGGGCGGCGGTCGATCGCCACGAAACGTGCCGCGGCGACGGGAGCGCGGCCGTCGCACGCGGGCTGTGAACGGCGAGGCCCGGACAAAGTCCCGATGGACGGCATCGTTCGCTCAGCGTGCACCGTTGTACCGGCGCGACCGGGTCAACATCCCAATCCGCCCGCGCTGGTCTGGCCATCGCACCGTTGTCCTGGTCGACCGGGGAGTGTCATGGCCGGCGCCAGGAACCGGAGGACGCGCGGGGGCTCAGGTCAGCCGCTCCGGGGTCAGGTCAGCCGCGCCGGGTCAGGTCAACCGCGCCGGGCTCAGGTCAGCCCCGCCGGCCCTGGTCAGGTCAGGTTGATCGCAGCCGAGATCGCGACCGCGAGCGTGACCCCGGCGTAGCCGTAGTACCCCTGCAGGGCAAGGATGACCACGGCGATCAGGCAGGCGACGACGGTCGCGAGCCAGCCGATGCGGGCGAGGTCCACGACCGTATTCTCGCCGTCGGCGGGGACGGTCGCGGTGAACTCGGTCGTGGTGTCGGTCAACTCGGTGGTGCTCATGGCTCGGTGGGGGTGTCTGGGGGCCAGGCCATCACCTCGACGAGGTTGCCCGCCGGGTCGCGGACGTAAGCGCGGGGGGAGCCCCAATGCTCCTGCCGGGGCTCGACCACGTGGCCGAGCGATCGCAGGCGGGCGAGCGTCGCGTCGTAGGCCTGACCGAGCACGACGGCGACGTGGCCGCTCTGCACCGTAGCGTCGTCTCGGGGCATCAGGTGGATCTGAGTCGGCCCGAGCTGCATCCAGACGATGTCAGGGTCCAACGTGGCTGGCGTCGGCACCTGCCGGAAGCCGAGTTCCCCGTAGAAATCGGCGGTTTCGGGGGTTTGGCGGGGCAAGACCTCGCGTGTGACGTGCTGGATCATCCGCAATTTCCGACCTTTCGGTGCGCGCGGCGTTTCGATCGGTCCGAACCACCGGAAAGAATGGGGTTTCAGGCGTTCGCCCCGCGCCAGGAGTGTCCGCGGAGCCTGTTAACGTCGAGAATTCCTACCACCTCGAAGGAGGGAGCAAGTGACGAAATCCGAATTTGTCGACCAGGTCGCTGACCGCGCCGGGTTGAGCAAGAAGGATGCCGGAGACGCGGTTGACGCGGTGCTCGAGACAATCGAGGACGCGCTCAAGCGCGGCAGCGAGGTCACGTTCTCTGGCTTCGGAAAGTTCAGCGTGTCGGCTCGCGGCGCCCGGGAGGGTCGCAATCCCGCCACGGGTGAGAAGATCCAGATCGCGGCGTCAAACGTGCCGAAGTTCACGGCCGGCGCCGCGCTGAAGAAAGCAGTCAACTAGCGCGCCTGAGCGTCCCCCTCGTTCACAGCCAGTCGCTCCAGGGGGACCCGCATGAGTTCCGGCATCGATAGCGCGCTTGCGCCGGCCGAGCAGAGCGCTCGGAGCGTCAGCTTCGGCGGCCGGCTTCACCGCCGTGTCACCGAGCGCCGTTCCCAGCTTGTGCTGGGCCTCGATCCGGATCCATGCGTCTGGCCGCGTGCGATCGAGCGTGTGAGCGGGACGGGTGCCAGCTTGGACCCGCCCGCCGATCGCCTCGCCCGCGCCGTCCGTGGTCTGCTCCCGGCGTCGGCGCCCAGGTCCGCAGCGCCCGGGTGGACGCTGACGTGGTGACGGTCGTGACGCCCGTGCGCTGTATGATCGCGCCGCGATGGTGGGTCGGAGTCGAGCGCGCTACCTTGCGCCGATCGCGCTCGCCGCGGTGATAGCCGGCACGTATGTGGTTGTGCACGCCGGCTTGACGAAAAAGAAAACGGCGCCTGCGCACTCCGCCAAGCGCCACCGTGGTCGTGGCAAGTACGCCCACGCCAAGTTCTACGTTGTTCAGGCGGGCGACAGTTTGACGCGCATCGCAACCAAGACCGGCATCCCGGTGACCACGCTTGAGAGCCTCAATCCACACATTGACCCGAACAGCCTCCAGACCGCGCAACGGCTGAGGCTGCGACGGTGATCGCTCGCCCGCGCCTGGCAGCTCTCCTGACGACCGCGCTGCTCGCGCTCGTCGTGCTGCTGCCTGCGCACGCTGAGGCGAGCGGCCCGCCGCCGCTGTCGGTCAATGCGGCGGCGCTTACCGAGCTCAGCACCGGCCAGCTGCTCTACAAGACCCGCGCCTTCAGCCGGCTCCCGATCGCCTCGACGACGAAGCTGATGACCGCGCTGATCACGCTCGAGCACGTCAAGCACCTGGGCCGGATCTTCACCCAGAACAATTTCTACGCCTCGTCCGCGGACTCGCAGATCGGGCTCGTCCCGGGCGAGCGGATGAGCGTGCATGACCTGCTGCTCGCGCTGCTGCTGCCGAGCGCCGACGACGCGGCCGAGGACCTCGCCTACAACGTCGGGCATCGGTCGGTCGCCCGCTTTCATCGGGATGATGAACGCGCGGGCACGCCAACTCGGGCTCACCCGCACCCACTACTCGACGCCGAGCGGGCTGGACACGCCGGGGAACTACTCCACGGCGACCGATCTGCTCACGCTCACGCGCTACCTGCTCCTCCACGAGCCGTGGTTCGCGCGCGCGGTCGCGCTCCCGCACGCGCTGCTGAGGACCGGCAGCCATCCGCGCTACGTCGCCAACCGCAACGATCTCGTCGGGCGCTACTCATGGGTCCGCGGCGTCAAGACCGGGCACACGAGCGGTGCCGGCTATCTCCTTGTCGGCGCCGGAACGAGCCGCGGCATGGAGCTGCTGAGCGTCGTCATGGGAACCTCGAGCGAGTACGCGCGTGACGCAAACACCCTTCGGCTGCTCGAGTGGGGCCTCGGGGCGTTCCGGATCGCGACGCCGGTGACGGCCGGGCAGGTGATCGCGCGGCCGACGGTCAAGGATCGCGCTGGCGTGCGCGCTCGGGTGATCGCGGCGAACAGCGTGGTGCGGATCGTCCCGCGCTCGCCGGGACTGAGCTGGAAGGTCCAGGTGCCGAAGCAGCTCGCCGGGCCGCTGCAGCGCCACGCCGTCGTTGGGGAACTCACGGTTTTGCAGGGAAGACATGTCGTCGCCCGTGTCCGTCTCCTGCTCGCCCAGAAGCTGCCCGCCGTGAGTCCTCTCACAAAGGCTGCGAGGTTCCTGACCCGACCCTTTACCCTTGTGTTGCTCGTTGTCCTCCTGCTCGCCGCGTTCGGTGTGGCGGGCGCCCGGCGGTCACGGGCTCGGGAAAGAGGAGCGGCTGGGCCGAAGGCAGCATGATCATTACCGTCACGCTCAACGCAGCGATCGACAAGACGCTTGAGGTGCCCAACTTCACCCCGGGGCGGCGGCACCGAACCGTCGACCAGACGACGATGGCGGGCGGCAAGGGCGTCAACGTGGCGCGCGCGATCAAGCGGCTCGGCCAGCCGGTCATCGCGACCGGGCTCGCCGGCGGCTCGACCGGCAACCGGATCGTCGACGCGCTCAACGGGGAATCGATCCTCAACGGCTTCATCCGCATCCGTGAGGAGTCGCGGACGAACACTGCGGTCCTCGACCCGACGACCGGGCTGCATACCGAGATCAACGAGCGCGGGCCAGCGGTGTCGGCACATGAGCTCGAGCTGTTCCACGAGAAGCTCCTGTATCTGGCGAAGGGCGCGAGCATCTGCGTGTTCTCGGGCTCGTTGCCGCGCGGGATCGAGCCGGACATCTACACCGGGCTGATCCGCGACGTCCGCAAGCTCGGCGTGACCACGATGCTTGACACGGAGGGTGAGCCGCTCCGCCTCGCGATGCGAGCCGAGCCGGACGTCGTGACGCCGAACGAGCTCGAGGCCGAAGAGCTCGTCGGACACGAGTTCAACGACGTCTCGGATCGCGCTCATGCCGTCTCCGAGATCACTCGGCTCGGGGCCGTGGAGGCGATCATGACGGTCGCCGACGGGTGCTACGCGAACGTGCTCGAGGGCGGCTCGCTGGTGCTCTACCGGGTCCGCGTCGAGGAGCAGGAGGCGCGCTCGGCGATCGGCTCCGGCGACGCGTTCCTCGCCGGCTACGTCGCGTCCCGGTATGCCGGCCGCCCGACGCTTGAGTGCCTGCGCTTCGGGGTTGCCTGCGGCGCCGAGTCGACCCAGCACTTTGGAGCCGGGATCGTCGACCCGGCGAAGGTCGAGCGGCTGATCGGAGAGGTCGAGGCCGAGCGGCTTCAGGTCACCCAGATCGGTTAGTCCCCACCGCGGTCCGAGGCGTGGGGCAGCCCGCTCGATCCCCGCTCTCAGCGGACGTTTCACGTCCGAAAGGGGACATAACCACTGCTAGCATCGAGAGTCCGTTGGGCTCGGTCCAACAGCTCATCCCCCCACGCTGCGGCTGCTGTCCGCAACGGTGACTACTCTGGCGAAATGGAAGTAGAGATCGGACGCGGAAAGAAGGCCCGTCGGGCCTACGGATTCGACGACATCGCGATCGTGCCCTCCCGGCGCACGCGCGACCCTGACGATGTCGACATCTCCTGGACCCTCGGTCCGTATCGGTTTGACATGCCGTGGCTGGCCGCGGCGCTTGACGGCGTCGTGTCGCCGGAGTCGGCGCGGATCATGGGCAAGCTCGGCGGCCTCGCGGTCCTCAACCTCGAGGGCATCTACACCCGGTACGAGGACGCCGACGAGCAACTTGAGCGGATTGCCTCGTTCTCGCGCGACATCGCGACGCGGGAGATGCAGGACATCTATCGCGAGCCGATCAAGCCGGAGTTGATCGCGCGCCGGATCGAGGAGATCAAGAAGGAACCGGGCGTCGTCGCCGCGGCATCGCTGACGCCGCAGAAGGTGCGGACCTACTACGAGGTCGCGCTCGAGGCCGGGCTGGACATCCTCGTCATCCAGGGGACCGTCGTCTCGGCTGAGCACGTCTCGCAAGACGAGTCACGCCCGCCGCTCAACCTCAAGGAATTCATCCGCGAACTCGCCCCGACGCCGGTCGTCGTTGGCGGCTGCGCGTCGTACCACACCGGGCTGCATCTCATGCGGACCGGGGCCGCCGGCGTGCTCGTCGGCGTCGGCCCGGGCGCGATCTGCACGACCCGCGGCGTGCTCGGGATCGGCGTGCCGCAGGCGACCGCGATCGCCGACGTGGCGGCCGCGCGCTCGCAGCACATGCTTGAGACCGGTGACTATGTGAAGGTCATTGCCGACGGCGGCATGCGCAACGGCGGCGACATCGCAAAGGCGATCGCCTGCGGTGCGGATGCCGTGATGCTCGGCTCGGCGCTCGCGCGGGCCTACGAGGCCCCGGGTCGCGGCTTTAACTGGGGGATGGCGACGTTCCATCCGACGCTGCCGCGCGGTACGCGGGTCGCGACGACCCCGAACGGCACGATGGAGGAGATCATCTCCGGTCCCGCCCGCGAGAACGACGGCACGTTCAACCTGATGGGCGCGCTGCGGACGTCGATGGCGACCTGCGGCTACCGGGACATCGCCGAGTTCAACCGCGCGGAGCTGCTCGTGGCCCCGGCCCTGCAGACCGAGGGCAAGCATCTCCAGCGCGAGCAGGGTGTCGGCATGGGCGCGAGCGGCAAAGCGGCGACGGTTGGCGTCTCCGACTGACTCCGCCGCGACGACGACGTCCCCCAGCGCCACCGTTGACGCGTCGATAGTTGACGACCGGGTCGCATGCGACCCGGTCCCGGCGGCGCATGCGCCGCCGGCGGGGGCGCGCATGCGCGCCCCCGTGAACGAGGAAGTTATCGTCCTTGACTACGGGGGCCAGTACTCACAGCTGATCGCCCGTCGGGTGCGTGATTGCGGTGTCTTCTCCGAGCTGCTGCCGTACCACGTCGGGCCAGAGGAGGTCGCTCGTCGTCGGCCCAAGGGCGTGATCCTGTCCGGCGGACCGGCGTCGGTGTACGCCGACGGCGCTCCGGCGCTCGATGGCCGGTTGCTTGAGCTTGGGATCCCCGTGCTCGGGATCTGTTACGGGATGCAGCTGCTCGCGCGTGAGCTCGGCGGGGAGGTCCAGGGTGCCGAGATCGGCGAGTTCGGCCGCAGCCAGCTGACGGTCGCCGACACCGGTCGGCTGCTGAAGGGCACGCCGGCCGAGCAGAGCTGCTGGATGTCGCACCGGGACACGGTGTTCTCCCCGCCTCCGGGATTCACGCCGCTCGCGTCCTCGACGGCGTCGCCGGTGGCCGCCTTCGAGTCGGTCGAGCGCGGGGTCTACGGCATCCAGTTCCACCCGGAGGTCGTGCACACGCCGTACGGGCAACAGGTGCTCACGAACTTCCTGGAAGACGTGTGCGGATGTGAGCGCACCTGGAGCGCCGCGTCCGTGATCGACGAGCAGATCGAGCGGATTCGGGCCCAGGTGGGCGACGGCCGGGCGATCTGCGGTCTGTCGGGCGGGGTTGACTCGAGCGTCGCCGCGCTGCTCGTGCACCGGGCGATCGGTGACCGGCTGACGTGCGTGTTCGTCGACCACGGGCTGATGCGCAAGAACGAGGGCGCCCAGGTCATCTCCGCGTTCCGTGACCACTTCCACGTGCCGCTCGTCGCGGTCGACGCCGAGGACCGGTTTCTCGCGCGGCTGAAGGGCGTGGCCGATCCCGAGGAGAAGCGCAAGCGGATCGGCGCCGAGTTCATCCGCGTGTTCGAGGAGGAGGCCGCGAAGCTTGAGGATGCGACCTTCCTCGTCCAGGGCACGCTGTACTCGGACGTGATCGAGTCCGGCGGCGGCACCGGCGCGGCGACCATCAAGTCCCACCACAACGTCGGCGGCCTGCCCGAGGACCTCGAGTTCGGCCTCGTGGAGCCGCTGCGGACGCTGTTCAAGGACGAGGTCCGCGCCGTCGGCGCCGAGCTCGGCCTCCCCGAGCGGCTCGTGTGGCGCCAGCCGTTCCCCGGCCCTGGCCTCGCGATCCGGATCGTTGGTGGCGAGGCGACCCGCGAGCGCCTCGACGTGCTGCGGGAGGCCGACGCGATCCTCCAGGACGAGATCCGCAAGGCCGGCCTGTACCGGGAGCTATGGCAGTCGTTCTGCGTGCTCCCGGACATCCGCACGGTCGGCGTCCAGGGCGACGAGCGGACGTACGGCAACGTGATCGTGATCCGCGCCGTCACGAGCGACGACGCGATGACCGCCGACTGGGCGCGGCTGCCCTACGACCTGCTCGAGCAGATCGCGTCGCGGATGATCAACGAGATCCGCCCCGTCGGGCGAGTCGTGCTCGACATCACCAGCAAGCCGCCCGGCACGATCGAGTGGGAGTAGCGCTCGCGCGCCGACTCAGCGGTCGAGCAGGCCGATGATCCGCAGCGCGTAGGCGCTGATGTCGGACGGGAGTGCGTTCAGCTCGAACCAGCCGGTCGCGGCGATCTCGCCGGGATCGACGACGAGCTCGCCGGCGGGCAGCTCGGCGTGGAAGCAGTGCAGCCAGTTGGGGTGATGGTGCACGCGCGCCTTCAGCGTTCCCACTGAGACCCAGTCATCGATCGTGATCCCGAGCTCCTCGTGCATCTCACGGCGCGCCGTGGTGAGCGGCGGTTCGTCGCGGGCGACCGTGCCACCCGGCAGATCCCATTCGCTGCGCCCGTACGTGTGCCGTACGAGCAGAATGCGATCACCGCGGGTGAGCAGGCATTTCGCCCCGTCCGTGGTGGGGCGGATCACGAACCAGTACACGCGCAGCAAACGGTGCGCGACGCGGTACCCCGCGCGCCTGACTTCGACCGGAAGCGACTGGAACAGCTCCACACCGCAAGCGTAGGCACTCAACTCTCGCGCATCGCCTATCATGCGTCGAGGCCGCGCCCAGATGGCGCGGTTTATGCGTGCCATGAAGACCTACACCGCCACTCCAGCAGACCGAGACCGTCAATGGCTCTTGGTCGACGCCGACGGGAAGACGCTCGGCCGTCTCGCGACGCAGATCGCGGACGCCTTGCGCGGCAAGCGCAAGCCGACGTACACCCCGCACGTGGATACCGGTGACTTCGTGGTCGTGGTCAACGCCGAGAAGATCTCGGTGACCGGCAAGAAGCGCGAGGACAAGATGTACTACCGGCACTCCGGCTATCCCGGGGGCCTGAAGTCGCGGAGCCTGAACGACATGCTCGAGCGCCGACCGGAGGAAGTTCTCCGCCTCGCGGTCAAGGGCATGCTCCCGCGCAACCGACTCGCTCGCAAGCAGATCACGAAGCTCAAGATCTACGCCGGGCCTGACCATCCGCACGCCGCCCAGCAGCCGCAACCGATGGAGATTGAGCAGTGACCGAGGTCGAGCACCCCGAGGACGAGCAGCGCAACGAGGCAGAGGACGCGAGCGTCCCCGAGGAGCCCACCGCCGCGGCGGAGGAGGAGACGGAGGCCCCCGCACCGGCCGAGACTCCCGAGCCGGAGACTCCCGAGCCGGCCGCGACCGAGACTCCCGAGCCACCGGCTGCGACTCCCGTGGCGGAAGAGACGCCCGCCGCTGCGCCGGCCGAGGAGACCGCGCACCGGAACCGCGCCGCCGGCACCGGCAGCCGAGCGACCGCCCGCTGAGACTCCGGCACCGGCAGCCGAGACCCCGGCACCGCCCGCTGAGACTCCGGCACCGGCAGCCGAGGAGAGCCCGGCACCGGCAGCCGAGGAGAGCCCGGCACCACCAGCCGAGACTCCGGCCGCCGCTGAGGCCCCCGCCGCCGAGGCCGCAGAGGGCCCCGCCGCGGCCGAGGCACCCGCCGCACCCGCGGCCCCGGCCGCCTCCGCACCCGCGGCATCAGCAGCGGGCGAGGAGGACGAGGAAGAGGAGCTCGCGCCCCGCGTCAAGCCGGAGATCCCCGGCGCCGACCTCATTCCGGACATCGTCCCTGAGGGCGAGGAATTCTTGGACGCCGAGGCGCAGGCCGCGGCCGAGGCCGAGGCCGAGGCAGCCGCCGCTCGCGCCCAGCAGGCCGAGGAGGAGGCCAAGCCGATCGCCGATGCCGCCATCGACCTTGCCGCCGGCGCTCGGTACACCGCGACCGGCAAGCGCAAGACGGCGGTCGCGCGCGTGATCATCAAGCCCGGCACCGGCTCGTACACGATCAACGGCAAGACGCTCGACGTGTTCTTCCCCCGCGAGACGCTGCAGCGGATGATCCGCCAGCCGCTCGAGACGGTCGGCTACGAGGTCCGGATGGACGTCGTCGCGCGGATGCACGGCGGCGGCGTGTCCGCCCAGGCCGGCGCGCTCCGGCACGGGATCTCCCGCGCCCTGATCGTCGCCGACCCGAACCTGCGTGGCGAGCTCAAGCGCCGAGGCTTCCTGACGCGCGATCCGCGGGTCAAGGAGCGTAAGAAGGCCGGCCTCAAGAAGGCGCGCAAGCGCCCGCAGTTCTCGAAGCGCTAGCCACCGCGCATCTACCCGATGGCCCGCCAGCTCTTCGGTACCGACGGCGTGCGTGGTCGCGCCGGAGTGTTTCTCACCGCCGACCTCGCGCTCGCGCTCGCGCGCGCCGCGGTCAACCACGCCGCCCAGGAACGCCCCCAGGTCGTGATCGTCCGGGACACGCGTGAGTCGGGCGAAATGCTCGAGGCGGCGATCGCCGCGGGCGTCACGGCCGCGGGTGGCGACGCGCTGCTCGCCGGCGTGCTCCCGACCCCCGCCGCGCCGCTGCTCGTCAAGCGGCACGGGCTCAGCATGGCGGCAGTCATCTCCGCCTCCCACAACCCGTATGAAGACAACGGCATCAAGCTGTTCGCCGCGGACGGTTTCAAGCTCCACGACGACACCGAGCACGCGATCGAGGCCGAGCTGGAGAAGTCGCCGCCGCATCCGGAGCAGGTCGGCCGCGTCCGCCGCTTTCACGGCGCGCTCGAGGACTACCTGCGTGAGCTGCACGTGCGCTTCGCCGACCTCAACCTCGGCGGGCGGAGAATCCTCCTCGACTGCGCGAACGGCGCCACTTTCCGCGCCGCGCCGGAGATCTTCCGCCGTCTCGGCGCCGAGGTCGAGGTGATGGCCGCCGAACCGGACGGGCGCAACATCAACGACGGCTGCGGCTCGACCCACCTGGACGGGGTCACCGAGAAGATGCAGCGGGGCGACTACGACGCCGCGTTCGCGTTCGACGGCGACGGTGACCGCGTGCTCGCGATCGATCGCAACGGCGCCGTCGTCGACGGCGACGAGCTTGTCGCGCTGGCCGCGGTGCACCTGCGCGAGCGCGGCGCGCTGCCGGGCGGGGGCGTCGCCGTCACCGTGATGACGAACTACGGCTTCCACACCGCGATGGCCGAGGCCGGAGTCGACGTGGCGACGACGGCGGTCGGCGACCGCTACGTCCTCGAGGAGCTCCGCAAGCGCGGCTGGTCGCTTGGCGGCGAGCAGTCCGGGCACATCATCGATCTCGGGTTCGGGCCCTCCGGCGATGGGATCGCGAGCGCGCTGTTGACGCTCGAGGCACTCGGCGCACGCGATCTGGCGGACCGGGACGCGATGCAGAAGCTGCCCCAGCGGCTCGTCAACATCCGGGCGGACGATCGGCCGAAGCTGAGCGAGGCGATGGACAGCGCTGCCGTGACCGAGTCGATCGAGCGCGAGGAGGCCGGGCTTGCCGGACGCGGGCGCGTGCTCGTCCGCGCGTCCGGCACCGAGCCGCTCATCCGCGTGATGGTCGAGGCGCCGAGCGAGGAGGAAACCGACGCGGTGTGCGACCGCCTCGCCGAGACCGTGCAGCGCGTCCTAGGGCAGCCGGTCTGAGCTAGCGAGGCCGTCTCAGAACCCCCGCGCACGTCTGGCGGCGGCGACCTTCGGGATCGACGACGCGATCCGCTGCATGACCGCGTAAAAGCGGGGGAGCTCCGGATACAGGATCGCCTTGCCGCTGTTGATGATCCCGCCGGAGATGCCGCGCTCAGGGTCGGCCCAGCCGACGATATTGATGAACCCGAGGTGACCGAACGCGAGATCGGTGTCCCGGCCGTACAGGCTGAGCACGTTGGCTCCGAGCATCAGGCCGTAGCTGTAGCGGATCGGGAAGCCGAGCGAGAGGTCGAGCTCGAGCCGTGACTGCTCGGTGAGGGCCCGGCGGATCGTCTCCGGCTCCACCACACGGACGCCGTCGAGCTCGCCGCCGGCGCGGAAGATCTCAAAGAACCGCGACAGCTCGTCGGCCGTGGTGACGAGGTTGCCCGCGGGGATGATCGCGGTGTTGAAACGCGGGTCGTTCGACATCGCAACGACCTCGTCGGGCGGCCGGGAGAGCACGCGGGCGGCGAGGTTCGACAGCGGCGGCAGCAGCTTTGGACCGGTCGCGTAGTTGGTGCCGAGCAGGGGGACGTCCTCGGGCACGACGCCGTAGTTGCCCCACCGGAAGCCGAGCGGGTCGAGAAACTCATCGGCGAGGACCTGGCGGATCGTCTTGCCCGTGACCCGGTGGACGACCTCCCCGAGGATGAACCCGCCGGAGATCGCGTGGTAGGCGAGCACGGTGCCGGGCTTGGTCAGCGGCTTCTGAGCGCAGATGGCGTCACAGAGAAACTCGCGATCGTGGATGGTGTCGAGCTCGAGCATCCTGCGCGGCAGCGTCGGGACGCCGGCGCGGTGGGCGAGCACGTGCGCGATCGTCGTCGCGCCCTTGCCGTGCTGGGCGTACTCGGGGACGTATTCGGCGACCCGGTCGGCGATGTCGAGCAGGCCGCGCTCCTGGAGCTTGTGGACGACCATCGCGGTCACGCCCTTGGACGTCGAGAACACGCAGTACGGCGTCTCCGGGGTGGCGAGCACCTTCGGGGCGTCGCGGTCATCCGACGGACCGTTGCCGTGGGCGTGGCCGATCGCCCGGTTGAGCACGACCCGGCCGTGGCGCCGCAGACACAGCTGTACCGCCGGGTGCACGCCGCTGCGATACAAGTCGCGGACCGCGTCCCAGATCCGCTCGATCGTCCGCTGGCTGAGGTCTCCGTCCGCCGGGTGCTCCTCGCCGATCGTCGTGACCGCGTCGAGCTCGCGCGGCACATGGATGCGGCGCAGCGGATCGGGGACGAGCGGCAGCCGCGGGATGTCGGGCGCGCGCAGGAGCATCACTCGGCGTCCCGCAGCACGCGCGCCGGGGCGCGGATCCGCCACGCGTCCTCGATCAGCTCGGCGAGCACGTCGGGCGACGCGCGCTCGAGCCGGACGAGCACGTACGGCGCGTCGTCGTAGTGCGGGGTGATGAAGAACACGTCGGGGTTCTGCTGGAGCAGCGCCGTCTGATCTCCGAGGTCGAGCACGCGGATGACGAGCGCATCCGGGTCGGTGCGCAGGCGGCAGAACCCCTTGCCGCCGACCTTCAGACCGGGGGTGCCGTACCACGTTCCGACCTCGACTCCGTGGAGTCGCGAGCCGATCACGACGACATCTTCCCAGGTGGCCATGACTCAGGTGCGGCGGGTGAGAAGGAGGCTCGTTCCGAACATCCACACCAGCGATAGCACGGCGGCGACGAGGAGCACGCCGTACCAGAAGGAACCGTTGTTCATCGGGCCGAGCAGGAAGCCCGAGGAGGCAACGCAGGCGATGACGGCGCCCGTGCCGAGCCAACCGTCCCACGCCGGGAGGAGCTCACGGCGGAACGACGTGAGGCTGCCGGCAGCGATCGGGAGCGCGAGGGGCAGTGCGATCCCCGGACCTCCGGCGAGATACGACAACACGAGCAGCCCGTGGGTGAGAGACGGATCACGGGCGACCGCCGGCTCGGCGAGCACGCGGTAGACGAGCGCCGAGAGGAGCAGGAAGGCCGCGGCCGTGCCACCGCCGGCGAGCGTCACTGGGGCGAGTCGGGCCGAGCGCTGGTCGAGGCGGCGCAGCCACATCTGCAGATAGGTGATGAACGTGAGCAGCGCGAGCGCCGCGAGCGCGTGAAAGAACGCGAGCGCGCGGACCTCCGAGCCGTTGTGCAGGAAGTAGGCCTGAGCGCGGATCGTCGGCGCGTCGAGCCGCGGGTAGGACGAGGAGCCGACGACGTCGCCGAACAGCAGGCCGAGGGCAAACAGCAGCACGGCGAGCACTCCGCTTGCGGCCCACCACCGATGCGCGTTCAGGCGATCCACGAAACCCCCATTGCGGTTTCCAGGAGCCTAGTGACTAACATCAGGATTTCGCTCTCCGGCTGAGGATGCTGGAAGCGCGGGCCGCCGTTGCGGCCCGACCCGAGGCCCCGAACCCAGGAGCATCCGTAAGCCTATGTGCGGAATCGTCGGCTATGTCGGACCGCGTGCCGCCCGTCCGCTGCTGTTCGCCGGACTCGAGAAGCTCGAGTACCGGGGCTATGACAGCGCCGGGATCTCCGTGCTTGATCACGGCGAAATCGACGCCGTGAGGGCCGTCGGCAACCTCAGCGCGCTGCGGACCGCGATGGACGCCCGCAGCGTCGGCAACGGTGCGCCGAGCGGCTCCGTTGCCCTGGCCGAGGTCCCGGACCCGGGGACCGGTATCGGGCACACCCGGTGGGCGACGCACGGGCGCGTCACCGAGGAGAACGCGCACCCCCACTTCGACAACACCGACCGGATCCACATCGTCGTCAACGGGATCGTCGAGAACTACGTGGCACTCAAGGACGAGCTCGTCGCCGAGGGCGCGCGGTTCACGTCGGAGACCGACGCCGAGGTGATCGCCCATCTCGTCGCCCGCTACCAGGCTGATGGCCTGGTCGAGGCGGTGCGCAAGGCGTACGCCGACCTCCGCGGGCACTACGCGTTCGTCGCGATGAGCGCCGATGAGCCCGGGTTGCTCGTCGGCGTCCGCAAGGAATGCCCGCTGATCGTCGGCCGCGGCGAGGGCGAGCAGTTCATCGCCTCCGCGATCCCCGCATTCCTGCGCGAGACGCGCCACGTGCAGTACATCAACGACGACGAACTCGTCGTGATGCGCCCGGAGGGCGTTGAGTTCGAGACCGCCGACGGCGAGCCACTCCAGCGCGAGGTCGTCGAGATCGACTGGGACGCCGAAACCGCAGAGAAGCAGGGCTACGAGACGTTCATGCTCAAGGAGATCCACGAGCAGGCGGACGCCGTCGCCGAGACGATCGGGGAGCGCGCCGCCCGCGAGGACGGGATCGACCTCCCGGATCTCGGCGCGATCGATGACGAGCTCCTGCGCAGCCTGCGACGCGTCGTGATCGTCGCCTGCGGAACCTCGTACCACGCCGGCCTGATCGGCCGCTACGCGATCGAGGAGTGGGCGCGGGTTCCGGTCGAGGTCGACATTGCCTCCGAGTACCGCTACCGCAACCCAGTCGTCGGCCCCGGCGATCTCGTCGTCGGGATCTCGCAGTCCGGCGAGACCGCGGATACGCTCGCCGCGATGCGTACCGCCCGGGGGCGCGGCGCGACCGTGCTCGCGGTCACGAACATCATGGGCAGCCAGGCGACCCGTGATGCGGACGGCGTCCTGTACACGCGCGCCGGCTTGGAGATCGGGGTCGCCGCGACGAAGACGTTCGTTAGCCAGGTCGTCGTCATGTACCTGCTCGCGCTGCGCCTCGCCGAGCTCCGCGACGCGCTCGAGCCCGAACGGCGGCGGGCCCTCGTCGCCGAGATCAAGCGGCTGCCACACCTGATCGCGGAGATGCTCGACCACGGTCTGGACGCCCTGCCGGAGATCGCCGACGCGAACGCCGCGGCCGATTTCTTCCTCTACATCGGGCGTCATGTCGGGCTCCCGGTCGCGCTCGAGGGCGCGCTCAAGCTCAAGGAGATCTCCTACATCGCGACCGACGCGTACGCGGCGGGCGAGATGAAGCACGGGCCGATCGCGCTGCTCGACACCTCGACGCCCGTCGTCGCCGTCGCCACCGATTCGCCGGTGCTCGAAAAGGTGATCTCGAATATCCAGGAGGTCCGCGCTCGTGGCGCCCGGGTGATCGCCGTCGCCAGCGAGGGCGATGAGGCGATCGTCCAGCACGTCGATCAGGTGATCCGCGTGCCGCGCACGGACTGGATGCTCGCGCCGCTGCTCGCGGTCATCCCGCTGCAGCTGTTCGCGTATTACATCGCCCGCAATCGCGGGCTGAATGTTGACCAGCCGCGCAACCTCGCGAAGACGGTGACGGTGGAGTGAGCCCGCTTCCCGGGTGGCTTGAGCCGCTGCCCGACGCCGCCGAGCAGCGTGCGCTCGATGGCTGGGCGATCAACGAGCTCGGGATCCCCGGACTCGAGCTGATGGAGCGCGCCGGCCGCGGGCTCACCGAGCTTGTCGTCGAACGCGCGCCGGAGGGCCGGATCGTCGTCGTCTGCGGCAAGGGCAACAACGGCGGTGATGGTTTCGTGACCGCTCGGATGCTCCGCGATCAGGGCCGCGAGGTCACAGTGCTCCTGCTCGGCGAGGGCGACGAGCTGAAGGGCGACGCGCGCGCCAACTACGACCGGCTACCGGGGCCGCCGCCGGAGCCATTTGCGGCAAGCGCGCTTCACGGCGCCGCCGGCATCGTCGACGCGATCCTCGGCACCGGGTTCGAGGGCGAGCCGCGGGAGCCGGCGGCGTCGGCGATCGCCGCGATCACCGAGGCGGGGCGGCCAGGCGTGTCGGGCGGGGCCGTGGTGATTGCGTGCGACGTCCCGAGCGGCGTCAACGCCTCCACCGGCGAGGTCGCCGGCGTCGCCGTCACCGCCGACGCGACGGCGACGTTCCACGCCGCCAAGCCGGGTCTGTGGATCGCGCCGGGCAAGGATCACGCGGGCGACGTGCGCGTGGTCGACATCGGGATCCCGGCCGGTGGACCGGGCGACCCGATGGTCGGCCTGATCAGTGACGCGGTCACTGACGGCGTGCCGCGTCGGGGGCGCGACTCGACGAAGTTCGCCGCCGGCAGCGTGCTCGTCTGCGGGGGCTCCACCGGCCTCACCGGTGCGCCCTGCCTCGCCTCGGAGGCGGCGATGCGGGCCGGGGCCGGCTACGTCACCGCCTGCGTGCCGGCGTCGCTCAACGTCATCTTCGAGTCCCGCTTGCTCGAGGTCATGACTGTCCCGGTCGCCGATCGGCACGGCGCGATCGCGGCGGCGGCCGGCGCCGAGGTGCTCGAGCGGCTCGGGCGCGTGCAGGCGCTCGTCCTCGGGCCGGGCCTCGGCCGAGATCCGGAGACGGTGACGTTCGCGCGGGAGCTGGCAAGCGCCGCCGAGGTGCCGCTGCTGCTCGACGCCGACGGCCTGAACGCGCATGCCGGCGAGTTGGGGGCGCTCGCCGAGCGCGGTGCGCCGACGGTGATCACGCCCCACGCGGGTGAGCTCGGCCGGCTGCTCGGGATCGACAGCGCCGAGGTCGGCGCGCACCGGCTCGCGATGGCGCGGCGCGCGGCGGGCGAGGCCCGGGCGGTCGTCGTGCTCAAGGGCGACGACACGATCGTCGTCCACCCCGACGGGCGGGCCGCGATCAGCCGCGGCGGTGCGCCGGCGCTGGCGACGGCCGGCACCGGTGACGTGCTCTCCGGGATCACCGGGGCCTACCTGGCGAAGGGGATGGATCCGTTCCACGCCGCGTGCGCGGCCGTCCATGTCCACGTCCTCGGGGGTCAGCTCGCCGCGGAGGAGCTCGGGTCAGAGGGCGTCGTGGCCAGCGATGTGATCGCGGTGCTGCCACGCGCTCTGCCGGCGGTCGGCGGCAGCGCACCGATAGGCTGACGGCATCGAGACCGTCGCCGACATCATGAATACGGACATCGTCAGCGTCTTTCCGGAGACGGACATCGAGACGCTCCTGCGCCTGATGCGCGAGCACGAGCTGCCGGGTGTCCCGGTCATCGACCACTCGAACAAGGTGATCGGGATCGTTACCGACGCCGACCTCGTGATCCGTGACCAGGACGCCGACCTGCACCTGCCTCACCACATCGATCTCTGGGGCGGGGTCATCTACCTCGAGTCGACCAAGCACTTCGAGGAGCGGTTGCGCCGCGCGTTCGCGGCGACCGTCGCGGACATGATGACCCGTGATCCGCTCACCGTCCGGCCGGACGACACCCCGCGCCACGCGGCGAAGCTGATCGCTGAGCATCACCACAACCGACTTCCGGTCGTCGATCCGGAGGGCGAGCTCGTCGGCATGGTCACGCGCGTCGACGTGCTCGGGGCACTGACGCGCGAAAGCTGAGCCGATGCCGCTCCGTGCGCTCGCTCGCGTGAATCTGGCGGCGATCGAGCGCAACGTCGTGCGCGTACGGCGGAACCTGAGCCCCGGTACCCGGCTGTGTGCCGTCGTCAAAGCCGACGGCTATGGCCACGGCGCGGTCCCGGCCGCTCACGCGGCGCTCGCCGGCGGGGCGGCGTGCCTGGCCGTCGCCACGGTCGATGAGGCCGCCGAGCTCCGCGCCGCGGGGATCGACGCGTCGGTGCTGGTGCTCGGCGCGATCAGCACAGATGAGCTACCGGTCGCGCTCGCCGCCCGCGCCGAGGTTGTCGCCTGGAGCGAGCCGTTCGTCGCCGGCCTGGTCGCCGCGGCGGGCGCGCACCGGCCGCCGATCGACCGCGTGTCCGTCCACGTCAAGCTCGACAGCGGGATGGGGCGGCTCGGGACCCGGACCCTCGATGACGCCTACGGCGTCGCCACGCGCGTGCTCGAAGCGGCCCCGCGGCTCATGCTCACCGGCGCGATGACCCATTTCGCCACCGCTGACGGCGATCTGGAGTTCCTCCAAGCCCAGCTCGCCGAGTTCGCGCCGTTCATGCGGGCGATGCGCGAGCTCGGAGGGCCGGGCCTCATCGTGCACGCCGCGAACAGCGCCGCGACCCTGCGCTGCCCGGAGAGCCACTTCGACATGGTCCGCTGCGGCATCGCGATCTACGGCTGCGATCCGATGAACGAGGATCCGGATCTGCGGGCGCTGGAGCCCGCGCTCGAGTTGAGCTCGTACGTGGCCGCGGTCAAGCGCGCGCGTGTGGGGGACAGCGCGGGCTACGGCCGGACGTTCATCGCCGACCGGGAGACGTGGATCGCGACGGTTCCGATCGGGTACGCGGACGGGATCCGTCGTGGCCTGTCCAACAACTGCGACGTGCTCGTCGGCGCTCGCCGATACCCGCTCGTCGGGACCGTCAGCATGGACAACGTGACCGTCGACCTCGGCCCCGATGCGGTTGCCCGCACGGGTCAGGTGGCGACCATCATCGGTCGTGACGGGGCAGAGCGCCAGACGGCCGAGGACGTCGCCCGCCGACTCGACACGATCAACTACGAGGTCCTGTGTGCGATCTCCGGACGGGTGCCGCGCGAGTACCACCGCGACGGTGAGCCGGCGTGAGTGCCCCACCGCTCGAGGCGCTCCGCGAGCTCGTCGACGGCCCCGCCTGGCTCGTCGGCGGGGCGGTCAGGGACCGCCTGCTCGGTCGCGAGACGCCGGACCTTGACGTCGCGCTGACCGGCGAGGCGCGGACGGCGGCACGGGCCGTCGCCCGGGCGGCGGGCGGGCATCCGTTCTCGCTCTCGGAGACGTTTGGCGGCTGGCGGGTTGTCGCCCGCGACCACAGCTGGCAGGTCGACCTGCTGCCGCTCGTCGGCGACTCGATCGAGGCCGACCTTGGTCATCGTGATTTGACTGTCAATGCAATCGCGGAACCGCTCGGCGGGGGTGCGCCGGTCGACCCGTTCGGCGGGATCGAGGACCTCGCCGCGCGGCGGCTCGTGATGGTCTCGGCGACTGCGTTCACCGAGGATCCGCTGCGCACGATCCGGGTGGCTCGGCTCGCGACCGAGCTTGGGTTCGACACCGAGGCCGAGACGGCCCGCGCGGCGACACAGGCGGCGCCGCGGCTCGCCGACGTCGCGCCGGAGCGCGTGTTCTCAGAGCTCAAGCGGATCGTGATCGCCGACCGGGTGCTCGACGGGCTCGCGCTGATGGATCGCCTCGGCGTGACCGAGGCCGTGCTACCGGAGCTGGCCCGACTGGAGGGCGTCGAGCAGAGCCCGTATCACCACCTTGACGTCCACGGTCACACCCGCGCCGTGCTGGCGGAGACGATCGCGATCACGCGCGAGCCGCAGGCGTGGTTCGGCGAGTGTGCCGACGATCTCCGCGCGCTACTCGACGAGCCGCTCGCGAACGAGCTCACGCGTGGCCAGGCGCTGCGTTTCGGTGCGCTCTTCCACGACGTCGCCAAGCCGCAGACCCGCGCCGTCACCACCGAGGGGCGGGTCACGTTCATGGGCCACGACGTGTCCGGCGTCGATGTCACCCGGGAGGTGTTCACGCGGTTGCGGGCCTCGGAGCGGTTCACTGACTACGTCGCCGCGCTCACCCGCCATCACCTGCGACTCGGGTTCCTCGTGCACGAGATGCCACTCAGTCGCCGCGCGATCTACCGGTACCTACGGGCCTGCGAGCCCGTGCAGGTCGACGTGACGCTGCTCAGCGCCGCCGACCGCCTCGCGACGCGGGGCCGCAACGCCGAGGGCGCGATCGCCCGCCACCTGGAGCTCGCCGAGCAGGTGCTGCCCGATGCGCTTGCCTGGCACCGGTCACCGCCGCGTCCGCCGGTCCGCGGCGATCGACTTGCTCGCGCCCTCGGCGTGCGTCCGGGCCCGGAGCTGGGGCGCCTGCTCGAGCGCCTGCAGGAGGCGAGCTTCGCCGGGGAGATCGACGGCCCGGACGAGGCGATCGACCGCGCCCGGGCGATGCTCGGCGGGGCCGCCGGGTCGGCTGATCGCAGTTAGAGGCTGGCGCGTAAACCCCCGTGCGCGCGGGCTTGCGCGACAGCCTCTTCGATCAATTAACGTTCGCTGCCATGAGCGACCCGAACTGCATCTTCTGCAAGGTCGTCGCCGGCGAGATCCCGGGGCAGATCATCGCCGAGGACGAGCACACGATCGCGTTCATGGACATCAATCCCGCGACGCGCGGACACGCGCTCGTGATCCCGCGCCGCCACGCGCAGGACCTGCTCGAAATCGACCAGGAGGACCTCGCGCATACGATCGCCGGAGCTCAGCGGATCGCGCGCCGGGCCAAGGAGCGACTCGGCGCAGATGGCGTCAGCCTGCTCAACTCGTGCGGCGCGGCGGCCTGGCAGACCGTCTTTCACTTCCACATCCACGTCATCCCGCGCTATACGAATGACCCGCTGCGGCTGCCGTGGACCCCGGCGCCCGGCGACATGGACGAGATCGCCGCGGTCGCCGACGAACTCCGCTGAGGAGCCTCCCAGCCGACCACTTTCTGGGCAGCCCTGGTACGTTTCCCGCGTTCGGTCGGGGCAGCAGCCTGCGACGTGTCGAGAGTGAAGTTGGGAGTAGATGGCAACGGGTACCGTCAAGTGGTTCAGCGACGACAAGGGTTTCGGCTTCATTACGCCAGATGACGGCGGCCGTGACCTGTTCGTCCATTTCAGCGGCATCACCGGCGACGGCTATCGGTCGCTGGCCGAGGGAGCCAAGGTTTCCTACGAGGAGGAGGCCGGCCCCAAGGGTCCCAAGGCGGTCAACGTCAGCAAGTTCTGACGCGTAGTGAAGTCTGCTGGGACCGGTTTTGCGGGCGCTCGTGATTGGGCGCCCGCTCTTCTTTGTCGGTGCGTTTGCGGCCGGTTTGCGTGGCGCGCTCTGCACGCTCTCGCGCAACTGCGGCCGCGCCGTCGTGTTCAATGGTGCATATGAAACGTTCTGTGAAGGCCGCCGCGGCGGCTGCGAGCGGCCTTCTGGCCCTGCTCGCGCCCTCGGTGGCGTCGGCGAAGATTGTCGAGCTGGGCGCCACGTCGAGCAAGCTCGTCGCGCCGCCGCCATGCACCACCAGGGGATCCGCGGCGCCGGTTTGCCCGAACGGGATCTCCGCCGCCAACTACGCCATTCTGCTCACGACCGTGACGTCGCTCGAGACGATTTCCGACGGGACTGCGTACCCCACCACGGTCAAGCAGGCCGGGCGGATCGTCGCGTTCACCGTCGGCCTCTCGAGCCTCGACACGAACACCAAGACCCGTAAGACCGAGATCCACCAGGCCGACGTCGGCCACGGCGGCACGGCGCAGGTTGCCGTGACCGTGCTGCGCCGGGTCGGCGCGGCGAAGCTGCGCAAATGGAAGGTCGTGGCCGAGAGCCCGTCATTCCACGTCCAGCCCTATCTCGGCATGGTCGTTCAGCTGCCGCTCGATTCGACGCTGCCGGTCCAGCGGGGCGACGTTGTGGCGCTGACGACGCCGACCTGGGCACCGATCCTGTCGATCGGGCACCCGACGAAGACGTTCGCCTATCGCCAGAGTCGTGGCGCGAACTGCGCGTCCGCTCCCGCCAGCAATCAGGCGCAGCTGACGATCAACGCGACCACCGCCTACAACTGCAACTACCCCGGCACGCGCGTCGAGTACACGGCGACCGAGGTCACCTCGACCCCGTTCCCGAAGAACTACGTCCACGCACCGGACATCGTCGTCGCGGCAACCGCCCGCGTCCTTGGCCTGAAGCCGAGCGGCGGCGCCTCCGCGGCGGGCTAGGACCCCGCTAGGACCCCAGGTCGAACCGGTAGGCCCCCGATTCGAACCGGGGTGCTCAATCAACCGGGCACCCCGGGGGCCGGACGACGGGTTCCGTGGCCGTTAGACGGCGGCTGAGGGCGTCTCAGGAGCCTGTCTGGCGCCGCTGAGGGGCCGCGAGGGGTTCGTTCAGGATCACGCCGGGCATCCGGGCGGATCGGGCGATCGAGTCGAACTGGCGGTCGAACGGCCGAACCGAACTCGCGAGTCGAACCGCCGACTCCCGAACTGGCCTTGGGGGTTGTGTGGAACTATTCCACCAAAGTCCCAAAGCCACCCGCGCCGCCCGGGTCAAGTGCGCGGCGGCGGCTGCTGCTGCTGCGCGCCTCACGGGCACGAACGGCCAGTCCGACGAACGTCGGTGCGGCAGCGTCCGCTCAGCAGGCGCCGGGGTTCTGCTGGCAGAACGCCGAGCCCAGGCCGGCCCCGCCGCTGCCAGAGCCGCTACCCGATCCCGAGCCTGAGCCTGAGCCTGAGCCTGAGCCTGAGCCTGAACCGGAGCTACTCGAGCCGCCGGAGCTACTCGAGCCGCCGGTCGCGGACGTGCCACCGGTGCCGGTGTTGCCAGAGTTGCCGGACGCCGCCGCGCCACCCGAGGAGCTTGAGCCGGTGTTGCCGGTGCTGCCGGAGGCCGACCCCGTCGACCCCGTCGATCCGGCGGTGCTGGTCGGCGAGGACGTGGTGGAGGAGGTTGACGTCGTGCTCGTCGTCACCGCGGCTGCCGCGCTCGCCGACGCGCCGGTCGGCACGGTGAGTGGCGGAGCGCCGGTCGTGTCGGTGGTGGCGACGCCGCTGCTACCGCAGGCGGCCACGACGAGACCGAGGAGGAAGGCCATCGCGAGGACGGCGAGAGTGCGGGACCGGCTCGACATCGCAGAAATACTCAGGAGCCGAGCGGATCCATCCGCCGTCCGCAATGCGGACAGTCGTTGAGGTCCTTCTGAGTCAGTTGGTCGCACCAGTTGCAGAAACGCAGGTTCTCGACCGACCAGGGCAGCTCCGAGGGCGTGGGGGCAAGTGGCAACAGTTCTGCCACGACCTCCAGTTCCTCGCCCGTGTCACGGTCGACGTACTCCTGGTCTGGTTCGACCTCGATGATCGCTTCCCTGCCGGTCGACGGCGTTCGCATCCGGTACTTCTGGCGCAGCCTCATTGCTGTCGATGGTATCAACGGGCCAGGCGCCACCGCCCCGCCGAGCCTTCTCCTGACAAAAAGCCCCGTGGCGACGACCCCACGCCGTTCGCTCGGATAGAGTGCCGCCCGCACGTATGGTCAGACCCCACGTCGTCAACCCGCGGAGCCTGAAAGTACTTGCCGCCGGCACGCTCGTCGCGCTGACCGCGGCTGGCTGCTCGCTTAAGCACGAAACCGGCAATCTCGTGAACGGCAAGAAGCTGTTCGTGCAGAAGTGCGGCTCATGCCACACGCTCGCGCATGCCGGCACCCAGGGCCAGGTCGGGCCGAATCTCGATGACGCATTCCGTCAGGACCGCCACGACAAGCTGAGGAGCTCCGACATCCGCGGCCTCGTCGACTTCTGGATTCAGTATCCGAGCGTCGGCGGCGTGATGCCCGCCCGGCTGTTCACGGGCAAGGACGCGGCCGACGTCGCCGGTTACGTCGCCTCGGTCGCGGCGCGGCCGGGCCAGGACACCGGCGCCCTCGGGAGTGCCGTCCAGACCGTCACCCAGAAGCCTGCCGTCGCGCAGAACGGCAAGCTCCAGATCGACGCCGATCCGACCGGGCAGCTCAAGTACCTCGCCTCCAGCGCGAGCGCGAAGCCCGGCAGCGTCACGATCAATACGCTCAACAAGTCCTCGGTGCCCCATGACATCGCGCTCAAGGGCGGCGGCGTCAGCAAGCTCGGGGCAATCGTCCAGAACGGCGGCACCTCGACCATCACCGTCGACCTGAAGCCTGGGACGTACACGTTCTACTGCTCGGTCGACGGCCACGAGGCCGCCGGCATGAAGGGCACTCTCACCGTCAAGTAGCGCCCGCGCCCGCGCCCGCGCCGGCGCCAGCGCGAGACCGGATCCGCTCGAGCAGCTCATCGCCACGTCCGGCGGCGACCGCCCGCGCCGCCCGGCGCTCATCGAGCTCAATCCCCTCGGCCGCCGCATCGTCGAGCAGTTGCTGGCGCTCATCGGCCTCGCGCGCCACCTTCAGGAACAGCCAGCAGAACAGCCCGATCGTGAGCAGGCTCTCCTCGACCATCATCACCCCGGCGGCGCTGATCTGGTCGGCCATCGGGCTGATGTGCCAGTGCGCGTCGCCGGCCCGGTAGTACGGATAGAAGACGGTCCCCGCGAAGATCATCGCGTTTGCGAGCACGGCTCCGAACAGCCGCACGACGATGATGTACACCAGCCGAGCGCCGTTCCCGAACCACTGCGGCTTCGGGAGCGGCCCGAGCAGGCCCATCCACACGGCGATGCCGAAGCCGAGGAACGTGGCGTGCTCGAGCGCATGGATCGCGTCGTGGCGCAGCGCCGCCTGATAGAGCGCCGGGAGATGCCAGACGTAGAAGTTGATCGCCCAGCACAGGATGGCCACCACCGGGTGGGTGAACACCCGCAGCCACCCGATCGCCTTGATCCGCAGCAGCGGCGCCAGCAGCGGCCCGGTGAACCCGAGGACGATCAGCAGCGCCGCAAAATCACCGATCAGCAGGTGCTCGACCATGTGCGCCACGAGCAGTTGGTCAGCGAGCTTGTCGACCGGCGGGCTGAGCGCGATCGCGAGCACGATCAGGCCGGCGGCGTAGCACGCCTGGCGCCAGCCGGGGACCGGCCGGCCCTCGCGCGCGAGCGTGCGCACACGCGCGTGATAAGGCAGCCAGTAGAGCAGGATCAGGATCGGCAGGCCGATGCTGCCGAGCGGCCCGACGGTCGCGAGGGGGAGAGGCAGGGGGCTCACAGGCACCGCCCCCTCATGGTGTCACGCCGACCCCGGGCGTGAAATTTCTACGACAGAGCGCGGATCACCAGCACGACGATGATGATCGCCGCGAACACGGCGACGACGTACCAGAGCAGCCGGAATGCGTCTCCCTCGGAGCGCAGCGGGTTCAGCATCGTGCCTGCGCCGCTCGGATCAGATCACGTACACCGTCGTATAGACGATGACCCACATGATGTCGACGAAGTGCCAGTAGATCCCCGGCACCTCGAGCCCGAGGTGGTTCTCGGCGGAGTAGTGCCCGCGCCACACGCGGATCGTCACGATCAGCAGGGCGCAGAGCCCGATCAGCACGTGGAGGCCATGCAGGCCGGTGAGCGAGTAGAAAACGGTCGCCTGGGCTGAGTTGCTCGGGGCGAAGCCGATGTGGATGTACTCGTTGATCTGCACGGTGAGGAACGTCACGCCGAGCAGGAACGTTGAGAGCATCCCGGCCTTCATCCCGAACCGGTTGCCGTTGCGGACCGAGACGAGCGCCCAGTGCAGCGTGACCGAGGACGAGAGCAGGATCGCGGTGTTGACGCCTGCGACGGCCTCGGGCAGCGACGTTCCCGGTGCCGGCCAAGGGTCGTTCGTCACGACGCGGATGAAGAAGTACGCGGTGAAGAACGCACCGAAGATCATCACCTCGGAGATGATGAAAAGCAGCATCCCCAGGGTCGGTGGATCCACCCGCGACGAACGGTTCGCGATGGGCGGGCCGTGGTGATGGTCGGCGTGCGCGATCGATGCGGCTTCCATGGCTCCTTCCTTGCCGCCTAGACGGCGCTGGCCTCGGTGTCGCTGTGGACAACGTGCTCGACGTCCTTGCCGGTCGTCCGGCGCACGCGCTCGATCAGGTCGGCCCGCAGCCATCCGGACTTCGTCTCCGGGAAGGTCGAGATCACGATGTCGTCGACGCGGAAGTACTGGATCGTGTTCATGATCGCCGTATACGGATCGGGGTCGCCGATCATGCCCGCGGCATAGAGGCCACGGACCCGCAGGCGGTCAAGCACGAGCTTCAGCCGTGTCCGCGCGCGGCGCGCGGCGTGACCGTCCCCGCCCTCCTGGGGCACGACGATCACGAACAGCTGCCGGCGATGCTCATCGTTGAACTGCTCGGCCCGGTGGCGGAGCGCCTCGAGCAGCTCATCACCGGACGCGGTGCGGTTCGCGACCGCGAGCGTCACGTGATAGGGGAGACCGATGTCGTCGATGTCATTGACGACGTGGCTCACCTCGAGGCCGGTCGCATCCGTGACGCGCTCGATCAGATCGCGTCGGAGCCATCCCGACCGGACCTCCGGATAGGTGGAGATGATGATCTCCTGCGGCCGGTACTCGAGGACGGCGTCGAGCGTCGCGGTGTACGGGTCGGGGTCACCGACCTCGCCGATGGCGCGGATCCCGAGATCGCGGATGACCTCGAGCGCGAGATCGACGCGGACCTGGGCGGCGTCGAACACCGCGTCGTGATAGACGACGAGCCCGGCCCGCGGCCGGTTCTGTGGGACGCACAGGACGAAGCGGACGTCGTCGGCCGCGCGCTCGCGGATGGCATCGAGCAGCTTCTCGCCGCCGATCGTCTCATTGGCCACGACCAACACGGTCTTGGTCTGCGGGTCCGGTGCCCTCATGAATGGCTCTCCTGGCCCGGTGGCGAGGCCCCAGTGCCGGCGGCGACCGTCTGCGCCGCCTCGGCTGGGGACTTGAAGATGCCGTGCACCGCCCCGGGAACGCCGTACTCGTACGGGCCGCCGACGACCGTCGGAACCGCGTCGAAGTTGAAGATCGGCGGGGGCGAGGACACCTGCCACTCGAGCGTCAGAGCACGCCACGGATTGGCCGCGGCCCGCGGGCCGCCGCGCCAGCTCGCGACGATGTTGTAGATGAAGATGAGCGTGCTCAGACCGAGCCCGAAGCTCGCGAGGGAGATGATCAGGTTCCACGTCGCGAACTGCGATGAGTAGTCGGCGACGCGGCGCGGCATGCCCTGGATTCCGATCAGGTGCATGGGCGCGAACGTGATGTTGAAGAAGATGAACGTCGTCCAGAAGTGCCACTTGCCGAGGCGGTCGTCGAACATCCGGCCCGTCATCTTCGGGAACCAGTAGTAGACGCCGGCGAACACCGTGAACAGTGAGCCGCCGAAGAGCACGTAGTGGATGTGGGCGACGATGAAGTACGTCTGCGAGACGTGGATGTCGAACGGGATCATCGACAGCGTCACGCCGCTGATCCCGCCGAGCGTGAACATCGTCAGGAAGCCGAGCGCCCATAACATCGGCGTGTCGAGGTGGAGCACCCCTCGCCAGAGCGTCGCGAGCCAGCTGAAGATCTTGATTCCGGTCGGGATCGCGATGATCGCCGTCGTGATCATCATCGGGATCCGGATCCACGGCTGCATGCCGGACACGAACATGTGGTGCGCCCACACCGTGAACCCGAGCACGACGATCGCGAGCAGCGAGAACGCCATCATTCGGTAGCCGAAGATCGGCTTTCGGGCCTTGACCGCGAGGACCTCGCTGATGATCCCGAACCCGGGCAGCATCATGATGTAGACGGCCGGGTGCGAGTAGAACCAGAAGACGTGCTGGTACATGATCACGTTGCCGTTCTTGCCGGCCCCGACGAACGCGTCGAAGAACTGGAACCCGAGCGTCCGGTCAAGCAGCACGAAGAACTGCGAGGCGGCGATGAACGGTGTCGCGATCACGACGAGCAGCGACGTCGAGAAGTTCGCCCACACGAGCAGCGGCATCCGGAAGAAGCTCATCCCGGGCGCTCGCATCGTGATGATCGTCACGAGGAAGTTGAGCGCCGTGAAGATCGATGAGAACCCGGCGAACTGCACGCCGAGACTGAAGAACATCTGGCCGGGCGGCATCGACGTCGACAGCGGTGCGTACGCGGTCCAGCCGGCCGCGAACGAGCCACCGGGCGCGAGCAGGCTCATGAGCATCATCACCCCGCCGAGCGGCAGCAGCCAGAACGACAGCGCGTTCAGCCGCGGGAAGGCCATGTCCGGCGCGCCGATCATCAGCGGCAGCACGTAGTTCGCGAGCCCGGCGAATACGGGGACCGTGAACAGGAAGATCAGCAGCGTGGCGTGCATCGAGAACAGCCCGTTGAACTCCTCGGGCGTGACGAACTGCATGCCGGGCTGCGCCAGCTCGGCCCGCATCAGCATCGCGAGCAGGCCGCCGACGAACAGGAAGAAGAACGACGTGACCGTGTACTGGATCCCGATCACCTTGTGGTCGGTGTTGACCCGGAAGTAGTCACGCCACGTCTTGGCGCCGTGGTCGGAGTGGTCCTCCGGCCGCGTCTTGCGGCCGCTCGCCCAGTACAGCCAGTAGTCGCAGGTGCCGATCCCGACGAGGAAGAACAACGGGACAGCGACGAGCGCGACGATCGTGATCGCCTGGCCGTCGACGACCGGGTGCTCGTGCATCAGTGAGCGAACGAGCACGGTCATCCCGAAGGCAAACCCGAAGCCGAGCAGGTCGAACAGTGCCGCCCGATACCAGCCGGGCCTCCGCAGCTTCGCTGGTAGCAGCATCAGCAGAACTCCTTCCGCTCTGAACCGCGGGTCAGATCCATCTCCTGGTCCTTCAGGCTACCCCTCACTTGGTCACGCTCGCAATGAAATTGACGAGGTCATCGATCTGCGTCGTGGAGAGCGACTTACTGAAGGTCTGGGGCATGACATTCGGCGGGAATCCCGGCGAAATGAACTTGTTCGGGTCGACGATCGATTCCCGGATGAACTGCTTGAGCGGCTGGCCCGCCTTCTTGGCGTCCGGGACGACCTTCGTATCCAGGTTCGGCCCGATGGTCCCGCTCGTGCCCGCCGCCGAGAGCGTGTGGCACGAGCCACAGCCGGAGGCGCCCGTGAACACGGTCTTGCCCGCCTGGGCGCTCGGCGACAGCGACGCGCTGCCCGAGGACGAGGAGCCCGAGCTTGAGCTGCCGGAGCTCGAGCCGCCTCCGCCCGACGGAGCCGCTGCCGGGGCGGACCCGGCGCCGGGGATGCCGGTTCCGATCGTGTTGGGCGGTGGCGTGCCGATCGGCGGTGCCGTGTTCGCCTTCTGAGACCGCAGCCAGGTCTGGAACGCCTGCTGGGTCACGACATGGACGGGGGCGCGCATCAGCGCGTGCCCGCCGCCGCACAGCTCGGTGCACTCGGCGGGGTAGTTGCCGGTCCGCGTCGGGGTGGCCCGAATGGTCGTCGTGATGCCCGGTACGGCGTCGAGCTTCACCGAGAACTCGGGGACGAAGAAGCTATGGATGACGTCAAGCGAATGGAGCTTGAACACGACCGGCTGGTCCTTCGCGAGGTACAGGTCGGAGGAGACGACGTTCTTGCCGCCCGAGTTGTAGGAGAACTCGAACGCGAACTGCCGCTCGGTGACGTTGACCGTGATCGCGCCCGCCTTGTGCTCCTCGTTGTTGCGGAGCACGACGTAGGCGTAGCTGACGAGGCCGATGATCAGCACCGTCGGCAGGGCCGTCCAGACGACCTCGAGCCGCGTGTTGCCGTGGACCGGCGGCCCGTCCTTCTGCTCCTCGCCCGGCTTCATCCGGAACTTCCAGACCGAGAACAGGACGACGGTCACGACGAGCGCAGCGATCGGCACCGACGCGATCAGCAGCACGTCGTAGAGCGTGTTGATGTTGTCCGCCTGGTGGGAGCCCGTCGCCGGGAACCACGGAATCGCGAGCGCGATCGCGATACCGATCACGGACAGAACCACGATCACTATGACCATCTGAAGGATGGGGTGTTTACGCATCGACCCGCTCAGATCGCGGCACCTGAACCACCTCGCTCATAAATCGAAGGGCATCCTATGACTTCTGCGCGACGGACGTGCCCTCCGCGCGGCGACGGTCGGAGTTTTGCCCGCGACGGGTCAACCTGCTTGTCTATGATTGCGGCAATCGTTGCAATCTTTCCCGGTTCTGCGCCGGTTTCAGCCCGTCGATCTCTGGAGGTGCCGATGCAAGTTCGAGAAGGGATGTCCGACGTCGTCCTCACCGTCGGACCCGGCCACACCCTGCGCGAGGCGGCCGCATTGATGGTCCGCCGGCACGTCGGCGCTGCGATCGTGCACGACCCGGATGGCCAGGGCCCCGGGGTGATCACCGAGCGGGACATCCTCCACTCCGTCGCCGCCGGCGAGGACCCTGAGCACGAGCGCGTCGCCGACCATCTGACCGCCAAGCTCACCTTCGCCTCGCCCGATTGGTCACTCGAGCGCGCCGCGGATGCGATGACCCGCGGCGGCTTCCGGCACCTCATCGTCGTCGAGAGCGGCGAACTCGTCGGGATCCTCTCGATGCGCGACATCGTCCGCTGCTGGACGAAGGACGGCGCCACGAGCGAGATCCCCGCCGTCGAGAGCCGGGCCTAGAGCCGGAATCGCTTGACCGCCGCGGTCAGCGGGCCCGTCCGCCGCCGAGGTTGGTGTGTGACCGCCGCCTGTCGGCGGTGAATTGACGTTCATCGGCCAGCCGGCCCGGCCCGGCGCCGGTGGTCGTCGAGGGTGTCCGCATCGACCCGGACAACATCCCTGGCGGGGCTCTTCCCGGCAGATCGCACCGTTACACCGATCCGATCGGGACAACGGCACACCCTGCCGAAGAAACCCCGGCCATCGGGACCTTTTCCCGGTTCCTGATTGTCCGGTCCCGATTTCCGCTTCCAGACCCGCCGGACGACCCAACCGATCGGCACAGAATCCCTTTCTCAGCGCCCGAATCGGGAGCGGGGGATTTCGTGCCGCTCTCAGCAGCCTGGAATCCCTTTCCAACCGGGAACGCGCGGAGAAAGGGATTTCGTGCCGATCAGACGAGAGCAATCACGACCGCAGGCCCGTGCTCCCGATCCTTCGATGCAAACTCGGGCCCGAGCGCGCTCGGGCCAAGGCCGGACCCGCGCCGCCTCATGCCCCGACCAGGCCGCGGCCCGACCAAGCCGCGCCCCGACCAAGTCAGCGCCCCAAACCGACCCCACCCCGCACGCGCTAGTGCGTGTGCTCTTCCGGCAGCTCTGAGACGTCCCGCCGCGTGTCGCGGACCCACCGGATGGTGGTCAGGACGAAGATGATCACGCCGACGATCGTCACCAGCCAGTTGATCGTCGTTCCGATCACGGCGAGGGTGATCCCGACCGCGCACAGCAGCGGGATCAGCGACGGGCCCGGGAGGTGGATCTCCTCGCCGGCAGGCGGCACCTGCTGTTCGATGTCACTCACGAGCGAACGAGCCCCGTCGGCCTAGGAGTGGACGTAGATCGCGGCAGCCACGAACGTGATGCCGAACAGGAAGATGCAGATGGCGCCGGCGATCAGGCCGGAGCGGATGTTCTTACGGGCGAGCTTGCGATCCATGACGGCGTAGAGGCTACAGCTTTACATCGAGCACCATCGCGCCGAACAGCAGCGCGAGATACAGCAGTGAGAACAGGTACAGACGGAGTGCTGTGCGGCGGTCGGCCCGCCGATAGAGGGTCACCGCGCCCCAGATGAACCCGACCCCCAGCGTCATCGACACGGCCAGGTAGATCCCTCCGAACTCGCCGGCGCAGAAGGGCAACTGCGTGACCGCGTAGAGCAGCAGCGTGTAGAGCAGGATCTGGCGGCGCGTCTCGCGCTCGCCGCGGACGACGGGCAGCATCGGCACCCCGACCTTCTCGTACTCGTCCTTCATCAGCAGGCTCAATGCCCAGAAGTGCGGAGGCGTCCAGTAGAAGACGATCGCGAACAGATAGAGCGCGGTCCACGACAGCGAGCCGCGCGTCGCCGCCCACCCGACCAACGGCGGGACCGCGCCCGCGGCGCCACCGATGACGATGTTCTGCGGCGTCCGGCGCTTCAGCCACACGGTGTACACGAGCACGTAGCCGACGAACCCGCTGAGTGCGAGGCACGCGGCCAGCACGTTCACCGTCAACGACAGCAGTACGAACGACGACAGCGCCAGCACGAACCCGTAGATCAGGCCAGCCCGGGGCGAGACCCGTCCCGCCGGAATCGGCCGCGACGCCGTCCGCGCCATCTGCGCGTCGATATCACGGTCGTAGACGTGGTTCACAGCACCGGCGCCGCCCGCCGACAGATACCCGCCGACGCAGGTCAAAGCGATCTTCGAAACCGACGGACTACCCGCGACCTCCATGGAGGTGATCGTCGTCAGCAGCAGCAGCGACTGGACCTTCGGCTTGGTCAGCTCGACATAGTCCGAGACGAGCTGGCGCCCGCCGGCGAGAACCGATGCGCGACCGGCAGCCTCGGCGACCGGTGCGGACGCAGACGCGTTCGCGTTCACGCGCTCACACCCTGGCGTAGCGTTCGCTGCCGCCGGTCTTCTGCGTCACGCCCGTCTGACGCTCGATCTGCCGGCGGATGTCCCGCATCGGCTCGACCGACCGCACCCGCGGGATCACGTCGAAGTTGTTGACCGGAGGCGGCGAAGGAGTGAACCACTCGAGGGTGTTGCCCTTCCACGGGTCGGGGCCGGCAACCGCCCCATGCGTGAAGCTGCGCGCCAGGTTGGCGACCGTCATCAGGATGCCGACGGCAAGGATGAACGACCCGATCGTCGAGATCAAGTTATACGTCGACCAGCCGAGATCCGGCGCGTAGGTATAGACGCGGCGCGGCATGCCAGAGAGCCCGAGCGCGTGCTGGACGAAGAAGGTCAGGTTGAAGCCGATGAACATGACCCAGAACGAGGCTTTGCCGAGCCGCTCGTTCATCAGCCGGCCGGTCATCTTCGGGAACCAGTAGTAGAGGCCACTGAAGATCGAGAACACGGCGCCGCCCATGAGCACGTAGTGGAAGTGGGCGACGACGAAGTAGGTGTCGTTCAGCTGCCAGTCGACCGGGAAGGTCGCGAGGAAGATCCCGGTGATGCCGCCGACGATGAAGATCGCGATGAACCCGACCGCGAAGTACAGCGACGCGGTCGTGACGATCGATCCTCGCCACAGCGTGGCTATCCAGTTGAAGATCTTCACGCCCGTCGGCACGCCGATCAGGAACGAGCTCAGCATGAAGAAGCCGAGCACCACGAGCGGCACGGGGGAGACGAACATGTGGTGGGCCCAGACGAGCGTCGCGAGGAACGCGATCACCGCGGTCGAGGCGGCGATCGCCTTGTAGCCGAACACCGGCTTGCGGCTGAACACCGGAATGACCTCGGAGATCATCCCGAACCCGGGCAGAATCATGATGTAGACCTCGGGGTGCCCGAAGAACCAGAACAGGTGCTGCCAGAGCACCGGCGATCCGTGGTTGGTCGGGTCGAAGAAGTGCGTCCCGAAGTGGCGGTCGGTCAGCAGCATCGTCACCGCGGCGGCGACGGGCGGCAGCGCGATGATCAGCAGGATCGCGTAGACGAGGATCGACCACACGAACAGCGGCAGCCGGCCCCAGCTCATCCCGGGCGCGCGCATGTTGACGATCGTCGCGTAGAAGTTGATCGCGCCGACGAGCGAGGAGATGCCGGTGATGTGGATCAGGTAGATCCACGCGTCCTGGCCCCCGCTGGGCGAGTAGACGATGCTCGACAGCGGCGGATAGCTCCACCAGCCGGCCTCGGGCGGGTGGAAGAAGAGCGTGGCGTAGAACACGATCCCGCCGAGCAGCAGCAGCCAGAACGACAGCGCGTTCAGGCGCGGGAACGCCATGTCGCGGGCACCGATCATCAGCGGCACGAAGTAGTTGCCGAACCCGGCCATGATCGGCACGACGAACAGGAACACCATCGTCGTCCCGTGCATCGTGAGCAGCTGGTTGTAGTGCTCGCTCGAGATCAGCGTGTTGTTCGGCACCGCGAGCTGGGCTCGCATCAGCAGCGCCTCGACCCCCCCGAGCATGAAGAACACGATCGTGGTGACCATGTACATGATCCCGATCTTCTTGTGATCGGTCGTCGTCAGCCAATCGACCCAGCGCTTGGTCGTGCGCGGCGCCGTCGCCTTGCGGGCGATCACCTGCGGTACCGGGCGGACGGCGTATTCGCTGGTCGACATCAGAGCCTGGTTCTCCTAGGGATTCGCTGACGGGACGAGGTTGCCGCTCTGCTGGAGGATCTGGCGCAGCTGCGTCACCTGCGCGTTCTGCTGGGCAATCTGAGCACTCAGCTGCTGGAGCCTGGCCTGGTAGGCAGCGGGATCCATCACATTGACGAGCGCGGTCATCGCCGCGTGGTTGCGGCCGCACAGCTGGGCGCACTGGCCGTGGTACAGCGCGTTCTTCGGCGACTTGAACCACGTGTAGGTCGTGTAGCCCGGCACCGCGTCGACCTTCCCGCCGAGCGACGGCATCCACCACGAGTGGATCACGTCGGTCGACTGGATGACGAGCACGACGGTCGTGTTCGCGGGCGCGTACATCTCCTGGTAGGAGTAGGGCAGCTTGGAATTGAAGGCGTTGTTCGCGCATTGCGCGCCGTACACGTAGCGCCAGATGAACTGGCGACCCTGGACGCAGATCGTCACGTTCTTGCCGTTCGGCGGGCTCGGCCGGCTGAGCGAGGCCGACAGCAGGCCATTCGGGCTCGTGTTCGGCGGGTCCGTGATGCTCGGCAGCTTCACGAACGTCACCACCGTGATGACGACGAGGATCAGCGCCGCCGCCACGGTCCAGCCGATCTCCAGGCGCGTATTGCCGTGGATCTGGGCCGCGACCTTGTTCTTCTTGGCGCGGAACTTGTAGATCGAGTAGACGAGCGCGCCCTCGACGATCACGCACACGACGATCGCGAGGTAGAGAATGATCTTGTACAGGCTCGAGATCGAGTCGGCGTTCGGCGAGCCGCCGCTCTTCGGCGTGATGAAGTTGGCGAACGCGGCGGGAGCCAGCAGCATCGAGATCGCGAGCGCGAGCCCCAGGATCACGGCGAGCCGCGGGACGCGCCGACGGCGGCGATCTGACCAGGAAGAAAGTGCGGGTCGCAAGGCCGCGGCATTCTATCCACGGACGCACCACGACAGCCCCGCGGTCCCGCCTCGGGTCCGATCGCAGACGGGTTCTTATACTGGCGCTTCTTGCGCGTGTCGAGGGGCATCCGAGCGGCAGCATGGGCCCTGGTAGCAGCGGGGGTTGCCGCGCCTGCCCTGCGCAAACGCTGGAAGTTGCCGCCCGCGGCCGTGCTCGGGACCGCCGCCGTCGCTCCCGTCGCCGTGTGCGTCGCGATGCCGCGCAGCCGTCTGCGGGACGCCGCGGTGTGCGGACTGAACATGTGGGGCTACCTCGCGGCGTACGAGATGCCGAACGACGACCCCGAGCAGCTCGCCCGTCGCGTGCGCTACCGCTACCCGATCGCGATCGACCGCGCGATCGGCCTCGGAATCCCGCCGACGCTCCGCCTCCAGCGCGCGTTCTCAAAGCCCGGCTCGGTCAACCGCTTCGAACGGGTGCTCGTCTGGTGCCACTGGATGTGGTTCTTTGTCCCGCACGGCACCGTCCTCTACGTCGGCCTCCGCCACCGCGAGCAGTTCGGTCGATCGGCCGTCCGGATGTATGCCGTGTTCGATCTCGGCGCGGTCTTCTACTGGGCGATCCCGACCGCACCGCCCTGGTGGGCGGCGCTCCACGGCGACCTGGACGATGGCCATGCCGCACACATGCGCAGGATGATGATCGAATACGGAGAACAGTTCTGGGGGGACCGCTGGGGGGACCTTTACGATGCTTTTGGAGGAAACCCGCTTGCTGCTATGCCGTCGCTTCACTTCGCTACGTCTCTGATGGCGGCCCATGTGTTGGCCGAGACGGGGCCGGTCGCGGGCGCACTCGGGTTTACCTATGCCGGCGCGCTCGGGCTTGCCCTCGTTTACCTCGGCGAGCATTACGTCGCTGATCTGATCGCGGGCGCTGCGCTCGCCGAGACGGTGCGGACCCAGGCACCCCGGCTGACGCCGCTGGCGCGGGGGATCTCCAAGGCGGTCCAGTTGCTCGAGGCGCGCGCGTCGGCCGGGTAGCCGTGGCCGAACGGGTCCCCACCGAGCAGCGAACGGCGGTACCGCCGCCGCAGGCGACGCTCGGAGTCGACACCCGGGAGGAGATGCCGCGGGTCGTCTTCACGCGCCGGCGGCTGCTGATCTCGACCCTGTTCGTCGTCTCGACGGTCGCGTTCCTCTACCTCGTCCTGCCGAAGATCCTCGGGCTGCAGGAGACGTGGGCCCGGATCCAGGAGGGCAACGTCTGGTGGATCGCGCTCGCCATCGTGCTCGAGATCTGCTCGTTCGGCGGCTATATCGCCCTGTTCCGCGGCGTGTTCATCCGCGGCGAGACCCAGATCGGCTGGCGTGAGAGCTACCAGATCACGATGGCCGGGCTCGCCGCGACGCGGCTGTTCGCCGCCGCGGGCGCGGGCGGCATCGCGCTGACCGCCTGGGCGCTGCGCCGCTCGGGGATGGAGGCGCGGATCGTCGCGTGCCGGATGATCGCGTTCATGGCCCTGCTCTACGGCGTCTACATGCTGACGCTCGTGATCGACGGCATCGGGCTCTACCTCGGCGTGTTCCCGGGTCCGGCACCGTTCGCCATCACGGTGATCCCGGCGATCTTCGGGGGCGTCGTGATCGTCCTGTTCCTGTCGGTCTCGTTCCTGCCCGGGGACTTCGAGCGGCTCGTCGCCCGCTACGTGACCGGGCAGGGCTGGGCCGGGCGCACGGCCCGCCGCGTCGCGGCGATTCCGGCGACGGCCGCGACCGGTGTGCGGACCGCGCTGTCGCTCGTGCGCTCCCGCGATCCCTACCTCCTCGGCGCAATCGCTTGGTGGGGATTCGACATCGCCGTGTTGTGGGCGTGCTTCCACGCGTTCGGCTCGGCGCCACCGCAGGCGGTCATCGTGATGGCGTACTTCGTCGGCATGCTCGGCAACACGCTGCCGCTGCCCGGCGGGATCGGCGGTGTCGACGGTGGCATGATCGGCGCGTTCACCGCGTTCGGGGTGCCGGTCGAGATCTCCGTCGTGTCCGTGCTGGCGTACCGCGCGATCGCGTTCTGGTTGCCTACGATTCCAGGAGGGATCGCGTATCTCCAGTTGCGCAAGACCGTCCAACGGTGGCGCAACGCCGACGAGCCAAGCTATACTTAGTGAAGTAATGGACAGAGTCGAGAACGTCATCATCGTCGGAAGCGGGCCCGCCGGATATACGGCCGCCTTGTACACCGCCCGTGCGAACCTTGAGCCGCTCGTGATCGAGGGTTTTGCCTGGGGCGGGCTGCTCCAGCAGACCACCGACGTCGAGAACTACCCGGGCTTTCCCGCGGGGATCATGGGCCCCGAGCTCATGCAGCACTTCCGGGAGCAGGCCGAGCGCTTCGGCGCGCGCCTGGAGACCGACGACGTCACGCGCGTCGAGCTCTCCAAGGACGGCGGCCTGCACCAGGTGTACGTCGGCGACCAGGTTCATCACGCGCGCGCGGTCGTGCTCGCGATGGGCGCCCAGCACCGCAAGCTCGGCGTCGCCGGCGAGGCGGAGCTGTCCGGTCGCGGCGTCAGCTACTGCGCGACGTGCGACGCGGCGTTCTTCCGCGACGTCCCGACGATCATCGTCGGCGGCGGCGACTCGGCGATGGAGGAGGCGATGTTCCTCTCCAAGTTCGCCTCCAAGGTGATCATCGTCAACCGCCGTGACGAGTTCCGCGCCTCCCAGATCATGCTTGACCGGGCGAAGGCGATCCCGAACATCGAGTGGATGACGCCGTACGTGATCGACGAGTTCGCGGCCGGCGAGAACGGCAGCCTGACTGTCGCGCATCTGCGCAACCGCGACGACGACACCGTCACCCCGGTCGAGATCGCGGGTGCCTTCATCGCCGTCGGCCACGAGCCGCAGTCCCACCTCGTCGCCGGCCAGGTCGAGCTCGACGAGAACGGCTACGTCGCCACGCAGGGCCGTTCGACGATGACGAACCTCCCCGGCGTGTTCGCCGCGGGCGACCTCGTCGACCACACCTACCGGCAGGCGATCACCGCCGCGGGGTCCGGCTGCCAGGCCGCCCTCGACGCCGAGTGGTACCTGCGCGATACCCCGTTCCCGATCGAGAACGCCGAAGCGGCCGCCTCAGCCTAAGAACGTGGTTCGCCGGGGCGCATGCGCCCCGGCGCCGGAGGGCGCATGCGCCCTCCGGGGAGTCCGCGCATGCGCGGACTCCGTCCTACTTAGTAGATCCGGTACGGGCAGCCGCTCTGCGGGCCGCGGTTGCCCGAGGGGGCGCGATGGCCCATCCACAGGCCGAAGTCCTGGGTCCAGGTCGACGGGCCGTAGACCCCGAGCCGGTGGGTGTTCACGCCGACGCCGAGGTCGGCGTACTGGGGATCCAGGATGTTGCGGCAGTGGTCGGGGCTGCCCATCCAGCCGCGGATGACGGCCCACGGGGTCGAGAAGCCCGACGCGATGTTCTCGCCGGCCGCCGACCAGCTGTAGCCGACGGCGGAGAGACGGCTCGTGAAGTCTCCGTGGGTGAAGCTCGCGGCGCGGACCATCCGATTCGACCAGCCCTGGGCGGAGCGGTCAAGGCGGCGGCTCTCGCGCAGCGGCGGGAGGCCGCGCTGCGCGCGCTGCTTATTGGCGAGGCAGACGACGGCCTTGCGCATCGCCTGGGCGGAGATGCGGGTCGCCGGTGTGTTGCGGTTCACGCACTTCGCGCGTCCGCCGGGCCGCGGGTGCGGCCGTGGGCGACGCGAGTACCGCGGCGGCGACGAGGAAGGGGAGATATTTGACGGGTCGACGGAGATCCATGGTCGAAGCATCGAAGCACCCGCTCCCGGCGCCGAGCTTTCGCGGCCGATCTGGACGGGCGTCCGGTCTCGGCCGTTGAAAGGGTTGGTTTACGTCAGTTTCGTCCAGACGGTCTTGGTTTCCAGGTAGGCCTCGAGCCCGTCATGGCCGTGCTCGCGGCCGATGCCGGAGGCTTTGTAGCCACCGAACGGCGCACCCGGGTCACTGTCGCCCCAAGTGTTCACGTATACGGATCCGGCCTGCAGCAATGCGGCAAGCTTGTGCGCATTGCCGATATCCCGCGTCCACACCCCGGCGGCGAGGCCGTATTCCGTGTCGTTGGCACGCGCCGCGACCTCCTCGAGCGACTCATATGGGAGTGCGACGAGCACGGGTCCGAATATTTCCTCGCGCGCGATTTTCAAATCATCTTTTTCGGCCGTAAATAGTGTCGGAGTGACGAAATACCCTCCACCAGAATCTGGGGATTCGCCACCGGTGACAAGTTCTGCGCCTTCGTCGCGCCCCGATGCGATGTACGACATGACCCGGTCGTGCTGCTCCTGGGAGACGACCGGACCGAGCTGGGTGCCCTTCTCGAGGCCCGCGCCGAGCCGCGTCTTGGCGGCGCGCTCGGCGAGTCCGGAGACGACGGCGTCGAACTGCTCGCGCTGGATGAACAGGCGGCTGCCGGCGTTGCAGGCCTGACCGGTGTTGAAGTAGATCGCGTTGAACGAGCCGGCGATCGCGGCGTCGAGGTCGGCGTCGGGCAGGATGATGTTCGGCGACTTGCCGCCGAGCTCGAGCGTGACCCGCTTGAGCGCGCGCCCGGCCTTGGCGCCGATCTCGCGGCCGACCTCGGTCGAGCCGGTGAACGCGATCTTGTCGACGTCCGGGTGATCGACGAGCGCGGCGCCGGTCGCGCCGTCGCCGGTGACGACATTGAGAACGCCCTCCGGGATCCCGGCCTCAAGCGCGAGCTCGCCGAGCCGCAGGGCGGTGAGCGGCGTCTGCTCTGCGGGCTTCAGCACCACGGTACAGCCGGCGGCGAGCGCCGGACCGACCTTCCAGGAGGCCATCAGCATCGGGAAGTTCCACGGGATGATCTGGGCGCACACCCCGACCGGCTCCTTGCGCGTGTAGACGTGCATGTCCGGGTGGCGGACCGGGATGGTCGCGCCGAAGATGCGTTCGGGCCAGCCGGCGAAGTGGCGGAGATGGGCGACGGTGCCGGCGAGATCGACGATCTTGGCGAGCTTCAGCGGCTTGCCGTTGTCCAGCGACTCGAGCTCGGCGAGCTCGTCGCCGTTGGCCTCGACGAGCTCGGCGAAGCGGCCGATCAACCGACCCCGGTCGGCGGCGGAGGCGGTCCGCCAGGGGCCGTCCGTAAACGCCGCCCGAGCAGCGGCGACGGCCCGATCGACATCCGCGGCGCCCGCCTGCGCAACCGACGTGATCGGCCGGCCGGTCGACGGGTCGAGTGTCTCGAACGTGGCGCCGTCGGCGGCGGGAACGCGCTCGCCGCCGATCAGCAGCAGCTGCTCCCGCGACGCGAACGCGCGGGTGGTGTCGGAGAGCTGGTCAGGAAGTGTCGTGACGGACATCAGTTCAAGGCACTACGGCTGAAGGACGATTTTCAGTGCTTCCCGGCGGTCATAGACCGCGTACGCCTCGGCGGCGTCATCGAGCGGCATGTGATGCGTGACGAGGGGCGTTGGATCGACGGATCCGGCCTGAATCATCGAGAGCACCCGGTCGACGTGGCCGATCACATTAGCGTGTCCGCTCTTGATCGTCAGCGCCTTGATCCAGATGAGGCCCATGTGGACCTGGGCCGGCTCGGCGTACACGCCGATGGCGACGACCGTGCCTGCCTTGCGGGCGAGCCGGATCGCGAGGTCGAACGCGTCGGGGTGCCCGACGGCGTCGATCGCGGCGTCGACGCCGCGCCCGTCGGTGAGCTCACGCACGACGTCGCGCGGCTTCTCCTCTGAGATCGATTGGGACGGCGCCGAACGCCCGCGCGGTTTCCAGGCGCTGGGGCACGCTGTCGATCGCGAGCACCGGAGAGGCTCCGGCGGCGAGCGCGACCTGGACGGCGCACAGCCCGACCGGCCCGAGCCCGAGTACGGCGGCGCTGTCACCGGGCGCGATGTTCGCCTCGGCGACGGCGTGGTAGCCGGTGCCCATCACGTCTCCGGCGAACAGCGCGATCTCGTCGGAGACGCCCTCGGGGACCGGCCGCAGCGTCATGTTCGCCATCGGCACGAGCGCGAGATCGGCCTGCGTGCCCTGGAGATCGCCGAGCAGTGCGCCGTGTCCGAACACCCGCATGTGGTCGCACTTGTGGTAGATGCTGCGCAGGCAGAAGAAGCAGGTGCCGCAGGCGGAGTGGTAGCAGCCGAGGACGCGGTCTCCGGGCTTGACCCGGGTGACGTCGTCGCCGGCCGCGACGACCGTGCCGACGAACTCGTGGCCGATCGTGAAGCCGGGCGCGATCTTGACCCGCCCGTGGTAAATGTGGAGGTCCGATCCGCAGATGCCGCTTGCCTCGATCCGCACGATCGCATCGGTGCGCGACTCGAGCTCGGGATCAGGGCGTTCGTCGACCCGGACCTCGCCGGGCGCCTGGAAGGTGACGGCTCGCATCCGGGCCGCATGATGGCGAACTCGCCCGGCGGATGCCCCGCGGCCTGATGCCCCGGCCTGATGCCCGCGCCTGATGCCCCGCGCCTGACCGCGCCTGATGCCCGGTCGCCTCGATGCGTGGTACGAAGCGCCGCTGCGACCAAAACGCACGACAGCACCCGTCCGTGCGACCACAACGCATGACGGCGCGCGCGGTTTCCGGCGCTCTCTTGCGTTCTGGCGGATATTTGACCGAAACGCAAGAAAGCGCTGAGATCGGCTCGCGCTGACATGCGCTTTGGCCATTCCGACGGCGCTTCCATGCGAAATCGTCGTTCGTGGTCGTGGTCGTGGTCGTGGTCGTGGTCGTGGTCGTGGTCGTGGTCGTGGTCGGTTCGGCGGCCGGCCGCGGCCGGTGGCCAGGGCGGCGACCAACGGAACCGGAATTTCTCGCCAAATCGCCTCCCCGATCCCCATCCGGGCGCGTTCCTCCCCCTCACGGGGCATTTGTCGCCCCAATCCATCCCGCCGGTGCGATTTGGCGACAGACTCCCCCGTTCGCTGGAGCCGGGCCGCCGCCGTCCTCGTTCTTGTCCCCTCGATGCGCCGTTTCGGCCTTTCGGGCGGGCGGATCAGGTCCCGGACGGGCTACTCCATGGCCGGCTCGAGGCCGCCCTCTGGTGGCTCCTCGCCGTAGCGGACGAGTGCCGGGAACGAGAACGCGACCGCGAACGCCCCGACGATGCAGGCGAGACCGCCGGTGAGCACCGAGGTGACGGCCGACGTCGCCCCCGCGACGACCCCCGATTCGATGTCCCCGAGCCGCGGCCCGCCGGTCACGACGAGCGTGTAGACGGCGCTCATCCGCCCGCGCAGGCCGTCCGGCGTGACGGTCTGGTTGATCGTCGAGCGGCACACCGCGCTGACGCCGTCGGCGAAGCCGGCGATGACGAGCAGGACCATCGCGGGGCCGAGCGAGCGGACGAGGCCGACCCCCGCAATCGCCACCCCCCAGACGATGACGACGGCGATCACGATCCGACCGAGCCGGCGGACATGCTCGATCCATCCCGCGGTGAGCACCGACAGGGTGCCGCCGACGGCCAGAGCGGCGAACAGCAGCCCCGTGCCCCGGCTGCCCGAGTGATAGACGCTGAGCGACAGCACCGCGAGCATCGACCGCGGCCAACCGAACGTCATCGCGACCAGATCGATCGCGAAGCTCCCGGACAACGCCTGGTTGTGGCGGACGAAGCGCAACCCCTCGGCGATCGACTCGAGGATCGGTTGGCGCGCGGACGCGTGCGCCGCATCCACCGGGGGCTGGGCGGAGAGCGCGATCGCCGAGCCGAGCATCGCGAGGCAGCTGGCGGCGTCGATCAGGTAGCTCTCGCCGAGCCCGATGGTCGCGATCAGGATCCCGCCGATCGCGGGTCCGACGATGCCGGTCAGCTGGTAGGCGCCGTAGTTGAAGGCGAGCGCCGAGCGGAGCCGGTCGGCCGGGACGATGCGCGGCACGATCGCGGAGCGCGTGACGTTGTCCAGCGCCGAGGTGCCGGCGAGCAGGCCGCCGAGGATGAGGATCACGATCGCCGGCGGGCGGGTCGCGAGGGATACCGCTCCCAGCGCGCCAGCGGCCGCGATCGCGATGAATTGCGCGACGATCAGCACGCTCCGGCGGTCAAGCCGGTCGACGATCGCGCCGCCGAGCAGCGACGCGACGACCATCGGGCCGAGCTCGAACAGGCCGAGCAGGCCGACGAGCGCAGGCGAATGCGAGAGCAGGAAGATCTGCGTCGGGAGTGCGACGAGCGCGATCTGGCTGCCGATTCCGGATACGACCTGGCCGGCCTCGAGCAGCCGGAAGTCCCGGGAGGCGCGCAGCGGCGAGAAGTCGAGCGCGATCCGTCGCAGCAGCGCGCCGGCCGACCGTCGTCGGTCCCCGGGCGCGCCTGTACTCACGCGTCGTCGTCGTACTCGAAGAACCCGGCGCCGGTCTGGCGTCCGAGCCGTCCCGCCCACACGAGCCGGGTGAGCGCGGGCGCCGGTCGGTAGCGCTCCTCGCGCCGCTCGTCGAGCAGCGCGAGCAGGACCGACAGCACGTGGTCGAGACCGATCGTGTCCGCCCACCCGAGCGGACCCCGCGGGTAGCTGAGGCCGTGCACCATCCCGGCGTCGATGTCGGCGGCGCTGCCGATCCCCTCGCCGAGCGCGAATGCCGCCTCGTTGATCACCTGGCAGACGATTCGGCCGAGCACGAGCCCGGGTGCATCGTCGACCCACTCGACGTGTTTGCCGAGCGTCGTGAAGAACCGCTCCGTGGCGGCGGCGGCCGAACCGGTCGTGTCCGGTCCCCTGGTCAGCTCGACGGCGACGGCCTCGGCGAGCGGCGGAAGCGCGTGGAAGCCGACGGCACCGCCGCCCGGATCGAGCGCGCCGAGCGATCCGCCGGCGCAGCAGATCGCCTGCGGGGCTCCCTGGAGCGGCGCGCCCGGGTCCTCGCCGTCGAGTGTCAGGTCGAGGATCAAGAACGGCGGTTCGCGGTCGCTCGCCTCGGCTGGCTCGAGCACCTCCCAGCCGGCGGCGTCGGCGGCCTCCGCGAGCTCGGACGCGAGCGCGGACTCGCCGGCGATGACGATCGCGCCGTGCTCGCCGGTGTCAAACGGCAGCGGCTCGGGGTCCGGCGGACGGTGCTCGCCGCCTGAGTAGTCGTAGTAGCCGCGCCCGGTCTTGCGCCCGTGGCGCCCGGCGGCGACCGTCTTGACCGTGATCGGGGACGGGCGCCACCGCGGCTCGCCGAAGCTCTGCTCGTAAAAGGAGCGCGAGACGGCGAGTCCAACATCGACGCCGACGAGATCCATCAGTTCAAACGGACCCATCCGGAAGCCGCCGCCGACGCGACAGATCCGGTCGATCTGATCCAACGGGGCGACACGCTCGGCGAGCAGCTTCAGCGCCTCGAGCCCGAACGGGCGGTTGCAGCGATTCACCAGGAAGCCCGGTCCGTCGACCGCGTCGATGACCACCTTGCCCATTGCCTCGCCAGCGGCGCGAGCGACGTCGAGCGCCCAGGGCGCCGACTCCTCGCCGGCGACCACCTCGAGCAGGCGCATCACCGGCGCGGGGTTGAAGAAGTGCATGCCGACGACTCGCTCGGGCCGGTGCGCGCCGGATGCGATTGCGGTCACGAGCAGCGAGGAGGTGTTCGTCGCGATCACGGCGTCCTCGGGGAGGATTTCGCGGGTGAGCGTGCCGAACAGCTTGTGCTTGAGCTCGAGCGATTCCGGTGCGGCCTCGATCACGAGGTCGCACCCGGCGAGGTCGGCCAGCGCCGGCGCGGGGGCGAGCCGCTCGATCGCCGCGGTGGCGTCCGTCTCGGTCATCCGGCCGCGCTCGGCGTCGCGGCCCAGGCGCTTGACGATCGACGCGTGCCCGCGTTGGAGTGCCTCTCCGATTGGGTCGTGCAGCAGGGTATCGGCGCCGCTCACGCACGCGAGCTGCGCGATGCCGGCACCCATCGTGCCGGCGCCGAGGACGCCGATCGTCTGCGGAGCGCTCACCGTCAGGCTCTACGACGGGACGAGCGCGTTGATCCCGGTGAGCGCGCGGCCGATGATCAGCTTCTGGATCTGCGAGGTGCCCTCGTACAGCGTGGTGACGCGGACGTCGCGGAAGTAGCGTTCGACCGGATGGTCGTCGACGTAGCCAGAGCCGCCGTGGACCTGGATCGCCGTGTTCGCGCAATGGACGGCGGCCTCGGTCGCGTACAGCTTGGCGATCGAGGTCTCGGTCGTGTTCGGCTGGCCGGCGTCCTTGAGGTAGCCCGCGCGCCACACCAGCATCCGAGCGGCGTCGGTCTGCACCTTCATGTCAGCGAGCATGCCCTGGACGAGTTGGAAGCTCGCGATCGGCTTGCCGAACTGGATCCGCTCCTTGGCGTAGTCGACCGACGCCTCGACGCAGCCCTGGCAGATGCCGACGCATCCGGAGGCGACGCTGTAGCGACCGGAGTCAAGCGAGCTCATCGCGACCTTGAATCCGTCGCCGACCTCGCCGAGCATCTGCTCGTCGGTGACCTCGACGTCGTCGAGTGAGATCGACGCCGTGTCCGAACCGCGCAGGCCCATCTTGTGATGGATCGGCTGCGGCTGGAAGCCGGGCTGATCAGTGTCGACGAGAAAACAGGCGAGACCCCGGTGGGCCTTCTCCGGATCGGTCTGGGCGAAGATCAGCGCGACCTTGGCGTGGTTGCCCATCGAGATCCACATCTTGGCGCCGTTGATGACCCAGCCGGAGTCAGTCTTGCGCGCGCGTGTGCGCTGGTTGGCGGCGTCCGAGCCCGTGTCCGGCTCGGTGAGGCCGAAGCACCCGAGCCACTCGCCGGCGCACAGCTTCGGCAGGTAGTGCTGCTTCTGCTCCTCGGTTCCCCAGCGGAGGATCGCGGAGCACACGAGCGAGGTCTGCACCGAGACGACGGTCCGCATCGCGGAGTCGCCGCGGCCGATCTCCTCGACGATCAGACCGTAGGTGAGGTAGTCAAGCCCGGCCCCGCCGTACTCACGCGGGACGATCGCCCCGAGGTAGCCCTGATCGGCCATCTTGCCGACGAGCTTGAGGTCGAAGTGCTCGTTGCGATCGTTTTCTCTCGCCTGCTCGATGATCTCGTTGTCGGTGAACGCACGCGCCGTCTCCCTGATGAGGCGCTGCTCGTCGCTTAGTTCGAAGTCCATGGCCGGGACGCTACCGCAGCGGTGCCATTAGGCTGGACGCGGGATGCCTCCGGAGACGCGCTATGTCCGCAGCGGTGACGTCCACATCGCGTATCAGATCGTCGGTGACGGCCCGCGCGACCTCGTCTACGTGCCAACCTGGATCTCGCAGGTCGAGCACCTGTGGGAGGAGCCGCGGATCGCGCGGTACTTCGAGCGGCTCGCATCGTTCAGCCGGCTGATCCTGTTCGACCGCCGCGGACTCGGGATGTCGGATCCCGTAGCTCACGCGCCGACGCTCGAGGAGCAGATGGACGACGTCGTCGCGGTGATGGATGCCGCCGGCTCTGAGCAGGCGGCCGTGTATGCCCAACTCGAGGCGGGTGCGATGGCGGCGCTGTTCGCCGCGACCCACCCGGAACGGACGAGCGCGCTCGTGCTCTACGAGGGCATGCCACGGATGTCGTGGGCGCCGGACTACGACTGGGCGATGCGCGACGAGGAGCGCGAGATCGTGGTCGCACGCGCGTGGGGAGACGGGGCGCGGATCGACGGGCTGGCGCCGCGCTCCTCGCAGGATCCGCGCTTTCGGGCCTGGTACGCGAAGCTCGAGCGGCTCGCCGCGAGTCCTGCCACGGCCGCCAAGTTCATGCTGATGACCGCCGAGGTCGACGTGCGCGCGGTGCTGCCCACGATCAGTGTGCCGACGCTCGTGCTCCACCGCCGCGACGACAAGTTCGTCGACCCCCGTCACTCCCAGTACCTCGCCGAGCACATCCCCGGCGCCCGGCTCGTCATGCTTCCCGGTGAGGAGGCGATCTCGTTCGGCTCGGATACGGCGCCGCTGCTCGATGAGGTCGAGGAGTTCCTCACCGGCACGCGGAGCGTCGCGGACACCGAGCGGATCCTGGCCACGGTGATGTTCTCCGACATCGTCGACTCCACCCGGCGCGCGGCCGAGCTCGGCGACCGCCGCTGGCGGGATGTGCTCGAGTCGGTCACCACGGTCGTCGGACGCGAGCTGGTGCGTTTCCGCGGGCGCGCCGTCAAGACCCTCGGCGACGGGTTTCTCGCCACGTTCGACGGGCCGGCGCGGGCGATCCGCTGCGCGGCGGCGATCCGTGACGCCTCGATGACCCAGTTTGGCCTGGAGGTGCGCAGCGGGCTGCACACCGGCGAGGTCGAGGTGATCGGCGACGACGTCGGCGGGATCGCGGTGCACATCGGCGCGCGCGTCGGGTCCCGCGCGGAGGCCGGCGAGGTGCTCGTCTCCGGGACGGTCAAAGATCTCGTCGTCGGCTCGGGGATCCTGTTCGAGGATCGAGGCGAGACCGAGCTGCGCGGCGTGCCCGGGACGTGGCGGCTGTGGGCGGTCACCGCGTGACGCGCTGGCGTGATGCGCGCTGGCGTGACGCGCGCTGGCGTGACGCGCCTCTGACGACCACCGGCCCCCGCCGCACGTGGCGACGGAGGCCGGGCAGACTGGTCGCTGCCGGCGTCGGTTAGGTCGCGGGCGGCAGCGTCGACACGGGAGCGACGCCCGAGACCGTGACCGTCACGGCATCCGACGCGCCACCGACGTTGTGGGGATCGCTGAAGATGCGAGCGCGGAACTTGTCCGTGCCCACCTTCCCGAACGTCCACGCGAACTGGAACGTGGAGCTCGCCCGCACGACGCGGACCTCAACGGTGTGCCAGTCACCATCGCTGCCGAGACGCTGGAGGTAGACGAGATGACCCGCCTTGTCCGGCATCACGGAGCCGGTGAAGATGACCTTGCCACCGACGGTGGAGGTCGCCGAGTTCGCCTGCAAGGCGAGAACGTCCCGGACACCCTCGAACAGGACCGCCGTGTGGCGGTTCGCCGGCAGGGTCGTCCGGACCTGGTAGAGCTCGTTGATCGACGGCTTCTCGACGAAGCTGTAGCTGCCGTCGTTCGCCGTCATCGCCTCCTCGAGCTTGTGGAACTTCGCCTGGCCGGCGGTCCGGGACCAGAGCGAGACGCTGGTCGGCGGCTCGGGCGTGGTCGTGCCCTTCTGGAACAGGATGCCGGAGATCGTCGCGGTCGAACCCTCAGGGATGATCGGCTGCGACGTGTTGATCGTGAAGTCAGCGACCTGGGCCTGCTGAACGGTCACGGTCACGGCGTCGGACTCGGAGCGAATGTTCCGGCGGTCGCCCGGGAGGACGACACGTACGTCACGCTCACCCGGCACCGACCAGCGGTAGGGGATCGAGTAGTGCGATGACCCGTCGAGACGTCCGCTCTTCAGCGTGTGCCAGTTATCGCTCGAGCCGGTCTGGGCCTGAAGCACGACGCGCTGGAACGCGTGGCTCGGGTCGACCGCCCCGGTGAACGTGACCGGGTGGCGCGTATCGGGCGTCGTCGTGTCGGCGGCGATGCTCACGAGTGCCGCGACGTGCTCGTGCACGGTGCGGCTGTGCGAGCTGTTCGGGCCGCGGACAAACCAGTCACGGTTCGTCGTGACGATGCCGTCGGCGCGCGTGAACTCATAGAAACCGAACGAGTTCGTCGTCGTGTGGCCGATCACCGAGAAATGGCGTGCGAGGCCGACTCGGTGGTAGAGCACGATCGGCTGTCCGGCAACGGGGCTGCCCTTGACCTGACCGTAGATCAGCACGCCCTGACCCGACACAATCGGGTTCGGGGTCGCGCTGATGGTGAGGCCATGATTGTGCTTCGGTGCAGCACCGGCGACGCCTGGCGCCACTGCGACCGCGAGTGCGGCCACCAGCGACGCGAGCATGGCAAAGCGTGGGCGCATGGGCCCTCCTTCCCAGCTATTCGTAGGTGGTCCCACCGCCGGATCCCGGCTCCCGTCCGGTCGGGGGCTGCTTGACGCCTCCACAAACCCGATGAAAAATGGAAAGTTGCGCTGAGGTTGAGCGACTTGGGCCCGTGTCCTCGCAACGGTGCCACGCGTCTCGCAGCCCGACAATCGCGCCCGAGTCTCAAATCGGTCTCGCCCGCGGCGGTAGACTGAACTGCGGTGGACCCGTTCGCTCTCGTGCTTCTGGGTGGGCTCGCGGCGTTGATCCTCTGGATCTGGCTGCTGGGCAAGTACTACCCCGGCAACGGGCTGGAACAGCTCGGGCTGCGGTCGGCCCGGGAGATCACCGAGAGCCGTGAGGCGCTCGACGCCGAGGACCTCGACCAGATGCTGGCGGCGCACAACGCACGCCGCCGGGCGCGCGGGGAGCGCGAGGTAAGCGTCACCGACCTCGAGCACCAGGTGATGGAGGATGTGGACGAGCAGCGCCGTCGACGCGAGGCGTATCTCGCCGATCGGGAGATTGACGAGCTGCTCGAGGCAACGAACGCGCGGCGGCGAGCCCGTGGGTTGCCGGAGCGGACGCGCGCCGAGGCCGAGCAGGAATTCGGCCGCGGCTCAAACGCCGAGTCCTGACCGCTCCGTGGCGCGCGTGCTGATCATCGGCTGCGGTTGCCGTGGGCTGTCGCTGGCGCGCGTCCTGCGCGAGCGCGGTCACGCGGTGCGCGGAACGACACGAGATCCGTCCCGTCTCGACGAGCTCGAGCGGGCGGGTGTCGAGGCGGTGCTCGGCGATCCGGATCGGATCGCGACGATCGCGCCCGCCTTCGAGCACGTCACGGTGACGTGCATCCTGCTCGGGTCAGCGACCGGTGACACCGAGAACGTGCGCGCGCTTCACGGCACCCGACTCGACATGCTGCTCACGAAGCTCGTCGACACGACCGTGCGGGGTCTCATCTACGAGTCGCGCGGGACGGTTCCCGAGGACGCACTTGACGGCGGAGTCGCCCAGGTCCGCGCCGTCTGCGAGGACTCGGTCATCCCGTACGTCCTGCTCGACGCCGACCCGGCGCGGCACGACGCATGGCTCGCGGCGGCGCTCGACGCCGTCGATCACGTCCTCGGCGCCGAGGTGTCAGCCGGCTTCTAGTGTCGTGAACCATCCACGCCCAGCCACACACGACGCTGCTCACGAACTTCCGCTTCACGACACTAGGGTCGTGTCAGGGGAGACCCGAGGAGCGGCGAGATCCGGTCGAACAGGTCGGCGAGGATCCGTGCCGTCGCGCCCCAGATCAGGTTGTCGCCGACGACGTAGGTGTCGGTGCGGATCGGGAGACCACGGCGCACGAGCCGCCGTCGACCGTACCCGGCGAGCAGTTCGGGCAGGGAGAACTCGAGCACCTCGGCGACCTCGGTCTCGCTCAAGGTCCATTCGCGTCCGGGCTCGATCAGCCCGACGAAGGGGTACACCGAGTACCCGGTGGCGATCGTCGGGGTCGGTTGGAGCGCGCCGATGAGCTCGACCGCATCCGCCGGCAGCCCGATCTCCTCGTCCGCCTCGCGCAGCGCCGTCGCGCGGAGGTCGGTCTCGCCCTCGTCGTAGCGGCCGCCCGGGAACGAGATCTCCCCGGCGTGGCGACGCAGATCCTCACGCCGGCGCGTGAACACCGCGTGAAGGTCGTCGTCCTGGAGGTACAGGGGCACGAGCACCGCGGCGTCCTTGTGGCCGCTGACGTCGAGCGCGATCGCCTGCTCGGGCGTGAGGAGGACGCGGGCAAGCTCATCCCGAATCGCGCTCAGTCGGCTCGCCATGTCCTGACTATATTCGGGGGTATGGAAGGCCTCATCGTTGTGGACGTTCAGAACGACTTCTGCTCCGGAGGTGCACTCGCAGTGCCAGACGGGGACGCCGTCATCGAGCCCGTCAACCGGCTGGCTCGTGAGGCGAGCTACGTCGTCGCGACGCGTGACTGGCACCCGCCGGACCATGCGTCGTTCGCGGCGGAGGGTGGTCCGTGGCCCGTGCATTGTGTGCGCGATACGCCGGGCGCCCAGTTTCATCCCCAGCTCGACACCTCGCAGATCGCGGACGTCGTCGACGCCGGTCGGACCCGGGACGCCGAGGGCTACTCCGGCTTTGAGGACACGCCGCTCGAGCAACTCCTGCGCGAGCACGCCATCGACACCGTCCACATCGGCGGGCTCGCACTCGACTATTGCGTGAAGGCGACGGCACTTGACGCTAGGAGCGCCGGCTTCAACGTCATCGTCCACCGTGGCGCGACCCGACCGGTCGAGGTGACGCCGGGCGACGGCGAGCGTGCCGTTGATGAACTCCGGTCCGCGGGCGTGCAGGTTGTCGACTGATCCACTCTCGGGCCGCGTCGCGCTCGTCACCGGCGGCAGCGGCGGGATCGGAGCGGCGATCTGCCGGGCGCTCGGTTCTGAGGGCGCTCACGTTGCCGTCGGATACGGGCGGGGCGCCGAGGCGGCAGAGTCCGTCGCCGCGGAGGTGGCAGCCGGAACGGGAGTCCGGACGGCTGCCGTCGGGGCCGACCTGTCCGATCCGGGAGCGCCAGGCCAGCTCGTCGCCGCAGCGCAGGGGGCGCTCGGGCCGGTCGACATCCTCGTCGCCAACCACGGGCACGCGCGTGTGACGACGTGGGATGCGATTGACGTTGAGGCGTTTGATCGGACCCTCGCGGTCAACCTCCGGGCGCCGTTCTTCCTGGCGCAGGCGGTACTCGGCGGGATGCGCGAGCGGGGGTGGGGGCGGATCCTGTTCGTCTCCTCGACGGCCGCCTTCCGGGGTGGAGTCGTCGGCCCGGACTACACGGCCTCCAAGTCCGGCCTGCACGGCCTCACGTACTACCTGGCGGGGCGAGTCGCCGCGGATGGGGTGACCGTCAACGCGATCGCGCCCGGGTTCGTCGAGACGGCAATGCTGCCGGGTGATCCGTCGGAGCTCGGTCGCGGGGTGCCGGTTGGGCGGGTCGGGCGACCGGACGAGGCTGCCGATCTCGCGGTCGCGATCCTCCGCAACGCCTACATGACGAACCACGTCGTCGGCATCGACGGCGGGATGCACCCGCGGTAATCACAGTCGGGCCGCCCGGCTGAATTGCCCGGGCAGCGCGGTGGTCGGGCTCGGGCGTCGGAATTTCTCGTGCGCCGCGTGAAGTTTCTCGCTGGGCCGCGTCTCAGGTCTGGTTTCTACTAACGAGGCACCGTCCGCACGACGGAGGCACTGACGGGAGGTAGTTGATGAGAAGGATGATCTTGGCGGCCGCGACGAGTTCGCTCGTGCTTGCGCTCGTGCCGGCCGGCGCGATGGCACGCCAGCACAGCCACCACAAGCGGCACCACGCTCGCCATCAGGTGCGCCACCACAAGCGCGTGCATCGCGTGATCCACAAGCGCTTCGGCGACGTGAGCAACCCGACGACGACACCGGCCCCCGGCACGCCGTCCTCGGACGCCGTCGGGACGGTCGATTCGTTCACGAACGGGACCCTGACGATCAAGCTGAACAACGGCTCGACCGTGAGTGGGATGGTGACCGACGCCACCGAGATCGAGTGTGAGGCCGCGGAGTCGTCGATGACGGACCTCCACCGGGACGGCGACCGTAGCGGACGCGGCGGCCCCGGTTCTGGCGATAACAGCGGCCGGGACTCTGGCGGCGACCAGGGTGACCACGGTGACCAGGGCGACGACAACGATCAGGACGATCAGGGCGAGCAGGCCTGCACGTCCGCGAATCTGACCGCGGGTACGTCCGTCCGCGGCGCCGAGCTCAAGATCTCCTCCGCCGGAGCGGTGTGGGACAAGGTGGACCTGATTTCTTAGCGCCCACGGAGATCAGGTTTGCGGCACGGCCGGCGGCTCTCTCCTTGGGGTCCGCCGGCCAGCTGCCGTCCGACGGCCGGCGGACCTGCTTTCTTCGGGGAAGGTTCGCCGGTCGTTTGGTGTCGTTATCGGAGTTAGGCTGATCCGCGATCTTCCGCAAGGAGTCCTCATCGACGCATGAGTCCGCTCGCTTTATCGGTTCGTTTTCTTCAAACCCAGCCGGACCGCCGTCTCATTGAGCTGGCGCGCGCCGGCCACGAGCGAGCGTTCGAGGCGCTTGTTCAGCGCTATCGGAAAGCGCTGCTCAGGTATTGCCGGCGGCTGAGCCCATCGGAGGCGAGCGCCGAAGATGCCCTGCAGCAGGCTCTGATGCAGGCGTGGGTGGCACTCGCCAACCCCGAGATCGAGGTGCGTGACGCCCGGGCATGGCTGTACCGGATCGTCCACAACGTCGCGATCAGCCAGCTCCGCCGTCCGGTACACGACTCGCTTGACGTCGAGGACGGCGGCCAGGCCGGCGGCGCGGAGGACGAGCTCGAGCGGCGGCTCGACGTCCGTGCCGCGCTTGCCGGTCTGGCATCTCTCCCGGAACTCCAGCGCCGAGTGATGCTGAGCACGGCGTTTGAGGGCCGCAGCCACGACGAGGTCGCGGACGCGCTCGGGCTGAGCCACGGCGCCGTCCGAGGGCTGATCTACCGGGCCCGCGCGACGCTGCGCGCGGCCGCCGCTGCGGTGACGCCGTCCCCGCTCATCCACTGGGCGGTGCGGCAGGGTGGCGGATCCGGACGGTCGGCGGCCGTCGTCGAGGCCCTCGCGGGGAGCGGGTCGGTCGGGATCGGGAGCCTGCTGGTCAAGGGCGGTGCTGTCGTTGCCGCCGCCGGTGCGATCGCGACCGCCACCGGGATCTCCGGTCACACCTCGCATCGCTCGCGTCATCACGAGGCGGCCGGCTCGGGAGCGAACGCGCGCGCTCACGGCAGCGGTATGTCGCTTCGGAACGCCGCGATGATCGCCGCCTCGGGGTCGGGAGCGGCTGCTGGGTCGGCTGGCGCCGGCTCGGCCGCCGCGACGCCGGTCGCGCTGCGCTCCCGCGGATCGAAGGCCGGCGGCGCTGGGTCAGGTCGCGGCTCGGGTTCTGGGGGCCCGGGCTCCGGCGGATCCGGTGGTGGGTCGGGCTCGCGTCACGGCCGTGGGTCTGGTGGCCCGAGCGGGCTGGTCGTCGTCGGCGGTTCCGGAGGGTCTGGCGGTGGCAGCGGCTCGGGGTCGCGGCACGGTGATGGCGGCGGCTCCGCTGCCGGGTCACGATCCGGGTCTGGCTCCGGCGGGTCGGATGGTTCCGGATCCGGCGAGCATCATGGGTCGGGGTCCGGGACGTCCGGCTCGGGCTCGGGGTCCGGCGATGGCCGGAGCAGCGGCTCCGGCGACGGCGGCTCCGGTTCGGAGCACGGCGGGTCGACGAGCACGACGACGACCACGACCGCCTCCGCCGCGTCACAGTCGGGCGACGGCGGTCACTCGGGAGGCGGGTCCGGCTCAGGCGGCTCGGGCTCTGACTCCGGCGGGTCCGGCGGCGACGGCTCCGACGGCCACACGACAACCACTCACGACTGAGCGCGGCTGGTCCGCCGCGCCGGTTCGACTCTGGGCGCCGGTTTGTCCCGGGGCTCTACGTGGTGACGGGCTCGACCAACTTGACGTGGTCCTCGAACATCACTTCGCCCTCGAGCGTGCGGTGGACCGGGCACTTGGCGGCGATGATCCGGAGCTTCTCGATCTGGTCCGGGCTGCACCCGCTGGAGAGCCGCAGTTCGACCGTGAACTTCGTCGGGCAGCCACGTTCGGCAGGCGCGTAGTCGCAGACGACTTCGACTGGGCCGAGGTCCCAGCCCTTGCGCTTGGCGTACATCTCAACCGTGACCGCCGTACATGACGCGAGGCTGGCGGCGAGCAGCTCCTGCGGACTCGGACCGTCGTCGTCGCCGCCTTGCTCGACCGGCTCATCAGCGATCAGCTGATGGTTGCGGACATCGATGCGGTGTGAGAATCCGTTGACCGACGTGCGGCGTGCGATGGCCTTCATTGGCGAGTCCTTAGTGGTAGGTAGTTCACTATGCCCACCTCGCATCGTAGCGCCGCGACGAGGCTTCCTAGCGCAGTGAGTTAAACAGCAGTCCGGTCGGCACCTTGGGGTAGAAATACGTCGACTTCGGAGGCATGTTTTCACCGGCCGCGGCGACCGTCTGAATCCGCTCCACGGGCGTCGGCGCCATGAAGAACGCGGCGTCAAATTCGCCCGTGGTGACGAGCTCGAGCGCCTGGGCGTCGTCCCGCGCATAACCGAGCCCATCCAGGTGATCGATCCGTTCGTCGGTCATCTCGAGCGGCCCCTTGAGGATCAGGGCCTCGAGCACCGCCGTGTCAAGCCGGCGGTACGGCTCGGCGTGCTCCGGGAGGGCGTCGTCGGCGATCGTCGGATCCTTCAGCGTGAGCCGGTAGGGCTTGCGGAAGTGGGCGTCGATGTAGCCGAAGCGGACGGTGTCGCCGCCGGGCTCCGGCGTGAGCTGGGCGGGATCGTCAAGCGGCTCGATCTCGAAGCTGGCCCGGAGCGTGTTGGCGAGCGCCACCTGCTGGGCCGAGGCCAGGCCACGGACGAGGCGGTGCGTGGGGAACACGGTGAGGCCCGGGTCCTGCAGTGCGACGAGACACATCAGGACGTAGCGATGCGCCCCCTCGCCACCGATCTCATCCGCATACACGCGGGCGGTCTCGTACCGGTGGTGGCCATCGGCGATCAGCAGTTCCGCGCCGCTCAGCGCGTCGGTCGCCGCTGCGATCGTCGCTGCGTCCGTGACACGCCAGAGCCGGTTGACGGTGCCGTCGTCATCGGTCGAGGTGCCCCAGGGCGGCTCATCGGCAGTCGCGTCGGTCAGGGCGCGCTGCGCGGCGCCATCCAGGTCAGAGAACAGTGAGAAGATGGGGGACAGGTTGGCTTCTGTCGCGCGCGTGAGACGAAGCCGGTCCTCACGCGGGCCGGGATGCGTGCGCTCGTGCGGGCGAATCCGCCCGGCGCCGTACGGCTCCACGCGCACGCGCGCGAGGAAGCCGCGCCGGGTCCGCGCCGCGCCGTCGGGGCCCGTGTAGTCCTGCTCGATCGGCCACAGCGCCGGGGCATCGTCTGTGACGAGCACGCCCTCGCCCTCCCACTGCCGCATGAGCGCGGCGGCGTGGGCGTACGGATCGGCCTCCGTGGGGGTCGCCTGCGGCAGGTCGATACGGACGACGTTGTACGGCGAGCGGGCCTCGAGCTCGGCACGCTGGGCGGCGTCGATCACGTCGTACGGCGGCGCCACGACCGGCTGGAGCCCGCCCGTCCTGGCGAGCTCGTAGTGGAGTGCGGTGAGCGGTTCGATCTGGGCCATCGCCGGTCGCTGAGGCTACTTGACCGGCGCGGGGATTTGAGTTGTCGAGCTGTTGGTGCGGTGCCGGAGCGGGGTGGGTTTCCGTCCGACCGGCATGCGAACATATGTTCTGGTTGGAGTGACGGCATACCGGCATTCTGGGCCAGCGTGCTTGAGATCGAGCCGACCGAGATTCGCCTGCATCCCAAGACAAATAGCTCTCAGCTGCGAACGCGAACGTGGAGATGCGAACACGGCGTCGCTGCTGTCGATGTTCACGACACCCTGTTCCGAGCTCGGATGGCAGCCTGGATGGACTGTGTCCGCGGCGGCTGGAAGCTAGACTCAGCGGCCTAACGGGGCGTGGCGCAGCCTGGCTAGCGCGCCGCCTTTGGGAGGCGGAGGTCCCCGGTTCGAATCCGGGCGCCCCGATATGCATCAGTCGCTGGCAGGTTCAAATCCACGCGGCCAGACGACACCTTCCACGCCAATTCCTTGGCCGTGGGGAACCCGCGCAGCAACCGCGAGAAGATCCCGCGCAGCGTGTCCTTGCCGTACTGGTGCGATCCGTCGTGCATCGACAGGACTGCGAGCGAAGTCCGGGTGCAGCCACGCGTGAGCAGGACGACCTGGTGGTCAAGCAGACCGGTGCCCGATCCCCAGCCGCCCTTGAAGTACAGCCTCCAGTGCGCCGGCGGGATCTCGCCGATGCCCCACCGCTGTGACGGTGTGACCGACGCGAGCAGGTGCATCGCGAACGCGCGATGACGCGCGACGACGTAGTGGTCGATGTTGTAGAGGAACTTCGTCTGATCGTCGGCGGTGATCCGCGTCTTGCCCCAGACCGGGTCGGTCGCGAAGTGCTTCATCCCGACGCGGTGCGCGAGCGCCAAGAGCCCACCGTCGCCGACGATCCCGACGACCGTCGACGCGGCGTTGTTATCCGAGAACTCGATCATCGGCCGCAGCAGCGATCCGTCGTAGCCATTGAGCGGTCGCCGCGCGACCGACGGCCGGTCGAGGTAGGCGACGAGCAGCATCGCCTTGACGACGCTCGCCGACCACTCGACGTGCTCAGGCCGGTATCCGTAGAAGCGATGGTCGGTCCGGACCGCGAACGCAATGTCCCCCTGCCGCGTGCGCGCGTAGTCGATCGCCGCCCGCATGTCCGGCTTCCACAGGAGATTGAGCCGCTCCCCGTACCCGGGCACGACACAGCTTGACGCGGCACTCACGCTCGGCACAGCGCCGAGCGCCGCGATCGCCCCGACCACGGCCACAACCCGTCCCGCCCATCGATTGCCTCGTCTCAACACCTCTACAGTCTCCTCCCTAGACGGCCCCCGTAGCTCAGTGGACAGAGCACCGGACTTCTAATCCGATGGTCGCAGGTTCGAATCCTGCCGGGGGCGTGGGGATTCGGCTGGAAATTCGCCTTGTTCTTGGTCGGCACTCGAATCGTCTGTCTCGAAATGTCCCCAATATGTCCCAAGCGGCGTATCCATCCTCGCATGGCTGGGGAGCGTGCGCCAAGCGGTCATGTCTTCCACGTCGAGCGAGCTCGCGGGCCGGTTTGGTGTGCGAAGTTCGGGCTGCCGGACGGCCGCCGGAAGACGCTATGGAGAATGACGAGCAGCTTGTTCTTGCTGCGATTTGACAGCGCCCCGAGCGCGCCGGCCTCCGGCAGCTCCGCTTCCACGATCTGCGCCACACGTTCGGTACCCGGATGATCGCCAAGGCCGACATTCGGAGGGTGCAGGAGTGGATGGGCCATGCTGCTTCGGGGTCCTGACACCCATCACCGGCCGGACATCTTCCCGTCATCCAAGATGTCCGCGGATTTCCCGGCACGTCTTGCAAGACGTCCCTGAAGATGTCCGGGACAAATGCTGACGCAATGCAGGGCTTTGCCTCGAGCAAGACGTCCCTGCAGGCAATGATGGCGTCAGGCTGTTGCCGTGAGGGCCGTCCTAAGGGACGTTTCAGCACTTTCTTGGTGCGTACAGAGTGGTCGGCTGTGGCGACACGGCTCGACCAAGCGACATTCCCATTCGTGCGCGAGGAACTGGCATCGCGCACGATGCGCGATCAAAGCGTGCAGGTTCGCGCACGTGTGACGAGGAGATGAGGAGATCATCCTCATCCAGCACACCGAGTGCCGCATGCTCGGCTTCACCGACGATGAGTTCCAGCACGAGCTCGAGCGTGAGACAGGCATCCGCCCGGCGTGATCGCCGGACGCGTTCTCCGACCTGGACCGCACCGTTCGCCAATCGCTCGCGCTGATCACGACGTCGCTGTTCATCCTCGACGCGGAGTCCGTGCGCCGGTTCGTCTACGAGGTGCAGACAGGCTCTCTGCGCAAGGTCAGCTGACGCGGGAACGGCATCGCTATTGACGAGCGGGACGCTTTCTCGGGTGTGACTTATTCAATCACCGCCGCCGGTCACGGCGGGGTTACCATCCGCCTTGGCGGTGACCGGGGTGTTCTTGGAAATCGGAGGCTCCGGGGGTGATCGTAGGTGACTCGGGCGTGGTGACCGGCCCGGGTTTTCGGGCCTGAGCAGGGTTTCCGCGCTGGTTGCGGGGTTGGAGCGGGGTTGGGAGACGCGCACGAGTTGGACCGTAGGCTCGCGGGTGTTCTGATGGTCCTCGAGCTGGAGGTCGTCGCCCGTGCGCGTCTGCACCGCATTCTCTCGTCTGTTGGACCTGCCTGGGGTGTGGGTCCGGAAGGTCTGCTTCGAGCCGGGCCGGGTGGTGGTCACGGTCGCGTTGCGTCGTCGTCGTCTTCAGTGCCCGAAGTGCTCGTATCTGACGTGGCATCGTGAGAACGAGCAGCGTCACGACTCGGTTTGGCGCCATCTCGATCTCGGGGTGTGGCGGCTGGAGGTCCACGCCCGGTTGCGACGACTGCGCTGCCCCGAGCACGGCGTCCACGTCGAGGGCGTCCCGTTCGCTCGCGACGGCGCCCGGTTCACCCGCGACTTCGACGATCTCGTCGCCTGGCTGGCGACCAAGACGGACAAGACGGCGACCTGCCGGCTGACGCGGATCGACTGGCATACGATCGGGCGGATCATCGCGCGGGTCGGCGCCGAGTTGATCGACGGCGATCGTCTCGCAGGTCTGTTTGAGATCTCGGTCGACGAGGTCGCGTGGCGCAAGGGACATAGGTACTTGACGCTGGTCGGCGATCATCGTCGTGGCTGCGTGGTGTGGGGCACCGAGGGCAAGGGCCAGGCCGCCGCCGATCAGTTCTTCACCGAGCTCGACCCGCCGCCCGTGGACCCGCCCGCAGCTGCCGGGCAGCCGTCGTGGGAGCCGGCGCCGGCGATCATGGTCCCGTTCGGTCCGTGCCCGACCGTGCCGGCCGGCCAGGGGATCCCCGGCGCGTGGATCACCGACGGCACCGAGCTCGATCCGCGCCTGTTCGCGCGCGCCTCCCGGCTGACGGCGGTCTCGATGGACATGACCGGCGGCTACGCCAAGAGCGTCCTAAAGCACGCGCCACAGGCAACGATCGTGATCGACAACTACCACGTCGTGCAGCTCGCGACCAAGGCGCTGGACGAGGTCCGCCGCGAGCACTGGAACGAGCTACGCCACGCCGGCGAGACGGGCGCCGCCAAGCAGTTCAAGCACGACCGCTGGTCGCTGTTGAAGAACCCCGACGATCTCAGCGACCAGCAGGCCGCCACCCTCGCCGCGATCCAAGCGGGCGGCGGGAAGGTCGCACGCGCCTGGGCGATGAAGGAGATGGTCCGCGCGATCTTCGCCCCGGGCCTCACTGTCAACGCGGTCAGCGAACTGCTCGACCGGCTGCTGTCCCGCCTGTCCCGCTGCCGCCTGAAACCGTTCATCCGGCTCGGACGCACGATCCGCAAGCACCGCGAGGGCATCCTCGCCGCCCGACGGATGAAGCTCAGCAACGCCCGCGCCGAGTCGCTCAACAACCGCGTGAAACTGATCGTCCGACGCGCGTACGGGTTCCACTCCGCCCGAGCCGCGCTTGCGCTCATTCACCTCGCCTGCGGACCGGTCACTCTCACCCTCCCACACGAACGGTCGTTCGTGTGACTTCACCTACGATCATGCCCGGAGAG
>CAWEYQ010000013.1:0-79102 GCA_963813265.1 uncultured Solirubrobacterales bacterium | reverse complement strand
GGGCGATACCAGCAGCGATTGCAGTCCAGGAAAGCGCATGCTCGAGGTGTAAGTAGTGGGGAGCCAGCTAACGGTTGCCGCGCTTGCCCTGCGGCCCCATCTGCAGCAAACAACTTACCCGGGAAGGCTTCCCAGCCCTCGTCTCGGCTATGCGGCCCTTCGCGAAGAGCTGACTGAACCGCCCTGGTGCTCATTGAACCTTGCCGCGGGCGGCGATTGCCGAGATCGCTTCGAGCTGACCGTTGCGAGGCGCGTCGAGCGTGTCGTGCAGGTTGACGGTTGTGTCGATGTGTGAGGGGTTGAGCGACATCCGGTCGCCGACCCGCGGCTCACCGCGGTCGGTGCCGCCGGCTGGCGTGAGCTTCCCGTGCTCGTCTTCGGCGCGCTCATAGCGCCAACACCGGGGGCGTCGACGCGCGTAGGCCCAGAATCGTTCCAGAGCGTCTTGAGTCCAGCGTCGATCACCGCGCGGTCGGGGCCCGGCCGTGCTGATCACAGTCGCGATCGCGAGCAAAGTCGGCTGGTAGGGCACGTCGGTGGTGTCGAGATAGTCGGCGGCCATGAAGGTGAACGATCCAGGCTGGACCTCGGTAATCACTTCGTGCATCGCGAAGAACTCGGCGGTGCCGGTGCCGCCCGTGGTCACGACGTCGATGGCGTGTCCGTCGTCACGAAGTTCGCTGACCGCCGCGGTAAGGCGCAGCGTCGGTATGCGGCTACTTCGTCGTCTGGCTCGTGGTATGTGGGGTAATAGCGGCTGTTTGTGCGCCGGGGAGGGCTCCTGGCCAGCCGAGGTGGAAGCCTTGTCCATAGTTGACGCCGAGGCGGGTGATTAGGCTGGTGGTCTGTTCGTCGCCGATGTCCTCGGCGATCGTCCGTTTGCCAAGGCCGGTCGCGATTCCGACGGCGGCTTTGATCACGAGGCGGTCGGTTTCGCTGCTGAGACAGCTGTGTACGAACTCGCCGTCGATCTTGAGGAAGTCGAATGGGAGGTGTTTGAGGTAATAGAACGAGCCGTAGCCGGCCCCGAAGTCGTCAAGCGCGAACCGGCAGCCCAGACGGGTGAGGTCGTGGGCGAATTGGCTGGCGCGGGTCATGTCGATGACTGCGGCTGTCTCTGTGACCTCGAAGACGAGGTTGCGCGGTGCGACATTGCTTCGCTCGAGCTCGCGCGTGACGAGCGCGAGCAGCTCGGCGTCTCCGATCGACAGGCCGGAAAGGTTGATATCCAACGTCAGTTCCTCGCCGCGTGCACCGCTCTCCGCGAGTAGTGCGATCGCTCGCTGGGTGACCCAGCGGTCGATCTCTTGCACCATCCCGAGCCGTTCGGCGATGTGCAGGAACGCACCCGGCTCGACGAGGTCGCCGCGCTCGTCGCGCATCCGCAGCAGCAGCTCGTACTGGCTCGTGTGGCCGGTCGCGAAGTCGATGATGGGCTGTGCCAGGAGTATGAATCCGTCGTGTTGAAGCGCTTCTCCGATCCGTTGCGCCCACGTGACGCGACCCTTCATCGTGGTGGATTCGTGGTCCTCGCCTGCGATGTGGAGTTCGGCACGGTCACGGCCGGCGTTCTTGGCGTCGTACATCGCGAGATCGGCGTTCATGAGTGCATCCTCAAGGCCAGCATCCGATCCGAGCAGCGCGATCCCGGCGCTGGCGGTAAGCGGCCGCGCGTGGCGGCCGACCGCGACGGTCTCCTGCCGTAGCGCTCCGAGTAGCTGATTGGCGACATGGCGCGCGGTGGCGGCGTCGGCATGTGGTAGCAGCACGACGAATTCGTCGCCGCCAATCCGTGCGATCAGATCGGTTTCGCGCAGCCGCGAGGCCAGCACTGCGGCGGCGCGCGCGATCGCCTCGTCGCCCGCGTCATGCCCGAGCGTGTCGTTGATGAACTTGAAGTGATCCAGGTCGACCACGATCATCGCGCCCCCGCCGCCGTATCGTTCGCTGAGCGCACTCCGGGCTTGGAGCTCCCGCTCGATGCCGCGGCGGTTCAGCAATCCGGTGAGCGCGTCATGTTCGGCGAGGTGGCGCAGCCGCTCTTCGATGTGTCGGCGGTCGGTGATGTCCTGAATTTGGGCGAGAACCATGAGCGGGCCACCCGCGGCGTTGCGCAGGGCGGTCGCGTGTATCGCCACGCATACCAGCTCGCTACTTGCGCGAACTAGATGCCGCTCAGCGCGGTAGGTAGAAGAATCGTCACCTAGCAAATCCGCGATCGCGTGTTCCTCGGCGCAGAGGTCGTCTGGGTGGGTGATCGCGTCGAGACTGGTCGCCTCGAGCTGCTCGAGGGAGTAACCCGTGATGTCGCACAGAGCCTCGTTGACCTCCACGAAGCGGCTGTCACAATCAAGCATCGCCATCCCGATCGGCGCCTCCTCGAACGCGCGGCGGAAACGATCCTCGGCGTCCCGCAGAGCGATCTCCGCCCGCTTGCGCTCGGTAATGTCACGAGTGATCGACGATGCACCAACGATCCTGCCGGACGCGTCCTTAACCGGGGAGATCGTCAGCGACACGTCGATCTCTCGCCCATCCTTCCGCCGCCGGACCGTCTCGTGGTGATCCACACGCTCACCACGACGCAACCGCGCGAGAATCGCAGGGAGCTGATCTCCGCCGACCGGATAAAGGAATGAGAAGTGACGCCCAACCGCCTCCGCGGCCGAGTAGCCGAACATCCGCTCCGCCCCTCCGTTCCAGCTGACAACCTCACCATCGAGCGTTCCGCTCATGACCGCATCATCCGTCGACTCGACAATTGCGGCGAGCCAGGACCTATCCGTCTCGATCCCCTTTCGGGCGGTGATGTCGCGGGCGATCATCCAGACCATGACAACGCTCCCGGACGCAGCCACGACCGGCGAGATCGTCAACGACACGTCGATCAAGCTCCCATCCTTCCGCACCCGGACAGCCTCGCACTGCTCAAGGCGCCCGCCACTACGACAGCGGGCGATGACTGCCTGGATCTCGTCCTGGCGGTCGGGCGGGCAAAGAAACGCCAGCGGGCGTCCGACCGCCTCCTCGGACGTGTAGCCGTACAAGCCGCTCCGCGCCGCCGTTCCAGCTTGCGACCCTACCGTCGGGTGTCGAGCCGATCACCGCGTCGTATGAACACTCCACGATCGCGGCGAGGTGAGCCTGCAGCTCCACGGCAGGCTTGCGGTCAGTGATATCAACGGCGAACGACACTCCGCCAATGAGCTCGCCGTCCCCGGCGCGCAGCGGACCGATCTCGACCAGGTACCAGCGCTCCCCACCGGGCGATTCGACCTCGAGCGAGCGCGCCTCGCCCCCCAACGCGGCGCGATACAGCGGCTCATAAAGCGCCCACCGCACCGGTCCTAAAGCGTCCGCAGCCAGCCGCCCTTCCAAGGTCGACGAACTGATGTCCTCGCGAGCAAGCGCCGGCCCCCTGACAAGCACGTAGCGTAACTCCGAGTCGAACACCGCCACGCCCGCCCCCGGCATGCAATCCAACACCGACAGCGCCCACGCCTCAGACTTCGCCTGTACCATGCCGCTGCGCGTCTCCACTGAGATCACGTCCCATGTGCGATGCTCGCGGCGCGCACGTCGCGCCCCGGCTCCGAACCGACCGAGCGCGCACATCCAAGAGGCACACCAAAACCGCGACCGGAAACCGCTCGCTCACCAATCTCGAAGTCCCCGTAGGACATCCGCAACCCACGCATCGAGATCACATCATCACCAGCGAGCAAGCCGTCACTCGCCGAAACCATCGTCGTGATGGTGACCGTCCTCCCGGGACCCGCGAGAGCTCTGACGAGCACGCGACCCATGGCGCAACGATCGCGCCATGCTGCTCGCTTGTCATCGGTAGTTCCGAGCAGACGAAACCGGACACGTACCCATCCACGCCGACCAGGCTTCGCCCACGACTTCGAAGACCGCTCGAGCGAGCAATACATCGTTCGACGCCCACGCATGAAGGTTGATGTCGTAGCTCACGTCGCCCGCTGTGAAGGAAAGATGAGGTGGCCCGCCTCTCGTCGCCGCCATTGGGATTGGTCGGGCGCTAGCACGATGTCCGTCGTTTCCATCCCAGCCCCCCAAGCCGAATGAGGCCGCCCGACGCCCGGTCCGGATTGAACAGCAGGTCGGTAACGCGGGGAGCGGCCTCAGCCGGGGCGAAACTCGGGCCAGGGACCGATCGTGCTTCTGCGCCGGGCGGCGGTGGATGGACGCTGCCCGCGCCCGCACGTAAAGGAAGCAGGGCTCGCTCGGCTAACGGATCGAGCACCCGCTCGTCGCGTCACGAGCAGAGCCGCGGAGAGTCCGGCCAACTGGTCGCTCACCGTTCTTGGTCACTGGACGCGCGCCACCGCAGCCTTCTGAGACGCGCTGACCTCGCGCTCGCGAGCCCACACGGCTGCCGCCGTTCCTCGCGGACGTGATGCTGCTGTCCCTTTCGATCAGAGGGCATCCGGTTTGTAGCCCATTGCTCGCGTCGACGTAATTCTTGTGGCGATGTGTGACGACGGACCCGACCGCGCCAGCGGTTCGCCGATGGGCGGGAGCACCGCGTGTGCTGGATGAGCGTCGATGCCGGATAAGCTCGGCTCCTTGCCGCTCGTGCCCGAACGCACCCGGGCCAGGAGAAGCGGGGAAGCTGCTCGCAGATGCCGATGCCACCCTGTCTGAAGCCAAACGCACCGAGCGCAACCGCGTCGTCCTTACTTCGCCCGACGCGCCAAGACAATCGACCGCCGGCACCGCGGTCGATCCGTACCCCGGCACCTGCAAAGCATGCTGCGGCTCTCCCGCGCGGCCGCGTCGAGACGCGGCCCGATCCCCGTGCTGGACACACTCGCAGCAACGATCCGCTCCGAGCTCTCGTTCGCCACCGTCGCCGTGAACCTGCTCGATCGGGAACGTCGCTAACTACGCGCGGTAGTAGTCCTCGGCGAGGACGCCGTGCAGCAAACGCTGCTCGGCAGCGTCAACTCCGTGGGAGGAACGGGAACCGCTGATGAGCTCACAGCACGTCCGCTGCGGCGCGGTCTCGCTACCCACCGGCTCATATAACTGGCGCGAGCGCGCGTCGACGTGGACGCCACCGATCGCAGCCGCGCCCGGCCGGACAGCTGGCACCCGGACGACATGCTGCTCCTACCGCTCCACGCTTTCACAGGAGAGATCCTCGGCGTCGTCTCAGTCGACGAACCGCTCTCAGCGGACAGCGCCCACACGACCCCGAGCTGCAGATCCTTATGGCGGTCGCAGATCACGACGGGCTTGCACTCGAGCACGCCCTCAACCACAGCGCTCACACACCGCAGGCCAAGCCAAATCCCGATACACGAAATCTACCCAACGCAGCATAAGACGCTAACCGTGGACCACGCGGTGCTCCCCTCTCTGCGCGAGGGCAAAGTCGCACGAGTCATCCGGTCCTTGGACTAGCTCGGCCGTCGATTCCGCTGCCGTGCCGCTCGCACCGCCCGACGAGCCTGCTTGCGGGCATCGTCGTGGCGCCGTGCCGCCGTCCTGGCCGTCCGCCCTCGCTCCCAGGTACCCGGGAGCGCCTGTAGCGCGGCCACGTGACGGTCGTGATCGTAAGGGCCCTCCTCGTGAAGCGCTCCCCAGATCTGTTCGCTGACGGGGCGGGCGAGCATGTGCAGGATCTCGTGACGGTCGTAGCCGGCGTCGCGCAACCGCACTGCCGTGTCCCATACCTCCGGCGGCGAGTCGTCCCATAGCTGGGTGGCGACGACCTCGTGCAGTGTGAGGTGCAGACGCGGGTTCATCGGCCCATCGCTGCCCTCGATCTCGCGGCGGCCTTCTTTCAGCGCTTCTTCGAAATCAGGATGCTCATGGCGGATCGCGACCGAGCGCCACGTCGGGATCGGACAGCTGCTCGAGCTTCAAATCCAGTGCTGCGAGCGCATCCGGATCGGCGACGAAGCGCCGTCGATCGCCCTCATCACGAACATGGGATCGCTGTGACATGGCGGGAATTGTGTCGAACGCCACCGTCAGAACTGTCGCGCGCGGCGACATCGCCCGTGATCGTGTCACGCAGGTGCCCGGCGCCCGTCGACGGAACGGTCAGCCAGACGCCATCAGGTCAGCTCGAGGCCTCGCGCTGAGCGCGGCCTGGCGGCCGGGTCGATGCGCTCCGCCGAGCGGCGTGGGACGGACGTCCGCACTGGAAGGCTCCGCGAACAGCAGGACAACCGGCGCGAGGCCCCACACGCTCAGGGCGCGCCAGGTGCTGTTCGGGGAAGAGTGCCCAAGCAGACGCAATGGCGGCGAGGCCTCGGGCGTGAGCGCCTCGCCTTTTCGAGACCGAGGCGGTGGGGGCGACCACGTTGGGTGATGGATCGGCCAGCGCCGAGGATCTCCCGTTCTGAACCAATGCGACGTAGCATCCGGCCGACTCTTCAGGGCGGGCGGAGGCGCGAGGATGTCCGGATGCATCGTGCGCCGATTCTTGGCTCTCTAGTCGATCCAGCACCTGCGGGAGGAAGCGAAGTGCCGAGGGGCGATGAGCGGGAGCAATGACCGGTCACAGCCGCTCGCTATGTCTGGTTGGGTGGTTTGGGCTTGGCCGGTCGCGTTCGTCGATGGCTGCTGCGGGATCGTGCTGGCCCTTCCATTGCCGGTGGCTTCGCGGAGCTGTTGTGTCTCGCGTGCCGGGCGGGCTCGTGCGCGGATGGGGTGTCGGTCGGGTGCGCGCGGGCCTGGCCGGCGCTGGTCAGTTCGTACTGCCATTCGTGGTCGAGAGAGTCATATCCTGCGGGCTCGAGCAGGCCGTCGCGAATCGCGGCTGTCCAGGCTGTCGCGACCGCGCGACGATCGACGCATAGCTCCCAGGCGAGGAGCCCGAGGCTGGCGCTGCCAAGCTCACTCACGGTCTGCAGCACAGCCTCTCGGTCGACGTCCACATTGCCAGCGTCGGCACGGGCGGCGTTCTCGGGCGCGCGGTCGGGGCCGGCATCGCTGGTGTCGCGATGCCTGCGGCGGGGATGGTCTGAACGCGGTGGGGCAGATGGTGCCTGGTCTCGGATCGCGAACGAATTGCCACCACGGCGCTTCGCCTCATACATCGCGGCGTCGGCGGCTTCGAGGAGGCTCGTGGCATCGGTCCCCTCAGCCACGGGCGAAAGGCCAATGCTCAGGGTCGCCGTTACGCCGTCGGCCTGGGAGCGGCCGCGCATCTCCGCAAGCAGCGCGGCCGCCACGAGCGCGGCTGCGGTGCCGTCCGCGGCCGGAAGGAGCACGGCGAACTCATCTCCACCGAGCCTTGCTACCACGTCGCTGACGCGGACTCGCGCGCGCAGCACCTCCGCCGTCAGGGTGATCGTGCGGTCGCCGGCGGCGTGCCCGTGGGCGTCGTTGATCCGCTTCAGCTCGTCGATGTCGAGCATCAGTAGTGACCCTCGCGCGCCGTATCGCTCTGCGAGCATGAGATGGTGCTCGAGTTCGGCGGCGAAACGCCTGCGGTTGTACAGGTCGGTCAGCGGGTCGGTGTCCGCGAGCCGACGCAGCTCATGCTCTCGAAGCAACACGGTTCCCCGCGTCTTCGAACATCACCACGGCCCGGACCCGCTCATCGACACACGCGCTGCGAGCGTTCAGCTCAGCCCACACGTGGCTGCCATCGCCAGCAACCAGCCTCGTCTCGTAGCGCAAACGATCGATCCTGCCCGCCAGCAGGAGCTCGAGTTCGGCCTGGACCCAGCGACGGTCATCCGGATGCAACAGGGACGAGATGCTCACCTCGAGCAGGTCGCTGCGAGGACGACGCAATAGCTCACACACAGCATCGTTGACGTGCAGCACCAGCCCGACCCCGTCGAGCGAGCACAAACCCGTAGCGCCCGGCCTCAACAGCCAACGCCAGCAACCGATCCCAGTCGGCTCCGCTCACCGCCGGACTCCGCCCATGCAGCGAATCCACTGCTCCGCACGACTCCCGCCGCCACTGGCAATCAGAAACCGGCATTGAGCCCCGCGCCAGCATACGATCGCGATCGTCTTCCCACAGCGAGCACGCTGCCAGCACCCATCCCCGTCTGTGGGGTTCGGCGACATCTGCAGGAGCAGCAGGTTGCGATGATCCTTGACGCGCATATCGTCGACCACGACCTGAGCCCAGACACGGCGAAAGGCCGCCGGTTTGACTCTCTCTGCAGAGAACCATCTTGACGACCTTCCGTCTTGGATGATCGTCCCAGTCGGCGACACTGCCCGCATCCGTAGTCCTCACTATTTCCAACGTGGGAGACAACGGAAAGCGCCTCCATAGTGCGGTGGCTGTTGGCCCCGCCGTGGTCGGCCGTAGCCGCGACGGCGATGCTCGCCGCGTTCCTCATCAGCGTCACGGTCCTGGCGCACCGCTCGCAGGTCCGCAGCCCGCCGCGCTCCCGACCATCGGGCTGAGTCGGGTCTCGCAGAATCGGCTGAGGGATTGTTCGCAAGTCCTTCGCGAACGGACGCGTAGCCGGGAGGAGGGCTGGTGAACCCTTCCCGAGTAAGTCGTTTGCTGCGGATGGGGCCGGAAGCAAGCACGACGACCGTTAGCTGGCCCCCCATGACTTACACGTGGAGCAAGCGCTTTCCTGGAATGCATTCGCTGCTGGTATCGCCCAGAACGAGTAGCCCTTCGACGCTGGCGGCGTGGCTGCTCCTTCGGTAGAAGCAGCCAACATCTCACGGTCGACGTTCCGGCCGCTGTCGCTGCTCTCGGACAAACGCAGCCACGGGGCGCGTCGTCCTGAATACCCGCGCGGACACGAACGCAGGGCGGGCGAGCGGCGGCGGCGAAGACCCGATATTCGCCAATCTCGCAACTCAGTGCGTCGTCTGCGGGACGACATCGCGGCCGATCAGGCCGGAGCCTATCAAGGCCGGTCGAAAAGTGGACCACTTGCGCCGGCTGAAAAGTGGACCACCCTGATGGTCTGGGGAGAGCTCATCGGACCGGGGTTAGCGGCTGCGCGCGGAGTGAGGAGCGAAGCGACGAGCGGAGCGCGTAGCCGCTGCGCGCCTTGTCAGACCGCCTCTCCGCTCGGGGTGCGGGCCCGGGCGTAAACCGGTTGGTCTCCGGGATCCGGGCGGTGGCGGTCAGATTCGGTCGATTTCGTGCGCGGGCGCCGCAGATGGCGCGTTGTGCGGCGTTCTGAGGCCCTCGGCGAGCTCGCCGCGAGGGATTGCTCACCCGATTTCGGGGCTCTTCGCGGGCGGTGGAGAGCCGAGGTCCTTGTCCTTGAGCCGATACGAATCGCCCTTGAGGTTGAGGATCTCGGCATGGTGCACGAGCCGGTCGATCATCGCGGCGGCGACGACGTCGTCGCCGAAGATCTCGCCCCATCGGGAGAACGGCTTGTTGCTCGTGACGATCATCGACGCGCGCTCATAGCGGGAGGAGACCAGCGCGAACATCAGGTTCGCGGCCTGTGGGTCGAACGGGATGTAGCCAACCTCGTCGACGATCAAGAGCGGGATCCGTCCGAGCGCGACAAGCTCGTCCTCGAGCCTGCCGTCGTGCTTGGCCTCAGCGAGTCGGGCGACCCATTCGGTGGCGGTCGCGAACCTGACACGGTGACCGGCGAGGCAGGCGCGGATCCCGAACGCGATCCCTAGATGTGTCTTGCCGGTACCCGGCGGGCCAAGCGCCACAATGCACTCCTTGGCGTGTAGGAAGTCGAGCTGGCCGAGGTGCTCGATCACCGTCTTCTTGACGCTGCGCTGGAAGGTGAAGTCGAACTCTTCAAGCGTCTTGCGCGCCGGGAACCGGGCCTGGCGGATCCTGGCTTCGCCGCCGTGGCTGTCGCGCGCGGACACCTCGGTCTCAAGCAGCGTCTGCACGAACCGCTCATAGCTCCACTCCTCTTGGCGGGCCCGGTCGGCAAGCTTCGGCAGCGCCCTGGCGGCGGCTGGCGCCTTCAGCGCTCGGAACAGGTGCGCGAGCTCGGCCTGCTGGCCCATCTATGCCGCGTCCGCCAGCTGATCGTAGACCGACAGATCGCGCAGCTGCACATCCTCACCCGTGAGCGGCTTGCCTCGATCACGCTCGCGACGCAGCCGCTCGAGCGACTGCTGATGGGCGGGATCAGTGAGCTCCTGCCCCGCGGCGAACACGCGCCGGTGCTTGGCTGCCAGCTCGCCGGTGCCGAGCGCGACCGCGACGACCTCCCGCTGCGAGACGCGTACCTCCACGCGTCGGCCGACCAGCCCCGGGTCCAACGAGTAGTCGTTGCGATCGACATGCACGTAGGGCTGCGGCGGCACCCGCAGCACAAGCCGACGGTCGAGATCCGGTCCCGGCTCGGGCAGCGACCGCATGCTCTCACGCTCGCGCAACAGCCGGTCGACCGGCCGCTCACGAAGCGTGCGATGCAGCCGGACATTGGCGCGCTGATCGAACCAACGGTCGAGCTGGTCCTGGAAGTCAAGCTCGTTCGCGAACGACCGTCCTGGCTCGAAGCTGGTCTCCATGAACCCCTGCAGCCGCTCGCTGACCCCCTTCGCCTGACAGTCTCCGGGATCGAGGATCCGCCAACCGACCGACAGCTGCCCGCAAAACGACGCGAACTCCTCGGTCGGGCGGCCGCCACCGGCGTGCAGGCACCCCTCCCGGTCGACCACCAGCCGCCGGGGTAGCGCGCCGATCCGCCACACGCAGCGCCGCATCCCCCACAGCACGTCCGGCGCCTCCTTGGAGAACACCACCGCGCCCGCCCCGAACCGCGAGTAGCCCAGCGCGCCGACGACCACGTACCCCTTGCGCGTCTGGCTGTAGCCGACCGGGATCTCCCGCTTGGGCTGCCACAGATCGAACTGCAACACGTCCCCAAGCCGGTACACCGTCCGCTGATACGTGCGCTGATCGCGGAAGAACGGACGCGCCTCCCGCACGTAATCATCGACGATCGTCTTGCCACCCTCGAAGCCCTGCTCGGCGAGCAGCTCACGGATCCGCTGGCTCTCCATCCCGGGATCGTCACGCAGCAGCCGATGAACCTCATCCTTGAACGGATCGAGCTTCGACCCCCGCGACGACCGCGCATACACCGGCGGCGTCGTCGACTCCAACGCCCTGCGGATCGTCTCCCGATGCAACCCCGTCCGCCGCCGGATCTCCCTGATCGCCAACCCCTCAACGAAACGCATCCGACGAACCTCCGCCCACTGCTCCACACTGACCACCCTTCATCTCCCGACTCGATCGACAACGACCAAACCAGGCTCCGGACCCAACCGGACGGCACCGGCGGCCGGCCAGGTGGGTCAGTTTTCAACCGGCGTAGGTGGTCCAGTATTCAGCCGGCGACGACAGAGCCCTGGTTTCCCGCGACAGCAGGGCGCATGCGCCTCTTCCCTGGTTTGCCCTCATCTGAGGGAAGACGCCGACGTCATAGGACGGTCGGAGCTTCCCTCGATTTCGCCAGTTGCGCGTCGATCACCGCCCGCGACGCCCGGCCCCGCAATCAGAACACCGCAGGTGTCTCGCATCTGCCCTCCTTCGACGACCAGGCCGAGGCACAGTCAGGTGCTCGCGGTACCTTCGAGCGCGACATGGGAACGACGACGGAGACGCCACTGGATCGCGTGGCCGAGCGCCAGCGGGCGGTAGCGCTCGCACGTCATTACCGTGAGGCGGAGGGCCTTTCGATTGCGCAGATCGCCGAGCGGCTCGGCCGGTCGCCCGCGACGGTCAAGGGTTACTTTTACGATCCGAGCGGCGCGAAGGCGCGGGCAGTGAAGGCGCGCTACCAGGGGGTGTGCCGGGGATGCGGTGCTCCGACCCAGCCGCGCAACGGCAAGGGTGACGCGTATGAGTACTGCAAGGGCTGCCATCCGGGCGCCGCCGCGAGAGCGCTGACGCGCGAGGCCGTGCGCGTGGCGATGCGACGGTGGCGGGCGCTGTACGGCGCGGCGCCGTCCTCTTACGACTGGTCTCGCACGCACGCGCGCGAGCGCGGTGGCGAGGCGCTCGCGCGCCTGAGCGCGGGGACCTGGCCGGCGCCAGCGACGGTGATCGACCTGTACGGGTCGTGGGCCGCGGCGAGCGCGGACGCGTTCGCGGAAGACTGAGGACGGTCGGGTTGGAGGCTTTGCCCGCTGTTCCCGGTACCTGCCTGGCGGGATGCAAGAGAAGCTCGCCGAACTGGTCGGCACTGCCGACGGCGACGCGGCTCCGGCGGACGGGTGGCACGAGCTCGCGGTCGCGAACCCGACGTTCTTGCTGGAGCGACTGGGCAGCGAGTGCACGGACCTTCAGGGTCTGCGTGAGCTGACCGTCAACGGGCTTGACGCGATCGCCGCGCTCGGCGCGGACCGCCCCGGCCGGGTGGTGTGGGATCTGGACTGGGAGCGGTTCGAAGAATCCGGCGGCTGCGTGCGCAAGCTCTCGGTCATCGACACCGGCACCGGCATGACCGCCGAGCAGCTCCGCCACTACATCAACCAGCTGGCGGCGAGTGGCCGCGAGCAGTCGCTGACCGGCAACTTCGGCGTGGGCGCGAAGGTCGCCGCAGGCTCGCGCAATCCCCACGGACTCGAATACCGCTCCTGGCACCAGGGCGAAGGCGCGCTGGTGTGCTTCAAGCGCCACCCCGACGGGCGTTGGGGGCTGGAACCGCAGCGGTGGGCAGACGGCCGCTTGGATTTCTGGCGGCCGCTGGGCGAGGCGAAGAAGCCGTGGCTTCTGCGCGGCGAGGATCACGGCACCCAGGTCGTGCTGCTCGGCGAGAGCGAGCGTCACGACACCACTCGGGCGCCCGAAAGCGTTACCGAAGCGCGCCGGCACTGGATCGCCCGGTACCTCAACGGCCGTTTCCGGCGGCTTCCCGAGCGGGTCGAGGTGCTCGTCCGCGAGTACCACGATCACGGCGAGATGGGGCAGCTGCGACGGATCAACGGCGAGCGCGATCACGTTGAGCAGCACGCCGTCGCGGCAGGCGCCGTAGAGCTGAGCGACGCAATCGTGCACTGGTGGGTGCTCGACGACGATCACCGCGGCCGGCGCCGCGAAGCCACGCTGTGGGCTTCGAGCGGTCATGTCGCCGCCGTGTTCGACGACGAGCTCTACGACGTTTTGCCACAGACCCGCGGCGGCTACGGACGCCTGCAGGACTTCGGCATCCGCTTCGGCTACGAACGGGTCATCCTGCACCTCGAGCCCCACGTCCAGGTCGGACGCCTCGAGGCGAACACGGCTCGCACGTTGCTGCTGCTCGATCACCAGCCGCTGCCGTGGTCCCGCTGGGGCGAGGAGTTCGCCTCGCTGATGCCGGCGGAGATCCTGCGGCTACAGGAGCGCGCGGCCAGCGCCGACGGCGTGCCGCGCCAAGAAGCGATTCGCAGCCGCGTCAGCGCGATCCTGCCGCTCTACCGCCTCAGTCGCTACCGACCGACACCGCCAGCCGGCGAGTCACCCAGGCAAGCTGCGACCAACAAGTGTGTGGAATCGCCGGCCGACGCGCGCGCGACCGGAACTCCGCCCCGGGTCCGACAGCCGGCGCCAGACACCCCAAGCACGCCCGCGGACGCTGAACGCAGGTACGAACCGTCGGACGGTGAGCCGCTGACGCTCGACGCGGACACCGAGCAGCGGCCCCAGCCGATGGTCAGTCTGCCCGACGTCGCGTGGATCTCCGCGCGCGACGGATCCCGAGCACCGGGCGACCTCGAAGACCAAGCCGCCCGCTACCACCCCGGCCGGCACGAGCTGACGATCAACGCCGACTTCCGGGCGATCAGCGACCTGATCGTCCACTGGCGCCGCCGCTACCAAGGCGTGCCCGGCGCCCGCACCGTGATCGAAGCCCACGTGCGCGAATGGTGCGAACAGATCCTCGTCGAAGTCGTGCTCGCCGCCCGCAACACGAGCTGGAGCGAGGACCAGCTCGACGCGCTCCTCTCGCCGACGTCGTTCTCCGCAGCGCTCCTGCCACGGCATCTTCTGCACGCCACGCTCCAAAAGCGGCTGGCCCAGAAACTCGGGACGGCGCGAGCGGAACCGAGTCGAGCCCCATCAGAACCGCGCATCGCACCGCGCGATCGCAGCACGTCGCGACATCTCGGCCACACCCGAGAGCAAAGTAAGGAGTCCGCGGAGGACGCCCGGTGAGTCGGCCCATTCCCAATCGGGCTCGTCAGCTCGCCGCCGAACTCGAACGTCGGTTCGCGCAGGACGCCGACCTGGCCAGGAAGCTCAACGACGCGCACGAGCACCTTCGACGCGCCAACGATCGGTTGTGGTGGGGGTTGCATCCGGACGGGATGGCCAGCGACGCCGCCCTCGTCGGCCGACTGCTCGACGCGCTGAAGCACGATCCTGACGCGCGCCGGCAACTCCGTGATCTGCTCGACGTCGACGCCGGCGCACTCACGACAGGACCGGCGGTGTACACGCCTGCGACGCTCGGGATCGAGTCGATCGGTCGCTGGCGGCCGACCTACGACGAGCACCAGGCAATCCGGCGCGCGATTGTCGGAGCTGGCATGTACGTCTTTGAGCATTCGACAGACGATGTGCGGGACCGCGCAGAGGTTGCAGCGGCCCTGCTGTCAATGACGATGGTCGAATTGGTCGAATCGCCGGTACGCGACCTCATCCGGGGTGCCCCATGAACGACCGGCTCCTCACCGCCGACCAGCTCGCCGAGCGCTGGCAGGTCCCGAAGTCGCAGGTCTACGCCCTCACCCGGCGTGGTGAGATCCCGACCGTGAAGCTCGGCAAGTACTACCGCTATCGGCTCGACGCGATTGAGGCGTTTGAGCGCTGCGAGATCCGCGAGGCCGACTACGCTGGTCACAGCACACACAGCAGCCGAGCGGTGCGGGAACGCCCTCGGCGATGGCCCACAGGAGCAGTGACCTCCCATGAGCACCCGCCAGCCTAGAACCCGACGGGTTTCCGGGCACCTCAAGCTCATCGAGCGCAAGAGCGGCCCGATTTGGTACGTCAAGACCCGTGTCCCCGGGCGCACGCCCGAGCAGACCACCACGTTCCTCGCGCCGGCGCATATGAGCGGCGGTAAGCCGCCCGCCGGTCACCTCACCCGCCGCCAGGCACAGGACGCGCTGGCCGACATTCTGACGGAGGAACGCCACAAGGTCGGCCAGCGTGCCTACGACCACCTCGGTGCCACGTTCGCCGACGCTGCCGCCGGATACCTGCATCACATCGAGCACGTCCGCGGCCGCGAGCGCGCCACCCTCAGCGACTACAGCGGATCGGTGAACAACTACCTCGTCCCGCGCTGGGGAGAGTGGCCAGTCGATGCGATCCACGCCAACGACGTGGAGGCGCTGCGGGATGAACTGATGGCCAGCGACGTGTCTCCCCGCACCGTGGTCCGGCATCTGACCGTCGCCCACGGGGTGTTCAAATATGCGATGCGCAAGTACGGGCTAGCCCGCAACCCGGCCAGCGCCGATCTCGTAGACCGTCCCACCGTCCGCTACAGCGGCGAGTTCCAGACGCTGGACACCGAGCAGCTCGCCGCACTGATCCGTGCCGCCGCCAGTACCCAGGACGCCGCGCTCTACCTGACCGCCGCCCAGGCCGGGCTGCGCCAGGGAGAGCTGCGGGCGTTGCGCTGGGCAGACGTCGACTTCGCCGCCGACCGTATCCACGTCCGGCGCAGCGCCACGGTCGGGGCCAACGCGACCATCAAGACACCCAAGTCCGGACACGTCCGCTCGGTGCCGATGGTGCCGCAGATCGCGACCGCGCTGGCCAGGCTCGGGCAGCGCGAGCACTTCGCTGGTCCCGACGATCTCGTGTTTCCCAATCAGGTCGGCGAGGTCGAGAACGACACCCTGCTACGACGGCGCTACTACCGGGCGCTGGAGGATGCCGGTCTCCCCCGCGTCCGCTTTCACGATCTGCGCCATGCGTTCGGCTCGACCGCGGTCAAGGCGTTCCCGCTCTCTGACGTACAGGCCATGCTCGGCCACGCCCACATCACCACGACGATGCGCTACGTCCACCACCGCCCCGGCAAGGACGACGCGCAGCGTCTCGCGGCGGCGTTCGGGGGCGATTCTGTGTCCCCGTTTGTGTCCCCAACTGGGGACACAGAGCGAAACTCAGAAGAACTGAGCGACACTAACGACGCGGTATAGGGCCATCCTGACCCCCCTGTCGTTGCCTGCAAAGCCGTCTACACCGGTTCGATTCCGGTCGTCGCCTCTGAGTGGATGCCCTGCAGACAAGTGGGTTTCATCGGAGTGACGCTCGGTCGCCCGGCTCAGAATCGGCCCATCATCCGCTGGACCTCGTAGATGTTGAACGCCCGGATCGCCTGCGTGCCGAAGGAGTGTCTGAGGTCGTGGAACCGAAGGACCGGAAGGCCGGCGCGCTTCGCCGCGCTCACGAACCGGCGGTACAGGCTGACGCCGCAGATCGGGTCACCGGGCTTCGTGTCGTGCTCGAACACGAGTTCGTCGCCCGCGCGGCCCTGGCAGTACGGGAGCAGCGCGGCGCGGATGTTGGCGCTCATCGGGACCGAGCGAACGCGGCGCCCCTTGTTGCCGGCGTGCCCGCCCTTCGTCGTGTAGCCGTCCTCGAAGCGGAGCAGTCCGCTCGCGAAGTCGACGTTGCGAACCTTGAGCCCACGGATCTCGCTCAGCCGCGGTCCGGCTTCCGCTGCGAGCGTGTACACGGCGACGTCGAGCGGAGTGTGCGCGTGCGCCTTCAGCAGCGTGATCTGCGCCGGGTCGTAGAAGCGCAGCTGACCTTCGCTCTCGACCTTCGAGGACATCCACGGCCAGGCGAGCGCCGGCGAGCTGGCGTGCGTGCCGAAGGCGCCTCGCACCACGCGGCGGACATGGTTGACCGTGCTCGCGTTCCGGCCGGCGTCGATCATCTCGGTGCGGAGTTGCAGCAGGTCCTCGGCGTCGAAGGTGTCGAGCGGCCGCTCGCGCCACGTCAGCTCGACGCGCCACGGCCTCGCACCCAGCCAGTTCGCGATCCGGTGGTACTCGGCGAGCGTCGACGCACGCAGCTTGCGCTCGCGTTCGCTGTGCGCGATGAAGTCGTCGAGCGCGCGGCGCAGCGTGCGCCGGTCGTCGGGCAGCGTCGTGGCGTGCTCGTCGAGGAACCGTTGCGCGGCGGCTTCGGCCTGGGCCTTGGTCATGAAGTTCGCCGGCGGCCGACTTGCCTTCAGCCACGCCTTCCCGAGTGTCCTGCGCGAGTCCTTGCCGCTCGGAAGCCGGTAGCGCAGCACCCACACCGGGTGCGCCCGCGGCTGCCTTTGCGCTCGGTCGAGAGGCTGACCGAGCCGTGCAGATAGCGCTTAGCTTGCATCGGGACTCCTGTTCCTGATGCCGGGCTCCGGGGCGTTTGCGCGCCGCCGGAGCGATTTACCGGGAGCTCTCCGATTCACAGTCGGGGAGCTTCCGCCTGTCGGCGCCATCGTACGCCTGGGCGCCGTCGACGCGGAAAGGATCAGGCGGCCTGCTCGCGCTCGACGATCCACCGCTCGATCGCCTCGAGCCGGTAGCGGTAGTAGCGCCCGAGCTTGACCGTCGGGATCGTCCCGGCGCGCGACTGGCGGTAGATCCATCCTGTGCGGGACACCGAGGAGTTCGGCGAGCTCGTCGGCCGTCAGGAGCGTTCCGGTGCCGGTCGTGTCGGCCCGCGAGGACCGACGACCGTTCCCACGGACCCGCTCAGCCACGAGATCCGCCAACTCGGCGAGCTCCCGATCGGTCAGTGATAGCTGGTGCACGCACGAATCATATCGCTACCGATGGCTGTAATATGCTAAGTATCGTTATTTGTGATGGCCGACGCGCTTTACCTCACTCCAGCCCAGGTCGCCGACGAGCTGCACGTCACCGTGGTGACGGTGCGGCGGTGGATTACGACCGGCCAGCTGCCCGCGTCGAAGGCGGGCCCGCGGAAGTGGATGGTCCGCCGCTCCGATCTCGACGCGTTCCTGGCCGGCAGCGCTGGCGGCGATGGTGGCAACGGCATCGAGGTGTCCGAGGATCCGTCGTTCCGGCAGTACCTAGTGGTGCCCGAATGAGTGTCGACCGAGCGAAGGAGCAGCTCGAGCTCTCGGAGGGCCGTTGGGAGTCCGCAATCCGCGGACATGCGCAGCCGCCGCCGGATGCCGGGTTCGTGCGGCGACTCCGGTCGCTCGCCGACGCAGCCGCGCAAGAGCAGGCGGCATACGGCTATGCGGCCGATCAGGGGTTCGGATTGCGGCCCGGTCCGGCATGGCTGCCGCCGCACGAGCTCCGTCCTGCCGCCTGGCGCGAGTCGCTCGCGCCGTCGGAGTCGTGGGAGCGGTTCGACGACGCCGTCGCCGGCCTTTCACACGCACGGACCGGGTTGAGTGTGGTGGCGATCTCGCAGGCGTTCGGCGTCCTGTCCGCCGCCGCGTGGGAGCTCGCGGACGCAGTCGAGCGGACGCGACGTCAGCCCGTCCGCGACGCCGGCGCCGGCTGAGCACCAACCGGCCGGCGGGTACCGCCACGTGCCTGTTCACGGATGTCGTCGAGCAGCTCAATCCAGAGGTCATGGCCGTGCGGGATGCGCGCCTGTGCTGCGTGCGCGTGGACGTGGTCAGCGAGACTCGCGTTCGCGCAGACATAGAGCACGCCCGCGATCTCGCCCTCGCTGATCCACGCCCGGTACATCGAGGCGATTCCGACCATGCGGCTGGCGCTCTTGCGCTGCAACTCGACCTCGACCGCGAGCAGGCCGGGAAGCGCATGGAGCATCAGATCCGGTCGGTGACCGGAGCGCCGCAAGCTCGATCGCGTGCTCCACACGACGGTCCGGTTCAGGTCGGGGTCGGTGAGCACCTCGCGCGGGCCGCGCCACTCGCGCGCGCCACGCGTGCCGAGCCATGCGGCCGTCCAGGCGCAGCCGGAGTCGTGGGCCCACGAGGCCGGGTCAGGTGCGGCAGGTGCGGAGACCGGCAGCCCGGCCATCCGGACGCCGCGACGGGTCGCGGCGAGCAGCGATCCCTGGCCGCGGATCATCGGATGGCGCTCAAGCCAGCCCGCACGCTCCAGCCGACTGGCATGAGACCGCGCCACGCGGTCCCCCCACCCCATCGCACATGCCCAGGCTTCCATCGGCGCCACCCCGACTCGCACCAGCCACTCCAACCCGGCAAGCGACGCCGGTCCAGCTCCGAGCTCGGCCATCACTCAGCCCTCCCACAGAACCCGATGACTCTCATCCGACCCTCGGATCGTTGTCCCCGGTCCGCCCCCGCGCTCCCACCGCTTCGAACAGCCGGACGCTCATCAGCTGCAGAGCCGGACCACCCGAACGAATACGTGGAGGGCGGGTGGTCCGGCTCTGCAGCCCACCGTGCCACCCGGCGAAACCCCAATGGACACGGGCGCGGGGGCGGGCCTAGGTACTCCGCGAACCCCGGACCTTCGCGGAGTACAAAAGGCGTGACTTTGCGGATGATTGCAAGCGACAACATACGTTAAGCATCTACACGGTAGCCCCCTGGCCGGACGCCGCCGTCCCGTGTCGCCCCTGTCTCGAGGCTGGCCAGCCTGGCCATCGTCGAATCCGCCGCACCCGCCAAGACGACTCCCGTGGTCGGGGCGCCCCTGCGCCCCGACCTCATTGCCATCAAGCGCGGCCGGACAGCGCAGTCAAGCAGCACCGACCACGCCGGCACGACCGCGACGACCAGCGAGCACTGGCCCGCCACCGATGTGCTGCTTGACGGCGACGGCCGACCGCGCTACCCCGCATCCCATCGGGATCGGCGCCACTTCCGGCCGCGCATCACGCCTCGACCAGCGCTGCCCGCCCCCCTTCACCCAGAGTGTCGGATCTAGCCCACAGCAGAAGTGCGCGCCGTCTGCTCTCGGCAGGGAGCCTCACCGTCCGCCGATTCCGGCCAAACGTCCGACCGATCTCCGCGCAGGTGAAGCGTGACGCGCAAGCGCTCTGATATCGATCAATTCCTCCTCGCTGATCACACGCGGCCTCCTGATCGACAAGCGAAGCGCTCAAGCGTCAAGACCGCCACGGACAGAACCGAACCACGGCCAGCAGGCGCGCATGCGGTTGAAGCGGGCTCGTCGCTCTCGCGGCTCCCCGGCCTTTCAACACCGCGGATCAGCCCCTCATTCGACTCCCACGTCGACCGGCGCATCCGACGGCCGCCTGTGACATTTTTCTGGTACACGGGCCGCGCCGGGCGGTAGTCTCCTCACATGCGATGGCTAGTGGGCGTAGTAAGCGCCATCGTCGTGCTTGGGATGTCTCCCGGCGCGAACGCAGCAGAGACGCCGCTGTACCTGGGGACGGTCAGCGGCGCCGTGCGCGTCGAAGGCGACCCCGGGCCGCCGTGTGGGATGGACGAGCACGAGCAGTTCAGCTACAGCGCCAGCCTCGCCAGCTTCCAGGGTCCGCGGGATCCGTTCGCGATCGTCTCGGGAAGCGGCAGCATGATTGAGGGTCAGGGCGCGAGGGGCTATGCCGAAACCGGTAGCGGCACCTACGTGCTGGATCCCTGCGATGAGATTCAGTCGCCGGGCTGCTCCACCGGGTTACAGCGCCGCGACGACGGGTCGTACGGCCAGGTGCTCTTCGACGTCGAAGGCCAGACGGTGAAGGCCACGGCCCTCTCGTTCGGCATGGGGCCCACGTCCAACGCCTGCGGAGGCATCGGCGGGGGCGGAACCATCGGCGCGGGGAGCTTCCCGCTCAGCATGGTCGGCGCCCAGACCATCACCGTCTCCCTCACGCAGCACACCAGCAACGGGATCTACACGTGGGACGGGAGCGGCACGCTCACCCTGCACCGGGTGGACACCGTGCTGAAAGGCGACGAGTTGGCGGCGCCGCATGCGACCCTCCTTGGTACCGACGTCTGGAGGGCCACATTGCACAACCCGCGTGCGACCGCAAAGAGCTACAGGTGGGAGATGAAGCCATCGTCTGGGGGCGGGTGGACCACGCTAGACACGACCAAGTCTTCCACTTACAAGATCACGTATCGGCTGGCAGGCAACTTCAAACTACGGGTGTGGTTCATCGGCGCCAGCGCAGGTGGCCCGCCCAAGGACCTGGTTAGCCCGGTGAGACCGGTCGAGGTGAGATTTCCAAGCTGGGACGACATCGTCGCCGACAAGGAGGTTGCCAAGTTCACCCGGGCCGCGTGGGCACATACGCTGGTTCTCGCGACGCGGAAGTGGCGGCAGGAGGTAGGTTTTTGGATATCGCTGCGTACATGCTCGGGAACATACGGCCATACAACGAGAATTGAGGGTCCCCGGGCAGGACCTAAGGATCGGGCTCGGATCATCCTCGGGCCGCGACCAGCGGACACAACGAGCAAACCGGACCCGGTGAAGGGCTGTTACACCTACATGGTCGCTGCGTTTCATACACATACACCAACGACGTTCCTCAGTCGCGGCAGGAAGGTAGGGCCGAGCCCTGAAGACCGCCAGGTCAACATAGGGAGGAAGATGCCGGCAGTCATTCTCGACTACATTGCGAGTCCGCCCGGGAGCGGCCACATTCCGGCTGGGTGGCCAAAGCCCAAGCCGGCCAAGCCCTACTGGGCGGGATTTTTCCGCCGGCCTACGCCCTAGACATAGTCGCCGATTTCGCGCGGGATTTGGGGTGCGTCACCCTTGTTCGGAGGGTGCGGACGCGGTAGTGCAGTAGGCCACCATCCAGATGGTGAGCGCCGGAGTCCGGACAGCGCTCTCAAAATGTCAGTCGCCTCAGCCGTTACCTTTCCAGGCCTGACGCACGCTCCTATCAGGCGCTTAGGGCCTATCCCGGTTGGGCGTGCGACTGGGGTGGTTCAGGACCAAGCTGGGCGCCGCGCGCGGATGCAGCAGGTAGTGAACTACCTGCAAATCCGCGGGCGGCGATCCAGCGCCGGTACTGGACCACATCCAGGCGTGCGACCCAAATGGGATGGGTCCTTAGTTACTAGGTCGGCCGACCTCCGACGCGAGACTACTGCTCGAATCGAGAACCAGCAGTAACGCGTAGTCGCGCGGCGGACCGCTTCGAGGTGCTCTCGGGCAGGCTGGCGTCTATCTGTGCAGCGGCTGTACCCGCGTGCGGCGCGCGTGATGCGACCAGGCTCTATCAAGCAACCAGACCGGCGCGGCCATGATTAGTGCGATCCCGACGATAAACAACATGACGAGGGCTGCAGGCCCCATCGCGATGCCAACGAGGAGCAGCACCGGCGCCATCAGCACAACGGCGAAAATCGTAAGTAGGACTTTCATGACGACCTCCCTCTTTACGCTTCGCAACTGATCGAATCTAGACCGGGATGGACGGCTAGCCATCCGCTTAAGCGCGTAGTCGTGCAGCACTTAACTACGGTAAACAGCCCGCTCCTCGCCTCGGCGCGGAGCGCTGGACTGATCGAGATGCAGCAGCTGCGCTGCTGATTGCGTCGCCAAGTCCAGAGCGCCTGCCGCGTTCATGGCGCTTAGCGCCTCAAGGCCGCCGCCGGGACAGCCGATTCACATCATATGGGCCCCATGCCGATGCCGGTCCGCCGGATCGGTCGTGGGCCGAGATGGATGGCGCGGCATGCCGCGCGCCGCGCTGTGTAAGGAGTGCTAAGAGCGATGCCTGCTGGGAACCCGAACTTGATCTCGCGGCTGCTCGCCGCCGAGTTCAGCTGGCGGCTGTTGCTGCGAACCGACCGGCTGACCTGGATCTCGCGCGCGCTCAGCTTGACCGGGTTCGCGATCGCCGCGTACCTGACGACGGTGTACCTCGCCGATGTTCCACCTGTGTGCGCGACCAGCGGCGGTTGCGTGACCGTCCAGCATTCAGCCTACGCGAACATCGCCGGAATCCCGTTGCCGGTGATCGGGCTGTGCGGCTACACGCTGCTGTTCATCACCGCGTGCCTGCCCGGCCAGCGGGCGCGCACCGCGGGAATGGTGTTCACCGTGCTGGCGATCAGCGCGAGCGTCGTCCTCACCTACCTGGAGCTGAACGTGATCCACGCGATCTGCATCTGGTGCGTCGCCTCGGCGAGTTGCGCTCTGTTGCATGTGATCGTCAACTCCGCCCGGTACGTGCGCGGCGAGCCAACCTCGCCAAGCAACCCGTCTGTCGCCTGTTGGGCTGACAATCCGCTCGTCGAGTAGAACCAACGCGAGAACCAGCACTCGTGTGGCGCGACCATCTCGGGGGGCGTTCCTCCACTATCGCTCGTAAGCCCAAAGCGGCATTCTCCCTTTTGGCGGAAGCGAGACTCAAGCAGGTCGATGCGGGTGCCGCTTTGAGGTGACGCAGGTCACTGGCGGCCAGCGAGCCCTGAGATTCGGGGAGCTCGCGAATTAGCCACCACCGGACAGTCCCAGTGGGCCGCCCCACAGGATGTGCCCGATGCTTGTGAGAAGCGTTCCCAGAATGTGTGTCGCCGAATCCGGCGGGAGTGCCGCCGCGAGGACGTAGCTGAGCATCGCGCCGCCAGCCATGAGAAACCAATCCTTCCGCCCGACCCGGCCAGCGGGCGTCGACGAGATAGGCGCCCCTCTCGTCCAGCCGGCGCGCTTGCTCGTCCGAGAGTGGGTGCACTCGGCTTATGTGGTCCTTCAGCTCTTGAAGCTGCTCGGCGATCTCTTGTCGATCGGCGGGGGTGAAGGGCGTGTTGTCGATGGCTTCATCGGAAACGGCAGCAAGCAGCTCGCGATCGCGCTGAAGCTGCGCCCACATGTCAGGCGTTTCGATGTCCCGCCTGACAGCCGATAGCCAGAGTTCGACTTGTCGGGTCACCCCGAACCAGCTCGCGGACTTTCGTTCGTCGATCGGACCGTCCCCGGCCGAGTACCGTGTGGCGTAGCTCCCGGCGTTCCCGCCGAACAGGAACCACGCCCCCGACTGAAGATGATGGAGCGTGCTCTCGTTGGGACCACCAGCCTCCCACTCGAACTCGTCGGGGAGAGCCCGGCCTTCTGGACGGCTTCAAAGACGCCGTTCCGTTGCCACTTCGCTAACTCCACGCGGACGAGCGTACCCATCGAAGAAGCGCACGGCATCAACTGCAGAGTGCTGGTTTGATCGACCTGCGGCAGCCATGCCTGGCCCTGGGTCTTGCCGTCAGCGTACGCTGACGGGTGATGTCGAGCGCGAACCCTTCGACTGGCCGTTCGCACGTCGATTACGTGTACGTGCGGTCGCAGGGCGCTCACGGCTGGCACCTCGTTGGTCGGTTCGAGGCATTTGTTGGAAGCGCCCGCGAGATTTGGATCGGCAGCGATGGCTCAGGCGCGATCCGGGAGGCCTCCGGGCCGGTCAGCTTCTTCACCGACGAAGGCCAAGCGCGGTGGGAAGCTGCCGGAAGCCCGGAGCTGGCACGCGGCCCCGTCGTTGAGTTCTACGGACCGGGGGAGCTCAACGACCGGACGAGACGGCTTCCATCTGATCCGGACGCGCTCGCCGCAGCGCTCGCCGCCGGTCCACCATTCACGTTGAAAGCGGCGTACCACCTGTTGGGTGAGACGTTTGTCAGCGCCGAGTTCACCCGCGTCGTCTTCGATGTCGCGATGGCGGTCGAGGCGGTCGAGGCGGTCGACGTGGTGGCAGACCAGGTCGGCCGCCACGGCCACGGCCTTGCCGCCGTTGAGCACGGTGAGCGCCTAGAGCTCATCTTCGACGAACAGACGACAACGCTGCTCGGCCACCAGCGGTTTCTCGCCGATCCGTCCCACGGATATGCCCCGGTCGGAACGTTGGTGTCCTGGCAGGCGTATCTCGATCGGCGCCGGCTCGACGCCCTTCCCGCTGAGCTTGGAGATCCCCTAGGCTCACGCGACGCTGGCGGCAGCCGCCCGCTGCGGGAATGATCGAGATCCAGCAGTCTCGTGTTCGCACAGTTCAGCGCGTTCCGCACGATCCCGGCTGCTGCTGGTTGTAGCCCGTGTGGGCTGTCTACCGATCGCGCTGGTGGCGTCTCTTTCTTGTTCAGATGCGGGAGCGTGGCGGAGCCATACTGCCTCTTGCTTCGAAACGGCACCGGCACTGTCGTGGCGGGTCGCTGATGCGGGTTCTAGGTTCCGGCGGTTCCAGCGGCTGGGAAGACGACGCCGTCCAAGGAAACCTGCCCGGTTGTGCCGCAGTTCGCCTGTACGCTCCCTGACGGGAAGACCGCCCAGAATCCCGGCGACGGCGAATTGTTGAAAGCCGCGCCCTCCGCGATCTTGCTCGGTCTGTAGCCCGAGGGGAGCTGGAACAGCAACCGGCCAAGCGTCCCCCCGCAGTTGTACGTCCCTTTGAGGTGGACAAAGCCGAAGTTGTCTTTCATGTAGCCCGGGTCTGAGAACGGGGGATTCGGGGGACCTATAGCGGTGACCCCGCTCGCGAGCGTCGGCGCGACAAACGACTGCTCGGGCGCGAGCTTCTTCTTCGTCACCGCACTGTCCTTGAGCTGCTTCGTGCCGACGCTGTTCGGCGGCAGCGTGGACGCGGCGTACGCGCCGCCCCCGAGCGCGATGAACACAGCGATCGTCGCCATCACGTTCGCGTAGCTGAGACGCGTGGCGCGGAATTTCGTGGTGAACATCTCTGATTCCCCCTAGTTGAGTGATTGGTCGCTGAGCATCGTTGGCGATATGCGTCCCCGGTGCCAGGTCCCCCAGGGGTGAATAGACCGACACCCTCTCGTGCCCCTTCTGACGGCCCAGAACCGGGTCTCGGGTCGCCTCCCCCTTCGGCTAGATCCAGCACTCTCGAACGGTTGGGCCCGCGACATGGCGCGCGTCGCCCGAGACGTGCGTTGCCGCTTCGACGAGGAGCTGAAGTGCGACTAGCGATGACCTTCTTTCGAAGTCGTTCGGAAGTCGGCCCTTCACACCAGCGCGGTCGCAGACGGACGCGGCTACGGCAGCGACACCGTTCTCTCCACCGAGTCGACGGGCCGCAAAGGAGAGCCCTCCGTTGTCGCAACCCCTCCGATCCGCGGCGACCTGTCCGCGGTATCAGCGGGTCAGTTCCGTCCGCAGCTCGAGACCCGGGCAGCCGATGAATACGGCGTCGTGCGCGACGAGCGGAATGCTCCAGCGGACTGCCGCCGCGGCGATCCAGAGATCGGCGTTGTGATGCCGCTGATGCAGAGCGTGGCCAATCCGGCGGCACTCGTTCCGAAGCTGTGCCACGCGCTCGACGGTCTCAGCGTCCACGGGCAGCACCGTCACGTCGGCGGCCATCACGCGGAGTTCAGTAATCCGACGCGGACCCCAGCCGGACTTCAGCGCTCCGTAGCGGGTCTCGGCAACTGTCTGGGGCGTGACGGCGATCAGCTCTCCCGCGAGGTGCTTCGCGTACTGCGAAGCAAGACCTGAATCGCGGCGGAGTCGAGCAGTAAAGACGTTCGTGTCGACGACGACAGAGCCGGTCACTCGTCCGCGAGCGCATCCGCGAACGCGTCGCGCTCCTCATCCGTCAGGTCCGGGATGTCCAGGTCGTCCCACGAAGTGAACGGCTTCTTGCCGGCCATCAACTCTTCGAGCGTCTGGGGCTTCCAGAACTGGGCGATGGCCTCATCGATGGCGTCTGGCTTTGGTGCGGGATCCGACATCTCGTCATCAGTGTACGCCCGCTCGGGCCGACGCCAAGAGGCTCCCCAAGGGCTCCCCAAACCGACGACTTTGGGGAGCCTCGAGCAGAACTGAGCGCAACAGGGAGTCCATATTTCACGGGCGATTCCTTCGTTCAGCGTCGCTGAATTCGCCGTCCGGGCCCTCTGCAAAGCCGTCTACACCGGTTCGATTCCGGTCGTCGCCTCTGAGTGGATGCCCTGCAGACAAGTGGTCATACGCATCTCCGACCGATCCGACGGACGCCAGCACGCGCGCGTCGTCGAGCTGCTGGGTGTAGTCCTCGCTGAGCCCGGGCTGCGACCCGTGATCGGTGTGTGCCACCAGCGTGAAGTCCACGCCCGGTGAGCGGGTCGCGAGCGCCATTCTGAGCGCGTCGAGCACGAGGTCGGTCCGCATGTGACTGGCGAGCTGCCAGCCGACGATCATCCGCGAGTACACGTCGATGATGAACGCGAAGTAGACGCTTCTGAGCCGCGGGATCCGAGATCGTGGTGCGCCACGGCTTCCCGCGCCGCTTCGCGCCTCTGACCCCGGCCTTGCGGATCTTCGCGAGCAGCCGCTCATCCTCCACCGCACGCGCGGATCGCTCACCGGTGTGGCGCTGGTAGTAGGCCGACGCTGACACCTCGAGAGTGCGGCAGATGAGCTCGACGCCGAAGCGGCCGCGGTACTCCTCGATGAACGCGCTCACTTCGTCCGACCGCCGTCGAGCTCCGTCGCGAAAGACACGCTCGCCGCCCGCAGGATCTCGTTCGCCTTGCGCAGCTCGGAGCAGCCCGATCTCCGCCGCGACATGCGCGATCGGCCGGCCGGACTCCACCGAAACCAGCGCGGATCAAAGTCTCCGTCAACCCCAGGACAAGGGAGATGGCCACCCATGGGGAGAAACGGTGGCCGCCAGTGGGGAAATTCAGTGGCCGCCTACGGGGAGGTTCTCATGGCCGCCGTCAGTCTGGGTCTGCGGCCGATTACTGATCCGGGTATTCGGTGTTCGGTCGATGTGGACGCGGCTGCCGGCTTCTACGGTGCAGAGTGAGTCTCGCGTCCATGAGGGGCCGAGTGGCGAGCTCAAATCTTGAGCAGACGCAAAGGAGATCGCGATGAGTCGCAACCGGATATCTCCACTACGGGCACTAGCCGTCGTTGTTGCGGGAGCGCTGAGCGTGCTGATGGTTGGGAGCGCGCTTGCCGCCCACCCCAAGGCGGGGAAGTCTTATGCGGGGTTCACCTCGGCGGGGGCCTTCAACGGCTTCAAGCCGCCGGTCAGCTTCAACGTCTCGTCCGACGGCAAGCGACTGCTTGGCTTCAAGTATTCAGCTGGCGACTGCGGCGGGATGGGCGGACCCGGGGACCCGTGGACACATCCCGAATTTGTGAGAAAGGTCGGGACGATCAAAGTCGACAGCAAGGGCAACTTCTCGGTCAAGAACGCCAAGTGGAAGGTCGTCGTCTCGGGTTCCAATCCACCCGTGACCAAGTACAGCTACAGCACCGTCAGCGGCCATTTCAAGACCGCGAGAAAGGCCACTGGGACGATAACGCTCAAGGTGAAGATCGGCTCAGGCAGCTGTCCAACCCAAAAGCGGTCGTTCACAGCCACGACGAGATAGCGGAGACTCCACGCGCGCGACTGGTCGCCTCGGTTGTGGTCGCCCGGCCCGCGGGATGCCTGTGACCCGGGTTGGCGGCCGCAGTCCGGGACGTCTCGGGGAATGTCACGAGGCTGTCTGACGGCGGCCCGCTGCGCGGTGGTGACTTTGGCCTGCCCGGGGCTGCCGCGGTCACGAACCGTGACGGGCATGGATGGGGGTTCTCGATCACCGCTGCTGCCAGCGCGCCCGTTGTGAAGAGACACCCGCGGTCTCGACCGACACGCCGTTGGCTGTCCGTTTGCCTTGACTCGAAGGCCTCCGAGGCACGACGACAGTGATGCTGTGATCAAGATCCACCAATCTCGGCGCCGCTGCTGCTCCTGAGCATGTGTGGAGCAGCAGCGGTGCGGCGCGCAGAACGTGAGCGTGCCCATGCAGCTCTGCGAGTCACCGCCGGGATAGCTCGCGACTGCCTTCGGACAAATGCAGCCATGCCGGCGCTGTCGGTCCCGGATACCCGCGCGAGCGGAAGGCGGGTGTCGTCCGGCCGTTCCTCGGGGTTGCGCTGATCGCCACGGGCGGGTCCGGGACGATGGCGGTGCAACGTCGAGGCGATGACGGCATGCTGGGGGCGCTGCCTGAGGGCGGGGACCGACCGGCGAGTACGCTGCAAGGATCGACGATCACCGACGCAAGCCGCGGGCGACTCCGCGGCAGCTCGCCAGGGCGGTTGATGACGGGCGTCGCGTCGGCGCCGCACTGCGACATCTCGACGGCCACGGGTCCGAGCCCGGGGCGAACGGGGTGGCAGAGGCGCTCGCGCGATTTCTTGTCGCGCGCTGCGATTCGCACCATGCGGGCTGGCGCGTCGTGCGTCAGGTCGTGGTGGACTCGGCGGCCGACGCCCCCTGGGAGAAATGCGCGCGGCGGGCGGTGCCGCTGGTAGCGGAGGACCTGATCAGCCTCGCGAGCGACCGTGGCCGAACGCAGCTGGCGCGCGCTCAACACATCGCCGCTCAGCGTCGTGCCGAACAGATCGCCGGTCACGTTGATCAAGCCGCGGTCCTTGCGGACCTGGGGCTCGAGCCATCATCGGCGTCGGCTGAGCGCTGGCGCGTCGCCCTGAGCAGCGCGGTCCGAGCCCGCTCGCGCGAGCAGGTCGCCCGCACGGTCGAGCGCTCCCTACGCGCCTAAACGACGCCCTCCCCGCACCCTCGCACGCCACGACAGAGCCGAGATTCAGCAACTCCCCGCAGAAACGGCGTCCGATACACGAGTGTGGGCCCACGACCTCCAGGCTGCGCCACAACACCGCTGCGATCGCAAGCTCTACCGCGAACCACCCCACATCGCAGATCCGTCCGCTCAACCTCCCCCACCGAGACCGCGATCTTCTCCGAGCACCTCTCCGCGTGGCGCCCCGGCCCCCGCAAGCCACCAGGCACAAAACCCCCCTTCCTCGCGCCGCAGACATCTCGCCGCTAAGGGACACCCACCTGCCCGAGGCGGACCGACGGCGAGCTCGGCGCGCAGGACCGCCGGGTCGCGGATCCGCTCGCAGGTGCGGCCAGTCGGCCTTGATGTGGCTGAACAGGCTCTCGATCCAGGCCTGGTCGGTGGGTGTGCCGGGCCGCCCGAAGTGCTGCGCGATCGCGCACATCGCCATGAACTCGCGCGTCGAGCCCGACTCGTCATCTGCGGCCCGTTGTCGCTGACGGCGAGCAGCACCGGCCGAAGCGCGTCGACGGCGTCATCGACGGGGACAGGTTCGGCCAGCTCGCGTCCTGGCGCGCATCGACGCGCTCCAGCAGCCCCTCGAGCTCTCGAGCGCGTCCGTGAACGCGAGCTGGACCTGCGTGCGAGGTCTCCTCGCCGCAGACGAGCTCGGTGATCCACTTGCGCGTCACGAGGTCCATCACCGTGATCACCGCGACCTGCGCGGCAGCGGGCGAAGTGCGTCGTGTCGTAGATCCAGATCGAGTTGCCGCTCATAGCTCGCCCACTCCGGGAACGGCTCGCGCTCCGAGCGCCCGGCCCGCCGCGGCGCCCTCCTGAAGGCCGTGTGCAGCCAGAACGCGCCGGACCGGTCGACGCCGACACCCACACCACGCCCTCGTACCAGCCGCGGTGCGCGAGCTTGCGATGCGAGCGATCGACTCTCGTCGAGCGCTCGAACACCGCCACGATCGCCGGACCTCCCCGCCGGCGTGATCCGTGCACCGCGTGCCCGCCCGGCGGCCGGTCGCGCCAGCGTCGCCCGCCGCACGCCGCTCGCGCCAGCGCCACGCGCGCGTCTCCCCGAGCTCCAGGTACCGCGCACGCGCGTCGGTGATCCCAGCCCTGCTCGACGCGCCCGGTCGATCAAGACAAGCAGCGCGTGCTTGGTGGCCGCCTCGACACGCTGCGGGACCCGGCCACTCAGCCCCAGCGCCCTTTTCCTCCGCCAGCATCAACCTGACGCCCATCTCCTTCAGCGCCTCCGACAGCCGCGCGATCTCGGCCCGCGCGGCCGCCAGCTCCGGGTCCGGGCCGCCGCTCGGCCGCACCCCGGGCTTGGAGGCCGCCAGCGCGTCCAGCGCCCCCTGGCGCGCCACCATGCGCAGCTTCATGATCGTCGAGCGACGCGGAAAGCGCTCACATCGCGGACGATCGCTTCCCCGCTCCGGGCGCCGAGGAGCGCACGATCGGATCGGCGACGTGGGGGTGGCCCGCACGGAGGCGAGCTGACCGTCGCGTTCGCTGGCAAAGCACTCGTCGGCTTCCGGGCTACGTGTGCCTGCTGAGGGCGGCAGCTGCAGCGCGACGACGCGTCCGTCCACCGTCGCTTCGGTGAGCCGTCGCCCGGGCCGTCCGCTCGCTCAAGGCGCGACCGTGGGGGCCTGAGCAAGCACCCCGCACCGCCGGCATCGTTTTGCTCGTCCTAGTTGCTGCTGATCGATCGTAGGCGGCGGTTTTGTGGTTGGGCGACTTCGTCGGGGAGCGCCATGACGGTGCGGTCGCGGCCGGTTCGCTTCGCGCGGTAGAGCGCCCGATCGGCGGCTCGAAGGAGCGGTTCGAGGTCATGCGAAGCGAGGCTGACAGCGATCCCGGCGCTCATTGTGACCCGGTACACACCGGCGATCGATGCGGCTGAGACAGCCGTGCGGATGCGGTCCGCGATCGCTTGGGCTTCCTCGTGACGTGACCGGGTGAGCAGGACGAGGAACTCCTCTCCACCGGTTCGTGCGGCGATGTCTGTCCCTCGAATCTCCTCGCGCAGGATCGCTCCGATCCGCGAGAGCACCTGATCGCCGGTGTCGTGACCGTGCTCGTCGTTGATCCGCTTGAAATGATCGATATCGAACGCGATGGCGCCGAGCAAGAGCTGGTCTCTGCGCGCGAACTCGAGCTCAAAGCTGGCGCGTTCTTCCAGACCGCGGCGGTTCAGCAAGCCAGTCAGAAGATCGACCCGCGCCTCTGCGGACAATCGCGCGAGCAGCTCGTCGTTGTTCTCAGTCAGAGCGCGAATCACGATCGCGACAACACTCATCGAGACCATCACATCGATCCACCGCGACGGGTAGCCGACACCCGCCGGCATCGCGGACAGCGCGAACGCGTGGGCGACCCCAATCGCGACCAAGATCACGACCGTCGCCCTGCGGTCAAAGAAGTACGCCGTCCACAGAACCGGCCACGCGTACAGGGCCGCGCCGTCACCGTGTCCTTCGGTGTGAGCGAGCGCGTACGCGATCAGGACAACTCCAAGCGGGCCCATCACGGCTAACAACCGGCGTGGGGCGCGCCGCCCGAACGCCAGCAACACAACAGTGATCGCCAGTGCGACGACGCCCGACGTGATCGGAAAGTGTGGAGTGCCGGGTACGAAGCCTTCGATCAAACCAACGACCGCCGCGCCTGAGTACATCAGCGCAGCGCTGAGGACGATCAAGCGTTGATCTCCACGCGATGTCGCAATCCACTCACGCAGCGACCGCGCGGCGGCAGTCGCGTCGTCACCACCGCTTGAGAGCGGACCGTCACGGGCGGCGTCTGGCAGCAAGGCTCTGTCGACGTTGGATATCGGCATACGTTCGGTGGTCCTATCGGCAGAACAGCCTCGTTGCGAGACACTCCCGCCAGGTAGCGACTGGAAGGTGGACATTCGTCTGCGATCTGCCCGCGGCAAGGGCCGGGGAGCGCAGCGGCCCGTTCCTGCGCGGCTCGGCGATCAGCGGAGAGGGATCGAGCTCGATTCTGCGTCCGACGCTGCGACAGCCATACCCCTGATGTGTTCATGTCGAGAGCCCCTCGCGCCCGAAGTTCTCGCACGATCGATCACCCGACAAGTGTCGCGACTGGCGTGCAGGCCGCGGCTCCTTCCGCAACCTGCGGCAGGCCTCGGTGCACCGTCCGGCGGTGGCGAAGATAGATTCCGCTGGGTCCAGCCGAAAGCCTGAAATCTGCGCACAAGCGGTGCTTGTGAGCGGTCATCACCCGGCGCGTCGCCGCCAACGCGATGGCCGTCCGGCGCTTGGTCGCACCGCCGGTCCGCGAGAAGGCCAGGAAGAGATTGCTTAACTCCCAGTGATTCGCCCGGTGCACCGAAGGCTCGCGCCGTCGTAACGTGAGCAGCAATGGAGCATCGATCCCTCCGGCTGACGTTCCGCTACGACGACGATGGGCTGCGGCTGTTCTCCCGCACCCTGCGCCGGTCGCCTGCGCCACCGAGCGAGGCGTTGACCGAACCGCCACACGGGGCGATCACCCTCGAGCTGCACTCACGAACCGGCGAGGTCCGGTATCGCCGTTTCCTCATTGATCCGATCCCGCAGACGCTGGAGACTGTCGGTGATCAGGGGCGCCTTCGCCGAGTCCCGTTTGCTCCGCCGACCGGTTCGTTCTCCGCTGTCGTGGCGTCGCCGGAGCCGGGCGATGTAGTGGTCGTGTCGGCGGGACCTGCGGTGCGCTTTGCCCAGCCCGGACTTCGCGCCGTGTCAGGGCCGCCGGCGTGGCGTGAGCTTCTGCGTACGAGTGCGGAGCGTCCCTGATGGGCACGAGCGACGGCACCGTACTCGGCACGACCAAGGTTTTGGACCACGGCGCCGACGAGAGCAAGTGGTGTCTCCTGATCGCCGGCGACGGCTTCACGGCGACCGAGCAGAGCGCGTTTCAGACGGCGGTCGATGGCCTCGTCACGTATCTCGAGGACAATCTCACCGGCCCGCTGAACTGGGAGAAGGTGAACGTCATCAGGCTCGACGTCGAGTCCGATGATTCGGGCGTCGACTCTTCCACCGTCGCAGTTGACACCTACTTCGACGCGTCGCTCGGCTCGGGTGATATCGAGCGCGGGCTCACGATCAATCAGACGACCGCGATCGACACCGCGAACGCGGAGTTCCCTGAGTGGGACGCGATGCTGGTACTCGTCAACACGACGCAATACGCCGGCGCGGCCGTGATCGGCGGCGTTGGAGCGGCCTCGCTGGACCCGACCTTCGGTAACGCGCTGGCCCTGCACGAGTTGGGCCACTGCGGGTTCGGGCTCGCTGACGAATACAACTACCTCAAGGGCTGCGACCACGATGGCGGCCCGTACGACGATCTCGGATTGCAGGACGTCTATCCCAACGCGAGCGGAGAGCCCGTCGAACCCAATGTCACCAGCAACACCTTCGCGTTGAAGTGGAGCAGCTTCGTCGATCCGAGCACGACGATCCCGACGACGACCAACTCCGACTGCACAGAGTGCGACCCTCAGATCAGCGCCGACGGCATTGTCGGTGCGTTCGAAGGCGGCAACCACTACCACTGCAACATCTGGCGACCTGAGTTCAACTGCACGATGCGGCTGATTGAGCTGCCGTTCTGCGCCGTGTGCGAAGCCCACATCGGCGACGTATTGACGTGGGGGTCCCTGCTGGACGTGACGCCGTGCTTCGTGGCCGGCGCCGTCTACGGCGACCGCAATCACCCCGACGTCCGGGCGCTGCAACGCTGGCGCGACCGACACCTCGCCCGCGGCGCTCGCGGCCGCCCGGCGATGCGGCTCCTCGTCGCCGCCTACGGCCGCGTAGGGCCGCATCTGGCGACCGCCGCGCACCGGCACGCTTGGCTCGCCCGGCTGTTCCGACGCTGGTTGATCGCGCCCGCCGCCACAGCGGCACGACGAGGGAACGGCCGTCAGTGACCGGCACGGTCACAGCGGAGCAAGTCGGCCTGCTACGCCGGTTCATCGCTGATCGCGCTGCCGGTACTGCGACCGGCGCGCACTGGTTCGCCCGAGTGGGGCCGGTGGCGCCCGAACTGGTGAACCTCTACTCGGGAATGCGGCAAGTACGCGAGCGTGTCGACCACGCACTCGCTCTTGCTGTGCCGCTCGTCTCGCAGGACGAGCCCGTCACCGACCACACCGTTCGTGCCTTCGAGCAAGCCCTGGCCGCCATCGACACCGCCGCCAGCCCCGCGCTTCGGTCCGTCACCCGCGAGGCTCGCCAGGCACTCGCCGAGGCCAAAGGCAAGACGCTGATTCACGTGCTCGGCCCGTCCAGGCCTGCGTGAGACGCGGAAGCCCCCAGTTCCACGCGCAGGTCGCCGCCGCTGCCGACGATGAAGCGGTGGTGATTGAGCACCTGGTTATACAGCGGCAGCGCCGGGATGGAGATCAACGTGATGACGAAGAAGATGCCCGCGATGCGCGCACGTCTTCTGTCGGAAATCCGTCGGTCGGTCGCGCGTCGCTGACGCGCACCCCGTTCGGTGATGACGACATGTTCGGCTCCTCTTGCTGGAAGGGAGCGGACCCGCTTCAGCGTCGGCATCCCGCGCACCGGCCGCCACGCGTCGGCCGCAAGGTGGAGCCGCAAAGGACCACCCTCGCCCCATTGACGTGGCACCCGAGCACCTTGAGAAGGCCTGGACTTTCAGACGCGAGGGTGGTCAGACGCGCGCGGAATCTGTTCATGCACACGGCTCCTACTTTCGCGGGGTGATGCTCGTAAGGAGGCGCCGGAGGGCTTCGAGGTCCTCTTTCCCGAGCGAACTCAGCGCAGCGGGTGGCGTGCCAAGGATCTCGTTAGCTTTTCGGGCCAGGCTCTTGCCCTTGCGCGTGGCCTCGACCAGCTTGGCTCGGCGGTCCGTCGGGTGGGGCCGGCGGCGAACGAGGTCCTTGGGATTCGAGGTCGTCGACGAGGACTGTTGCGTTGGGGCGGTCGATCCCGAGCGACGCAGCGAGGTCTCCCATCGACATTGGCGTTTCGGCCACGCGCCGAACCGCTCGGGTGCGTGAGAAGCTCAGCCCAACGGCCTCAGAGACCTGACGCCGACGCTGGTGGTCGAGCACGAGGTCAGACATCAGCGTCCAGACCTCGCGCGAAAGGTCCGAGGCCGCCTCCCGGCCTGACTCGTCGTTGCGGTCCCCGCTCACGTCGCGTCAGCCTACGCCGCGAGCGCCTCGGGGTTGAGTTCGACGGAGACCCGTCGTGCCGAGCCAGCTGCGCGGCTGCCGGTCGCCAGCAACCCGAGCACCAGCATGACCGCGCCCAGGCCAGTAAGGGTCCACCAGGCGGGGTGGGTGGCCGATGAGAGCCCCGCCTTGGTCGAGTCGGCGGCGCTGGAGGCGACGATCGCGCCGACGATCGCCACACCGATGGCCTGGCCGAACTGCCTTGAGGTGGTGGCGATCGCGGCGGCGACGCCGGCCTGCTCACGGGGCATCCCGGAGACGGCCGCGTTGGTGATCGGAGCGTTGACGAAGCCGAACCCGATTCCGAAGACGACGTAGGCGGCGATGAGCCAGGCCAGTGACGTCGACGGCCCGATGTCGACGAGCATCGAACAGGCTGCGAACGAGAAGACACCGGCGATGGCGAGCGGAATGCGTGGCCCGCTGCGGCCCACCAGGCGGCCCGAGATCGGAGAGAAGATGACGGTCATCAGAGCGATCGGCACGACGGTGACGCCGGCCTCGAGCGGGGAGAGCCCGCGTACGTCTTGCAGGTAGAGCGTGTTGAGGAAGAGGAAGCCGCCGAACGACGCGAAGGCCGCTACCGAGAGCGTGATCGAGGACGAGAACGGGATCGAGCGGAAGAAGCGAAGGTCGATCAGCGGCTCCTCCCTCCGCGGCTCGTAGCGCAGCAGTCCCAGCAGCGAACTGGCTGCCGCGCCGAACGCGACAAGGATCATTGGCGAGGTCCAGCCGGCATTCGGACCCTCGATGATCCCGTAGGTCAGTGATGCCAGAAGGACGACGACCAGGGCCTGACCGACCGGATCGAAGCGGCGCGGGTTGAACGCCTTGGACTCGGGCACGAAGCGGAGCACCAGCATGATCGCGGCAAGGCCCAGTGGGATGTTCATCATGAAGATCCACTCCCAGCCGATCGAGGTGACGAGCGCGCCGCCAATGATCGGGCCGAGGGCCATCGAGGCTCCGAAGACGGCGCCCCAGACGCCGACGGCCTGGGCGCGTTCCCGCGGGTCGGTGAAGGTGTTGGTGATGATCGACATGGCGACCGGGTTGAGCATCGAGGCACCGATGCCCTGCAGGACGCGGAAGACGACGAGCAGCTCGATCGTGGGTGCGACGCTGCACAGCACCGAGGCGACTGAAAAGACGCTGAGGCCCATGACGAGCGTGCGCTTGCGCCCCAGCCGGTCGGCCATCGAGCCGGAGAACAGCAGCAGGCTCGCCATGACGACCGTGTAGGCGCTGACGGTCCACTGCAACCAGGACAGGCTCGCATCCAGCTGCTTGCCGATCGATGGCAGGGCGACGTTCACCGCGGTGATGTCGAGACCGACCATGAAGAGGCTCATCGAGCAGATGAGCAGGACTCCGATTCGTCGCTTGCGACTGAGTTGGGGCGTGGTAGCCATCGGTGGCTCCTCTCGGTCAGATACTTAGTGAGTCATCATAGTTATGATCTTATCACTATTCGATGGAGCTGCAAGAGCTCAAAGGCGACAGCTACCGCCTCAAAGACCGCGACCTCACCCGACCCACCCCCACCGAATGAACCACGCGCGGCAGGTCCCGATAATCGGGTAGGCGCCAGGCTCACCCTGGCGCCCCCCACACCACCGGACGTGCGGGTCCGCATCCGGCGGTTCGCTCAGCATCCCGGAAACGACGGTAGGGACCATGGAATCCCTGCAGGCCGAGATCGGCCCAGTACCGGTTCGGCAGGGCGACGGCGAGGACTTTGGATCCGGCGATGCGCCAGTACCCCTTGCGCGAGGACGCCCATTGACGGGCGTTCGTTTCAGAGATACCAAGCGCTCGCAGGTTGCGCCTCCGTGTGCGGGGGCGCTTCCATTCCTTCCATCGCACTTGCCGTAGCCGGCGCCTGAGCCATTCGTCGAGATCCTCGAACGGGGTCGGGGTATCGGCCAATCTGAAGTAGGCCGTCCATCCGACCGTGAAGCGGTTGATCTCCATGATCCGCCGCTCCATCGAGACGCCCCAGCGCCGCGACGTGAGCGCGCGCAGGCGGCCCTTGGCCCTCTTGAGGGCCTTGGGGTCCACCAGCACCCTGACCTCACCCATGCGGGGCCGGAGGCAGAACCCTAGAAAGGGTCGCCTCAACGCCCTGGCGACCACCGACTTCTCTCGGTTGACCCTGAGCTTTAGGCGGTCCTCGACGTACTGCGTGATGCTCGCCATGACCCGCTCGCCCGCGCGTCGACTGCGGACGTAGATCCGTCCGTCGTCGGCATAGCGGACGAAGTTGTGCCCGCGCCGGTCCAGCTCCCAGTCGAGGTCGTCGAGCATGACGTTGCTGAGCAGTGGCGAGAGCGGAGAACCTTGCGGGGTCCCCTCGCTCGTCGCGTGCAACAGCCCGTCTGCCATGACGCCCGCTTCCAGGTAGACGCCGGATCAGCTTGAGCAGCCGCTTGTCATGCACCCGCCGTGCGATCCTCGCCATCAGCGCGTCGTGCTGAACCCGATCGAAAAACGATTCGAGATCAAAATCGACGCACCACACCGCACCGTCAGTGACGAACTGGCGTGCCCGCTCGACAGCCTGATGTTGCGAGCGCCCCGGCCGAAAGCCGAAGCTATGGGGATGGAACTGCGGATCGAAGACAGGCGTGAGCACCTGCGCGATGGCCTGGCAGATCATCCGATCCACCGCAGCCGGCACCCCCAGCTTGCGCTTCCCACCGGAGGGCTTGGGGATCATCACCCTCCGCACGGGTAGCGGCCGGTAGGTACCCGCCTCGAGCTGCGAGCGGACCCGCGGCCAATGGTCTCTCAACCACGGCCGCAGCTCCTCGGTGCTCATCCCGTCGATGCCCGGGGCACCGGCGTTCTGCTCGACGCGTCTGAGCGCCTCGGCGAGATTCCCGCGGGACAAGAACTGCTCCCACAGGTCACCCGCGTCGGCGGGGTGAGCGGCGGTGTCGCGCGGCGCCGGATCGCCGCTGCGCCCTGGCCGGTGATCCTCGGGCTTCACCTCTGGACCTTCCCGGCCAGGCCCCCGAAGGGGATGGCTGCGGTCAACGCAACGATCACGAGCACGAACGTCCTGGCGCTCGGCTTCGCGTTTGGCCCTTCCCAGCGATCACGATCCCCGCTGGTAATACGGCCTCTGCTGACTTCTCCACGGCGAGCAGCAGCCTCGCGACCACCGCCGTCCCGCACCACCCCGCGAACCGTAGGACGGGGCATCTGGGACACCCGTGGAGATCTCCCCAGGTAAGACCAGCAACCTTCATCGCGCACCCACCGCGTCTACGCAACGGCCCCTTGATGGACATCGGGCTTCGCCATGCCGAGCCGGCTCGCCCGGACCGCCACGCCTCCTACGCGCAGCCCGCCGCCACAACGGCGGCGCGCCATGTGTTCCTAGGGTCGCGAATTCGTCTCCGGCTTCCTTCCCACCCTCCTCGCGGAGTAGCAGTTGCCATTGACTTGTGGTTGGTGCCATCAACCTCCACAGGGGACTTGCACCCCCGAGCTGCTGGTCATGCTGGGCGCACTCGGGTAGCCGGGGCGGTTGCCCGCCCCGGCTCCCACAGAGGCGTACGTACGCTGTTCGCACACGGCTCTCCGGGACAGCGGGTTGCGAACCCCGCCGCCGGCCGGTTAGCGACCTCGATCTATCCCCATAGCGCCAACTGTGGCGAGACAGGGGCGACGACGGGCTGGTGCTTGCGGTGATGCACGCCGACCACCGAGATCAGTCCGCGCTTGGCGAGGAACGCGTTGCGCAGGCCGTGGTCGACCGCGTGCGCCCATACCGAAACGCCGGGGCTCTACGCGCAGACCGGCAGCATCCTCACTCCGGACGATCCCCCGTCATCCCGTGGACGTGCCGTGGGCGTGGCTCCAGTACGTCGTCTCGCTCATGTATTCAGCGTGGCGGGGCAATTGACAGCACTCACGGCTCGAGCCGATGCTGGGTTTGGTCGGCCACGACGTTCGGATCTGCTGATGTCTGGCCCGGTGCCGGTGAGCGCTGAGCTTTGGCGTTGCCGGCGAGGGTGTCGTCGTCCGCGAACTGGGGGGACCGGTTGATGGTCAGCCAGTAACGGCCTAGGTGTTCGATCGCGGCGGTGAATTCGTCCAACTGGATCGGTTTGCAGACGTAGCCGTTGGCCCCGAGATGGTACCCGTTGACCACGTCACCGTCTTCGCTCGAGCTCGTCAGGATCACCACGGGCACGGGGCGGGTTCGCTCCTCGGTGCGGATCCGCTTGAGCACATCGAGACCGTTGAGCCGCGGTAGTTTGAGGTCGAGCAGCACGACGCAGGGGACCCGTTTGGGGGCTTGTTCGCCGGTTCCGAACAGGTAGTCGAGGGCCTCTTGACCGTCGCGCGCAACGTCGACCTGGTTTTGCAGGTTCGCGCGCTTCAGGCCGCGGATCGTCAGTTCCGCGTCGTCGGGGTTGTCCTCGACCAGGAGGACTGGTCGCGTGTGGTCGTCACTCATTGGCCGTCCTCTGGAGCGCTTGGCCGCCCGACGGGGATTGCGTCCTCGCCCCGTGCAGCGTCCGCCGGCGGCTGCGCGCCCGGGTTCAGACTGAAGTAGAACGTAGCGCCCTGGTTCACGGCGCCGTATGCCCAGATTACCCCGCCGTGGCGGTGAACGGCTCGCACGACCGTCGCCAAGCCGATCCCTTCGCCCGGGAAGTCACTGTCCCGATGGAGGCGGTGGAACGGGAGGAAGAGCCCTTTGGCGTACGCCATGTCAAACCCGGCGCCATTGTCGGCGACGAAGTACACCGACACGCCTCCGTCCTCGACGGCCCCGAACCGAACGCTGGCGCGGGGTGTGTGGGAGGTGAACTTGTACGCGTTGGCGAGCAGGTTCTGCAACACGCTGCGCACGAGCGCGAGATCTGCCTCGGCGAGCAGCCCGCCCTCGATCTCGATCTCAACGGCGCGATCAGGGTCGGCGCTCTGCAGCTCGGCGATGATCTCGCTCGCCAATGCGCTCAGATCGACCTGTACGCGCATCATTGGCCGGCGCGACAGGCGTGACAGCGCTAGCACCGCGTCGATCAGCTCGCCCATCCGCACCGCGCCCGCGCGGACCCTCTCGAGGTAGTGCCGGCCCTGCTCGCCCACGTTCTCGCCGCACTCATCGCGCAGCAACTGACTGAAGCCGTTCACCGCTCGTAGCGGCGCCCGGAGGTCGTGCGAGACCGAGTACGCGAACGTCTCAAGCTCCCTGTTCGCCCGCTCCAGCTCAGCCGTGCGGGTGGCGACGCGCTGCTCGAGTTCTGCATTGAGCGTCGTGATCTCCTCCTCCGCCCGTCGGCGGTCGGTGACGTCGGCTACGATGCCGCCGACGCGGACGATGCGCCCGTTCTCGAGCACCGGCTGGCCGGTCGCGCGAACCCAGATCCGCTCGCCATCGTCGCGAATCACGCGGAGCTCGAGATCGTACGGCTCGCCCTCAGTTACCAAGCGCTGGAACGCTGCGCTGATGATCGGCGCGTTCTCGGGGCCGTAGCCTGCGATCGCCTCGTCCAGCTCGATCATGTCCGTCGGCTCGTCGCCCAAGATCCGATAGATCTGCCCCGTCCGCGTGAGCCTGCGAGTGGCGAGGTCGTATTCCCAGCCGCCGGTCTTGCTGATCACCTGGGTCCGCTCCAGCAGGCCGCTCATGTACGCCAGTTCCGCCTCAGACCGCTTGTGCTCGGTGATATCGGAGTTCAGCTCGATGATCGCCAGCGGCTGCCCATCGGCGTCGCGCGCCAGCGCCTGGCGGCTCGAGACGATGATCACCTCGCCGTCCTCGCGCGTGTGGCGCAACTCGCCCTCCCACCATCCGTGCTGGGCGAACGCTTCGTCGACCGACTCCTTGGGCTCGGGGAACACCGTCGCCAGCAGCTCGTGCGTGATCCGGCCGACTGCGTCCGCACGGCTGTAGCCGTAGATCGTCTCCGCCTCGCGGTTCCAGAAGGTCACCCGACTCTCGGCGGGATCACGCACGATCACTGCGTCGTGCGCCAGATCCAGCAGCTCGGCGCGGAGCTGCAACTCCTGCTCGGCCTCCTTGTGCTCGGTGATGTCGGTGATCAGGCCGCCGACGCCGATCACGCGGCCACCCTCGATCGTCGGCCGGCCGATTGTTCGCACCCAGATCCGTTGCCCATCGGCGCGGATCAGACCGAGGTCAAGATCGTACGGCTCGCCCTCGGCGACGAGGCGCTCGAAAGCTGCGCTGATGATCGGCGCGCTCGCCCGGTCGTAGGCCGCGATCGCCGCGACCTCGGTGGGATCGGATGTCCGCTCGATCCCGTAGATGCGGTACACCTCGTCTGTCCAGCTGAGGCTGCCGGTGGCGATGTCATATTCCCAGCCGCCGGTCTTGCTGATCTGCTGCGTGCGGTCGAGCAGGCTCGTGACACGTGCGAGTTCTGCCTCGGCCCGCTTGCGCTCAGTGACGTCACGCGCCAACACTACGAGGCCGTCACCCATTGAGGCGATCACGGTCTCAAGCACCCGGGAGTCGAGCGCCGTGCCCTTCCACGTCGGCGGAAGCTGCATCTCGTCGGTCCGGGATGGCTCGCCGGTCAAAGCCACGCTCCGATAGAGGCCGAACCGCTCACTGCCCAGGAACTGTGGGAACACCTCCCCGACTCGACGGCCGAGCAGTCGCGCGCGATCGAAACCCACAAGCCGGCAGTACGCGTCGTTGACATACCGATAGCGAAAATCGGTGATCTCACCGTCATCAGCCCGAACCGTTGAGACGATGAGAAACGCGTCGAGCATCGACTCGGCCGCTACCCGAAACCGCTCCTCGCTGGAGCGAAGGTCCGCCTCGAGCGTCCGGCGTCGCTCCTCAACCTGCATCGCTTCCAACGCGAACGACAGGTCGGCCGCCATGCGGTCAAATAACTCAACCTCTTGGGCGTCGAAGAAACCTGGCTCGGAAGCGTAAGCCGTCAGCACCGCCACGCAGCGATCGTCGACCACCAGCGGGAACGCGGCCAAAGATCGATACCCCCGAGCGAGCGCAGCCGCGCGCCACGGGAGCATCCGCTCCTCCGTCGCGATGTCCGCAACGAACACGTGGTGGCGTTCCCGCGCAGCGGTGCCGGTCGGCCCACGACCCTCCGGAAGATCGCGCACCGAGATCCGCAGAGCCTCGAGATACCCCTGCGCGACCCCGGCGTGGGCAACGGGAACGATCCACCCGTGATCGCCGATCTCACCGACCCACGCCATCCGCAGCCGCCCCTGTTCGACCAGCACCCTGCAGACCTGCTCGAACAGCGGCAACTGCTGCCTGATCCGCACGATCGCCTCGTACGCCGTCGATAGCGTCGCGTATACGCGAGCAGCCCGCTCTGCTCCGCGCTCGCCCAACCCGATGCTGCCACCATCGTGACCGCTCACCACGAACCCACCTCCGCGTCGACAGGAGTCCGGCAGCCTGAAGCCCGAGTTCCGGCGACCGACCGACAAGCAGATACGCGTCTGCCTCCCCGGACGGGTTGCCACCGGGCGATTGTCAGACAGCTCAGAGGCTCCGGCCCAGACTCCCGCCACAAAGCGCTCCAGTAGATCGCGCCCGCAGTTGTACTCGGCTGTGATCGGATCCATACGCATTAGCGGGAACCTCGACAAACTAGCGTCACTATTGCCAGGGAACATGCTCGGGAACTGCGACAATCCTGGCCGAAACTACGCGATCGTCGTGCGTGGAAACTACGCAGTCGAGCGCCCTCTCGACACTCGCTCAGCGCTGACATTCCCTCCTCGGAAGCGCACCGAGCCGGCCCCCGGAGTGTGCCTGGAACTCTCGCGGGTTACTGGTCGCGGGCATGTGGAGGTGGCTCGTTGACCACGAGCCAGTACAAGCCAAGCTGTTGGATCACTTCGGCGAACTGGTCGAAGTCGACTGGCTTGCGGACGTAGCCGTTGGCCCCGTATCGATACGCCGCGATGACATCAATCGGCGCACTGAAGCCCGTCAGGACGACCACCGGCGTCAGGCATGTGCGCTCGTCTTCGCGGATCCGCTGGAGCACCTTGAGCCCGTCAAGTTCCGGGAGGTTGAGGTCCAGCAGCACCAGCCGCGGCATGGTGTTGGCGTCGTTGAACAGGTAATCGAGTGCCTCCTGACCGTCATGGGCGAACTCGATGTTGGCGGTCGTGCCCATCCGCAGCGCACGCTCCGTCAGCGACTCGTCATCTGGGTTGTCCTCGACCAACAGGATCGTTACGGGACTCGGCATCAGCTCACCTGTGGTTCGTTCGATGGTGGGGGCGCCGCGCCTCGGGCAGGGCCAGCGTTCGCGCAGGCTTCGGATCGTACGCGGCTCGGTTGCAGGATCTCGTTCACGGCGGCGGGCGTGGAGGCGGCCTGCTCGTGTGAGAAAACGAAGCCCGTCACCACGTCTTCACGCGCTTGGTCGGGCGCCGGCGCTCGATTCGCAAGCGCGCGTTGAGAACGAGGCTGCTCTCCGTGCTGCAGCGGACGGGGTTGAGGTCAGCCTCAACGATCTCGGGGACCTCCCGGAGCAGCAGCGCGAGCTGTTGGGCCGTTCTCGCAGCTGTCGATACGGTCTTCCGCCTGGCAACGAACTCGAACGTCTGGTCGCGGGCGCCGTTGTGCGGTCGAATCTCGACGCATCTCGTCGTTCGGTCATCTCGAGGACGTCAACGCCGGTCGGTGCGTCCCGTCGGTGGGTGCGGAGGTCACGGCGCCACGTGTCCTACACCTCTTTCGCTCATCGCTGGCGATCCGGCAGTCAGCGCGTCCCTCAGCGTGCGCCCGAACCTGCGCAGCTGGAGCAATGCTCCGCGGGGCTTGCCAGCGGCCCGGCGCCAGCACTGCCGCCATCTCGCCCGCACCGACGAGACGCCCTCCGTTGGTGCTGTCCGGCCACGATCTCGGCCTCGTCGTGGCTCGCATCCGTGACTGCGGTCGGACAACCTGAGTCACGCGGCCCGCCCACGGCAGCGTGGCCACTCTCAGCCCGAACGAGTCGCAACGGGTTCCGCGACGCGCGCTCGGAATCGCCCGGCCTGTGTGTCGGGCCACCAGGGCCGGCGCGATCGCTTTGACTCGGGCGTGGCGCACGACGCGCCATCGCAATGGCGACGTTTGGACGGGTCCGTCAGAGACGCAGGGCTGCTGGATCTTCGTGAAGGCGGGTCTACGGCACCGGTGTTCTGCTAGGCAGCAGACCCTGGGTCACCGAGGAGGTTCTCCATGCTCTGCCCGGCAGCGCGGTTGCTGCACCCTCGGCCACGTCAGGCGTCTCGGTCGGCCGCCGCCCGCATCGCTTCGGCGATGACGGGCTGTTGGTGCGCGTCGGCACCGTGCGGATAGGCCAGGCGCTGCTCGGCGAGCACGACGAGCGTCGCGCCTGTGTCGGGATACTCGACGATGTCGGGGCGGTTGGTCGTGGAGACCACGATGTAGCGAACAGGCGCGTCGGAGCGGTTGACCAAGCTATGGGCACCTGCCTGGCCTCGCGGGAACGCGACCACCGCGCCAGCCGACAGGAACTGCGTCCCGTCCGGACCGCGCAGCGAGAGGGTCCCGGCGAGGACGAGCAGTAGCTCCTCGTTGGCGTGGTGGACGTGCAACGGCGAGCCGACGGCGCCCGGGTCGAGCTCGTAGACATTGGCAGCGAGCTCTCGGGCCCCGGCCTGAGCGCCCACGGGAGCGACGTGGCGACCAGGGTATTTGGCCGCCTCCCAACTTGGCTGGTCGAAGTCAACGGGCATCGGACGACCGTAGCCGATCTCCGGGCCGCGGCTTCACTACTGGAGTCTCCGTTCCGTTGTGACGCTCACGCGGCTCGCGTGCGACCGAGCCGGCACTCCTCCTTCGTCGCCGCTCCGGGTCTGCCGAGCCGGCTGCTCCGCTTTCGTGGATGCGGAACTGGCTCACGGCAGACCGCTGCCTCGTGCTCTTGGCGACATGCGCAGCGCGGGATGAGCGAATCGGCCTGTACTCGTGCGCCTGCGATGCCGTGATCAACGCGGTCTCAGCATGTGCAGCCGTGGCTGCACCGTAAGGACTGACCGCGGTGGAAATGGCCAAGCTGATCTACGCGGCGATAGCCTCGCTCGACGTCCGAGCCATCAGAAGATCCCTACCGCCCTCGGGCCTTCTTCACGTTCGACTGGTGTGGGCCGGACAGCCAGTCCGCAGCCGCCAGACGCTCGTCGACCGGTTCCTCGCCTCGCCGTAGCGCGTCGATGTAGGCACGATCGGCGGCGAAGCGGGCCGCGACCTCGGGACCCTCGGCAACGGCGCCGTGGCCGGGGACTACGACATCGACGTGCCTGGCGGCTTCTCCCAGCCGGTCGAGTGCCGTCTCGTAGGCGCCCAGCTGATCGTGTTGGCGAGGGTCGAAGAGCGGGATCAGGACATCGGAGAGCATGTCGCCGGCGAGCAGGACGCCACGGTCCGCGAGGAGGATCGCGGCGTGGCCGATGGCGTGCGCCTGATGCTCGATGATCTCGCCCGGCACGGGTCCGCCGTTCGCGGGCAGCGGGGTGACGAGCGCGATCAGCTCGAGAGGGATGCCCGATGCGCTCTCCGCCGCCATCGCCTGCGCCCGCTCTCGGGCTTCACTGGCAGCGTGGGCGCCGGCACGGCTGGCGTAGCGCGGCACGTCGCCGAACCGGGAGTGCCAGAGCAGGTGGTCCCAGTGGGGATGGGTGGAGAACCCGGCGACCACCGGAATGCCGAGCCGGTCCAGGTCATCGGCGAGCTGGTCCAGCTCGGAACCATCGATGCCGGGATCGACCAGGATCAACCCATCCTCCCCGCGCACCACGACGGCATTCGTCCAGACCCACTCGCTCTGCCGGACCCAGACGCCGTCGGCCACCTGAGTCAGCATCGCTTCACTCTGTCAGGCATCTCCCCCCCGGCGCAAGAGGAGAGCCCGCCCGCACTCGTTGCGCGTCATCGTCACCGCCCGCCGCGACTCGTCCCGGGCCCCCTCGACGCGGCCGAGCTGGAATAGGACCTGCTGTGTCGCCCAAGCAGCTACGTCGCCTCTAGGGCGTCGCGATCACGCCTGGCGTCGAAATCAGCTGACGAGTGCTTTGAACATCTCGTACCCGCGGATCTCTACGAGCGCAACGGCGACAAGTGGATGGCGGGGGAGCGTGCTGTCGGCGCGGGAGCGCATGATCGACTTAGTCCAGGTCCCAGCGCCCTTATTAGATCTGAGTTTGGGCGAAACTCGGGTCTGTTGCCTCGCCGACTCGCCGCTCGTTCTGGGCGCTACCAGCGGCGGGCATCGCCTCCGCTCACTGCTGCTTGGCGCACGCGGCCGTCTGCCCGGCGCGTGCCGGGGTTTGGAGCATGCACCGCGGCAGACATTGTTCCCGTTGCCGCATAGCCAGGCTGGCGTTATCGGTGAGGACGCTACTTCGAGCTACTTCGAAGTTCGCCGCGGGTGTGGCTCGCGGCGTGCTGGGCGGGTCGGCAGATCGCTGCCGGGTCGGGGGCGCGGTTAGTGTTCGGTCGACTTCGTGGTTCAGGGCAGAACGTTGGCGGGACATTTCGGATGCCCGAGGCGCGCCTGTGGCGGACATTGAGGCGGTGACGTTCCTCCGCCTGATGTGCGGGAGTCTGTCCCGGCGTGGTCTTGTCTGCGTGGCGGCGTGGATGTGTGCGCTGGCGGGACCGGCTGCAGTCGGGGCAAGAGAGGAGGCAATAGCGACAAACGTCCGGATCAGCGGCCGAAGTCCCTGGCGACTGTGCCGGCCGGCACCAACCCAGTTGGCGTCGCGATCGCGCCAGATGGAACGAGCCTCTACGCCACGGCTCACAACGCGGTCCTGGAGTACGACATCGGGCCCGGCGGGCGGCTCACTCCCAAGGCGCCCACGAGCATCGCCGCCGGCAGCGATCCACGCGGAATCGTCGTCAGTCCCGACGGAATCAGCGTCTACGCCACAGATTTCGGAAGCGACACGATCTTCGAGTACAGCGTTGCGGCAAACGGAGTCCTGAGCGCGAAGTCGCCAGCGACGATCGCCTTGGACGGGCCCGCTATACAGGTCGCGATCAGTCCTGACGGAAAGAGTGTCTACGCTGCGGGCATCAACGGAGTGTCGCAATTCGACGTGGGATCCGGAGGCGTACTCACTCCCAAGTCCCCGCCGAGCATCGGTCCGCCTTACGTCGTCGGCGTCGTGGTCGGCCTCGACGGCAGGAGCGTCTATGTAACCGGCTTTCTGGCACCTGTCATCGACGAATTCGACGTGACCTCAAACGGAACACTCACGCCCAAGTCGCCCGCAAGCGTCCCCGCTGGCACGCTCCCATTCGCCTTGGCCATCAGTCCAGACGGGAAGAACGCCTACGCCACAAACCAGCAGAGCAACACAATCTCCGAGTACAGCGTCACGACACGCGGAGTACTGACACCCACATCCCCGGCGACAATCCCCACAGGGAACCAACCGAGAGGCATCGCGATATTGCCCCGCACGGCCACCTGAGTGCCTAGAGCAGATGTGGCGGTGTGTTCAGGACCATCGATGCGCCGGGCGGAACACCGCACCGAACGCCACCGGTGCGCTCACCCGGCTCACGGGCTCGGACGTCTCCGCCTCCCTGGCGCTTCACTGCGGGGCGGCAATCTCGAGCCGGCCTCACGAGCATGACGAGACGAGGTGGTCGTGCACCTCGCCGGCGAGGCCCGCCAGGACGCCTCCCTGGGAGCCCCTGCTGGCGGACAACATCCAGGCGTCCTACCGCGTCGCCGCGGCCGCGCCGCGAGCCGGCAGCCGGCGGCTGATCGTCGCTTCATCCGCTCCCGCGGTGTATGCCCGCCCCACCCGGCCGGTCGGTGTGGACGATCCGGTCGCTCCAGCGAACCTCTACGGGGTCACGCAATGCTTCGTGGAAGCGCTCGCGTTCTTGTGCGCGCATCGCGGGGCGATGTCGGCAGCAGCGGTTCGGATCGGCGGCTTCCAAACCGTCGAGGCGGTTCGGGCGCCCGTCGCGGCGGATTGGATGGGCGACACGTTCATTGCCGTGAGCGACCTCCTCGAGTTGCGCGAGCTGGCGATCACCGGCCGAGTACTGGTTCGCCCTGCTCCACGCCGCTGCCCCCGGACACAAGGTGCTGCTCAACACCAGGGCCACCGAGGAGCTGATGGGCTGGCACGCCAGCGCGGCCGTGCAGCCTTCCTTCGTAGACCAACCCGAGGGTGTTGGCCGGAGCGACCTCGCGCGGAAGGGACGCCTCGTTGCCCCGCGCGATCACCGGTAGATCGTAGCCCGCCCGGCCGGAAGGCTCATGCGGCGCGGAGCACGCCTGCCAGGTTGACGGACGTGCCCATTCGCGCCGGTTTACGGGTCGGCGACATGCCCGCCCCGCCGACCCGCCGGGTCGGCGTACCTGGCGATCGCGAAGGTCGGGCTACAGGGCGGCCCGGTGCTTGGCGCCATTCTGGACCACCAGCGGCCGGGCGGCTCCCTGGATGAGACCGCGGAGTGCGTCGTGCTCCAGGCGAACGAACCGGTCGGCCATCTCGAAGCCGGAGACCGTGATCTTCCTCGCGACCGTGGCCGTCCCTGTGATTTCGTCGGTCACCGCGTCCTCGATGGCGATCACGAGCTTCTTCGCCATAGCGGAGGTGCTGGTGACCTGCTCGGTCAGTGCGTCGGGGGCCGCGATCACGAGCTTCTTCACCACACCTGAGGTGCTGGTGACCTGCTCGGTCAGGGCGTCCGGGATCGCGATCACGAGCTTGTTCACCACACCGGACGTGCGGGTGACCTGCTCGCTCAGGCTCCCCTCGATGGCGATCACGAATGTCTTCGCCACAGCAGAAGTGCTGTTGACCTGCTCGGTCAGGCCGTCCTCGATGGAGATCACGAACTTGCCCACCGCGTCGATCGCGGCGAGCTCTCCGGTCTCGAGCGACTTCAGCAGCTCGACCGACGTGTCGGTCGTCCGCGCGACGACATTTGACAGGTGGTCAGCTGGACCTCCCGGCAGACCGCTCGGCGGCGGCTTCGCCTCCGTGCGCGGCTTCGGTGCAACCTCAGCCTCAGCCATTTCTTACCTCTTTTCGGAACGTATGTTCGGGTCGTCAACTAGTACACCGAGAGGCAACCTGCGATACGCGGGGCGATCGGCCAGACCGCGACCGTAGACTGTCGTGTCGACGCCGTGCAGTCCTGGGTGACTGATGTCGTGCTGGCCATCGACTTCGTGGGCCAGCGTTGTTGTCTTGGCGGCCGTCTGCGGACGGTGGATGAGCGGGACGATGACGTACGGGAGCGCGTCTTTGGACGATCCGATCTTCCCAAGCGGGGAACGCGAGCTCCGGCGCGATACGCGATCAGTAGCTTCCACGAAGCGAGACTCGTGGTTCTTGCTGCTCACATCTACTTCCTCACGTCCGATAGTTAGCTTTGAGAAGCTTTTAGCTTGGCTTTGTGCGTGCCTTGGGGCTGACTGTGTCGGACGTCCAACCTGGCTGGCCAGAAGAGCTCTCCTCGCGAGAGGAGATCGAGCGTATCTGCATCCGAAACCTGCTCGGCGCACGCGACGAGCGAGTCTTCTTCAAGGACCTGGAGGGCCGCTTTGTCCTGGTGAGTGCGGGATGGCTCGCGGCTGAGGGGCACGGACGTTCGCTCGAGGAGGTGATCGGCAAAACGGACTTCGACATCTTCAGCGAGCCCCACGCCATCGCCGCGCTCGAGGATGAGCAGCGCATCATTCAGACCGGAGAGCCGATGATCTCAAGGGTCGAGCGAGAGACGTTCAACGACCATCCCGACGTTTGGGTCTCGACGACCAAGCTGCCTCTGCTCGATGAGCACGGGCGGATCATCGGCACGTTCGGGATCGCCCGTGACGTGACCGCGCAGATGCACGACTCGGTGACCGGGCTGGCGAACAGGGTGGCGCTGATCGACCGTCTCACTCAGGCGCTTCTCGCCCTCGAGCGCAGGCCAGGTCGGGTTGGGCTGCTGTTCCTCGACATCGACGCGTTCAAGAGCATCAACGACACTCTCGGCCACCACGCGGGCGACCAAGTGCTCGTCGATGTCGGCAAACGGCTTACGCGTGTCGCGCGCCGCTTCGACACGGCCGTCCGCTACGGCGGGGATGAGTTCGTCCTCTTGTGCACGGCGCTGCCGCACGATGACGACCTCCGTCTGATCGGCGACCGGGTCCTGCATGCGATCCGCGCGCCTCTCATCGAAGGTCATCGTGAGCCGACAAATATCCGTCAGCCTCGGCGCGACCGTCACGTCCGATGCGTCGGCCGATCCTGACGAGCTGCTGGAGCAGGCCGACGCCGCGATGTACGCGGCGAAGCGAGCTGGCGGCGATCGATTCGGAGATGTACAACGCTGAGCTCCACCGGTGAGCAGGGTGTCTCGCGGCGGTCACCACCGGGCGGGCTCAGGACGGCCGGGCGTGGAGCGATCAGGCGGTGGTCGGCGCGAGCGCTTGGCTCAGGTTCTTCTTGATCTCGGCGAACTCCGGCGCCCTCGCCAGCCGTTCCGCCTCTTCCTTGCGTCCGGACAGCGCACATGCCAGCACGTCTGCCGCGTGGCGGTGGAACCGTTCGTGGAGGTCGTGGAGGTTCTGCCAGCGATCGGGCTGTGCGGCCTTGAACGCCTCGTCGGCGTGCAGCCACTTGCCGAATGTGCAGCTGTCATCGCGCCGTGCCTGCTCGACCGGCGTCGGGCAATCGCCCGTCTTGATCGCCGTGCGCAGCTTAGCGTTCCACGCCTCGTGCGCCTCGAGCGCAGCCGCGAACACATCTCCCTGCGAGCCATCGCTGCTGCCGATCTCGAGCTGGAAGTTGCCTACCAGCGCCGTTAGCGCGTCGGCGCTGCCGGCCATCTCGGCGGCGCTGGCGGCGACCTCCTGGGTCGACGCGCTCGTCTCCTCGGTGGACGCGGACACCTGCTCGGTCGATGCGGAGGATTCCTCGGCCACGGCGGCGGCTTCGGTGATGCTCTCGTGCATGGTCGTGGTGGCGGCGGTGATCTGCTGGGTGGCGGCGGCGATCTGCTCGACCCGCGTGTTCATGTCCTCGACCGCTTGGCCGATCGATTCGAACGCGCTGCGTGCTTGCTCGACGACCGTGGCTCCTTCGGCGGTCTTGCGGGCGCCGTCCTCGACGACGTCGACCGCAGCCCCAGTGTCGTTCTGGATCGCGCCGATCAGCCCGGAGATCTCCTGCGCGGCGTGCTGGGACTCCTCGGCGAGCTTGCGGACCTCCTCGGCGACGACCGCGAACCCGCGGCCCTGCTCGCCGGCGCGGGCGGCCTCGATCGCGGCGTTCAATGCGAGCAGGTTGGTCTGCTCGGCGATCGCGGTGATCGTCTTCATGATCTGACCGATCTGCTCTGACTTCGCCGCCAGCTCATTGATTGCGGCGCTCACCGCGTCGCTGGAATCGCGCACGGAGCGCATCGCCACGTCGGCCTGCTCGGCCGCGACGGCGCCCTGCCGGGCGGTCTCGCGCGCCTGACCGGCGACCTCGGCGGTCTGCTCGGCCTGCTTCGCGCTCTCGGTAACCGCGGCGGCGACCTCCTCAGCCGCCCTGCGTGCGGTGTCGATGATGTTCACCTGACGCTCGGCGCCCTGGGCGACGTGCTCGATCGCCTGCGCGATCTCCGCCGTTGCCCGGCCGGTCTCGTCCGAAGTGGATGCCATCTGACCCGAGCTCTCGCCGACCGACCGCGCGGTGCTCGCCACCCGCCCGACGAGGTCGCGCAGCGTCTCGCACGCCTGGTTGTAGTCGACGTAGCACTCGAGGAACAGCGCGCGCATCGTCTCGGTGGCGCGGGAGAGCTCGCCCAGGTCGTCGCTGCGCTGGTCGGGCTCGATCGCCTTGGTCTTTGCTTCTAGGTGGACCGTCAGGTCGCCGTTTGCGAGCGCTCGGATCCCGTGCTTGAGGTTCTCCTCGAACGCTTTCCGGATCGCGTTCTGACGCTCAATGTTGTGCGCAATCGCCCGGTGCATGCGACGCGCCGTGACGAGCGCGACGCCGCCACCGAGGACGATCCCGGCGACAGCGACCGCGAACAGCGACGCAGAGGAGGCGTGCGAGCTTCCGAGGACGGCCTCAAGAACGAGGCAGATCACGAGCACGCCGAAGGCAATGGCGAACCTGGCGGCGGTCGCCGACCTGAAACTGGTAACGGTACGACTGGGGGCGGTCACAGCGTCCATCTCCTCACGTGGCTTCACTCCCGGGTCGTTCGGCAGACACTCCCGAATGTGAATCCGGAGTTCGCCGCAGAGTTGCTGCACATCACGCTGGGGAACTCCGCTCCGGGTGCGGACGCCTTCGCCCACCAGCTCCCAGCGCATAGCCGCGCCACCGCCAATCCGAGACACTGTTGCGCGAAGTGAGGATCGACCTTCTCGGCGCCAAAGGGTCAACTTTCGACCGGCCTTGAGACACGGGACACCAGCGGCCGTGGATGTCAAGGCCGGTCGAAAACTAGGCCAGTTCCGCCGGTTGAAAACCAGGCCACTTGAGGGTGCCCGGGAGCCGCGGCCGTCGAGCGCGTCCCGCGCCGCAGTCAGTGCGCGGATCTGATCGTATGGCTCCCGGGCGCCTAACAACCCGGCGTCCACCTGGCGCCTGGTAGGGCGGCGGACGGCGGGTTCGCGAAGACAATCGCGAGAGAGGACCTTACGCGGCCGTCAATTCGCGCTCCGCGCGCAACCAGTTTCCGAGTTCGTCGCAGCGACCCTCGTCGATGTGGATGAAGTACGCGCGCTGGGCGATCTCGCTGGAATCGGGGCTGCGCCGCTTCGCCGTGGACTGACGCGCGCTGACGCGCTTCTTGGCAGGCTTGGCGAGCTTCGCGGTCTTCTCGGTCATGGTGATCCTCCTGTCGACGTCATCGGGTCTGTCCAAACGCGTGCCGCACGGCGCACGCGCTCGTGTTCGACGCGACCGCGAGGAGCCCTGCCCACCGCCGTCACCCCGGCTGCGCCATTCCCGACAGGAAACCGTCTCTCGTATCGGCCACGAGGCACGCTCACATCTGGCCGTCCCGAGCGTCCACCGCTGATAGCTGAGCGCGACGCTTCCGGCTGTGCCACTGGCTGGAGGTGACGTCGCGCTTACGACCATCTCGCACGGGAAGGATCAGCGGACCCTGAGCTCGAGCTTGCGTGATCTCTTGTTGCGCGTGCGGGACTTCTCGTCGGCGCCGGTCGGTTGCCTGCTTAGACTTCGCCCGGCATTCCGGTCGGACGGCGCCGAGGCGTCGGTCACTGAGCGACTCGACCGCGCGGGGTCGGCCGCTCGCGCTCGCGGGCGGGGGCCTTATCTACGGTTTGGACGAGGCCGCGTTCGACGATGTCGATGGCGCGGTTCATCAGCGCGTGTGGATCGCCTCTGAGATTGCTGCTGAGCCACAGTTCACCGGCGGCGTTGAGTGCGCCGATCAGGGCGCCGAGCGCGAGGCGGGCGTCCACGCGGGCTTGGCGGTCGCCGCCGAGTCGTTGTGTGACGACATCGCTGAGTTCGCCGGGTCCAGTCGGCCGTGAGTGCGGTGAGGTGGCGTGCGAGGGCGGGCTCGTTGGCGAGCAGTCTCGCACGCAGGCGCGCGGTGTCGCGGTCCTCTTGGAGGTCGTGGGCGATGAGTGCCCGGATCGCGCGGCGGGCGGCCGCGCTGAGAGTTTCGTCGGGTAGCTGACGAGCGAGGGCGTCACGGACGATCGCGCGCCGGGCGGCGTCGTTGGTGAAGACGACGTCCTCCTTGGAGGGGAAGTAGCGGAAGAACGTGCGTGGCGAGACCTCCGCCCGCTCGCAGATCTCCTCGATCGTCACCGCGTGCAGGCCGCGGTCGGCGAACAGCTTCATCGCGACCCGCGAGAGGTGCTCGCGGGTGCGCTGCTTCTTGCGCTCACGCAACGTGTCCATACCCGCGCAGCGTAACGTACAAAGGCATAGAGCGACAAATGGCAGACAATGCCATTTACGAGTGACGTGCAACCACTCGTAGCACTAAGGAGCTCCGCATGTCTGCTCTGCGCAACTGGATCACCTCCCGGCGGCCGCGCTCGGACCGCCACCCCAGGCGACCTCAGCCCGGCGCCGCCCACCGACCACCGACGCTCTCAACGCTCGACAGGCGGGGGCGATGGCTGACGCTGTCCGCGGTCGTGTTCGCGGTGTTCATGACCACGCTGGACAACACGGTCGTCAACGTCGCGCTCCCATCGATCCAGGCCGACCTGCACCTCGGCCTCTCGAGCGTGGCGTGGGTCGTGAACGCGTATGTCTTGTCCTTCGCCGTTCTGCTGCTCACCGGCGGCCGGCTCGCCGACTCATTCGGTCGCCGGCAGGCCTTCCTACCGGCCTTGGCTGGATTCACCGCCGCGTCGCTGCTGGCCGGGCTGGCGCCCAGTTCCGGCGTCCTGATCGCCGCCCGCGTGCTCCAAGGCGCCGGCGCCGCGCTGATGACCCCGCCGACGCTGGCGATCATCAGCCACGCCTTCCCCGACGAGAAGCAGCGAGGCACCGCGATCGGTCTGTGGGGCGGTGCCGCCGCGATCGCCGCCGCGCTGGGTCCGGTCATCGGCGGCCTGCTGGCGCAACACATCGACTGGAGCTGGATCTTCTACGTCAACGTCCCCGTCGGCATCGCTCGGCCTCGCCGCCGGTGCGCGCTACATCCCCGAATCACGCGACCCCGACGCCGGCCGGCGCCTTGACCTCGCCGGGCTCGTTCTGTCCACCGGCGCGCTGTTCTGCCTGACCTACGCACTGATCAAAGCGAACGACCTCGGCTGGACATCGCCGACGATCCTCGCTCTGCTCATCCTCGCGGCGAGCGGGCTGTGGGCGTTCATCTGGGCCGAGCGGCGCTCTCCGGCCCCGATGATCGACCTCGCACTGTTTCGCAGCACCACGTTCACCGGCACCAACCTCGTCAACCTGATCTTCACCCTCGGGACGTTCGGCGTCTTCCTCTACACGTCGCTGTTCTTCCAGGACGTCCTGGGCTACTCGCCCGCCCACGCCGGCACCGCCCTGCTGCCCTGGATCGGCACGTTCCTGATCGTCGCGCCGCTCACCGGCAAAGCCGCCGAGCGGATTCCCGTCCGCTTGCTGGTAACCGGCGGTCTCGGGCACCATGGGCCTGGGACTGTTCCTGCTCAGCGGCCTCAACGAGCACAGCACCCTGATCGACCTGCTGCCCGGCCTGATCCTCGGCGGCCTTGGCGGCGCCTTCACCGTCCCGCTCGCCAATGTCGCGATCAGCAGCGTCCCGATCGACAAGGCAGGGGTCGCGTCCGGCGTGTTCAACACGTTCCGTGAGACCGGCGGCTCGCTCGGCATCGCGATCATCGGCGCCGTCTTCCTCGCCGCCCAGCACCACGCGACCGCGACCGGCGCGACCCCAGCCCACGCATTCGCCAGCGGCTACAGCCACGGCCTCAGCGTCGCCGCGCTCCTCGCCGTCCTCGGCGCAGCCATCGCCGCCCTCACGATCAACCGACAACACCCCGACACTGGCACCAACACCAGCAACCCCGGACCCACCACACCAACCAGCCCCGGTGCCCAATCGCCGCCTGACAGACAGCCGCCTCGCCTCCGGGCTCACCCAAGCCCGGAGCCGGCGGCGCCCGGGGCGCGACCTCACAACCGGCCAGCGAGACGGATTCCGGACGCCAGGCTCGGTTCCGAGCTCGACGCCATGTCGTCTCACAACGGAACCCGCTGCCGGTTAGGCTGTCGCTGCCATGCTCCACGGCAGACGCGAAGAGCTCGCGCTGCTGGATGAGCTGTTGGACGACGCGCGGGGCGGGAGGGCCGGTGTCCTGGTCATCCGCGGCGAGGTCGGAATCGGCAAGTCCGCGCTGCTCGACTATGCCGCCCGACAGGCGCATGGCATGCTGGTTCTGCGGGCGACGGGGGTCGAGTCCGAGTCCGAGCTGCCGTTCGCGGGCTTGCATCAGCTGTTGCGCCCGGTGCTCGGTCGCGATCGAGCGGCTGCCGGAGGCGCAGTCCGCCGCTCTGCGAGCCGCGATCGGGATCGACGGCGGAACCGCCGAGCGCTTTCTCGTTTCGGTCGCGGTTCTCGGTGTCCTGGCGGAGCTCGCCGAGGAACGGCCCCTGCTGGCGATCGTCGACGACGCGCAATGGTTGGATCGGGCGTCCGCCGAGGCGCTCGTGTTCGCAGCGCGGCGTTTGCAAGCGGATGACGCGGCACTGCTGTTTGCGGTGAGGGACGGCGAGCAATCGTTCCCCGGCGCCGGGCTGCGTGAGGTGGTGCTCCGCGGCGTGGACGCTGCTGCGTCCGGGGCTGTGATCGACGAGCGGGGCGACCGCGAACTGTCGCCGGAGCTGCGTCGCCGGGTGATCTCGGAGGCGGCAGGTAACCCGCTGGCTCTGATCGAGCTCCCTCGGGCGCTGACGGAGCCTGATCCGACCGCGCCTCAAACGGGGCTCTCTCGGCTTCCGCTCACCGAGGAGCTGCAGCGCGCGTTTCTGGCCCGCGTGCGCACCCTTCCCGAACCAGTGCAGGCTTTGCTGCTCCTCGCGGCCTGCGACGACAGCCGTGAGCTCACGGCGGTGCGCCGGCCGGGCGAACGCTCGAGGTCGGCGAGGACGCGGTTGGCACGGCCGAGCGGGCCGGGCTCCTGTCCGTGTCCGACGGGGAGCTTCGCTTCCGTCACCCACTCGTGCGATCAGCCATCTATCAGCATGCCACCGAGACCCAGCGCCAGCGCGCCCACCAGGCGCTGGCCGACGCATTGGACTCGCCCGACCAAGCGGATCGGCGCGCCTGGCACCGCGCGAGCGCCTGCCTTGACTACGACGAGGCCGTCGCCGCCGAGCTCGAAGAGACAGCCGAGCGCGCGGCGCGCCGCGGTGGCTACGCCGCCGCCGTACGGGCGCTCGAGTGCTCAGCCGAACTGACGAGCGACGCCGCGGAGCGGGCGCGGAGGCTGGTCGCGGCGGGCGACGCCGCGATCATGAGCGGTCAGATCCGACCACGCCCTGGCGCTGCGTCGACGCGGCGGAGCGGCTCGACGCCACCTCGTCGAGCTGTTCGGCGAGATGAGCCGACTACGCGGCGTGGCGGAGCTGCGTCAAGGCAACCCGAACGCGCGCCTATGAGCTGCTGTCCGACGCGGCCGAGCGCGAACCCGACCCGCGGCAAGGCGCTGCGATTGCTGCTGATCGCCGCGGAGGCCGGCTCGTATGCCGGCCGGATGGCGTGGATGGTCCAGCTCGGGCGCAGAGCGAGCAAGATCGAAGCCGCTGGAGCCGTTGGATGTGTTCCGACACCGGCTGCTGACCGGGATCGGCCTGATCCTCGAGGGCAATCCCTCCGCTGGCGTCCCGGTTGCTCGCGAAGCGCTCAGCGTCGCTCAATCTCTCGACGAGCCGCTGGACCTGATCGCCGCAGGCGCCGCCGCTCTCTACGTCGGTGACGACGCCTTCGCCGGCCGCCTGTACACACGCGCGGCCGAGACCGCGCGCCGACGGGGGGCCCTCGGCCTCGTGCCCTACGCGCTCGAGCTCTTGACGGTCTGCGAATCGACCGCCGACCGTTTCGCCGCCGCCATCGCCGCCGCGACCGAGGGGCTCGACCTGGCACGCGAGACCGGGATGGCCACCAGCGCCGCCCACCTGCTCGCGCGGATGGCGCTGATCGCCGCCAAGCAGGGACGCGAGCAGGACTGCCGCGAGCTCGCCGCCGAAGCGCTGCGCGAGTCGGTGCCGCGAAACCTGGTGCTTCCGATCGTCACCGCGAAGTGGGCGCTCGGGATCTTGGAGCTCGGCCTCGGCCATCCGCAGGAGGCGCTGACCCAGCTCAGCGAGCTCGCCAAGACCGGACGCCGAATATCACGAGATCGCCTCCCACTTCTCCGCGCCGGACCGCGTCGAGGCGGCCGTGCGCAGCGGACACGACGACGTTGCTCGCACGGCGCTCGCGGAGTTCGAGGCCTGGCCGGCCGAGGTCGCGCCGCGACTGGGCGCTGGCGCTCGCGGCCCGCTGCCACGCCCTCCTCACCTCCGGCCCCGACGCAGAGGCGCAGTTCGAGGAGGCGCTCGCACTCCACGGCCAGAGCGGCCGTTCGAGCGCGCTCGGACCGAGCTCGCGTTCGGCGAGATGCTCCGACGCGCCGGCCGGCGCAGCGACGCCCGCCCGCACCTCCGCACCGCCCTGGCCGAGTTCGAGCGCCTGGCCTCGGAGCCGTGGGCGGAGCGAGCCCGCAGCGAGCTGCGGGCGTCCGGCGAGACCGCTCGCAAGCGGGACCCCAGCACGATCGACCAGCTGACGCCGCAAGAGCTCCAGATCGCCCGGCTGGTCGCCGACGCCGGCCTCAGCAACCCCGAGATCGCCGCGCGGCTGTTCCTCAGCCGCAAGACCGTCGAGTACCACCTGCACAAGGTCTACACCAAGCTCGGCGTCTCCTCGCGCGCCGAGCTCGCCCGCAGCGAACTCGCCGACGGCGACGCGCTGGTTGCGCGTCCTAGGCACGACTAGGCACCTCATAGAAGCGACCGAGGTCCGCTCGCGAGCAGAGTGCGCCCATCACGCCAACCGCACTCACAAGGAGGACCGCCATGCTCCCCACCAACTCCACCATCGCTCGAGCCGGCCTGCCGATGGGCACGCCTTCGCTCTGCGCTCGCCGCCCGCGTGCATGGTGCTCGCGCCGCTGTTTCTGCTCGCCGGGGAGGTGCTGCACCCAGACAGATCGACCGACCCCGTCCGGCAGGTCGCGATCGTGAGCCACCATGCCGGACGCGTGGTATCTGTCGCACCTGCTGCTGTTCATCGGCGTCGTGCTGACGGTGCCGGTCGTTCTCCGTCTCACGCACGTGCTCAGTGGCCGCTCGCCGCGGCTCGCGCTTCCTCGGCGGCGGGCTGGCCGGGCTCGGCGCGATCTGCTTCGCCGGGCTGCTCACGATCGGTTTCGTCGTCTGGCAGATGGCCGTACCCGCAGCCGACCAGCAGCAGATGGCGGCCCTGTTCAGGCGGCTGTTCCACGCGCCCGGGTTCATCATCCCCTTCGAAGTGCTGCCGCTCGGCTTCGCCGTCGGAATGACGATGCTCTCAGTCGGGCTCCGGAAGGCGCGGATCGCCTCCCGCTGGAGCGCGATCTGCATCGGCGCCGGCGCGATCGGCCTGTCGCTGGTCGGACGTCGTCCCAGCCTCCGCGTACGCGGTAGCCGTGCAGCGTCGTGTTCGCGCTGGGTTGCTGCCGCTCGGCCTCGCGGCGCTTGGCATGCGCGCGAGACGGCGAACGAGCCGCGTGCGTCAACCAGCACGTCTCGATCAGCACCGACGTGATTGCGAGGCTGACGATGGCGCCGAGCCAGGAAACGGAGCGAGCTCGACGCGGTCCTGCGGCGGCTGACCGAGCGCAAGGTGCCCGGCATGTCGCTGATCGTCGTGCAAGGCGACCGCGTCCTCACCGAGGACGCGGTCGGCCTCGCCGACATCGCCCACCAGCGGCCGGTCACGCTCGACACCGTCTACCTGTGGTTCTCGATGACCAAGATCGTCACCGCCACCGCCGCGCTGCAGCTCGTCGAGAGCGGGACGCCTGCGCCTCGACGACCCCGTCACCGACTACCTGCCCGAGTTCCCGACGCCCCGCAAGGGCTGGCCAACCGTCGAGATCAAGCATCTCCTGAACCACAGCTCCGGCCTGGTCAACCCGATTCCCGTCCGCTGGGTGCATCCCGCCGATCGAGCCCGGCCGCGACCCGCATCAGTTCACGCTCGAGCTGCTCGGCCGCCACCCCAAGCTCCGCTTCCCGGCCGGATCGAAAGCGAGCTACACCAACCTCGGCTACATCGCGCTCGGCGAGGTCATCACCGCCGCCGCCGGGCAGCGATACGAGGACTACGTGCGCGAGAACATCCTCCGCCCGCTCGAGATGACGCGCACCGACTTCGCCTACCGTCCCGACACGATGAGCCGACGCCGCGACCGGCTATCAGTCGCGGCTGAACCCGCTCACTCCGCTGTTCCGGCGGCTCCTCCCCGACGGCGATCGTGGCAGGAAACCAAGGACAGTTCCTGGCCTTCCATCCGTTCTGCGTCGACGGCCCCGCATACGGCGGGCTGATCGGATCAGTCCGCGACGCCGCTCGTTTCATGTCCGCCCACCTCAACGGCGGCCGTGCCAATCGGCATCCAGCTGCTGTCCCCCGAAAGCATCGAGCAGATGCAGACGATCACCGCCCGCGGACGCAAGCTCGACGTCGGACTCGGCTGGTTTCGCCGCCACTCCGACCGCCAGCAGCACACGAGACCTACCTCGAGCACCTCGGCGGCGGCGGCGGCTTCTTCAACATGATGCGCATCTACCCCGAGCGCAAGCTCGGCGTGATCGTGATGGGCAACGCCACCAGCTACGACCACCAACAAGTGGCCGCCGCAGCAATCGCATCTGTCGCCCGCTGAACTCATCGCGAAGCCCGCCGACGCAGCGAGTTCTCTGTGCTGTGTTTGTTTCCATGCTGCTGGCACCTTTCTGCTGATCCTCGACTGCTCGTCTCCGCCGGCTGCGCCGGCCGTGGCGCGCTATCGAGTTGGGCTCGTATCATCGAGACGTGCTTGTGGGCCGCACCGCCGAGCTGGCGGCGATCGATCGCCTGCTCGCTCAGGCGCGCTCGGGGCTCAGTGGGGTGCTCGTCGTTCGGGGCGAGGCGGGGGTCGGGAAGTCGACGCTTCTTGAGCATGCGCTCGAGCGGGCCGAGGGATTCAACGTGCTCCGGGGTGTCGGGATCGAGTCGGAGACCGAACTGGCGTTCGCGGGGCTTCACCAGGTCCTTCGGAGGGTGCTTGACCGGGTCGGCCATTTGCCGACGGCGCAGGCGTCGGCTCTTCGTTCCGCGTTCGCTCTCTCACAGGAGCCGATCGACGACCGTTTCGCGGTCTCGCTTGGTGTGCTGGGGCTGCTCTCAGAGGTGGCGGAGGAGCGGCCGCTGCTGTGCGTCGTGGACGACGCGCAGTGGCTCGATCAGGCGTCTGCGGATTCGCTCGTGTTCGTGGCGCGCCGGCTCGACGCAGAGCAGCTCGTGCTCCTGTTCGCGGCCCGCGACGATACGGGACGCATGTTCGCGGCTCGTGGGCTTCCGGAGCTGCGCCTGGCTTCGCTCAGAAACGATGAGGCTCGTGCGCTGATCATCGACCGGTACGGGCAAGACGTCGGATTCGAGGCTCTGGAATGGGTGCTCGCGACGGCGAGCGGAAACCCGCTCGGGCTGATCGAGCTTCCGGCGAGCCTCACGCAGGAGCAGCTGTCGGGGCGGGAGCCGCTCGACGCGACGCTGCCACCACCGACCTCGGTCGAGCAGGTGTACCTTGCGCGCGTGGAGCGTCTGCCGGCCGATACGCGGAGGGTGCTTCTGATCGCCGCGTGCGAGGAGGCGGGCGACCGGGCCACGGTTGCGAGGGCCGCGACCGAGCTTGGGCTCGACTTTGACGCGATCTCGCTCGCCGAGGCGCCAGGGCTGGTTGATGTCGGAAGCGATCACGTCGCGTTCCGCCACCCGGTGATGCGCTCGGCGGTGTACAGGGGAGCTGGATTCGCAGAGCGAGAACAGGCTCATCGAGCCCTGGCCGCCGTGCTTGCGGATCCCGGCGACGCCGACCGCCGGGCTTGGCACCGAGCGGCTGCGACCGTTGGGATCAACGATGGGGTCGCCGCCGAGCTGGAGCAGACGGCGGACAGAGCTCGTCTGCGTGGTGGGCACGGTGCGGCTGCGACCGCTCTCGAGCGAGCCGCGGAGCTGACGTCGGAGTCGGAGAAGCGAGGGCGCCGTCTCGTGACTGCGGCGCGTGCGGCCTGGCACGCGGGACAGCCCGAGCGCGCGCGGGCGCTGCTCGATCGGGCGCGCCCGATCGTGACCGATCCGCTCGTCCGCGCGGAGCTCGATCACGTCCGCGGCGAGGTCGAGTTCCGGTGCGGATCGCTCCTCGATGCGGCCGCAATCCTCGTCGGCGGCGCTGATGCGGTCGCCGCCAGCGCTCCTCGCATCGCCTGCGCGATGCTGCTCGACGCCGCCTCGGTGGCGGCGAAGATCGGCGACGTCGCCACGCTCGCTGAGATCTCAGGGCGTCTCGCTGTGCTTCCTCCGAGCGGAGACGAGCTGGAGGCGCTGCGGATCGACCTCGTCGTCGGGGTCGAGCGTCTGATCGGGGGAGAGAGTGAGGACATCCCGCTCCTCGAGCGGTCGGTCGCGCGCGCGGGCGCGTTCGACGACCCGCGGCTTTTGAGCTGGGCGGCGATTGGAGCCGCCGCGCTCGGCGATGCCGCGAGCGAGGCGGCGCATCTGCGCCATGCCACCGCCGTGGCGCGCGACTCGCGGGCGGTCGACACGCTCGTCTTCGTGCTCGAGAACGTGGTCAACTCGGCGATGCTCGCGGGCCGCTATGGCATCCAGGCGGAGGCGACCGAGGGGCTGCGCCTCGCCCGCGAAGCCGGGCTGTCGAATGCGGCGACCGCACATCTCGCGGCGCTGGCCTGGCTGGCGGGGCTCGAAGGGCGCGAACGCGATTGCCGAGCATACGCTGCGGAGGCGATCGTGGCAGCGCGAGCGAGCGGCCTCGCGAACGCCAACACGGCGGCCGAGTGGGGGGTTGCGCTGCTCGATTTGGGCGGCGGCCGCCACGCGGACGCCGCGATGCGGCTGTCCGAGCTCCGCACCGGCGGGCACGCCCACCCGCTGCTCGTACTCACCTCGACGCCGGACCTCGTCGAAGCATGCCACCGGTCGGGCCGCGAGCAGGAGGCGCGGTTGGCGTTCGCGCCGCTCGACGCGTTCGCGCAGCCGGGCGCGCCGACGTGGCTGATCGCGCTCGCCGCCCGCTGCCGCGGACTGGTCTCGGCGGGACACGAGGCCGAGCGCTGGTTCGTGGAGGCCTTGGGCCGGCACACCGAGGGGGACCGGCCGTTCGATCGGGCGCGGACGGAACTCGTCTACGGCGAGTTCCTCCGTCGCGAGCGCCGTCGGATCGACGCGCGCGAGCAGCTCCGCTCCGCGCTCGCCGGCTTCGAGCAGTGTCGCGCCGAACCCTGGGCCGAGCGCACTCGCACCGAGTTGCGCGCGACCGGTGAGACCGCACGCAAGCGCGATCCGAGCACCATCGACCAGCTCACCCCCCAGGAGTTGCAGATCGCCAAGCTGGTCGGAGAAGGCCTCTCCAACAAGCACATCGCCACCCAGCTGTTCCTGAGCCCGCGAACGGTCGAGTACCACCTGCGCAAGGTGTTCACGAAGCTTGGGATCGCGTCCCGCTCAGAGCTCATCCGCGAAAGCGTCGAGCGGCGCCCCTCGCGACACCGTCGCCGCCCCGTAGCGCGCTCAGCAGAAGCTCGCCAGCTCTTCCTGTCGTTCAGTCCGACGCTATTCGGTCTCCACTCTGAGGCCCGAATCGGACCCGCCCGCAGGCCGTCATCGCATGCGGGCGGGGCCTCCTTGGCTGTGATCAGGCCGTGACCAGCTTCGCGCGCCGCTCGGCCTCCTCGATGAACGGCGTGAAGTTGATGCCGTAGAACAGGTGCTTGAGCGCGGGCTTCATCGCCAGCCCGCGTACCGGGCCCATCGTCTGCGCGGCATCAATCGTGAGCGTGCAGTGGTTCTCGTCCACGCGGTGGACGGTCCAGGTGGAGCGCGCCGACTCGTTGCCGTCGTAGGTGCGCTCGACGACGAGCGTCGCCGCTGCGCTGATAGCGATCAAACGCCCGCACCTGCTTGCCGATCTTCGTCTTCCGGTCGGCGAGAAACTCGGCGCCGGTCTCGTCCTTCGCGACGACCTCCACCTTGACCACCGCCGAGTTGAAGCTCGGGTAGCTGGCGTAATCGGTGATCACGTCGAACAGCGTTTCGGCAGGAGCCTCGACGGGCTCGGTGTGGTTGAAATGGATGTTCATTGCGGCTCTCCCTACTGGTCGGTTGCGAGCGGATTGCTCACCGCCAGGATGGTCCGCCGCGCTCCCGCTCGAATCCGCAAATTCACCGGTCCCAATCCCCGGTGAAGGGACGTGAGCCTCGATCGCCGGCGTCGCTCCGTCACCAGGGTGGGCAAGCGTCTACGGCGGCCGAGAGGGCACTTCGAGAGCAGGCCAAGTGGAATCCGCTCGACTTGATAGGCATGAGCGCCATCTGGTAGCTCTGTTACGAATTAGACGGGTAGCAGAGGGGCTGCAGTTCGATGGGGGCAGCGCGACATCAATGGTTGCGCAGTGCGCTCCGGCTCGGAGGAGTCGTAGGGGTAGTTGCCCTCTGCGGTGTTGTGGGGTTCGTGGCTGATGTGCCGAGCGCTCATTCGGCCGGTCCTGGGTCCTGGAGCGAGGCGCAGGGTCCGTCGCTGCCTCTCGGCTCGAGTCACATGTCGGTCCTCCGTAGCGGTGACGGCAACAGCTGCGGCCGTCGCGGCGACTTGGGGCTCAAGCTTCTTGTTCATCAAGGTGCCCGTTCGGCACTTGCCGGGTGGAGTCCGAGTAGTTACCGCTCCCCGCTGTCCGCGCGGAGCGCGTCTCACAGAGGCGTCGGCCAGATGCGCGGGGCTGCCGTGAACGCAGAGCGATGGTGCCTGTTTCGTACTCCCCCAGACTGTCCAGGCATGGGCGTACTCACGCGACCGCTTTGTCAACTCGCAATCGCAGGTTCACGACTTGACCGGATGCCGACACGTCGAGCGTCGTGAGCGAAGCACGAAGCGTCGAGGCATCGAACAACCGCACCCCGTCCCCAATGAGCTCCGGCACGACGTGCATGAGGATCTCATCGACGAGCCCAGCCTCGAGGCACTGATTAACAACGTTGCCCCGAGCACGAGCACGTCGCGGCCCTCAGCAGCCGTCAGCGCGGTCGCCACCGCGTCCCGGACATCACCGGAAAGGAAGATGTAGGACGGGTGGGTCTCGTCGGTCGGTGGCGTGTGGGTGAGGATGAAGTGCGGACCGCTCCAGCGTCCGTCGAACAGCCCGCGCGCCTCCGGTCGCTGCACTCGCCGGCCGACCTCGTAGACGCGGCGGCCTGCCAGCACCGCCCCAGTCCTGGCGATGACCTCGTCCACGACCGCGCCGGGCATGTCGCCGGCGTGCCGTAAGACCCAGCTCATGTCGTCGTCTCGGCCCGCGATGAACCCGTCGAGCGACATCATCGTATGGACGAAGACGTTGCCCATCACCACCTCCGCAACAGCTTTCGACAATAGGACCAGTGACCGGTCGCCAAACTCATCGGCCAAGCAGCCTCGGTCGGACATTGGCGCAGACCGACACATACTCTCGCGATTCCTCGACGGACCTGCACAAACATGAATGCGGGTGCCACGCGCCCGCCTCGGGTCGCCCTGGTCCTCGCCACAAGCGCGCAGCTCGGTCTCGCCACATAGGCCGCACTCGCGGGGGTTCCGTTCGACTGGCCACGACCCGCAGCGGCGGCGAGACCATCCGCTGCCCGTGTCAGGTGCGAGTTCCGTCCGCAGGTCGAAACCAAGTCTACGCCCGCTCGGGCTCGCGTAATCGTTCAAGAAACGGCCGCTCTGACGGCACCGACGTCCGGCTGGCGCCAGGCGCCAGTTTGTGTGCGATTGGCCGGCACCCGCGATCGGGCTCGCCCGCCGAGGCGCTCAGTGAACGGTGAACGCCTGCGTCAGAAGCACCTGTGGGTGGCGGCCGCGGCCGACCGTGACGAGCAGCGAGTAGTGGCCGCGCCGCAGCCGGCCGATGGACACTCTGGCGATCCGACCGCGTGTGATTGTCAGGCGTCCGGTGGCGACGATGCGACCCGCGTGCCGGATCCGGTAGGACGCGTGCACCACCGACGATGAGGCACGCCACTTGCCGGGGGCGAACTCCAGGGTGCACAGGATCCGGGCCAGCAATGTGGTGCGGCAGACGACCTGTCCGGCCGGTCCGGCGGGCCCGCGCGGTCCGGTCGCCCCAGGCCGCCCAGCGGGTCCGGGGGGACCTTGGGCCGGGGTCGTGCCGGTGCCCGTCAGCGGGACGAGCAACGGGCCGGACGGGTCGTTGCTGGCGATCTTCAGCGTGGCGGCGCGGACACCTTGCGCCTGGGGTGTGAAGTTGACGGTGATCTGGCAGCTCTGGCCCGGATCGACTGGCGCCAGACACCCGTCAGATCCGATGATGAAGTCCGACGGGTCGGCGCCGGCAAAGGTGAGCGCGGCAAGTTCGAGCGCGAGATTGCCCCCAGCGGTGACAGTCAGCGTCAGCGGCGCGCTGATCGTTGCCTGGTGGGTGGCGGCAAACGCCGGCGGTGTACCCGGGGCGACCTGCGAGGTGGGCGCTGAGACCGCGATCTGGCGAGGAATCGGGTTCGTGGCGATGAAGGTCGGGTTCGCTCCGGTGCCGTCGAGATTGGCCTCCCCCACGGTCGGCTGGATCTCGAGCGTCGCGGTCGTCCAATAGATATGCCCGCCGCCGGCAGCCACCCCCCACGCCGAGCCCGCGCCGCTCACAAAGCTGTTCGTGGAGCCGGTGCCGTCGAGGTTCGCCCTCCCGATCGTCTGGGCATTGAGGTTGGACCAGTAGACGTGCTGACCGTCGACCGCCACATTCAGTGCTCCGTCGACATTGGGGATGAAGTTCGGTTGGACGTTGCTGCCGTCGAGATTGGCCCGCCCGATCCTGACCGAGCCCGACGTCCAGTAGATGTGCTCGCTGTCGACAGCGATCCCGCTGGGTGCGGCGAGGCCCGTGATCACGGGGACGATGTTGTTGCCGTCCAGGTTCGCCTCAACGATCGAGCCCGCGGCAAAATCGACCCAATAGATGTGCTGGCCGTCTACCGCCACGCCCTCAGGTGAGCCGATGCCGGTCACGATCGCCTGGCTGGCGGCGCCGCCGTCGAGATTGGCCCTGCCGATCGAGCCGGTTCCGCCATTGCTCCAATAGATGTGCTGACCGTCGACAGCCAACCCCTGGGGCCCGGCTCCGGAGTTGAGGACCGGGATCAGCCGCTGATTCAGACCAGTGCCGTCGAGGTTCGCCTCGGCGATCGCACCCTGGTCGTCCCAGAAGATGTGCGCCTTCGTAAAAGCCAGCGCTGACGGCGCCGTCACGGCCACCGCCATCGCCACGAGCAGCACACACGTCAGCCAACGGCCGAGTCGCCACATATCCGGTCCCCTTAGATAGATCGCGCAGTTGGTCGGCTGCGTCCGCCAAGATCATCACACCGCATCCTGCCGATGTCTAGCGACCATCGATGCTCGTGCGCGGCCAGCGGGGGACGGCGATGCGGGGCCTGCGTTAGGGGCCCCGAGCGCGCGGTCGCCGCTCGACCGCGGCCGTAACGTTGCACCAGCTACGTGTGTCCGCGGGAACATCTACCGCACTCAACCGACGCCATCCCGAACGGAGGGCTGGCTTGTCTTATTCGATCGAGGCCCAGCCCGCGCCGCCGCGAATGCAGGGCTGGTTGGTCGGCTCTGTCAGCCGGATGATCCCGCGGCCTCGAAGCGCAGTCCGTTGACGAGGATCGCGACCATCCGCCGGCTCTGGTCGATGTCCGGCTCTCCGATCGGTCGACACAGACGGGCGACGGCGAAGAGGAGCTCGTCGGTGCTGACCGCGGATCGGATGTCGCCTGAGGCCGATGCCGCTTCGAGCAGGCTCTCCAGCGCTGGTCCGAAGCGGCTCATGAAATATGCGGGCAGCTCGTCAAAGGCCGGATCGCCGGAATGCAGCGCGTCCGCGAGTCCGTGCTTGGCGGCGACGAACTCGGTGAAGCGGTAGAGCCATTCTTCGAGGGCCACGCCTGGTGGGTTCTCGGCCATCAGCGTCGGCGCCGCATCGGCGCAGGCATCGACCTCGCGTTCGAAGACGGCCTTGACGAGATCTGACCGGCGTGGGAAGTGGCGGTAGAGGGTGCCGACGCCGACCCCGGCGGCGTCGGCGATCTGCTTGGCCGGAGCGTCGACGCCGGAGCTGGCGAACACCGCCTTGGCGGCGTCGAGCAGAGCTTCGGCGTTCCGTCGCGCATCGGCTCGCGGGCGCCGCTGGCTGTCGGTGGCTGGGTCCCGATTGCTAACCGGAATGCCTTTCCGTATAGTTCCGGAAGAACGTTCCACTTACCTCAGCTTATCGATGAACCTGCTCGACCACTTCAACGGAAGGCACACCCATGCAGTACCGCGCGCTCGGCCACACCGGTATCAGCGTTAGCCCCTACGCCCTCGGGACGATGATGTTGGGCGCCCCCGCCGTGGGCAATCCCGACCACGACGACTCCGTCCGCATCATCCATAAGGCGCTGGATGCCGGAATTAACTTCGTCGACACCGCCGACCGCTATTCGAACGGTGGTTCCGAGGTGGTCGTTGGCAAGGCGCTGAAGGGCCGTCGGGACAACGTCGTGCTCGCGACCAAAGTCAATGGGCCGATGGGCGATGACCCGAACCAGAGGGGCAACTCGCGGCGCTGGATCATGGCCGAGGTCGAGAACTCGCTGCGGCGCCTGCAGACCGACTGGATCGATCTCTACCAGATCCACCGACCCGATCCGGACACCGACATCGAGGAAACGCTGTCGGCCCTGACCGACCTGATCCGCAGCGGCAAGGTCCGCGCCATCGGCCACTCGGCGATGCCCGCTTCTGACATCGTCGAGGCCCAGTGGGTGTCCGAGCGCCGCGGTCTCGAGCGGTTCCGTACCGAGCAGCCGACCTACTCCATCCTCAATCGCGGGATCGAGTCCGAAGTTCTGCCGGTCACCCAGCGCTACGGCATGGGCACGCTCGTGTGGAGCCCGCTCGCCAAGGGCATGCTGACCGGGCGGATCCGCAAGGGCCAAGAGACCGACCTACACCGCGCCAGCATGCTCACCAGCTTCAGAGACGAAGCACGCCTCGACGCCGTCGAGCAGATCGTGCCACTCGCCGAGCAGGCGGGCCTACCCATGACGCACCTCGCGATGGCCTTCGCCGTCTCCCACCCTGGGGTGACGAGCGCGATCCTCGGGCCGCGAACCATGGACCAGCTCGATGACCTGCTCGCGAGTCTCGAGGTCACCCTGTCCGACGACATCCTCGACCGGATTGACGAGATCGTCCCGCCCGGCACCGACGTCGGCACGCCCGATCAATCCGCGTACCTGCCGCCGGCACTCCAGCGCTCCGATCTGCGGCGCCGTCCGGCGGCCGAGCGTCGCTGATTCACAGGCCGGCGCGCCAGAGCAGGACGATGAGCGCCCTTGTTGCGTGGCGGGCGGCCTCGGTGGTCGCAGCCGGGGATCGGTCGGGGGTCGCGTCTGGGTCGCGTCCAACGCGAGAGCCCCGGACTCGACTCTCGGCGGATCCGATCGTGCGTCCTCGGGATGATGCGGTCGGGGCTCGGTCACCGCTTCGTCGCCACCGCGCAATCGTCCGGGCATGGCTGCGCCTTACAGTGCCATCCGAGTACGTAGTAACCGGCATGAGACCGGTAGCTGCAGCGGTCAGCGGAGATCGCAGGCGCATCCGTTGCCGCTCCGCGGGACGACGCCGCTCACTGTGGCGATCTATGTGGGCCGCACCCTACGGAGTTCGTGCCGACGACCGCCCGCGAAGCACGACCGTGCGGCTCACGGTCACCGCGTGGCCACCGCCACTTGGAGAGAACGTGATCTTGATCGTGACCTTGAGCTTGCGGTGCGTACGCAAGGCTCGGCGTGCTGCGGCGCCCACCGGGAGGGCGACCGCGAGCGGGCCGGCGGCGCGGACCCTGCGTGCGACCCAGCCGACGGTCATCGTATGTCCTTTCGAGCGCGCGAGGCCGCGGAGCGACAGGACGCCCGGTCCGGGGAGCAGGAGCTTGACGACGATCTTCCCCGTCGGCTGAGTCACGATGGCCGGCACCTTGAACGCGCCGTCGGCCGGCCGACCCGGTTTCCCGCCGCCTGCTCCACCACTTCCGCCGCCGCCGGTAGGGGCACCAGCGTCGACGTTCTCGCATTGGTCGTCGGTGGCCGTCCAGTTGCGCACCTGATCGGTGGTGTCCACCTGTGCGGCGTCGATGCCTGGGCCGCACGCGACGAATTCCGGGTTTCCGTCGCGCGCCAGGATCTGGTCGCGGCCCGTGCATCCGTTCGAGGCACACAGGGGATCCTCGCCGTAGAACGTGTCGACGTTCGGGCCGCCGGTCAGGACATCGTTGCCGTCGTCGCCCTCGAGGTAGTCCTGTCCCGAGCCGCTGTCGAGGCGATCGCTGCCGGGCCCGCCGAACAACCGGTCGTCGCCGCCGCCGCCCGTGATGACGTCGTTGCCGCTGTCGCCGGAGAGCGCATTGGCATAGCCGTTGCCGGTGATCACGTCGTCGCCGGTGCCTCCCAGGACGGTCGTGACGTCGGGAGCGATGTTGTCGTTTTCGCCGGGCGCGCCGTCGTTCGCGACACCGTCGAGGCTGAGCGACAGGTTCTCGCCACGCCCGGTGTAGAGGACCGCGTCGCTGCCGCCACCACCCACGTATGTGTCGGTGCCCTGGCTGGGCGGGTTGCTGCCGAACAGGCCCTCGCCGGGGATTCCCTCGAAAGCGTCGTCCCCGAGCCCGCCGTTAATCGTGTCGTTGCCGGTTCCACCGATCAGCACGTCGTTGCCGGGCCCACCGTGGATCGTGTCGTCACCCCCGGCACCGTAGATCGGGTTGTCGTTGCCGGGCCCCGCGTCGATCACGCTGGGTCCGTCCCAATCGGTCCAGTTGTCGTTCATATCACCGAGGTCGACGCGCAGCCGCGGCGGGATCGGGCAAGCGGCCTCGCCCCACTGTGGCCAGCCGGCGGTCTGGTTCGCCGCCGCACAGGCGCCGGGAAGCGAGTTCGTGTCGATAAACGCGCCGAAGTCGGTCATGTGGATGCACGGCGGGGCGACCGGCGAGCAGGTTGTCGTGTACGGGGAGACATCAACGATGCCGCTGTTCGTCTCGCCGCTTGCAGCGGTGTACACGAGCGATCCGTCTGGGTCGTAGCTGAGTCGGCTCGCGCTCGCGGTAGATGCGACAGCGAGGGACCCGAGTAGGGCAAATGCGCAGGCGAACACGCGAGCGCGGCGGGTGGTGCAACGGCGGATGCTCATAGGAATCACAGGGATGGTCGGATGGTCAGGTCAGTGGTGCCGACTCGATCGGGAAGACCGTGTGGGGAATCCTGGTCAGGGTGATCGTCCACTTGACGTCGGTCTTGCCGGTGGTCCCGAGCCGAGTTGATGGGTTGTCCCCGAAGGTCCGGCGCCCGAAGAGGATGATCTTTCCGAGCTTGGAACTGAACAGCTCCCGGGCGGGCAGGCCCTCGCTGAAGCCTGCGTAGAGGTCCGACAGCTCGTACGTGTTGGAGATCCCGGTCGCCAGAAGCGGACAGCCGTCGAACCCGGGGACGAGGCTGCCGAGCGCCGTGCCCCCCGACAGCGCGACCTCATCTGGATGTGGGACATCGAGCTCGTAGGTCCAGTGCTCGTCGCGGCGGCCGCATCCTGTGGCCGCATCGTGGTCCCCGACGTCGTTCCCGGCGCCGCACGGACCGGGGTCGATGTGGGTGATCATGTGGGCGACGCGATGAACGACGGCATGGCCTTCGCCGATGCCCGGCCGTGTCCGTCCATGGAGCAGATACTCGAAGCTCGGCGGCGCTCCCCGAGCGTGCGTTGCCTCGACCAGTCCGGAGCCCTTGAAGTCAACCGTCTGCTCCCCCTGCCCGCTGGCGTACGGGACGTGGTAGCAGTCGGCGGCGCCGCGCCGTTGGTACGGGTACTTCCACGTGGTGACCTCGGAACCACTGATCTCCACCAGGAAATGGGTGACGCACACGCCTCGGACGCAGTGCACTGTCACCGGTTTGCGCGTGTGTTTCGCGCGAGCGGTCGCGGTGGCGCACGGCAGCAGCGAGGCGCACAGCAGAGCGCAGGCAGCGAGCGCGGCCAGTCTGTCCGCGATCGCGGCGATGCTGATGCGCGTTGTGCTCGACGGTGTCATGCGGTCCTTCCTGTTTCTGGTGTGGATGCGTGGCTCGCCTGAAGCCGCACGCCGGTCACCGTTGTACCCGCCAAGCGGTGGTGACGGTCATCACGGACAGACGCGACCGTGCACGGCGCTTGACCGTGCCGGCAGCAGTGGGCTTGGATCTCAAGAGAACCTCCGGTACTCGACGTATCAGCTCCCGGCCGGCTTGATCGGCGGGGACAAGTGCCGTCATGGTCCACGCCCCGGCGCCGGAACACATCGGGGACGCTCCCTGAACATGACCCCGAGATCGCTCGGGCCGACCCGCGCCAGCGTCACTCGGTCGCGGCGGCGTCCCGGGCGACTGGATCGGGGGGAAGCGCCGCCTCGACCGCGCCGATCAGGCCGAGCCAGCCGTCGAACGTGATCCACCTTCCGTCGGGCAGGCGCACTTCGCCGTCCATGTGATCCTCCGAGATGCGCAGGCGCGCGTCGAGTTCGATCGGGTCTGGCTCGGGCACGACAGGATCGTCAACCTGTGCGACTATGGGCACATCAGGGGAGCACCCTGAACTGTTCCCTGAGATCACCTGCGGATGAGCGTTGATCGGCGTGGACCGGCCGAGGGTCTCCTCGAGCGCGAGCTGGAGCTACAGGCGTTAGAGCGTGCTGTCGAGCGCGCCTGTGCGGGGAACGGCGGCGCCGTCGTGATCGAGGGAAACTCGGGCATCGGGAAGACGACCCTGCTCGACCACGCGCGCGAGCGCGGCGCCGCGGGAGGGATGCGCGTCGTCACCGCGTCCGGCGCCGAGCTCGAGCGCAACTTTCCCTACGGGGTCGTCCGTCAGTTCTTCGAGTCGTTCCTGTTCACGGTCGACGCCGACGAGCGGGCCAGGTGGCTGCGGGGCACCGCCGAGATGGCGGGCAGGATGTTCCGGGAGGAGCCCGAGCCCCGCGCCCGGCCGGCCGAGGAATTCGCGCTCCTGCATTCGCTGTACTGGATGTGCGTGAACATCGCCGAGGAGCGGCCGCTGCTGATGCTGCTCGATGACGCGCAATGGGCCGATGTGCCGTCGCTGCGCTACGTCGAGTTCACTTGCCGGCGCCTTGAGCAGCTGCCGTTCATGTTCGTCATGACCAGCAGGCTGCCGGATGAGCACACCCCCGCGCCGTTGCTCTCCCTGCTGACCCAGCCGTCCGCGGCCCTGATGCGACCGTCGCCGTTGTCGCTGCGTGCGGTGGATCAGCTGGTCCGAGAGCAGGTCGACCCCGGCAGCGACGATGCATTCGTCAAGGCGTGTCGCGAGGTCACGGGCGGTAACCCCTTCCTACTCGGCGAGCTCCTACGGGAGGCGGTGAAGGAGCAGCTGCCCGCCACGAGGGAGGGAGCTGCGAGGGTTCGCGCGATCGGCCCGCGCGGGATCGCGCGCGTCATGCTCCTGCGGCTCCGCCGCCTGCCCGAGTCTGCGCGCCACCTGGCGGCAGCGCTCTGCATCGTTCCTGACGGGCTTAGCCTGCACGAGCTCAGTGAGCTCGCCGAGCTGGATGAGCACTCCGCCGCCACGGCGGCCGCCGGCCTGGCCTCCGCCGAGATCGTCGATCTCCAGGAGGGCGTGCGGTTCACCCATCAGGTGATTCGCACGACGGTCTACGAGGACATGGCTGCGATCGAGCGCCAGCGCATCCATCTGCGCGCGGCTCGGATGCAGGCCGACCGCGGGCGACCTGCCGCGGAGATTGCCGTGCACCTCCTCGACGCCGAGCCTCGCGGCGATCCGTGGGTGACCGAGAGCCTGCGCAACGCCGCCCGGGCGGCTGCGGCGGCCCGTGACTTCGCCGGTGCCGAGAGCTTGTTGTCGCGCGCGCTGCGTGAGGGCGCGAACGGTGACGACGCCGAACTGCTCGCCGAGCTCGGGACCGCCGAGGCGAGGACGGGCAACCCGGACGGCATCGCACATCTCCGGGACGCCGTCGACGCGATCGACGATCCGGTGCGCAGGGCGGAGCTCTCGATCCAGCTGGCCACCGCCTTGAAGCTCTCGTTGAAGGTCGATCAGGCGGCGGCCGTGCTCCTCGATGCAGTCCATCGACTCGACCGGCCGTCGAGCGAATTGGGGCGCCGCCTTCACGCGGAAGCTCTCGGCACCCGCTTCATCGGACCGTCCGTGGGCAAGCGCATCAGCGACGAGCTAGCAAGCCTCTCCCCGCCGACAGGACCACCGGTCGATCTGCTCGACGTCCTCCTGCTGTCCGCAGCTGCCTTCGATAGGGCGACGGGCTTGCGGCCCGCGCGTGAAGTAATCGAACTCGGTCGCCGCGCGATCTCCGGCGGCTGGCGGGACGACGATGCGGCGAGACGACAGCCGCTGATGGTGGCGGCTGCCGCACTGATCTGGGCGGAGGACTTCGACCTCGTGTATGAGCGCTGCACGCGCGCGCTTGCCGCCGCGCGGGCGAGTTCATCAGCGATCGCAGTCGGCACGAACTGCTCGATCCGAGCGATCTGCTGCTACCGCGCGGGACGATTGCTTGAAGCGGAGTCCGACGCTGCGGCCGCGCTCGAACTGGGGGACGAGACACGCGGTCTCCGGACGATCCTGCCCGCGGCTGCCGCCTACGCGGTCCTGTCCGGCATCGAACGCGGCAGAGCATTCGAGGAACTGGAGGCGATCGCGTTCGCGCCGTCGCTCGAGGGGGCGGGACACATGCTGCCCTACACGCAGCTCTCACGCGCGCGTGCGGAGCTGTGCTTGTGCCGCGAGCAGTGGGAGCTAGCGCTCACGCACTTCGCCGACTGCGAGCGACCCGATCCGAGCTTCGGCCGGAACAACCCCGCGATCGTCCCCTGGCGAGAGGGCGCCTCGCTCGCCCACGCCCGCCTCGGCGACCGCAACGCTGCCCGGGAGCTGGCGGCCGATGCGGTCGGGCGAGCGGAGCGGTTCGGAGCACCCCGAGCGCTCGGCTTCGCGCTGCGTGCCGCGGCCCTGATCGAGGAGAGGCCGGAACGTATCGCTGGGCTAAACCGGGCCGTGGCCCAGCTCAGGCAGGCGAAAGCGCCGCTCGAGCTCGCACGGGTCTGCTGCGACCTCGGCGCGGCGTTGCGCGCCGCCGGCCGTCGCCGGGACGCGCAGGCCCCGCTCGAGGAGGCGTACGCGCTCGCGAACACGATCGGCGCCGTCCGGATCGCCGAGCGGGCCGCCGAGGAGCTCGCGGCAGTCGGGGTGCGACCGCGACGCGAGCCCGCCACCGGACTCGCCGCCCTGACACCGTCAGAGCGCCGCGTGGCCGAGCTGGCAGCCGCCGGCAAGACCAATCGCGACATCGCAGAGTCGCTGTTCATCACCCAGAAGACCGTCGAGACGCATCTCGGGCATGTGTACGACAAGCTCGGCGTACGCTCTCGTCGCAAGCTCCCCGGCAGCCTCGAGGCCGAGCGTGCGGCGCACGGACCAAGGAGATGAGTCCGAAGGCACCCACTCACGACGGTTCGCTGTGCCAGCGAGTCGCCGAAGAGCTATTCGAGCGGACCGAGCCGCTTGCCCACTCGGGGCCGACCGGTTACGTCGCGGGTGGCGCACGCGGCGCGCCCGTGCTTGCTCACCACCGCGATCGCCCCTTGCCACCCACAGCAGTCACGCCGATGCTGGACACCCCGGGCGGAACGACGAACTGCTGCTACCCGGCTCCTACGACATCAATCCAGCTGCTCGAAGCGCCCTCAGCCCCGCGGCACGCAGATCTGCCTCTCGAGCAGCGCGGTCCGGCGCCATTACCGGGTCCGCAGTAACCGTGATCCGCACGCCGTCAGGCGTGATCTCGGCGACGCGCACGACCAGCCCCTGGTCGATGCCGACAAGGCTTGAGACGGCGACGTCGGTATCGCCGCCGGGCGGGAGCCAAACCGACGCCTCCGGGCGGACGCGGTCATCAAGGATCGTGTCGTTGCGGATCATCTCCGACGCGAGGAGCTCGTTGGGGATGAGCAAGCGCCGCCCCTCTCCGGTCCGCAGCACCGTGTAATTGAGGCGCACATCCTCCACCGCCCCGGTTTGATCCCGGATCGTGACCTGGTCGCCGATCCTCAGCGGCTGCGCGATCGTGAGCATCACGCCAGCGATCAGGTTGGCGAGCGTCTGACGCGCCGCGAATCCGACAACCGCCGCGATGATCGCGCTCGACGCCAACAGGCCCGCCGCCAACTTGTTGAGGCTCCCAAACTGAGACAGCGCGAACAGCACACCGAGCAGGCAGATCGCCAGTGTGATCAGCCGCCGGATGAACCGCACGCGCGTATCAACGGCGGGATTCAGATCAGCGCGGCCTGCCCAATGCGAGACGGCCCGATTCGCCACGAGTGCGAGCCCGAACGTGAGCGCCAGCGTCAGGATCGCCGTCAGCTGGTGCGAGTGCTTGTCCAGGAACGAGCTACCGATGATCAGAAGATGGCCTCCGCCCACGGGCCGCCAGCCTACCGTCACGCTGACTGACTCCCGCCTGCCCGCGCTTGGTCGCTCAGCCGTGCGCGCGCGTCGCTGCAGAGCCGCGCGTGTCCCCGGCGGGTCCGATGACCGATGGCCGATGGGATAAGGTCGGGCGATCTCAGCGTCTGCTGGGGACGGCGATCGGAGGATCCAGATGAAAGCTCTGCGGGTACGGGCACTTGGTGTGGCCGCAGTGGTGATCTGCGGATTGGTTGGTCCATCGGTCGCGTCGGCGGCTCTGCCAACCCCAGGCCACGCGCGCGTCGTCCCGTTTCAGTCGATCGGCCGGATCGCGCTCGGCGTCAGCAAGGCGAAGGCGTTCAACGCCTGGGGCCCGACGAATCTCTGCTCGATCGGCACCAAGGGGCGCGACACGTGCGATTGGCTGTCAACGAGTCCGCGCGACTTCCCCGAGGAGGGCGGTGTCCTCGAACTGAGTCGGGGGAAGGTCTGCGGGATGCTGATGCGCGCCGGGACGAACGCGCGCGCCGACAAGCTGACGATCACGCGGCTCAGGCAGTGGAAGACGAAGCAGGGTGTCGGCCTCGGATCCAGCCTCACCTCGGCCAAGCGCTCGCTTGGAGGAAAGCTCGTCGTGACCAAGCATCATGTGACGACCGCGATTCTCGGCGGGACGACCCCGTCGACGAAGAACAAGGTCGAGGAGATCACGATTTTTCGGCAGGGGTGCGAGGTCACCTGACGCTGTTGAGGTCTCGGCGGCCGTTGCCGCCGGTATAACCCCGCGATGGGCACCGGTTCACTCGACGCGTCTCGGGCCACCTCCGACGCCGAGCTTCGTCGGTTGCGGACCTGGGCGCGCCGGCGGTCTCGTCGCCGCCGCGCCCGCGATTGGGTGCGCCGGAGCATGCTCCCGATCCCCTGCCGCGGTGGCGAGAGAATCCTAGTGTCCCGGTCCTGAGATGCGTGAGCAGTAGCGGCAGATGCGGTCGATGATCTGGTCGGCGGTCTTGGTCCATCTGAAGGGCCGGGCGGTGGCGTTCCAGGTCTTGATCCAGTCTTCCAGTGCGGTGGTGAGCTCGTCGAGGGAGCAGAACACGCCGCGGTCCAGGCAGCGGCGCTGGAGTTCGGCGAACCACCGTTCGACCTGGCTGATCCAGGAGGAGTAGGTGGGCGTGAAGTGCAACTGGACGCGCGGATGGGCCAGCAGCCACCGCTGGACCACCGGGGCCTTGTGCGCGGACAGGTTGTCGCAGATCACGTGGATGGCCAGGCCAGGGTCGGTCTGCCGGTCGATCTCATCGAGGAAGTCCCGGAAATCCACCGCCCGGTGCTGGGCGGACAGGCGGCCGATCACCTTGCCGGTGGCGGTGTTCAGCGCGGCGAACAGGTCGATGGTGCCGTGCCGGACGTAGTCATGGCTGCGCCGCTCGGGCACGCCCGGGAGCATGGGCAGTACCGGGGCGGTCCGCTCCAACGCCTGGATCTGCGGCTTCTCATCGACCGCGAAGACCGCCGCGTTCGCCGGCGGCGCCAGGTACAGCCCGACCACGTCCCGGATCTTGTCGATGAGCAGCGGGTCCGGGGAGATCTTGAAATCCCCGGTCCGCCAGGGCTGCAGCCCGAACGCCCGCCAGATGCGGTGCACGCTGGTCGGCGAGATCCCGACCTGGCGGGCCAGCTCCCGCTTGGACCAGTGCGTGGCGCCCTCGGGAGTCTCCTCCAGGGTGCGCACCACCACCTCCTCCACCTGGGCATCGCTGATGGTGCGCGGCACGCCGGGCCGGGGCTCGTCGCCCAGCCCGTCCAGCCGCCGGGCCAGGAACCGGGTCCGCCACTTCCTGACAGTGGTCCGGCTGACGCCCAGCCGCGCGGCCACGGCGATATCGGGGCCGCCGTCCGCGCAGGCCAGCACGATCCGTGCCCGCAGCGCCAGCCCTTGGGCGGTCTTGCGGCGCTTCGCCCAGTTCTCCAGCATCCGCCGCTCAGCCTCAGACAGGACCAGCGGCTCCAGCCTCGTATCACCCATGCCACCAGCAGAACGCGGACCAAGGCCCCCGTCACCACCTGGCTGTGGCCTGAGACGAAACACGACTCACGTGGTGAAAGCGGAACTCAAGACCGGGACACTAGCCCGCCCGGCCTGGTCGTGCAGA
>CAWEYQ010000012.1:0-35652 GCA_963813265.1 uncultured Solirubrobacterales bacterium | reverse complement strand
CAGCCGCGGACGATTGGCTAGCGCGCGGGCGAGCGCCACAGCCTGCCGTTGCCCGCCGGACAGCTCCGAGGGCAGATGGTGCGCGCGGTCGCCGAGGCCGACTTCCTCCAGGAGCTCCGAGCTCCGCCCTCGGCGCTCACGGTGATCCATGCCTGCAGCGAGCAACGCCGCCTCGATGTTGCTGCGGGCGCTCAGGTACGGGAGGAGGAGGTTGTCCTGAAAGACGAACCCGACCATATGCCGGCGGAACTCGACCGCGTGTCGCGGCTCGGGCACGGGCCCCCCGCCGACGAGGATTGCGCCGCTGTCTGGGCGATCGAGGCTTCCGATCAGGTTCAGCAGCGTGCTCTTCCCGGACCCTGAAGGGCCGGTGATGGTCACAAATTCCGATGCGGTGACGGTCAGCGAAACCTTGCGGAGCGCGTGGATCGGGCCGAACGATCTGACGATGTCTCGCACGTCGACGTCGGCACCGCCTACGGGGCCGGCGGGGGCTTCCGCGGGGGCTTTCCGAGTCCGATGCCCGATGGCGGGCGCCCCGTGTGCCGGGCTCACTGGTGCACCGTCACTGGCCAGTCCAGGATGACGGAGCCCAGCGCCGTGCGAACCACGGCGCGAAACGTCAGTGCCATCCCGATCGCGGGGGCTGGGAACTTAAGCGAGTCATGCCACGTTCCGTTCTTGACGGGATGGGTCGGAGGCGTGTCGCGGCCCACGACCTGCCCACCGAAGACGAACTGTATATCCACGGTTCCGGACAGCGGTTGGCCCGCGGGGTTCGTCACCTTGATGGCATACGACCAAGGCTTGTTGACTTGCGGCGCGCGGTTGTTGGCCCGCAGGCTGCCATGCACCGGACCGGTCGACACGGACGATGTTCCGCCGCCATGACGGGCGCAGTGCTCGGGACGCTGCTCGTTGGACGAGGTCGCAGACGTGTCGATGAGCGCGAGTTCGAGGTGCTGCTACCGCACGCACACATCCCTACCGACAGGATCGTGATACCCAGGAGCGCGAACCGCTGCCTCATCTTGCTGACACTCGTTCAGTTCGCGTGGCCATCGATGATCACGGCGGGATGGTTTCGGTCCCGGAGCGCATCCAGGACTTCGATCGGGATCGGCAGCACCAGCGTCGAGTTGTGCTCGGTTGCGACTTCAGCCAGGGTCTGAAGCGTGCGCAGCGTCAGCGTGCCCGGCTCTTGCGCGATCACCCCGGCAGCCTGGGACAACCGCTCGGCCGCCTGATACTCGCCCTCCGCGGCGATCACCTTTGCGCGACGCTCGCGCTCGGCCTCCGCCTGGCGAGCCATCGCTCGCTTCATCGTGTCCGGCAAGTCGACATCCTTCGTCTCCACTTTGACGACGCTGACGCCCCACGGCTCGGTGCCCGAGTCGATGATCTGCTTGAGCAGCTCGTTGATTACCGCCTGGTTTGCGAGCAGGTCGTCGAGTTCGTGCTGGCCCAGTGTCGCCCGCAGCGTTGTCTGCGCGATTCGCAGCACGCCGTGCTGGTAGTCGCGAATCGCGACAACGGCCTTGATCGGGTCGACCACCTGGAAGAAGACGGCCGCCTCGACGCGAACCGTGACGTTGTCCTTGGTGATCAGATCCTGGGCCGGGATGTCGGCAGTGTCGACCTGAAGGTTCACCCAGCGTGTCCGCTCGATCAGCGGAATGACCAGCACCAAACCGGGCCCTCGGGCACCGCGCAGCCGGCCGAGCCGAAAGACGACGACGCGCTCGTACTCGCGCACGATCCGGATCGCGCTGGCGGCCAGGACGAGCGCGAGCAACGCCACAATGAGAATGACGATCGCCAAGTTGGACATGAGCGAACCTCTCAGCGGTGTTCTGCGTGGCGCGGTGAGCCCTCACGGGCGGCACGCAGAATTTCTGGAATCTCGCGATGGAGGCGCGTGCGCAGCGCGGTGGGCAGCTCGGGGTCGACGAGCACCTCGCGGAGCACCTTCTGCAGCTGGTGATCGTGCGCCTCGACCAGCTGCTCGTGTGCGTCTGCGCCCTTCGGGCCGTGGAGCTCCTCATGGGTGTCTCGCAGCACGTCGCTGATCTCGCGCCGCAGGCGCATGCGCGTATCCGTGTGCAGGTTGGGGTCGACCAGTGCGGCTGTCACCTGGTCCACCAGATGGCCGTCGTCGAGGGACGGGCCTTGGGTTGTCTTGTGCACGGTCATGATCGGACCTTTCCGTTGTTGCGTGCCGCGTCGAGGATCAGCCGCGCCTCGGCGGCGGCCACGAGCCGCCGCGTGCGATCCACGACGTCGACGTTGACTGAGATGGCGTCGATCCCGCAGCGCACGAGCAACTCGGCGTACTCCGGGTACACGGACGGTGCTTGTCCGCAGATCGACGTCTGCAGGCCGAGGGCTCGCGCGCGTGGGATCAGCTGCTTGAGGTAGTCAGCGACGGCCGGATCGCGCTCATCAAAGACCTCCGCGACGAGCTCGGAGTCGCGATCGGCCCCGAGCATCAGCTGTGTGAGATCGTTAGAGCCGATCGAGATACCGGCGATCCCGAGGGCCGCGTAGCGTTCGAGGTTGAACAGCACGGACGGTACCTCGGCCATCACCCATAGCTCGAAGCCGCGGCGGGCGAGCAACCCGGATTTGCTCATGAGCGCTCGGCATGCCTCGAGTTCGCGCGCGGTGCGGACGAACGGCAGCATCACGTGGAAATTCGCGTGACCTTCGTCCCAGACGCGGCGCACCGCCTCGAGCTCCAACTGGAACACCTCAGGCTCGTGCGTGTAGCGCAGGGCGCCGCGGTAGCCGATCATCGGATTTGACTCCTCAGGCTCGAATCGGTCACCGCCCTTGAGTCCGCGGAACTCGTTCGTTCGGAAGTCGATCGTGCGGTAGGTCACCGGGCGCGGCGCAAAACCTGCCGCGAACGTCACGAGCGCATCGGCCATTCGGTCGACGAACTCGGTTGATCGTCCCTCCTCGATGAGGAGCCGCGGATGCGTTCCTTCCAACGCTTCGATCACCATCAGCTCGGCGCGTAGGAGGCCGACCCCGTCGACCTCGAGCGCCGCGGCCCGCTCGACTTGAGATGGTTCGGAGAGATTGACGAGCAAGCGCGTGCCCGTGGTCGGCGTGGCGGCGCGGCGAACCGTGGGCACGCCCGCGTCAGCACTGGCGGCGCTCTTGCTGAGCGCGGCTCCGTGGTAGACGACGCCGTGCGTGGCGTCAACGGTCACGAGTTCTCCGTCTCGCAGCTTGCGCGTTGCGTCTGAGGTGCCGACGACACATGGGACGGCGAGTTCCCGGGAGACGATTGCGGCGTGGCACGTCATGCCACCCGAATCGGTCACGATGCCCGCCGCTCGCCGCATCAGCGGCACCCAATCGGGCGCGGTCATGTGCGTGACGAGGACATCCCCGTCCGCAAGCCGGCCGGCGTCGGCGAGCGAGCTGATCACGCGAACCGGACCGCTGGCACTGCCGGGCGCGGCGCCGAGGCCGCGGACGAGTGGCTCCGGGGGCGGTCCGCCCGCGGCAACTTCGGATCCGGCATCGTGCGCGGTGCCGCCGGCCGAAGTGACGGGCCGAGACTGCAGCATCCAGACCTTGCCGTCGGCGTCAAACGCCCACTCGGTGTCCTGCGGCGTCCCGTAGTGACGTTCGATCCGGACTGCGGTCTCCGCGAGTTGACGCACTTCGGCGTCATCGAGTACGGGACGCATCGACTCCTGTGCCGACAGCTGACGCCTGACGGTCCCGCCACCGGCGGCCGGCTCGATCACGAGTTCCTTCGCGCGCACCTCGCGCGTGACGATCGCCATCGTCTTCTTCTCGACCACATATCGGTCCGGCGAGACGCTGCCCGAGACGACCGACTCACCCAGCCCGAACGACCCCTCGATCACAACCAGATCGGCGCGGCCAGTGGCCGGATCGATCGTGAACATGACGCCGGCACGAGTGGATGCCACCTGGCGCTGCACCACAACTGCGATGTCCATCTCGGCTTGGGAGAACCCGCGGTTGGCGCGATAGAACACGGTGCGGCCGCCAAACAGCGAGGCCCAGCAGCGGCGTACCGCGTCGACGACGGCGTCGGATCCGGACACGTTAAGGAACGTCTCGTTCATTCCGGCAAACGACGCGGACTCCGTGTCCTCCGCCGTTGCCGAGGAGCGAACAGCAACGGCGACCTCCGGTTCATCACCTGCCAGGTCCTCGTAGGCCTCGCGGATCGCAGCGTCCAGCCAAGCCGGCAGTGGTTCCGCCAGGATCATCTCGCGCACGCGGGCGGACACCTCTGCCAGCGCCGAGGTGTCATCCACCTCGAGTTCTTGCAGGAGCGCCGCAATCCTCGATCGGAGATCCCGCGCCTCGCAGAATGCCGCGTATGCCGGCGCGCCGATCACGAAACCGGGGGGCACCGGCAGATGTGCTCGCGTTAGCTCACCGAGGTTGGCGCCCTTACCACCGGCAAAGTCGACGTCCTTCTTACTGAGCGCGACGAAGCGGCGCACCGCGCGCACCGCCTGTCCAGAAGTTGCGGGGCTTGCGGCCATGGTGAGCCTCTTCCTATCGTCATCACGCCAGCTCTATGCGCGAGCCGACACCGACACTAGCCCCGCAGCGTCCTCGCCGCATCCGAACTTCCTACCAAACCACATCCGCCACACTCACGGATCACGCGCGGGTGCATGAGGCCCTCGCCGGCGAGGAGCTCCGGCTGGGTGGCAAGTCTGGAGCCGTCTTGAACGGTCTCATGTCAGCCGCCGCGGAAAAGTGCGAGCCGCCGATGCCGGGACAGCGAACGGCGTATAGGTACACGACCGTCGCGGCGGTCAGCGCGTGGAGATCGTCCAGGTCAAGAGCAGACCGCTGTCGGCCATAGCACCCGATGAGCTGCACCGGATCGCAATCGCCGCCGGGCCCGATGCGGATCTGATCATGCTGACTGGCCGTCAGCCACCAGGCCTTGTTGAGGGTGAGTTGTACCGGCCCCTTGCCGTGGACTTACGTGCGAACGGAAAGCTCGTGGTTGCCGATCTGACGGGACCGCCGCTCCGCGCGACGATGGAAGGTCCGGGTAGCAGGCGGGCGAGGGTGGTGAGGAGCCGTCCGCCGACGCGCCGTGGCAGGCCCGGAACCTCCTTTGTTGACGGAGCCGCGGTCGGCAAGTCATGCCGAGGGCGCTCAGCCTTCGTTTGGGGTAAGCAGCTCCCGCAGCTGTTCGGGGAGCGTCCGCAGCACGCTCTCGGTCTCGCCGGGTGAGATGTGGCGGCTCAGGACGCGGCTCGCCGCGACGGCGGCCACCGAGGCCTCCGTCTCGCCGGCTAGCAGCGCCTCGCCCGCGATCCGGCGCAGGAAGCTGTCGATGTCACGGGCTCGCTCCGGCGTGCGGCTCGGGTCCCAGCCCTCGTAGAACACGCCGCGGACGAAGATCGGCAGCTGGGCGGCCAGCTGCGCGGCCTCGTCGACGGACAGGTGGTCGCGCAACGCGTGCAGGAACGCGCGCAACACCCGGTAGGCGTGCTGGCGATCGTCTGTGCCGAGTTGCTCGGCGAGGTCGTTGAGCCAGACGTGGGTCTTCTCGACGCTGCGATCGAGGATGTCCAAGCGGGTCATGGTCATGGAACTCACCTCCAAAGTCACGGCGGCGACGGTACGTCGCGCCAGTTCGATCGTGCCTGGCGGCCAGGCACTCCGCATCGGTAGTTCTCACGATCGACTCTCCGCGGGTTGCGCCGATGCACCGGCACTCATCGAATGGGACGATCGCCTGCGATGAGTTCGCCGGCGCGGATTCTGGTTGTCGCGCACCGCACTGCGGCAACACCCAAGCTGCTCGACCACGTGCGCTCGCGGGCCCGGCAGAACCCGAGCTCGTTCGTGTTGCTCGTCCCCGCCCCCTACTGGGACCCCGATACAGAAGAGGCAGCAAAGGTGATCGAACTGGCGCTGCCGCTGTTGGAGGAGGCCGCCGGCGGTCACGTCGAGGCGGTTGTGGGGGACCCAGATCCGTTCGTCGCGGTGCGCGCGGCGCTCGAGGGCTCGCCGTTCGATGAGGTGATCGTCTCGACGTTGCCGCATCGGGTCTCGCACTGGCTCAAGGCTGGATCTGCCGCACCGGATCGAGCGCTTCGGGGTTCCTGTCACGGTCGTGACCGCAACCCAGTCAGAGCAGGCGTGGAGGTCGTGATGGCGGGCGCGCCGGAGCTGCATGTGGTGGCCGTGGAGAAGCCCGAGGAGCTGAATGTGATCTTGGGGCAGGCGCACTTCATCAAGACCGTCGAGGATCTGCATGAGGCGCTGGCCGGGGCCGTCCCGCAGCTGCGTTTCGGCATCGCGTTCTGCGAGTCATCGGGTCCACGGCTCGTGCGTCGCTCTGGCAACGACCCGGAGCTGATCGAGTTGGCGACTCGCAACGCGCTGAGGATCGGCGCGGGGCACTCGTTCATCATCTTCCTGCGCGACGGCTACCCGGTCAACGTGCTCAACCAGCTCAAGCTCGTGCCCGAGGTCTGCAGGATCTACTGCGCCACCGCGAATCCGGTGCAGGTGATCGTGGGCGAGACAGCGGCCGGCCGAGGGATCCTGGGCGTGATCGACGGCGGCTCGCCGCTCGGCGTGGAGACGGACGCCGACGTCGCTGAGCGCGAGCAGCTGCTGCGGCAGATCGGCTACAAGCTGTGAAGGCGCGCCAGGGTCGGTTGGTGTTTTCAACGGGGGCCTGGCGATGGTGAACGTGGAGGTGACGGCGCGAGGCGGCGTGGGTGATGGCGCCAGGGGGCAGGCGCGCGAGGCGATCGCCGCGCTGGAGCGACTCGTGAAAGGACCGGTCCTTGGCGCGCGCGTCGTCCTGATCCAGGAAGCCAACCCACGCATCCCTATGCCGGCGCGAGCCGAGGCGGAGTTCGACCTTCAGGGGTCGGATCATCCGCGCGCGCACCGCTGCCCCGTCGATGCAAGCCGCGGTCGACGACGTCGCGGAACGTCTCCATCGGCAGCTGCGCAGGTACGTGGACCGGCTCGTCACGCGCGAGCGAGAGCCGGCCGAGCCCGCACCCGGCGAATCGGTCACGATCGGTCGTGGTCGCCGCCACGCCCGCCGGCAGTCGTGCGTCCGATCGAGCACCGTGAGATCATCCGGCGAAAGTCGTTCGCGTTCGGCCGGATGACGATCGAGCAAGCTGCCGACACGCTCGAGGACCTCGATCACGACTTCTTCCTCTTCGCACGACGCTGACACTGACGCCGATGCCGTCCTGTACTGGCGCGACGACGGCCTGCTCGCACTGATCCAGCCACGCTCGGTTCAGCCCTTGGAGGATCACGGTCCGGCTCCGCGTACCGAGCCGATTCGCAGCTCCGATCGATCTGCGCGCGGCGGTGGCGGAGATGAACGCCGTCGGCGGGCGGTTCCTGTTGTTCGAGAACGCAGCGACCGGGCGCGGCAACGTCAGCTACCGCCGCTATGACGGCCACTCCGGCCTGATCGAGCCCAGCCTCGCTCGTCTAACGGACGAGCGGCGCCTCGCCCGGGGCCTCGATCCCGGCTGCCGCGTAGGCTTCGTCCTGCTCGAGCGTCTCGCGCTCGAGCAGGGCGCCGGCGAGCGCGTCGAGCTTGTCCCGGTTGGCGCTCATCAGCTGCGTGACCTGCTCGTGGGCGTTCTCGATCAGGCGGCGCACCTCTTCATCGACGAGTTGCTGCGTGACGGGCGAGATGTCGCTGGCGCCGGGGAGTGGCAGCTGCCCGTTCTCTGTGATCACGGTGACGGGGCCGATCACGTCGCTCATGCCCCACAGGCCGACCATGTTGCGGGCGAGCTCCGTCGCCTGCTTGATGTCGTTCTGCGCGCCGGTCGTGATGTCGTCGAAGACGAGCTCCTCGGCGACGCGGCCGCCGAGCGCGACCTCGATCTTGCCGAGCAGATACGGCCGGTCATAGCTGAAGCGGTCGGCCTCCGGTGCGGAGAGCGTTACGCCGAGTGCGATCCCGCGCGGGATGATCGAGACCTTGCGCACCGGGTCAGCTCCGGGCGTGAGCATGCCGATGATCGCGTGGCCGGCCTCGTGGTAAGCGGTGCGGCGGCGCTCTTCCGGACTGAGCAGGATCCGTCGCTCGGTCCCGAGCACGAGCTTCTCAAGTGCATCGTGCAGGTCTCCCGTCGTGACGGCGTCGTGGCCCCGCCGCGCGGCGGTCAGCGCCGCCTCGTTGACTACATTGGCGAGGTCGGCGCCGACCATCCCGGGCGTCGTGGCGGCGAGGCGATCGAGGTCGACGTCGGGCGCGAGGGGCACCGCGCGTGTGTGCACCTCGAGGATCTTGCGCCGCCCCACCGTGTCCGGGGGTTGCACGGCCACTCGCCGGTCGAAACGGCCGGGACGCAGCAGTGCGGGATCGAGCACTTCGGGCCGGTTGGTGGCCGAGATCACGATCACCCCGACCGAGGGGTCAAAGCCGTCCATCTCGGTCAGGATCTGGTTGAGGGTCTGCTCGCGCTCGTCGTGCCCGCCGCCGAACCCGCCGATCGCGCCGGCGCGCGAGCGGCCGATCGCGTCGAGCTCGTCGATGAAGATGATCGCCGGCGCGGCTTCCTTGGCTTGCTGGAACAGGTCGCGCACGCGTGAGGCGCCGATGCCGACGAACAGCTCGACGAACTCCGAGGCCGAAATCGAGAAGAACGGCACCTGTGCCTCGCCGGCGAGGGCGCGCGCCAGCAGCGTCTTGCCCGCCCCGGGCGGTCCGGTCAGCAGCACCCCGCGCGGGATCCGCCCACCCAGCCGGCGATACTTCTGCGGGTCTTTCAAGAAGTCGACGATCTCGGTCAGCTCCTCCTTGGCCTCATCGATCCCTGCGACGTCCTCGAACGTGACGTGTTGCTCGGAGGGCTCGACCCGCTGCGCGCGCGAGCGTCCAAAGGCCGTGACGCCCCCGCCGATGCCGCCCGCGGCACGGCGCATCATCCACACGAACAGCAGCACGATCAGCAGCGCTGGTCCGAAGCTCAACAGCAACGTCACGAACACCGACGTGCCGGTCGACGGCGATGTCGCGTTGATCACGACGCCCTTGGACTGCAATAGCGTCAGCAACGCGTTGTTGTTGGCGAATTCAGGTATCTCGGTGACGAACAGCTTGGTAGGGGTCGCTTTGCTGTTCGCCGGATAGCGGACGGCGGTGCGGAAGTTGCCTTGGACGGTCGGCCCCTTCGATGAGATTGAGCTGACGTTGCCCGCATTGACCTGGTTGAGAAACGTCGGGCTGTACGGGATCCGCACGCGCGTCGGCTGCGTCTGCAGCGTCGAGGTCAACACGATGTTGACCAGCAGCAGTATCAGGAAGAAGATCACGAAGCCGGGGCTGAACAACCGGGGCCTTGGCGGCGGCGACGCGCCTCTGCCATCCGCACTTGGGCGAACTCGCCATCCGCTCGGATGCCGTTCACCACGAGCGTCGTGTCCCTCGGGCGGTCTCTCCCGCGGACCTTCAGATTCGGATCCCGGCATCACACGTCACGCATCCGCGCGTCATCGAGTCGAACCTAGCTTGTGTGCCCGCCGGTGGCTACCGGGCAATCGCGCAGTCGTTGCTGCGGCAAAGCACGGACGGGCGCGGGAGGCTGGCCATCCCCGTACAAGGGAGGTGTTGCCTGACCGAGGCGTACGATCGCTCGACCTGATGGGGTCGGTGGGATCGTCAGCGAACCAGGAGCACCGAAGGAGCCGCCCAGCTCCGGGGCCGCTCAGCGGCTGCTCGCAGTGGCGCTCGCACGACAGCCGGCGCAGCCCCTGACGAGCGACTGATCCGCAGTCCGCGCGGCGAGCACTTCGAGGTCGTCGGACGTGCGGGGCCGGTGGAGAAGCAGCGTGCGCCGCCGATTGGCCCACGGTACCTGTGGCCATCGCGTGGCAAGACGTGTGCCAGGGCGAGGTCGCCACCGCTGGCGAGCAGCCGCCTGGCAAGCGCGATCGCGTCGCGGCCGCCGTCATGTCCGTCGACGCCGACGACGATCCGCCTGAACACCTCGATCCCCCCTGACCGGGCAGGTCGATGCACCTACCGTACGCGCGCGCACCGGTGTTCATCGGGAGCCACTCACACCGTTGGGTGAGGGCTTCGACTGCCCGGGGGAGGCCCCCCGCGGCGCCTCCGCCTGGACCGATCGCGATTAGGCGCCCGTGAGCGTGGCGAGGATCGGTGACACGACCACGTGCTCGGCCATGCGCTCGATCTCCGACCGTGTGCCCGTTCCCAAGCCGTGGCGTGTGACGTTGAGCGCACCCGCCGCCATCCCAAGGCGGACCGCCTCACGAACGGACATGCCGCGCGCCAAGCCGACGCCGATCCCGGCAAACATTGAGTCGCCGGCGCCGCGAGGATCAAGCGGTTCAAACGTCGGACCTGTCAGTTCGACAAGCTGCGGGTGCCCACCGTCTTCAACGAGCAGAGCCGGATGGTCAGCACGCGAGATAACCACACGCGCGGCGCCCGCGGCATGAAATCGGCGGGCGACCCTGCAGATGGTGTCGAAGTCATCGCTTTGCACGCGTCTGTCGCGGACGAGCTTCTCGGCGTTCAGCTTCAGCACGTCGATCCCACCAGCCAGGACCGCATCCAGCGGCGGACCCGTCAGATCTGCGATGACGGGCTTCTGGTTTTGCCGGAGGTCGCGGCTTAGCCGTCGATAGACATCAGCATCGAGGAGCCTGTCGGGTTGCGTCCCCGTCACGAGCGTGACATCGCCGTCGAGCCCGGCCGCGAGAGCGAGGCCGTATAGCTCGTCAGACTCGTGTCGTGATAACGGCGGCGCCTTAGTGGAGACAACCTCGACACGGTCGCCGCTGCGCCGGTCGTGGATGTACACCCCGTTCGGGGTTGGCGCCGTGACGGCTGCGAGGACGAGGCGTTCGTCGGTCATGAGCGTGCGCAACACATGACCTGATTCGCCGCCGAGCGCGCAGCAAACCGTGACGGTGGCGCCAAGATGCGCCGCCATCCGAGCCACCCAGAAGCCTTGACCGCCCGCATGAAGATGAACCTCCGGTTGGTCATGGCCCGCCTCGATCGTGACTGTGAGGATCGGAGAGGGCGCGAACACGACAACGTGACCGGTTGGCGATGCTCCGCCCCGCGTCGTGGACGCCAGAGGATGAGCAGGCGGGTGACCGAGCATCACATTGCCTCCCGAACGACCTCGGTGATCGCCGCGCGAAGAGACGGCTCGGACGCAAGCGTGTAGCGAGATCGCACGCCGTGCTCCGTGCCGTCGAAGTCATACGCGACGCCACCTGGCGGAGCAGCGCGAGGTGCACCCGGTTCTCCTCGTCGGACCCGATGCCGACCTTGAAGTCCGCGACGCCGACGATCGCCTCTCTGATGGACTCCACGGGCGAGACGCGGATCCGCTGACCGTTCAGGTACGCCCCGGAGCCTTGCTGAGCCACGAAGTGCTCGTCGAGGAACGGCGCGTCGACGATCCCGAGGATCGGCTGACCAGCGGTTACCAGCGAGAGGGATATGGCACAGAACGGGCTCTGTCGGGCGAAGTTGATCGTGCCGTCGATCGGATCAAGGACCCATCGAGGGTGGACGAGATCCATGGATCCGCCCTCTTCCTCGCCGAGGAACGGGATGTTCGGCGTCGCATCCGCGAGGTACCCTTTGATTGCGATTTCGATCTGGAAATCGACGTCGGTCGCGAAGTCGCGATCGCCCGTTGGTATGAGCGACCCGATGTGCGCCCTACCGCGTCTGAGAACGTGCGCGCCAAGTTCGACGGCGTGCTCCGCCTCGAGGAGTAGGTATCCGCGCCGAGCGGTCGTCAAATCGCTGGGCCCAAACCGCGTGCGCACGCCGAGCGGTCGCTCCGCCTCATTGTCCAGTGGCTCGGCCATCAGCCAATCCTCCGCCACGCTGTCGCATCCAGCATCCGCAGGCTTCTCGCGGGTGCTGGTGTGGGTCTATACGGAATTGGCGCCGGGCAGCCTGCAGCCTGTGTGTCCGCGGGGATACGCCCCGTAGTTGGCAGCCGCATCCGTGTGGACGAGCACGGATGGTCTGCCCAGGAGGCCGAGATACGCTGTGTGCGACCTGCCCTTGCTCAATTGGCCGAAGGCGGCTACGCATGGTCCAGAACGATGTTCGACTACGCCCATTGCGCGACGCGCGCGAGGCCCTCGGTGCGTCGACTGAAGTGATGATCGCAATCGTGCTTGCTGAGTCGCGCGGGGTCGTATCAGGCGCGGTGCGGAGGTTCCTGGAAGCCGATTCGTTGTTTCACGTGGTTGCAGAGGCCGGCGATCTCGACACCGCGATCCGGAAGGTGCTCGGATACAAACCCGATGTCGTCGTGGTTGACGACAGCATCAGCGAGACGCCGCTCGCCGAGGCGCTGCCGCGTTTTGCATTTGCCTCTCCGCGGACCGCCGTGGTGCTGTTGACCGAGCGGGACGACCCGGACTATGCACGCGCGCTCATGCGCGAGGGGGCGCACGCCCTCGTACTCAAACAGGGACGCGGCCGCCACTTGGTGGATGCCGTCCGCGCGGCCGCCAGCGGGCACCAGTATCTCAGCCCTGAGCTCGGGGCCCGGGTCGCCGTCGACCCCGAAACGAGCGATTTGCACTTGCGCGGCTTGACAGAGCGACAGATCGAGATCTTGCGTCTTGTGGCCGAGGGCTATACGAACCCTGAGATCGCTGATCATCTCGAGCTCAGCGTCCGGACCGTCGAGGCGCACCGGTCGCACCTCATGCACAAGATCAAGGCCAGATCTCGGGCCGGTGTGTGCGAGTACGCCAGAGCGGCGCATCTCACCTCAGCCTCGAACGGCCATCGCAAACGCTGAGCCGGCTCGCGCCACGCCGAGAGCGTCAGTGCCGTGCAATCCTGGGTCAGCACGGGCCAGTTAGGCGGTCGCGCCCTTAGCGGACCCTCACGCTCTCCTTAGCACGCATTATCCACTCTGAGCAGCGAAAAAGCGACGACTCACGAGGTGCTTAGCCCGTACGCGTCACGCTGGCCAATGCGGTTCAGCAGTTTCTCCGCAGCGCAGTCGAGAGATGCTCCCGGATGGCAGCCATTCGGTCCAGTGGTGAAGTGGGCTATAGCCCAGCTGCGTCCGAAGGAGGACCCATGTCGATCGTCGAGTCAGCCGTGTTTGCGGCGCCGGGGCACACCGGTAGCCCAGTGGAGCTCAAGGATCGGTACGAGAACTTCATCGGCGGCGAGTGGGTGCCGCCGACCACCCACGACTACCGCGAGAACGTCACGCCCTCGACCGGCGAGCCGTTCTGCGAGATCGCCCACTCGGGCGCCGACGACATCGAACTCGCGCTCGATGCGGCCCACGTGGCCAAGGATGCCTGGGGCAAGCGGTCGCCGGCCGAGCGGGCCGCCGTGCTGGACGCCGTCGCGGATGCGATGGAAGCCAATCTCGAGATGCTCGCGGTCGCCGAGAGCTACGAGAACGGCAAGCCGGTTCGCGAGACGCTGGCCGCGGACATCCCGCTGGCGATCGACCACTTCCGCTACTTCGCCGGCGCCGTGCGCGCCGAGGAGGGCCGGATCTCGGAGATCGACGAGCACACCTACGCGTATCACCTCCACGAGCCGCTTGGGGTCGTCGGTCAGATCATCCCGTTCAACTTCCCGCTGTTGATGGCGGCGTGGAAGATCGCTCCGGCGCTGGCGGCGGGCAACTGCACGGTGCTGAAGCCGGCCAGCCCGACGCCCTGGTCGATCCTCAAGTTCGCCGAGGTGGTCGGCGAGCTGCTCCCTCCCGGGCGTGCTGAACATCGTCAACGGCCCCGGAGCCGAGATCGGCAAGGCGCTTGCCTCGAACAAGCGGATCGCCAAGATCGCGTTCACCGGTGAGACGGTGACCGGCCGGCTGATCATGTCCTACGCCGCGCAGAACCTGATCCCGTCGACGACCGAGCTCGGCGGCAAGTCGCCGAACATCTTCTTCGAGGATGTGATGGCGGCCGATGACGCGTTCCTCGACAAGGCGATCGAGGGCCTCGTGCTGTACGCGTTCAACAAGGGCGAGGTGTGCACGTGTCCGTCGCGGGCGCTCATCCAGGAGTCGATCTATGGGGAATTCCTGGAGCGTTGCCTGGCGCGGATCGGCGCGATCAAGCAGGGCGACCCGCTCGACCGCGAGACGATGATCGGCCCGCAGGTCTCGACGGCGCAGCTCGAGAAGATCGAGAGCTACGTCAAGATCGGCCTCGACGAGGGCGCCAAGGTGCTGATCGGCGGCAAGCGTCCGGAGGTGCCCGAGCACCTCGCGGGCGGCTATTACTTCGAGCCGACCGTCCTCCAGGGCCACAACGGGATGCGGGTCTTCCAGGAGGAGATCTTCGGGCCGGTGCTCGCGGTGACGACGTTCAAGGACGAGGCCGAGGCGCTCGAGATCGCCAACGACACGTTGTACGGCCTCGGTGCCGGCGTGTGGACGCGTGACGGCAGCCGGGCGTTCCGCCTGGGCCGCGCGATCAAGGCGGGCCGCGTGTGGACGAACTGCTACCACCAGTATCCGGCGCACGCCGCGTTCGGTGGCTACAAGACATCCGGCGTCGGTCGTGAGAACCACCGCATGATGCTCGACCACTACTCGCAGACGAAGTGTCTGCTCGTGTCGTATGACCCCAAACCACTCGGATTCTTCTGATCCGACGGAAGGCCGCGCCGACGCGGTGACGGCCACCCCGGCGGCCCTCGAGGTGCTCCGGCGCCTCGGGGCCGCCCACGGGCCGCTCGCCCTGCACCAGTCAGGCGGCTGCTGCGACGGGACCGCGCCGATGTGCGTCGGCCACGACGAGCTGCCGCCGGGACCTGGCGACGTCGCAGCTGGGTGAGCTCGCCGGCGTCCCGTTCTACATCGACGCGGACCAATACGAGCGGTGGGGTCGCCCGCGCTTCCTCATCGACCTGTCCCCGGGAGACACCGGGAGCTTCTCGCTCGAGGGCTCGACGGGCGTCCACTTCATCACCCGCACGCAGGACATCATCAAGGACTAGGAGTTCGACCATGTCCACCGTCATCACCCCACCACAGTCCGGCAGCTTTCTCATGCCGGCGCTCGAGCACGCGACCGTTGCCGACGCGATGCATCCGGGCATCATCTCGTGCTCACCCTCAGCGACCCTCGCGGAAGTCGCGCGGCTGATGGCAACACACCACGTGCACTGCATCGCCGTCATGGGGATCGCCGCTGAGCCTCGCGGGCGAGAAGTTCGTCTGGAAGATCATCTCGGATTTCGATCTCCTTGCCGCAGGGCTCGATTCGGAGTCAGATCAGCACGCCATCGACGTCGTGGTTCGACCGATGCTGACGGTCGAACCGCGGATGCCTCTACGCGAGGCCGCACAGCTCATGCTGCGTCACGGTCTGGCGCACGTCGTCGTCGTCGATCCGCAGACGCAGCGTCCCGTGGGAATCCTCTCGACCCTCGACCTCGCAGGCGTTCTGGGCTGGGGCGAGGGGTAGCCGCCAGCGGGCGCCTCAGGCGAGCTGCCTGAGGCGCCCGTCCAGCAGTGCTTTCACGTCTTCGACCGACGCATCGACGCCGCGATCCGTGCGCAACACAATGTGCGCCTCTGCTTTGACTTCGTCGAGCGGCTCCCAGGCCGCGCGTTCGCGCAGCACGACATCGAGCGTTGCGTCGGACAGGGACGCCGCCGTGCGTTTGCGCTGGACCGCTCGCTTCGCAAGAACCTCGCGTGGCGCCTGGCACTCGACGAACAGCAGCGGTGCGGCATTGCTGAACGCCTCGGTGAACACGGCGCGGTCGGCGCGGTGGCGAAACGTGCCGTCGACGATCACGCCACCATGTGAGCTCACCTCCGCAGCGGACTTTCGACCAAGCTCCGCGTACGTCTGCCGGTTGAACTCGTCCGAGTAGATGTGGCGCGGTCCTGGCTGCTCGAGACGGACACCCGCCAACGTCTTCCGCGTGAAGTCGGAGCTGATGTGCGGCAGCCGCGAAATGTCCGACAGCGCGCGCGCCAGGTGCGTCTTCCCAGACGCAGGTACGCCACATACCACGATCGCAAGTGGCAGCCGAGCCCGCCAGGCAAATCGGTCGGCCAGTGCCAGCAGCTCACGGGCGGTGGCGTTTTCGCGACCGTGCTCGGCCGAGCGCGGCGGGTGCTGTGCGGAGCGCAACAACGCGACTTTCGCACGGACGAGCGCGCGATAGGACGCGTAGAACGCAAGCGATCGATCGTCCCCCGGGTCGCCTCCAGCCTCGCGATAGGCGTGAACTAGGACGTCCGCCCATCCGTCCCCGCCCCTCGCGTCGAGATCCATCACGAGGAACGCGAGTTCGTCGGCGACGTCGATCTGTCGCAGGGCGTGATTGAACTCAACGCAGTCGACGACGTCGACGCGGCCATCGAAGACGACGTGCTCTGCCCGCAAATCGCCGTGTACGTCGCGGACGAACCCTTCACGTGCCCGCTGCTCAAAAACGTGCGCGTGCGCGACAACGAACGCGTGCGCAAAGCGCTCGAGCGCCAGCACCCGGTCGACTTGCGCGCGCTGCTCGGCGATCGTCAGTAGTTCGTGGAAGTTCTCGGTCATCCGACGTTCGATGGCCAGGGCAGGCACGGTCGTGACCGAGACGGCGTGCGCCGCGGCGTGGAAGTCCGCGAGCACCCGCGCGAGCTCGACGATGTCGGCGTGGCGAAGTTCACCACGATCGAGCTTCGCCGCCAACGTGAGCGCCTCGTCGTAGCGACGCATCTCAACCACGTAGTCAACCGCTCGCGCGTCGCTTTCCTCGGCGAGCCCAAAGCCATCGGGCAGCCGAGCAATCGCGCGAACGCCGACATAGATGTCAGGCGCGAGCACGCGGTTCAGTCGCACCTCCTCTCGGCACATCTCCCGCCGTCGCTCAGCCGTGCCGTAGTCGAGGAACGGAAGTACGAGCGGCTTCTTGAGCTTGTATGCGCGCTCGGGGGTCAGAAACACCCACGAGATGTGTGTCTCGCGGATCTCCACGGACGCCGGCCGTTCGGGATAGAACCCGGGGTCGGCCAATGCCGCCACCAGATCTGACACCGATTACGCCCTTGTCGGACTGGCGTCTTCGCGGCCGCTCCGCGCTCCGGGTCGTGCTTCCTTCTCGCGCGCGGCCCGGGTGAGCACGAGCAACGGACACCTCGCCGTACGTGAGAGTTCCCGCGACGTACTGCCATGCACCAGACGACCGATCGGTCCATAACCGCGGGACCCGACCACGAGAAGATCGACGGACGCGCTGTACAGCGCCAGCTCCTCTGCAACGTGGCCATAGACAGCGTGCGGTTCAACGCCCCCGAGTCCTGCGATCCGCTCAACCGCGGCAGTCACAAACTCCTCGATCGAGATGTCACCCGCAGTCATTCCGTCGCCGAACATGTACCTCGGCAGCGAGATCACCTCCATCGCGGAGACGCGGGCGCCGACTTTCACGGCGATGCTGTGTGCGGTTTCGAGCGCGTGCTGGCTCTCGGCCGACTCGTCGTACCCGACGCCGATCTCGCGGATCATGTCGGGTTCATACGCGTGCCCAGCAGGGGCGATCGCGACGGCACAGGGCGCGCCGTTCAGCGCATCCCGAGTCTCGTCTCCCATCAGCACGCGCCCGATCAGCCCACGCCGACAGGATCCGACGACGAGCAGATCGGCGTCCTCCTGCTCAGCCAGTTCATGCAGGCCACGCCCGGTCGACCTCGCCACGATGTGCCGAACCTCGGCGTCGAGGCCGGACTGGCGCCGGACCTCCTCCAAACGCTCAAGCGTGTGCGCGCGCTCGTCTGCGTCGTATAGCGCACTGACGCCGCGATACACGTAGGGATTCGATGAGGCGACGAACGCGAGGGTGAGCTGAGCCGACGGCGCAGCAAGTTGCTCAGCGAGCATGATCGCGTCGCTCGCGGCTTCGTGTTCGTCAACGCCGATGATGATTTGCTGTGAACATCGGAGTCCCCTCCAATACGCGGTCCACTGCTTTCACCGTACGCCGTCGGGGGTCCGGCCGACATCCGGGTTTCACTCGCGATATTGATCCGGGATTTGCGGCGAACACAACGGCCACAATTGAGCGCCGGCGCCTCCCAAGATTCAGTAGATATTTCGTAGAACGCACGCGGCATGTGGCCGATGCGTGGTCCTTCGCGCGTCAGGACGATTGAACCGGTGAACGCACCTGATGATCCGGCGCGACCGGCAATTGTGCTGAACGGAGATGAACCAACGACCGATGAATTGGTGCGGCTCGGGGCGCCGTACACGCTGCGCGACGGGTCACAGATTCGTATCCGGCAAGGCCATCACTCCGACCGACAGCTGCTCCTTGACGGCTTTGACCGGCTCAGCCCCGAGTCCCGCTACCGGCGCTTCCTCGCTCCCATGCCTGATCTGCATGAGACGACCATCGAATACCTCCTTGACGTCGACCACCACAACCACGAGGCGATGGTGGCGATCGATCCGATTACGGGCAACGGGATTGGCGTAGCGCGTTACGTTCGAGACCCCGACCGTCGCGACACCGCCGAAGTCGCGGTGACCGTCGTGGATGACTGGCACGGGCGTGGCATCGGCACGCTCCTGCTGGAAGTCTCGGGCAGCGCGCACGGGCCGAAGGGATCACGAAGTTCACCGCTCTGATGCTCGCGTCGAACACCGACATGATGGACGTCCTGCGAGGGCTCGGACCACTTGAGATCGTCGACCGCGAACTCGGGTGCGTTGAGGTCGAAGCCTCCATCCCAGCAGACGGAGTCTCGCTCATCATCGCCAGAATGCTCAAGGCCGTCGCTCGAAAAGACCTTTCAGCCCCGGCGGCCCCGCCAGCACTGCCGCTGCGCCTCGCCCGCCTCCATCGGGACGAGAAACGCAGCTCCGTCTCGCCTCGCCCGCGCGCGGGGCTGCGCTGCCGGATCAGCCACCGCCGAAGCCCGGCCGCGCGCAGACGATGAATGGCAACGGAGTCACGAACAGTACGTCGATTTGAACATCGCGTCCTCAGCCCGTTGCCTTCCCGACAGTCCGTCGCCTCACGCAGCCGCGGATGGATCACTGCCGCAGCTCGCGGGAGTACCAGGACGGGACACGACGCGTGGAGCAGCACGCCGTGGGAGACGCTGCCGAGGACGACGCGTCGGAGCGGGCCGAAGCCCCGCGACCCCATCACGAGGAGGTCGAGCCCGGCGGTCTGTGCGCGCAGCGCGTCGACCGGCGTCCCCTCCAGCACGGTGCACTCCACCCGTGCGCCCCCGCCGAGCCGCGCTACGGCACGTTCGAGACGCTGCATCGTCGCGTCTCGTCGTTCAGTCCGTTCAGTGTTCGTGCCGCCGACTGAATCCAGCACGGTGATCACCCGCAACCACGCACGGGCGTCGGCCGCAATGCGGTGCGCGGTGGCGAGCACCGCATCGTCGTCGGCATCCTGAACGTACGCCACGCCCACCTTGCTGACCGCGCCTGCGGCGAACCCTGCGGGAACGACGACGACCGGGCGCGACGAGTCCTGCAACAGCTGATCGGCAGTGCTCCCCGCCAGCGTGCTCGAGAGGCGTGCGCGTGCCGTCGATCCCACCACGATGAGATCTGCATCTTCTTCCGTCGCCACGTCTCGTAGTGCGTGGGCCACCGTCAAACCGGGCACGGAACGACACTGAACCGCCTCGCCGACCCGATCGTGCAGCAGCTCGAGGGTCCGTTGGGCGTCTGCGGCCGTTCCCTCGAATTCTCCGGTGCGCGCGTTGAGTCGGGTCGTGCGCGCCGGCCCGTGAACGCAGACGGCCGTGACACGGGCGTCAGCGGTCTTCGTAAGCAGCACCGCAAGCCGGACCGCGTCCTGGGAGCTGGCAGATCCGTCATAACCGACAACGATCTTCTTGAACATCGCGCAATGCCTCCAGTCCTACGTGACCCGCTGCGCGGATTGCCGTGCGAACGACGGCATCACGAGAACCGGTCGGTCGGCGATGTGCAGCAGCTGATAAGGCACACGCCCCAACGCAGGACCGCGGCCGAACCCCTGCGCACCGACAATGATTTCGTCCGCGTTCCGTGCCCGCGCAAACCCCGCGATGGCCGGCGCAGCAGGGCCATTGAGCAGCGCCGTCTCGTACGTGACCTCGCGAAGCGGGCCATCGTTGCTCACCAGCACCTCGTCGAGCAGAGCGCGTCCATGGCTCTCCTGATCCGCCAGCAGACGAGGCGAGTTCCGCTGAACCGAGAAGGTCCGACGGGACGTCGTACGCGTACACAACGAACACGACGCCGCTGGAGCCGGCGTGCCGCGCCGCGATGCCCAGAGCGGCACGCGAGGCCTGCGACCCGTCGTAGCCGACGACGATGACAGGTCGCGCGCCGAGTCCGACCATTTGCCTACCCGCTTTCTGCAAGGCGCGGAACGATGAGAAGCGGGCACGCCGCATCGTGGACAAGCGCTTCGCCGGTGCTGCCGAGAACGACCCGCGCGACAAACCCCCATCTGCGCGAGCCGACGATCATCAAGTCGACGTCGGTGCTGAGCTCCAAGAGCGTATTGGCAGGATGCCCGGTGAGGACCTGGACCGTCGCTTTCACGTCGGCGCCTCGCACAGCATCCTCCGCGGCCGCGCGCGCGGCTTGGACGTCGGCTTCCAGGAGCCCTCGCCACTCGGCTTGGATGCGAGCCGCGCGCTCACTCGTCAAGCCGAACAGCGGCATCCAGTCATCAACAACGCTGCACACCAGGAGCTGGGCATGCGTGTGACGCGCAACGGCGAGCGCGAGCGCGAGCGCCGCCGCCGACTCCGGACCGCCTTCCCACCCGACCGCGATCCTGTTGATCTGCCAGGCGGAGTTGTGATGAAGCCCGCGCGGCGCGATCGCCAAGGCGCAGGCCGCATCGCCGATCAGTTGGCGCGTGCGTTTCCCGATGCGCACGTGGCCGGCGGGCCCGTCCGGCGAGGACCCAAGCACGAGGACATCTCGATGCTCGCGAGCCACCACGCGTTCCAGCCCACGTGCGACGGAGACGTCCGTGATCGTGCTCGTTCGCGCCCCCGGCAGAAGCGAGTCACGCGTCTGCGCCAGGTTCGTCCCCGCCTGGCGGCGCAGCTCCTCCCAACTCATCCCGCTGAGCGGAACGACAACAGGATCGTTCAGCACCGTGACAAGGAGCGCATCGGCGTCGTTCCCCCGGGCGAGCGCGGCGGCCAGAGCAGCGGCGTCGAGACCCTCTGGGAAACCATCAATTGCTACAGCGATGCGCTGTGGCTCGTCCATGCACTGATCCAACCTCAGCGTCGGGCGTTGCGCATCCGGGGGGCCTACCTAGGCCCCATACGGGTTTACGTGCCGGCTGCGCCCGCTTCAGATCGAGCCGAGCGAGCTCGCCACGACGGCCGATCGATGCGACTTCGAGTTCTCAGCTCGCGCTCCCGCCAATGCCCCAGGCGGCGGCCCCAGCTCAAGATCGGGTCGCCTGGATTGCGCTCGGTGAGTTCGCGCCCGCGCCGGCCCTAGCTCGAGCCGGTACGTGCTACTGGACACCGGGAACAGGCGGGGCGCTGCGCGGTCCGCTCCATCACTATGGCCGTTGCGACATCAACCGAGGTTGTCCCGGGGGCTCGTAGAAGTTGAGGTGACGGCGGTCCCTCCGGCCGCGTCCGCTCCGCTTGGGAGCGTTCGCGGCGATCCGCCAAAGATCGAAGGAGGAACCGCCGTGTGTAGCAACGTACCGGTCGCGCAGGCGACGTGTGATGAGGCCGTGCTTCCAGAGCGTGTGCAGAAGGCGTTGGGCCAGTTGGTCAGGGCAGCGAATGAGGGGTTGCTCGCGCTCAGCGTGGGCGTCGGGCTCGGCGTGCTCGAGGAATTGATGGCTGAGGAGGTCGACGATGTCGTCGGCCCGAAGGGCAAGTGGAACGCCGAGCGGTCGATGGTGCGTCATGGCCACGAGGCTGGCGAGGTGGCGCTCGGTGGTCGTCGTGTCGAGGTGCGACGACCGAGGGTTCGGACCGCGGACGGCGAGTCCGAGGTGCCGCTGCAGAGCTATAAGCACTTCGCTGACCGTGATCCGTTGCGCCGGGTGGTGCTGGAGCGGATGCTCGCCGGCGTGTCCACGCGCCGGTACCGGCGCACGCAGGAACCGGCCGGTTGAGGCGCTTTTTCGCTCCAGGACTGCTGATCGTCTGGCTTGGATGGATCCCCGCCGCTGAGTGGACGTCGAGAGCCAAGCGCGACCTTCTGCACCGGTCGTGAAAGCCGCCCTGCTCGGAGCGCTGTTCGTCGCCGCTGGAATCGCGGCGGAGATCATCGCCTCGCGACACGCTCCGGGACCGGGCTGCGGCGTGGGCCCTGGGCCGTTTATCCCCTGCGCTCTCCCCCGAGACACCCCACGGGCCGACAGGCTGGTCGACGACCGCCTACGACGCGGTCCGGATCGGCGGCTGGGCGCTCGTAGTATCTGGTGGGGTCATCGTAGCGTTCGCGCTCGTCCGCGAGTTCCGGCGGCCGCGGGCCGCGTAGCTGTCGGTGAGGTCTGGGGCGCTTGGGGCGCGGGCAGACTCTCCCGCGTCGTTTGAGACTCAGCACTGAGCGCCGAGTAGCAGTTACGGTACGGGCATGGGCCATCCCCCTGGACAGACAATCGCTATTCGCACCGTCCGGCATGCCTCCGTCGCCGGGACACGCATCACCACACTCACAGCGATCGTCCTCAAGTGGATAGCGAGTCCGACGGACGCCGCGGCCGCGATATGGCACCCAACACGAGCCGACCAGCGGGCGCTCAACAACGCCGTCGCCAAGCGTCTTGGGGCTGCTACCGGCCGGTCGGCATTGAGCGCTTGCGGTACGTCTGGGTGAGCAACAACCAGCACGAGAAGGGCATCGACTTCGTCGCCGCGGCCTGGCAGCGAGCCTCGGGAGGGAGATGCTCCCGAGCCGCGCGCCGACTCTTCTCGACGCGATCGGCTTGCTCGCATCGGCCAGGTACTCGTCGCGCTCCGCGTCGGTCATGCTGGCTAGCCGAGGCTGGTGTGCTGCGATGAGGTTCTGTTCGTGAGCGGTCATCCGGCTCCCCCTGACTCGCGCAAGCGTAATGCGGCGGTCAGCTCGCCGGGTGAAAAGCCTTGCGACCGCGCGCGGCGGCGACGTGCTCTCCTTCAAGCGCGAGATGCAGCGCGAGCTTCATGCGGTCCTGAAGCTCGTCGGGTAGCCCTTCCGCCGGACCACAATCTCCGCCCGCTGACGGATTCTGCGCCCGTCTGCCGCGCCGGCCGACCGCAGAGGCCCCGTGATTACCCGCTGACCTCGGGGTGCTGCCACGCGGGACGGGGAACGTTTCGGAACGGATCTGACTACGGCGACGGCTCGACCATGAGCCCCATCATGTAGCTGTAGCCGCTCGCGTCGGCGGACTCGATCTGGAGCCGGTGGTGTTCCCCGCTGAGCCTGAGGACAACCTCGTCCGCGTCGGCGGCGGCGAAGCCGGTGCCGTCCCAGGGTCTGGGGAAATAGGGCGGACGTAGCCTCCGCTTTGACCGACAAGTCGAAGCTGATGGAGGTACGCCCGCATGAAGAAGTTAGTCCCCAGCGAACGGTTGCGCCGCGAGCTTGATGAAGTCCTGGCCGGGATCGGCGAGGTAGAGGATCCTGTGGAGGCGGTCGCGCGTCTCGGCGCGCGGTTGATCTTGCAGCAGGCGCTCGAGGACGAGGTCTCGGAGTTCGTCGGCCGGGGCCGGTATGAGCGCGTCGGCGGCGGCCGGGAGGTGATTTATCGCAACGGGTTTCAGGAGCCGAGCACGGTTCGGACAACGAGTGGCCCGGCGGTGGTTGAGCGTCCGCGGGTCCGGGACGCGAGCCGGGTGGGGTTCGAGAGTGAGCTGCTCGGCAAGGGCGTCGCTCGCACGCATGCGCTGGAGGCGCTGATCGTCTGCAGCTTCCTGCGGGGACTGTCGGTCCGGGACGTCGAGGCCGCTCTGGAGGAGTGCTTCGGTGAGCAGGTGATCGGCAAGTCGACCGTCGCGCGGGTCTGCAAGGACACCGCTGCGAGGTATGCCGCATGGTGCGAGCGTGACCTGTCCGAGCACGATCTCGTGTACCTGTATCTCGACGCGATCTATCTGAAGCTGCGGCCCGACGATGAGCCGGCCGAGGGGGTCCTGGTCGCGTGGGGGATCACGCTGGAGGGCCGCAAGGTGCTGCTCGGCCTGCAGCTCGGGAGCCGCGAGAGCTACGAGGACTGGCTCGACTTCGGCCGCGACCTCAAGGCGCGCGGGATGCGTTCCCCGTTGCTGATCGTCGCCGACGGGGCGCCGGGGATCTGGAAGGCCACCCGTGAGCTGTGGGAGCTCGCGGATGAGCAGCGCTGCACCGTTCACGCAGTGAGGAACATCACCTCGAAGCTGCCCGAGCGGCTGCACCGCGAGGTCAAAGGCCGCTACTGGCAGATCCTCGACGACGCCGTCACGGTCGCCGAGGCGAAGACCGGGCTGCTCGCGCTCGCCGGCGACTACCGCGCGAGCTACCCGTCGGCGATGAAAACGATCGACGACCACGTCGACCAGCTCGTCGCGCATCTGCGGTTCCCGCTCGCGCACCGCAAGCGGACACGCTCGACGAACCTGCTCGAGCGGACGTTCGTCGAGGTCCGCCGACGCACCAAGATCATCGGCCGGTTCCCCGGCGAAACCTCGGCCCTGTCGCTGATCTGGGCGGTGCTCGAGCTCTCAAGCCGCGGCTGGCGCGGCGTCACCATGACCCCGAAAGCGGTCGCGCATATTGAACGCATCCGTCGCGGCCAGAACCCCATCATCGACTCCACCATCGTCACCCCCGACCAGGAGGTAGTTGCGGCCTAAAGTAAAATGTAGTCACACACCGCGGAAGCTACGCCCGACGAATTTCCCCGGCAGATGGGACGCCACCGCGAAGCCCGTCACGTAGGTTCTGCGAGTTTCCGGCGAGGAGTAGCCGCTCGGCGCGAAACGGGACGGCTAGGACGTCGATTGCCTCGCCCACGTCTGGGGTCGATATCGACATCGCCAGCGCGGCGTCGGCAAAGTCCAGCGTCTGCGGCGAGTGCGCTCGCGATAGTCGGCCGAGGCGCTCGATGGCGTCGAGCAGAGGCGCGCGACGGATGAGTAGCTCGTGCTCCCATCTCGCCGGGACAAGTGAGTCCGGATTTGGGAACTTGCCAGGGCCGCGGACGCAGCGCGCCGAGCAGCGGACGTCGCCGATCCCGAATACAGCAGGCAGCGAGTCGTTTCGGACGGCAAGGGAGACCGGCGCCTCGTCGGCCGCGAGCCGGGAAACCTCGCGAACGAGGCGAGCGAAAACCGCGACCTCGAAGTCCGGGACAACGTCGAGGGCGACGCGCTGGACCGCCATCCGCTTGCTGTCGGTCGCGACCAGCCGTAGTGTCCCCCCGGACGCTGATATCTGCACGGCGTTCCGTCGCGGGCGACTCGGGTCCGATGACGCCGCGCCCGTGACGCGCCGGATGGCCTCGACAAGCGGGCGCGCGGGGAGGACGAGGCAGCAGTGCAGACGTGCCAACGCAGCATTAATGGTCGATGCTGAAATCCGGGTCGTGCCGGTTGTCAGGACAAGGAACAGCTTTCCGGCGCGACGACGCCCTCCTGCTTTCGATTGCCAGCGGGTATCTCCCCTGTCGCGCGGGTCGTCGTCTCGGATTGCGCGGGCGTGAGGTCCAGCCGGTGCGTCCGCACTTACGTGCCGACCTCGACGAAAACGCCAATCGAGCGAGATAGCGTGACCCGGTGTGACGGGCAAGGCGTCAAATGCCGGAACCGGTCGGGTTCTCGAGCGCCGGCGAGCGGTCGCCCTGGCGCGCCATTACCGCGAGTTCGAGGGCCTCTCGATCAGGCAGATCGCCGAGCGTCTCGGTCGCTCTCCAGCGACGGTCAAGGCGTACTTCTACGACCCGACCGGGGAGAAGGCGCGGGCGGTCAAGGCCCGCTACGTCGGCGTGTGCCGCGGCTGCGGCGCGTACACGCAGCCGCGCAACGGCAAGGGCGACGCGTACGCGTACTGCAAGCGCTGTCATCCCGGCGCGATCAGGCGGACGTGGACGCCGGAGCTGGTGATCTCGGCGATGCTGGAGTGGCGCGAGCGCTACGGCCGGTTGCCGTCGTCCTACGACTGGTCGCGAACCCACGCCCGGCGGCGCGGCGAGCACGCGCTGCGACGCCTGGCAGGGGGGCGCTGGCCGGCGGCCAGCGTGGTCAGCGCCGTGTTCGGAACGTGGGCTGCGCGCGTCAGGCGGCCGGGCGACGACGTCGTCGGCCGACGACGCTCGGCTGAGCAATACGATCATGGTTCCCGAACCACCTGACCGGTGTCCGAGCCAGGTCTGACGAATCCGTGGGAGCCGTGGCAGCGGCTGATCGACTCGATCGGCCCGTACTACCGCAGCCAGTTGTTGGCCGCGCGCGACCGGGCGAGAGGCGAGCTGTGCGACCTCGACGAGGAGCAGCTCGAAACGGTAGCCGCGGAGGGGCGCAGGGTTGCGAACTCGCTCGACGAGGAGGGCGCGCGTCTGACCGTCAGCTTGACGGAGGACCGCGAACGGCACTCGCGGCTCGCCGCCGACCTGCAACGCGAGGCCGAACTGCTCCTTCGGCGCCGGCGATGGGCGCTGGCGCCGCGGCGCCGGCGGGAGGCGCGGGCTGATGCGGCCGAGCGAGCTGATCGGGCCGAGGAGCACCGGCGGCGGGCCGCTCAAGCGCACGAGCAGCTGCGCGAGCTCGGCAACAGCGGCCGCCATCTGTATCCGTGGTTCGAGCGCCACCAGGACGTCCTCGCGCGCGGACTGGCCGCAGAGCTCACCCTCGACGCCGCCCAAAGCGCGGTCTACCACCTCCTCGGCGCGCCCGGCATCGCGTCGCTCACCGCCGCCTGCCTCACCACCGACCGGGCGATCGATCTCGGCCAGCTTCAGGAGCTGGTCAAGAACGGCGGCGAGGCCCGGCAGCGGCTGCTGTTCGCGGTCGCAGCCGAGCTCTACGGCCGCGAGCAGGGCGTCTCGCTCAGCGAGCTGCTCGCCGAGCTCGACGGCGAGGACCTGGACCGCGTGCTTGAAGCGATCGCCGTGGTCAAGCGGCGGCGGAGCACGATTCGGGTCGCCGGACGATCTGTGGATCCGTGCCGCGGAACCCGAGATCGACGACCGACGGTGGACGCGCCCCCGGCTTTCGCGTCGGTGGTCGCCAATCCCGACCATCTGGCGGCCTTGCCGAGCAGGCGTGCGTCGATGCTTCGCTCACGCCGGCAACCAAATGGTCGCCTTCCGCAACGCGAATCTCCGCAGTGAAGCCGCCCGGTGTTCCTCGTGCTCACAAGCGGCACTACGGCACGGGCCGCCAGAACACCGGGCGACCCAAGAGTGAATTGTGATCCGGTGCAAGCGCTCGGTGCTCGGCCATCGCGCAACCAGCATGGTGCACTTCTGCCTGTCAACCCGGAGAGCGCGAGTCTCATAAGGCGTGTGCCCGGGCCTCGGACGACTGCGTGAGAAGAACAGCCGTCCGAACCAGATCCGAACATCTGCCGAACATTAGGGGCATTCGGCGGTTCCGGCGAGTCCATATCTGCCCTGGAAATCTGGAATTTTGCGAGACGCTGCCGGATGTCGGGCGCCCTCTCACGGCGGAAACCCGGGTTCGAATCCCGGTAGCGGTACTTCAGAACCCCCGTGCCTGCGGGGGTTTCGTCGTTCTTGGGGGCGTGCGCCACAGTCTGGCGTCGGGTTCTGCTGGGGTCGTTCAGGTAGGCGTCGAGGCGCTCGCGTGCGATGCTCCTCGCCGCCGGGAACGAGGTGGCCGTAGCGGTTCCAGGTCTGGCGAACATCGCCGTGGCCGGCCCAGGTCGAGATCTGCTTCCAGTCGAGGCCGGCGGCGATGAAGTAGGAGATCGCGCAGTGGCGGGCCTCGTGCGGCGTGATCGGCTCGAGGCCGGATTCCTTCCACGCCTTGTTTGCTCGAGCCCGGATCGTGGACGCGTAGAAGACCTCGGTCGCCGTCCGACCGAACACGAGGTCGGGGCCGTCGCGGTTCGTCCGCTGCTTCTGCGCCATCAGCTCGCGTCGGACGACGAATGCCATCGGGGACGGCGCGACGGCCGGCGCCGGTCTTGACGTCGACCGGTCCCTTCACCGGATCCCATGACCGTTCGACGCGGATGACGCCGGCCTGGAAGTCGACGTTGATCCACTGCAGGCCGCGCAGCTCACCGCGGCGCAGGCCACAGAAGAGAGCAACTCCCCAGAAGGCTCGCTCCGAGTCGGGCAGCGCCGCGAGGTACTGGTGCGCGACCTCGGGCGGCTCAATCCGGTCGCGCCGGCCGCGGATCGCCGGGAGGTCGAGGTTGTCCGTCGGATCGACCGAGGTCATGGCGGCCTCCCAGACCGATGGTGCCGTGTCGTCATCGGCGAGGACCAACACACCGCCAGCGATGCAGCGCCAATCCCGGGATCGCGGGCGGTCAGCAACCCGTCGGCGAGGATCCCGCGCATGAACTCTGAGCACTCCCGTGCGGATCCGGCCCCGAGCGCCCAGTCCCACCCCGCGACGGCGGCGAGCATCTTCGCGCCCAGTCGGGCCGGGACTCCGGCGGCGCGCACGCTCGCCAGCCGAGCCGGGGCATCGGGAACGTGCGCGCCGAACGCGACCCCGTAGAGCTCCAGTGACTCGAGCGCCCGCCGCTCGTCTGCGTGCCGGTCGCCGAGCTCGGCGATCGCGGTCTGCGCGGCTTTCACGGCGTCATCTGCGGCGCCTCTCAGCATCAAGGTCCGGGCGAGGATCTCGGCGGCGAGAGCCCGCTGGAGCGGGTCCTCGAGCAGATCGTGCGCCGCACGCAGGTGCTCGCTCGCGGACGGGACGCTGACGCGTGACTCCACGGAGCCGAGCTCGAACAGCAGTCGCGCTCGATCCTGACCGGGGGCTCGTTCATCGAGCGCGCGACGGAGATACGACACGGCGCTCGCGGGGTCGCCGCGGCGCGTCGCGAGTCCTCCCGCCTGCACCAAGGCGTCGGCGACCCAGCGCTCACCACGCGGCGAGATCACGAGAAGGTGACCCGCGAGGACCTCTGGCGCGGCGCCGAGGTCGGCAAGAGCCTTGGCGGCGCGCTCGTGCTCGAGCTCCCGCTCGGAGCCAGACAGCTCGTGGTATACGGCGTCGCGCACGAGCGCGTGCACGAAGCCGAGCGGCGGCTCCGGCCGCAGGATCTCCGCAGCGACGAGCGCGCGCGTCGCGTCGGCAACGCTGCGCTCACTGAGGTTCGCGAGCGATGCCGTTGCCCGGAGGCTCGCGCCGTCGCCGAGCACCGCGATCGCGCGGGCGACTGCGACCGCGTTCGGCGGCAGCCGTCCGAGCCGCAGCAGGACCGTGCGCGCGACGGCCCGAGGCCCAATCTCCTGGATCGCGTCGGCGTGTGCCGCGATAGGCGTGATCCGTTCCGCACGCATCGTCTTTAGAAGCTCCCCGAGCAGCAGCGGATTGCCGCCCGTCGCGTGATGACAAGCCGCACAGAACGCACTCTCGGCGCCGGGACCGAGGCGATCGCGGACGAACTCGCTCACAGCATCTCCGCTCAGCGCCGACAGACGGATCGACACCGCGACCGGGTCCTGAGCGATCTCCCAGATCAGCCTCGACTCAGCTTCTGGGTCCTCCATCCGCGACGCCGCCATGACCAGCACACCGAGCCCCTCCAGCCGGCGCTCCAGATAGGCAAGGAACCGCAACGACGAGCGGTCCGACCAGTGCAGATCATCGATGGACAAACACAACGGACGCTCCGCCGCGAGGTTCGCGGTCAGCCAAAACAGACCGTGCAGAGCGCCAAAGCCCCCGTCGCCGATCGCCTCGTCCGCGTCTGGCGGCTCGAACACACGAGCGGCCGCGTGCGCCGAGCCGCTCAGCACCCGCTCGCGACCATCGGCCTCGAGCAACAGCGGCTCGAACAGCTGACGGACGATGCCGTACGGCAGTTCCCGTTCGAGATCGCTTCCTCGCGCGCTCAGCACGCGGAAGTCGGCGGCACCCGCCATTTCGCCGGCGTTCGCGAGCAGCCTGCTCTTGCCGATCCCGGCTCGCCCCTCGATCAACGCCAGACGGCCTCGCCGACCGGCCGTGCACGCGCCTTCGAGGACCGCAAGCTCGCCGTCACGCTCGAGCAGAACGTCCCCGCCGGCCGTCGCCTGCCCAAGTTCTGGGCCTGTTGTCATCGGCACGAATGATGCCGGAGGCCGCAAGCGCCGCTGGTCCTGATCGCGCGCCACCGCCGCAGGCGCAGCCCCAGCCATAACCCAGGGGTCGCGACCGAAACCCTGGGGGTCGAGTCTGGGGGTCGCCACGATGTGCCGGACGCCTCCGCGTCGGATGCTGTCGCTCGTGAGCACGAGCACTGTGCACAACGTGATCGAGGCGCGCGTCGGTGACGACGAGCTCCGGGGCCAAGTGCAGAGTGAGCTCGGCACGCCCCGATCGTTCTCCGGGTGGCTCGGTCTGATCTGCGCGCTCGACGCGCTCCTCTCGCCGGGCCGAGAGGGCAGCAGAGGCACGGACATTGGCGACATGCGGGTTTCATCTGGCGCGCCTGCAGCACAGACTCGGTACAGGCGCCACGCCGGCCGGACGTGCACGTCGGGACTAACGCCTGGTTCGCCAGTACGGCCCCGATTCTTGGGGGTGATGTTTGGGGGTGTCCACGATGTGCAACGCCCCCGGCGTCGAGATGCTCACACAGTTGATGAGAGCGAGCGAAGGAGTCACATCGATGGGTGCAGAGATAGAGAACGGGGATGGTTGGCCACGCCGAGGCGGATCGTGCCGATCGTTGTTGGCCGCCGCGATCGCCGGCATCGCGATACTGAGCGCACCGCTGTCGGCGTCTGCCGCCACTGGCGCACAAGCCGGCGTCCAGCTGCGCGACGGGCTGTTGATCGTGGTGAGCGGTCTACCGCCGGCGCCGGCAAGCCTCGGCCTGAGATTCGATCGCGGTCGCGCGCGGGTGTTCGCCCAGCAGCTTTTGAAGCAGCCCCTCGCCGGCCTGGCGCCGGGCGGTGGGTCCTACCGGTTCAGCTCGCGCGCTGATGGGTTCACCCTTCACGCGGTTTCCGCGGGGCCGCTGGCCAAGGTTTCGATGGGCCTGTTGGTGGTGAGGCCGGGGAGGCCGATCACCGGGAGGGTCCGGGTGCCGCGCGGGACGACGGTCGTCGTGTCGATGCCCAACGGGCGCCAGATGCTGCTGCGCGGTGGCCGTTTCTCGATTCCGACGAGTACTGCGGGCATCGGCTCGCCGGTTGAACCCGAACTGGCCGTGCATCCTTCATCGGTGCGGCCGGGCGGTGCGATCAGCGTGACCGGCGACGTAGGCTCGCATTGCGGTATCGGGAGGCGCGTGACGCTCACTTCGGCGGCGTTCCGCGGGTTGCCCGGCGAACGCGCCATGACCACGGTCGTGTTGCACGAGGGTGCGTTCGTTCTGCGGACGAGCGTTGCGCGAGCGCGGCATCTGGGTCGCTACACGATCCGAGCTCGCTGCGGCGGCGGCGAGATAGGGGTGGCGACACACCTGCTGGTGGGCTCGCACGTGGGACGCGGTCCTGGCCAGCCGCCGCCAGTCGATACCTGCGCCCCTGGTCAATACGACGTCTACGTGTGCACCACGATGTTCAACTTGATATTCGCCACCACTCTGAACCTGGTCTCCGAGTGGCACAGCTGCGGTGGGACGAACCCGCCAGCAGCGCAGACGCTCGCCTACGGCGCACAAAACGAGTTCAAGGCCTATTGCGCGGTCGATTTCTGGGGCAGCGTCGAGTACAGCTACACCCCACATGACGGGTCCAGCTACGCCCCACATGGCCTCGTCGTTATCAACTATTCGACGTTCACCGGCGATTCGAGCTGCAACGTCTACATCGACACGGTCGCCTACTGTGTCGCAGGGGACGCTCCCCTGCTTGCGGTAAATCCTCAAGCCCGTGATGAGCGCTGGCATTACGTGAACAGCGCCGGGGTCTTTGCACCGTCCGGGGACGGCCGGAAATGATTCGCCGCCTCGTGGGAGGGAAACAAAATGCTCGCAGGCAAGCGGCCGTGCTCGTGGGCGGCTCGGCCGCCGCTGCGGCGGTGATCGCGGCGGCTGCTTTGGCTGTGGCGTCTGCGTCCGCGGGTGCGCGCCGCCAGTCGGCCGGCCGCGCTGGTGCGGCGGTCGGTTCACCAGCCTGCGCGCGAGGGGACGCCGCTGCCGAGGCGCGCCAGATGCGCGCCTACCGCAACGCGGGTTCTTTTCCGGCGCGGGAGGTCGACAATCGTCGCGGGTCGCCGCGCGGGGTATCGATGCAGATACCCCCGCTCGCTTTCACCGGCCCCGGCACGTCCTCGACGCTTCCCGTCGGCCCGTGTCAGACGATCTATCGCTTCGTGTTCCACAAGATCACGGCGGCACGCGGAGCTGCGCGTTCTCCGTTCCGGTACATCGAGGTCGACTGGAACACCGAAGGCATCCCCCGGGGTCCCAACAACTCGTTTACCTCAGGGCATTTCGACTTTCACTTCTATCTGCGCCCACGAGCGTTCATCGACAGCCACCTGACGTGCGTCTCGACCAACGGCCGCACGTGCGATCCGCAGCGCACCCGATTCGCCCAGATGCGCCGCTTCCTGGCGCTTCCAGTCGCCCAGTTCGTCCCTCCCGGGTACTTTCCCGACCCAGGATCGTCGATTCCGCTGATGGGGATGCACCTCCTCGACGGCCACGTCCACTTCACCGTCGATAAGGTCAACCACAACCCGGTCCTGCTGTACGGCACCTTCAATGAGCGGTTGGCGTTCCTCGAGGCGTCGGTGACACAATTCAACCTGCAGGATCTGCTCGTGGCCAAGAGTCACAAGCTGACCTACAGGTTGCGACAGCCCCGGCGCTACCAGGATCCGGCGCCATGGCCGACTCGCTTCTCGCTTCAGTACGACCCGCTCACGCGCCGCGTCACAGCCGCGTTTGAGGGATTCAAAGCCCACCACGGCGCGTGATCGGATGGCCACAGAGATGCGACGGAGCCTGGACATGAGTGTGAGGGGTGTGGGGATGCACGCCGGCCCGGCCGGGCGGTGTCTGCGGATCGCGCCGACTAGTGTTGGTTCATGATGCCGGCGATGCTTCGTCTTAGGGGCGGCTCCAGGAGAATCCTGCTGGCGCTCGCGGTCGTGAGCGCGGTCATGGCCGTCGGATTCGCCGGCGCGGCCTCGGGTCGCCGTGCATCAGGGAGATGCCTGTCTGACCAGCATCCGGTGGGGGCGCGGATCTGTGCGGCTGCCGGTCCCCGCGCCGCGAAGGTCATCGCGACTGTGCGCCGGCTGCAGAGGCGGTATGCGCTGCAGGCGGTCATCTTCGGCGCTTGGCGCGGGCGCGATGAGGTGGTCTCGGGCGCGCTTGGCGCTGCTCTGCCCGGGGTCCCGGCGACGCGCGCAGACTACTTCCGGATCGGGAACACCACCGAGGCGTTTGAGACGACTTTGCTGATGCAGCTGGTCGACCGGGGCAAGATCCGCCTCGAGGACAAACTGTCCAAGTGGTACCCACGGCTGCCGGTCGCGGACAAGATCACGGTGGGAATGCTGGCCTCGAGCACCTCTGGGTACGCCGACTACGTGAAGGTCGAGTCGTTCCTCGATGCGTTTCACGCCAACGTATTCGGATCCTGGGCGCCCAGCCAGCTGGTCAACGTAGGTACGAGCCAGCCGAGGCTCTTCCCTCCCGGCACGAACTGGTCGTTCTCGGATACGAACTTCGTCCTTCTCGGCCAGATCCTTGGCAAGGTCGGCGGGATGCCGGTGGGCGAGCAGATCCGCAGACGGATTCTGATCCCGCTGAAGCTGCGGAGCACTCGCATGACGACGACCGCCGCAGTGCCTTCTCCGGTGCTCCACGGCTACACCAACGAGCGCGGGCCCTGGGAAGACGCCACGTTCTGGAATCCGAGCTGGGCCACCTACACCGGGAACATGACATCGAGGCTGTCCGACCTCAGGACATGGGCGAGCGCTGTCGGCACGGGCTCGCTGCTGTCCAAGCGGTCCCACGCACGGCAGATCGCACCCAAGACAGTCGGGTTCGCGCGGTTCACCAAGAGGTTCTTCTACGGCCTCGGCGTCGCCGTTGCCAACAAATGGGTGCTCGCCGGCGCTCCCGGGCTCCTGGGCTACACAGGCATCGTCGCCTATCTCCCATCGACCAAGACCACCGTCGTCGTCTTCACCACGACCGGCCGCCGGTCGCCACCGGGAACACACTACGCCGGGGCGATCTTCAACGCGGTCGGCAAAGATTCTCGACCCCGGGGCGCCGCCCAACTATCCAGCCGGCTAGAGCGTGAGACCTGTCAGTCTGGGGAGAGTTCTGGGGCCACCCATACATTCGGCTCGCCATCACACGTATGACTGAACCCGTCTGGTGGCTGGCGGAAACTCTCGCCGCCGTAAGCCGTTAACGGTTCTGGGCATGTCGAGGTGGATCGGCGGATGCGAAGCAGCCTTCGAGTCCACGCACTTCTGCCGACTAGCCCTGCGGCTTGCGGTGGACGTCGACCTCGAGGGTCCGCTTGTCAATGCGATGAGGCTACCGCGGGTGCGAGTGACCGGCGGTCGCCGCCGGCACAGCGGACAGAAGCGCGACCGCCATGTAGGTGGCGCAGCCGCCCAGCGGCCGCCGCGCGCGCAGCGCGCCGGCGGCCGACTTGATCCACTAGAGAAAGTTGGGACCATGGGCGTATGTCGCGCTCTGGTGAACCGGTGGGTGCTGCGCTACCGGCTTCCGAGCGGCAAGGACTCGCGCAAGTCGCTGGGGAGGGCATGGCTCAAATCGAGCCGGCCACCGGCAGGGTTCCTGACGGAGATGCAGGCGCGAGCCAAGGCACAACGGTTCCTCGACGATCACGCGAGAGGGGGCGCCCGAACACCGAAGCACATTCGGGCGCGCGTCCCAGCATTCCTGACGTACTGCGAACGCGAGCGAGGTCTTTGGCGCTCGCCGGCTTGTTGCTCGCGCTAATCAGCGTATACACCACGTTCAAGCGCCTGCCCAACTGATCGGGCTAGGTGAGACTCAGCCACGGGTCCGGCGGCAGTCGTCCGCGAGCCGTCGGACCCGAGGTGACCCGCTATTGTTTGCTCGGGTGGACGAGTACGAGCCAACTGAGGGGGTGTCTTCGGGGCGACGGCTTTGAGGCCCGGATCGCTGCCTTCCGGTACACCTGCCCGCGACGCGACCGACGACGATGACGCTGAGTGGGTCAGCGGCGCCGTAGATCTGCGACTGTCGGGCGCTTTGGGATTCCACGCGCGCGGAGAGCTGAATTGTCCGGGCGGCCGAGTCCCAGGCATTCCAGCAGCAACTCGCTACCTTGCACAGGACGCTCTCCGGGGAGGCCCTCCTGAGCCACCTCGAGGAGGAAATCGAGCTTCGTGTAAGGCTCGACCATGGACGGGGCACGATCTCGGGATTCATCGAGCAGCACGTTCGCGCTCGACTGGAGTTCGAAGAGATACGTACTGACCAGACTTACGTGTTCGACGCCGTCGCCGGACTCGAACGAATCGTCGAAGCGTTCCCGCCACGGTCCGCTGCTCGGCCGTGACCGAAGACGAG
>CAWEYQ010000011.1:0-12124 GCA_963813265.1 uncultured Solirubrobacterales bacterium | reverse complement strand
GGCCCGTGGGACCAGGTGCTCAGTCGTGACTCGGGACCCGGAGCACGGCGAGCTGGCGGCTCTGCGCCAACAGCTCGCCGTCGGCTGACCACAACTCCCCGTTCTCCTCGAACACGCCACCGGCCACCCGGTCCGACCAGAACCTGCCGAGGACCCAAGGGTGCTCGCCCGGCGGCATCGGCGCGCGCCAATGAATCGTCAGGTCCAGCGTCGGCATGAACGCCCCGGTGGTCAGGCGGGTCCACACCGCCGGGAACAGCGCGTCCGAGTAGGCGGCGAGCGCGGCGTGGTCGACCGGACGCGGTCGCGCCGTCCGCATCCACGCGCCGAGCAGCGAGCGGTCGGCCCCACTCATCGGCGGTGCGCCGAGCACGAGGCGCATGTCGTAGTTGACGAGCATCGGCGGGACGCCGTCGACCGGCTCGCGGGGCGGGGCGTCCTCGGGCGGCGGGACGCGCGGCATCGTCAGCTCGGTCCAATCCGGCGCGTCCGCCCGCCAGTGCCCGAGCCAACCCAGACCGAGCGCGATCACCGTCTCGTCTCGGGTGACACGGAGCGAGACCGCGGTCGCGGTTCGGCCCACCCGCTCGATCGTCACGTGGTAGTCGAGCGGCCCCTCGGTCGGCGCCTCGAGGTAGTAGAGCGTCAGCGACCGAGGAAGTCGCTCGGGATCATCGACCGCGAGCATCATCGCGCGGGTCGCCTGGGCGGCGGGCAGTCCGCCGTTGGCGCCCCGAATGACGTACCAGTGTCGCCAGACCTGCGCGCGCCAGACGCCGTCGCCGACGGGCTCGAGCGCCATGTCGCGGTCGAAGTCAGGTGGTGTGTCCGCTGCCTTGTCAGTCACCGGCGCGGAACGGTACCGTCCCGCGTCACGGGTGGCGGTCCAGCCCGCGCAGGACCGCGTCCGCGTCCCGATGGGAGGCCCGCAGCGCAACGCCGACGATGTCCAGGTCGGCGGTGGGCACGGCCCGCACCGCGGCGCGGTTCGCCACGTCGTGTCCGGTCGTGAACATCTCGCTTGTGTACAGCGCGACCGGAACTCCGCGGCGCTCGGCGCGGTCACGCACCGTTCGCAGCTTCGCGGCCGTTCCCTCGAACACGAGCACCGGTTGCACGAGCAACGGCAGATAGGCCTGGTCGTCGCCGTCGAGATACGGCTCGCCGATCGCCGCCGGGCCGGCGGCCGCGGTGACGCCGCTGATGAGAAACGACGACACGTTGATCCGCTGCCATACGGCGAGGTCATCCCGGACCACCACGGCCACCTTCGTGTCGAAGTCGGTTACCGCCATGTGTCTGTGATCATGCCGGTCGCGTCCAGCGCCGGGCGGAAGTAGACCGCGTGCTGTGACATGACCACAGCGTAGGCACCTCGAGCCCCCCAAGACGCGCGTGGCGGCCCACGCCAGGCGGGCCACCACGGAAGCTGTGATGTAACGAACTGGGTTACTGCGAAACCCCGCCGTTCAGCGGGCCGCCGTTGGAGCCCATGTTTCCGGTGTTGCTGCCGCTCGGGATCTGCGGGTTGCCGCTCGGGCCGGGGCCGGTCCCCATGTTTCCGGTGTTGTTGCCGCTCGGGCCGGGGGCCGGCGCGATCGACGCTGCCGGGGCGCTCTGGCCTGAGCTCGCGGACTGTGGGCTCGGTGCCGCTGGAAGGGCCCTCAAGGAAGAACAGCGTTCCGCCGACCGCGATCACGATCGCCACGGTCCCCGTCGCAACCGCACCGCGCACCCGGCGCCGGTGGATCCGCGTCGCCTCGGTCTCGCGGCGGCGCTCGCGCATCCGCTGCTCGCGAGATTCGGCGACGAGCTGCTCAAGCATCCGGTCATGCTCGTCACCGCTGATCCGGGGCGTATCCGGCGTCATCGGCGGCGCGTCGAACTCGTGGTCGAAGATCTCTCGCTGGTCCTGGCTGGTGATTGTCGTGGTGCTCATCGCTACTCCCTTGGTGGTGCTTGCTGGTGTATGAGCAGCATCGATCAGCCGCGGTTCGCCTCCCATCGGCGGGCCGGACGATCCGGTGGACGAGCTCGCCATCCTCCGATCGGAGGAGGGGCCTAGGCTGTCGGGATGCTCCGAGCACTGCTCGCGGGCGGCACGTGCGTTGCGTCGCTCCTCGCCGTCGCGCCGGCCACCGCCGCCCCGGCCACCGCCGCCCCGGCCGGCGGGCGAGTGGTCGGCACCGGGACGCCCGCAAGTTGCACGTCACGCGCGGTCGTCGCGGCCGTCCGCGGTGGCGGGCTGATCCGATTCGCCTGCGGTCCGCGCCCGGTCACGATCCGCATGACCGAGACGGCGCGGGTTCGGAACACGGCGTCGCGGGTCGTGCTCGACGGCGCTGGCCTCGTCACCCTGAGCGGCATGGGGCGACGGCGCATCCTCTATACGGACACCTGCGATCCGAAGCAGGTGTGGACGACCCCGCACTGTCAGGACCAGGCGAACCCACAGCTCACGGTCGAGAACATGGGCTTCGAGTCGACGGAAACTCAACCGGGCGACGCTACGAGGGCGGTGGCGGCGGCGCGATCTTCGACCGCGGTGGGCAGCTGCGGATCGCGGGCGCGTGGTTCGTCGGCGACCGCTGCGAGCGCACCGGCCCTGACCTCGGCGGTGGGGCGGTCCGTGCGCTGTCGCAGTACCACGGGCATCCGGTGCTCGTCACCGGCAGCCGATTCTCCGACAACGTCTGTAGCAACGGTGGCGCGCTCAGCAGCATTGGGGTGTCGTGGACGGTGCGCGGAAGCCGCTTCATCGGCAACCGGGCGATCGGGATCGGCGCCAATCCGCAACGGGCCGGGACGCCCGGCGGAGGCAGCGGCGGCGCGATCTATAACGACGGCGACCGGATAACGCTGACGATCAGCCACAGCACGTTCGAACGCAACCGCGCCCGTGAGGGTGGCGGCGCCGTGTTCTTCGTCAGCAACGATCGCACCGGGACGTTGGCCATCCGCGACAGCACGCTCACGAACAATCCCAACGCCCGCTTCCATACGCCGGGGCTCCCCGGCATCTACTTCCTTGGTGCCCACCGTCCCACGATCGCGCGCTCGGTGCTCCGGTGAGCCGAGACGTCGCGTCGATAAGCTGAACCCACGGTCCGCACGAGCGAGAAAAGGAGCGAGGATGGGACTAGGGGACAAGTTCAAGGATCTGAAGAAGCAGGCCCAGGAAGCGGTCGGCGAGCACCGCGATCAGATTCAGGACGCCGTCGGTGTCGTCGGGGTCGCCGCGGACCGTAAGACGAAGGGCCGCTACTCGCAGAAGATCGCCAAGTTCGGCCAGAAGGCGAGTGAGACGGTCGACAAGGTGGCAGACGAGAAGCCGGCTGGGGCGCAGGAGCCCAGCGGAACCACCGCGCCCGGCGCACCCGCCGAGCCGGCCGCACCCGAGGCCGACCCGTCGGCACCCCACAGCTAACGCACGCGCTCCAGCGAGTCATCGCCCCGGTCCCGCCGGACCGGCGCCTGCGCCGTGCCGTTCAGCTGCTCACCGGACTCGTCCTGTACGGCGTCACCGCCTCGATGCTCGTGCTCGCGGGGCTCGGACTTGACCCGTGGGACGTGCTCCACCAGGGACTCTCGCGGACGTTCGGTCTCGCGATCGGCACGTGGGCGATCATCGTCAGCGTGCTCGCGCTGATCGGGTGGCGAGCACTGCGGCAACGGCTCGGGGTTGGCACGATCACGAACGCGATCCTGATCGGCGTCGTGATGGACATCATGCTCTCGCTCGTGCATCCGCCGCACGCGTTGGCCGCGCGGATCGCGCTGCTCGTCGGCGGCGTCGTGCTCAACGGCATCGCCACGGGCCTGTACATCGGTGCCGGGCTCGGGCCCGGACCCCGTGATGGTCTGAGCACCGGCATCGTCGCCCGCGGTGGCTACTCGATGCGAGTCGTGCGAACGAGCATCGAGTTGACCGTGCTCCTCACCGGGTTCCTGCTCGGGGGGACGGTCGGAATCGGGACCGTCCTGTACGCGCTCGCGATCGGACCGATCACCCACGTGACGATTCCGGCGCTGCGGGCCGATCGCCCGCCTCAGCCCGAGAGCCGGGCTGCGACTCCCGACGCGCCAGCGCGGGTGAGCACGCCCGCGGCGGCGGCGCGGACCGACTGACTGGCGCGGCGGATCTCCCCCGGGCTCCAGGCGCTTGTCGAGCCGATCGCCCGGACGGCAGCGAAGTACGGGCCGGCGATCACCTGGGGCGCCCAGCGGGGGTCGAGCACAAACCCGGGTGCGACGACGCCGCGCGCCAGCTCAAGCGCGCCAAGCTCGGCGGAAACGGTCTGCGAGCCCGGTGTGCAGGTAGTCCTCACCGCCGTCGAAGGCGCTGATGTTGCCGATCAACGCGAGCGCGCCGACGACCCCGGCGGCCGCCAGGATCGGAGCCGACAGCCGTAGGCCGCGACAGCTCTCGGCGATGATGAGCACGAGCATCACGGCGCCTGAGTACACGTAGCGCGAGGCATACGGCTGTCCGAGCGCGGCTCGACTGTAGGCGACGAACACCCAGTAGATCCCGAGGATGACGGCGAGCGTGACGAGCCGAGGCGAGAGCGCACCGCGTCGCCACACCCGCCAGCCGACGAACGCGACGACGGCGAGGAGCACGAAGCGCCCGACCTCGAGGTTGCGGCCGAACAGGCCACCGGCGGCGCTGAACGCCAGGTTGGCGACGAACTTCGGCACGAGCGACAGGCTGTGATCCGACAGATACGCGTGGTAGTACGCGATCCACCACAGCGCGTAGAGGCCGAGCGCCACCGCCCAGATCCAGGCGCGCCGGAGGCTCCGGTCACGCCACGTCACCTCGACGCCGACGCCGACCGCGAACAGCGCCACGAACTCACCGAACATGAGCCCGGCGGCAAGCAGCACGCACGCGATCACGTCGCCCCGCCGATCGCCGCGGTCGAGGGCGAGCAACGCGGCGATCCCGCACGCGAGCGACGCCGTGATGACCGTGTTGAACGGCTGCAGCACCGCCTCCCACCCGGCCCCGAGAAACACGATCGGCGCAGCGAGCAGCACCGCGGCGGGGCCGATCCGGCGCCGCGCATATGCGAACACGGCGGCGGCGCAGGCCAGATGGGCGAGCGCGGCGAGCAATCGGTAGGGCCAGTAGTGGGCGAGCCCGACGGTCGAGAGCAGCAACTGGTAGGCCGCGACCGGTGCGATCACGAGGTGCTGGTTGTAGGAGGCGAGCATCGCGTGCACCCCCGTGCGGCGGTACTCGATCCAGCTCCAGTCATCGAAGAAGAACGCGTTACCGCGACCCTTCCACATGATGAAGGCGATTCCGGCTGCGGCCAGACAGCCGAACGCCGCCCAGCTCAGACGTGGGCGATCAGTCGCGTCCAAACGCGCGCCGGTGATAGCTCGCGCGGGCGGCTCGGTCATACGCGCCAGCGATCTTGGTAACGCCGAGGAGACGCATCGTGGTCTCGCGAGCGCGCCGCGGCAGGATCGCCGAGAGCTTTGCCGTGGCGCCCTGGGAGCGGGGCACCCAGACCTCGAAGCGGCGGCGGACGATCGCGTCGAGCACGGCGGCCGCGACATCCTCGGGCGTGATGATCGGCAGCGCCCGCGGGCGGCCCTGTCCGTCGATCATCCCCGTCTCCACCTGTGCCGGCTGCACGACCGTGAAGTCGATGCCCCGGCCGCGGTACTCGAGTCGCAGCGACTCGGTCAGGCCGACGACGCCGTGCTTGGAGGCGGAGTACGTCGACGTGCCCGGGAGCGGAACGCGTCCGGCTCCCGACGCGATATTGACGATGTGTCCGTGCCGGCGGGGCAACATCCGGGACAGCGCGAGCTTCGTTCCGAGGGCGTGCCATAGAGGTTGATCTCGATTTCGCGACGGTGACCTCGTCAGGTTCCTCGTGGAGCGAGATCGGCTCTGGCATCCGCGGAAGTGTTCCAGCTTGTGTCCATCGACGGGTCCAGACCGCGTGCGCCGACCGGGCACAATGGGTTGCGTCCCCGTGAGCTCGTCAACCTCATCTGCTGCCTCACCCACGATCCGCGGTGCCGCGAGCTCGCCCGTCCGGGAGTTGCTCGCGCTCACCGAGCGGCCCGGCGTCATCTCGTTCGCGGGCGGTCTTCCGGCGCCGGAGCTGTTCGACGTGGCTGGACTGAGAGATGCGTTCGACCGCGCGCTCACCGACGGCGCCGGGGGCCGGGCACTGCAGTACTCGACGACCGAGGGCGACCCGACGTTGCGCGGGCTCATCGCCGAGCGGCTCACCGCGCGCGGGCTCCCGACCGCTGCCGATGAGCTGTTGATCACGAACGGCTCGCAGCAGGCGCTCACGCTGATCGCGACGCTGATGCTCGACCCCGGTGATCGCGTGCTCGTCGAGGAGCCGTCGTACCTCGCGGCGCTTCAGTGCTTCAACCTGGCGCGGGCGATCTGCGTGCCGGTGCCGTGTGACGACGACGGCCTTGACCCGGATGCCCTGGGCGCGCTCATCGCCGAGCATCGGCCCAAGCTGCTGTACACGGTCCCGACGTTTCACAACCCGACCGGGCGGACGCTTCCGCTGGAGCGTCGGCGTGCCGTGGCTCGTGTGGCCGCGGCCGCCGGCGTGTGGATCGTCGAGGACGACCCCTACGGCGAGCTGCGGTACGCGGGCGAGCCGGTGCCGGCGATCGCGTCGCTGCCGGAGGCGTCCGGGCGCGTGCTCGCGATCTCGACGCTGTCGAAGGTCGCGGCTCCCGGACTGCGGCTCGGCTGGGTCCGCGCACCGGCTGAGCTGCTGCGGCCGCTGACGATCGCCAAGCAGGCGGCCGATCTGCACTCATCGACGATCGCGCAGGTCGCCGCGGCGATCTGGCTGGCCGATTGTGACCTCGACGCGCACATCGGGCGTTTGCGTGCGGAGTACGGCCGGCGGCGCGACGCGCTCCTCGGCGGGCTGGCCGACGCGCTTCCGGCCGGGTCGGTCCACAACCGGCCGGACGGCGGCATGTTCGTCTGGGCGCGGCTGCCGGACGGCTCCGATGCCGCCGAGTGGCTCCCGCGCGCGCTCGCGCGCGACGTAGCGTTTGTCCCGGGCGAGCACTTCTTCTCCGGGCCTCCGGATCGGGCAACGCTCCGGTTGTCGTTCACGACTCACGGCCCCGAGGAGATCGCGCTCGGCCTGGACCGGCTCGCGGCCGCATTCGCCGCGTGAGTCGTGCCCGGGCGCTCGGGGGCTCATCCACCTATACGGTGGCTTTGGCCCCAAGCTCCCGGTCGTCCCACTCCCGTGCGACCTACAATCAGAGCTGTCCGCCCCCATGGTCTAGCGGCCTAGGACGCCTGCCTTTCACGCAGGAGATCGCCGGTTCGAATCCGGCTGGGGGTACTAGAGAAAAGTCCTGCTTAAGCGTATCTTTTGGGGCATCGGAAGGAGTGCGCAGCAGAGGTAGTTTTGGCAAGAGATCCCAGTTTTCGGGCGTTTCTTGCCAAAACTCACGCCAACCAGGCGCCAATCGCGTGCTCCCCGGGGCACTCTTCGGGCTCCGAAACCAGCGCCGCGACATCGCTCGGGATTCGGCTCGCAGCGCCTCGGCTGTCAAGCGCGGGCGTCGGTGGTCCAGCCGTCGTCGAGGTGTTGGGATGGCACATGGGGGCGCCCGATGACCGTGCGCCAGGTGAGCCGGTGCTCATGCGCCGCAGGCGCCCCCGGGGTGTTCTCTGGAGCGGCGTCGACGCCCGCCGCGTCACATGTCGTCGCGTCCAACGCTTGTCTCATGTACGAGCCGTGGGTGGTACGGGAGAGCCTGTGAGCGACTCGGAGCGCACTGGTCAGCCGATCGAGATTCGCGACCGCCGTGAGCTGCCGTTCTTCCAGGTGCGCTTGCGCGCTCTGCGTCAGATTCGCTCGCAGGTCGACGGGCCTCGTCGCGTGAGGACTGTCGGCTTCTACGCGCTGATCTGCCAGATCGCCAACGAACAACGGCACACGGGGCAGCACCGCACCGTTCAGATCACCTACGAGCAGCTCGCTCACCGAAGCGGAGCGGGGCGAAGCTCGATCCGCCGGTTACTCGATGTGCTCTGTGCTGCTCGGGTGATCGACTACGGCCTGGTCAACGATCCGGCCAGGGCGGCTCCGGTCGGTGTGATGCAGCTTCTCGTCCATGACGGCCCGTGGGAGGCGATCACGGTTGCGATGGCGAACGAGATTGCACGCCCGCGTTCCGGCGGGCATGTGTTGCGCGATCTTGGGCTCGTGACCCTGCTGCTCGAGTTCTGCGCCGAGCAACGCGACCACCTCGGCGGCCTCCGCGCCGAGATCACCCGCGGCGATATCGCCGCTCGGTCCGGCCTGACCGTCGATCGCGTCGACGATTGCAACCGCATCCTCGAGCAATGCGGAATCCTCGACGTCTCCCGTCGGCGGAGCTGAGAGGGGCGGGCGCAACCTCGCAAACGTCTACGAGATCCACGAGGCGCCGAGCCGCGGAATCGAGGGCGGAGAACCAGGACCGGCAGGACGGAAGACTGGGACCGGCAGGGCGGAAGACTGGGACCGGCAGGGCGGAGGACCAGGACCGGCAGAGCCGCACGCCAGGACTGCCAGGGCGGAGAACGAGGACTGGCAGGGCGGACAGTCCGCCGACGTCGGTCCCGCGGCGCCGCCCTCTACCACGTGCGCGGGGGATGGCCGACAGAAGGATGTAGAAAACATCACCCCCCTGTTCGCGGATGTGCAGCGGGAAGGGGAAGGGCCGGACTCATCCTCAGGGATCGCCGAGGCGCAGACGGCCGAGCGTCTGTGCGCCGCGCTTGTTGCGGCGTGGCGCCCGGCGCTCGGCCAAGCAGCCGACGACGCGTACGCCGAGGATCGCGAGCGATGGCACGAGTCCGCCCGGCGGCTGCTCGAGAAACACCCGCCGACGAGGCTGCAGCGCGCGATCGCCTACATGACAACCGACGACGTCCTCGGCTCCCAAGCCCTCACGATGCCGGGCTTCGCGAAGGTCGTAAACCAGCTGCTCGCCCGCAGCTACGCACGTGAGCAGCGCACGCGCACCGCGCCGGCGACTCCGCGGTCAGGGGCTGCGCTGTCCTGGCAGGAGGCCAAGCCTCTGCTCGAACGCGCAGTCACGCGTCACGGCCGCGACGGCCGCGCGGTCGCCCTCACCGAGCTGTCCAGGCACAGCTCGCTCCTCGTCCGGTTCGTGGACCAGGTCCGCTGGACCGTCCTCTGTGAGCAGCCCATGCGCTACGTCGAACGCCAATACGCCGCGCTGTGGGCACAACTCGCCGACGTCGACGATCACCAACAGGAGCCCGCCGCATGACTAGAACGCTCTCGTCCCAGCAACTCGCCGTGCCGCCGCACAACCTCGAGGCCGAGAAGTCCGTGCTCGGCGCCGTGCTGCTCGACGAACGTCACCTCTACGCGCTAGCGGCGGATGAGCAGCTGCGCCCGAAGCACTTCTACCGCGAGCAGCACGGCCTCGTGTTCGCGGCGATGCTGCGGCTGCACGAGCAGTCGCGCAAGATCGATCACCTGACCGTCGCCGAGGCGCTGCGCCAAGACGGTCGACTCGAGCAGATCGGCGGTCCGGAGGCGATCGACGAGCTCGCCGGGTGGGTGCCGGCCGCCGGCCACGCCCGCGAATACGGGCGGATCGTCCGCGACAACGCTCTCATGCGGGCGCTGCTGATCACGACGTATGAGATCCAGGCGCAGATCGGCGAGCGACGCCGTGGGGGAGAGGAGCTGATCGAAGAAGCCGAACGACTGATCTTCGCACTGCGCGGCCACGACGTCCTCGCACACCAACGACTGCTCGCGCAGGCGCTCGCCGAGGAGATCGACCGCCTCGAACAGGCCGCCAAGGACGATCGCGCGATCCCCGGGCTCGCCACCGGCATCAGCGATCTCGACAGACTGCTCGGCGGCCTCCAGGACGGGCGACTGTACGTCGTCGCAGCCCGCCCCGCGATGGGCAAGAGCCTCCTCTCGCTGCAGTTCGCCCGGCACGCCGCGATGCACGAGCACCAGCGCGTGCTGTTCGCCTCGCTGGAGATGAGCGACTCAGAAACCGCCCAGCGGCACCTCGCCGCCGAATCCGGCGTCGACCCCGAGCGCCTGCACCTCGGCACCATCAAGGCCGACGACTGGCCCGCGCTGCTGAACGCCAGCTCGGACGCCGCAGGCGTGCCGTTTCACCTGCTCGACGACGGCGACCTGTCCCTGTTCAAACTTCGCGCACAGGCCCGACAGATCGCCGTTCGCCACGACGACCTGCGGCTGATCGTCGTCGACTACCTCCAGCTGATGCGCGCCGAGCGCCCGTCAGGCAGCCGCGTCGAGGACGTCTCCGAATTCAGCCGCGGGCTCAAACGCCTCGCCCGGGAGCTCAGCTGCCCGGTGCTCGCCGTCGCGCAGCTCTCCCGCGCCGTCGAGCAGCGACCCGACAAGCGCCCCGTCCTCTCAGACCTGCGCGAATCCGGCCAGATCGAGGCCGACGCCGACTGCGTGCTGATGCTCTACCGAGACGACTACTACGACGCAGACTCCGAGCGCCCCGGCGAGATGGACATCATCGTCCGCAAGAACCGTCAAGGGAGACTCGGCCAGGTCACAACCCGGATCGACAACCGCCTGCGCTACCTCCCGATCGCGCGGGAGAGCACCACCCGATGATCAGCGCGCGCGAGTGATGCGATGCGAACCAGACGTCCGAACTGCACGAGCTCGGCGCCGGCGAGAGACCGGCGGCGGGCGGGAGGGGTGACGTGGCAGCGCGACGCCGAGAGGGCTATAACGACGAGCAGCTCACCTTCGATCTCTGGGGAGAACCGGAGCGCTCGCGCGATGAACAAGTACGGCAGGCTCGCGATGAGCCACTGGCAGAAGACCGACCCGGCTCGGTACGCGACGATCCCCGACAAGGAGACGTTCTTCGCAGCACTCGGGGAGAGGGCCGAGAGCGAGATCCAACAGCTCCAGGACTCACTCGCGGGGCAGGACCGCCCGGACGAGACCTATCTGGAGAAGGTCGGGCGCCTGAACATGGCCCGACTGGCGGCCGAGGAGCAAGTGCTCAGGGAGCTGGTGCTGATCCCAGAGCCGGCGAACAGCGAGGAGGACCAGGACGGGCCGGCGGGGACGGTGCAGTTCATGCGCGATCTCGCGCAGACGATGAGCGAGATCGACCAGGACGAACCGCAGAGCTGAGGTTCACACCGGGCTCGCAGGACGAGCTGGCGCCCTCGGGCGCTCGCGCCCGCGTCGACGCCAACCTCCACGCCCTGCGCATCCTGCGCACCCTCGAGCGCGAGCAGCGCGACGCGACGATCGATGAGCAGCGTGGCCTGGTCGCGATGGGGAAGCTGGGGAGCGGTCCCTGAGCTGTTCGATGAGCACCGCGACGAGTGGAGGGCAGATCGCAAGCAGCTGCGCGGGCTGCTCGACGAGGAGGCATACGCCGCGGCGCGGCGGACCACGATCAACGCGCACTACACCGACCCCGCAATCGCCCGTGAGATGTGGCGACTGGTCACAGAGCTCGGTTTCAGCACCGGGCGCGTGCTCGAGCCGGGCTGCGGCGCGGGCGTGTTCCTCGCGCTCGCGCCCGACGGCGCGCAGCTGACCGGTGTGGAACTCGACCCCACGACCGCCGCGATCGCCCGAGCGCTTCACCCCGCCGCGGATATCCGCGGCGAGTCGTTCGCGCACACGCGGCTGCCGGACGGCCACTTCGATCTGGCGATCGGGAACGTCCCCTTCGCCGACGTGCGCCTGCACGACCCCACGCACAACCGGGCCCGACACAGCCTGCACAACCACTTCATCATCAAGGCGCTCGCGCTGACCCGCCCCGGCGGGCTGGTGGCGCTGCTGACCAGCCACTACACGCTCGACGCCGCCAACCCCGCCGCGCGCCGGGAGATGCGACAGCTCGCCGATCTCGTCGGCGCGGTTCGGCTCCCGACCGGAGCGCACCGCAGGGCCGCCGGGACCGATGCGCTCACCGACCTGCTGATCCTCCGCCGCCGCGAGCCGCACACACCGCCTGCCGAAGCCGACTGGGAGCTGACTCGCGAGATCGACGTCAACCGCTCGCAGGTGCGGATCAATGCCTACCTGGCCGCCCGTCCGCAGCG
>CAWEYQ010000010.1:0-14704 GCA_963813265.1 uncultured Solirubrobacterales bacterium | reverse complement strand
ACTGCGCCTCCTGTCGGATGGGGTTGTCGAACAGTCCAGTTTGGTCGGGTTTGACCTGGATTCGTAGGCCCTTTCGCTTGCCGCGGTGGACGTAGACGGCGGCGAGCTCGCCGCGTTGGACCTTGTGCAACACGGTCTGGCGAGCGACGCCGAGCGCCTCGGCGGCCGCGGTGAGCGGCAGCCACCCGTCGGGGGCGTGCTCGCTGACGCGCGCGCGGAGCTCGGGCGTGAGCCGGATCTGCCAGGGCGCGCCGGGGGTGATCTGCTCGCCGGTGATGAACCCTTCGCGCAGCCAGCGGTGCACGGTCGCGGTCGACACGCCGAGCTCATCGGCGGCTTTCGCGATCGTGACCATGTCGTCATCGTGAGCCGTCGCTCGGACGGGAGCGGCGGGGATCTTGTGGTAGGTGCGGAGGCCGTGCACGTTGTGGGCGGTGAACGGGTTGCCGGCGCCGGTGCGCCGGCCCTGGCGGGCGAGGATCGCGGCGATCTGCTTGTCGGGGTATCGCTCGGCGAGCTGGCGCACGAGCGCGATCGTGTCCTGGTCGGTGCAGCGGGTGTGGCTGCCGGTCCGCGAGAGCGGCACGCTGTGCGCGGTGACGGATCCGCCCTCCCACACGACCCGCAGCTGCGCGGCGTGCTGCTCGGATTCGCGGTCGACGGTCACGACGACGTCGGTGAGGATCGCGCGCAGCAGCTGCTTGCGTTCGCGATCGCTGGTGGTGGGCGCGTCGAACACCTTGCGCAGGTCCGCGCCGGCGTGCCGGCACCACGCGATCTCCTCGTCGGTCAGCGGGTCCGGGCGTCGCGCGGCGACGTCGGCAAGAGCGTGCTCGGCGTGCCGGACCTCGGCGAGCCGCTGCTCCCACTCGCGCTCGAGCGTGCGCGCGACGAGCCGGTTCTCCGGCTCGCACGCGTCGAACTGGCGTCTGGCGCGTTCGGCGTGGATCTGCGCGCGCTCGAGCTCCAGCTCAGCGGAGTGCACCCGCGTCTGGTGGTCTGAGCTGGCGTGCTCGATCGCGCGGAGCGTCGCCTCGATCCCGGCCGGTGCCAACGCCTCGAACACGGAGTCGAGCACGACCCGCTCGATCCGCCGGCCGCCGACCGACTGGCAGCGACCGGTGCCATAAAGCTGGCTGCCGCGCACGCACGAGTAGTTCGGCACGAGCGTCTTGCCGGAGTAGCCGACCTGCATCTTCCGCCCGCAGCGCCCGCAGCGGATCAGCCCCTGCAACAGCGCATTGCCTTCGCGCGCGGCGCCGCCGCCCTCCCCGCGTGGCGGGCGCCAGTTCGCGCGCAGCCGCTCCTGGTTTGCCAGGTAGCGCTCGAAGGTGACATAGCCGGGGTGATGGCCTTCGATGCACACATGCCACTCCTCACGCGGCGCGCGGCGCTGCCGCTCACGGACCACACCGCCCTCCACGCGTCGCTCGGTCCGTTTGCGCCCATACGCATACGCGCCCGCGAACACCGGGTTGGTGAGGATGTCGTGGATCGCCCGATAGGTCGGCGTCGCCCACCGCACCCGGCGGTCGCTGGTCGCCCGGCGCGGCAGCTGGCGGTCCTCCGCTTGCAGCCGCAGCATCACCTGCCTGGCGCTGGAGAGCTCCTCGAAGTACGAGAACACCGTCGCGATCGCGTCGGCGACCGCCTCGTCCGGGGTGACCCGCACGCGCCCGGTCTCGTCGTACTCATAGCCGGCCGGCAGCGGGAGGCGCAGCTCGCCCTTGCCCGCCTTGTGCAGGCTCCCGCCACGCAGCCGGGCGCGCAGCACGTGCAGCTCGGCCTCCGACATCGTGCCCTTCAACCCGAGCACCAAGCCGGTCGTTGTGCAACCCGGGGTGGTAGATCCCGTCTGAGTCGGCGATCAGCGTGTCGGTCAACGCGCACAGGTCCAGCAGCTGATACCAGTCGGCGTTGCCCCTCGCCAATCTTGAGACCTCGATCCCGACCACGATCCCGACCCTGCCCAGCCCGACCTCGGCGACCAGGCCCTGGAAGCCGTTGCGGCCGTCCGCGCTCTTGCCCGAGCGCCCCTGATCCTCGTCGACCACGACCACCTCGCCGGCGGGCCAGCCGAGCGCGACCGCCCGCTCGGCCAGCTCATACTGACGCTCGCGACTCTCGACGTTGTGCTCGACCTGCGCCATCGTCGACTGGCGCACATACACGTACGCCTTGCGCGCGAGGTGCCGACTCTCGATCTTGCTCATCGTTGCTCCTCTGGGTTGAGGATGCGCGCGATCGCCCCAGCCAGCAGCCGCAGGATCCGCTCCTGCGCCGCGGGCGAGAACGACTCCCACATCCGATCGGTCCGACCCGGCCCCTCCACAGGAAGGGCAAGCTGACGCGGCGTAGACTCAAGTCCGCGCACGGGGTTCACCTCCACGAGTTGTTGGCGCTTCTCGGGAGGCGAGCCTACGTGCCGCTGCCCTCGTCGCCCGGAGCCCTCGGCGCCAGCAACCGCCGTAGCCGACGGACCCCTTCGGCAGACAGCAACGTCCCCGCCGCAGCCTCGCCGGCGGCCGAGCCCGCGCTCGTGGCCTGCACCTCGATCGTGCCCGGCGTCCCGTCCGGCAACCGCACAATCAGGCACGGCATGCCGCCCACCCGCCGCCGGCCTTCGACCGCCAATCGCTCGCCGAGCAGCGGGTGCGCGGGCGCCGTCACCGTCACCCCCTCCGGCAACGACGCACGCAACTCACGCAGTCTGTGCTCCTGGTCGTCCCCGGCCGCAAGACCGACGTCAAGGACTCGGAGTGGATCTGCCAGCTCGTCGCGCACGGGCTGGTGCGCCCGAGCTTCGTGCCGCCGCCGGAGATCCGCCGGCTGCGTGACCTGACGCGGCTTCGCAAGGCGCAGAGCAACGAGCGCACGCGGGCGATCCAGCGGCTTGGAGAAGGTGCTCCAGGATGCCGGGATCAAGCTCACGAGCGTCGCGTCGCAGACGTATTCGAAGTCCGCGCGAGCGATGCTCGAAGCGCTCCTCGTCAGGGGTCTCCGATCCGGAGCAGCTGGCTGAGCTCGCGAAAGCCAGGATGCGCTCGAAGATCCCGCAGCTACGCGAGGCGCTGGCGAACCGGTTCGAGGTCTCCCATCACGGGATCATGGTCGCGCAGCTGCTCGCGCACATCGACACGCTCGACGTGGCGATCGGCATGCTGAACGAGAAGATCGAGGCGATGCTCGCCCCGCACGCCAAGATCGTCGAGCTGCTGTGCACGATTCCCGGGGTGGCGGTCCGCACAGCGCAGGTGCTGATCGCCGAGTGCGGCCTGGACATGGGACGGTTCCCGACGGTCGGGCACTTCGCTTCGTGGGCGGGAGTCTGCCCTGGCCATCACGAGTCAGCTGGGCGCAAGAAGTCAGGACGCACGCGCCCTGGACCGAAGTGGTTGACCGAGGCGCTGACCGAGGCCGCGAAGGCCGCCGCCCGCAGCAAAGGCACCTACCTCGCCGCGCACCACGCGCAGCTACGCGGACGACGTGGCGAGCCCAAAGCGATCGGCGCGACCCGTCACGACATCCTCGTCGCGTACTTCCACATCGTCCGCGACGAAGTCCCGTTCCGCGAGCTCGGACCGGACTGGCAGCGCAAGCGCTACTCGCCCGAGCACCGCGCACGGCGGCTGCAACGCCAACTCGAAGCGCTCGGCTACAAGGTCACCCTCGAGGAAGGCGAACCAGCCCAACACGCCGCCTGACCCAACCACAACCACGGATCGGTCTTCCGTCGGCGTGATCGGCCGGCGCAACGGCTGCTGCCCGAACGTTGGTCGCAGCTCAGGGATTCACAGGTCAGCAAGCACAAGAGCAGCAGCCTCGCCGGCATCGCCCGGACTGCTGCCTCCGGACAAAAGGAGCCACGCAAGTGACCGCAGCCAGATACCTCCGCCGAGCACGACGGCAGGTCTCGAGCAGGCGTGCACCACAGTCGTGCTTGTCGCCGCGACGACGTTCGCGGCTTCGGAGTGTTTCGCAGAGCGTTCCCGACCGGACGTGACCACAGCTGGTCTGCGGCGATCAACCGGCGATGGCGCGCTGGCGGCTGGTCAGCCGACCCGTGCGCGTTCCCGGACGATCCGAACGTTGCTCGTCCGCGCTTGGAGCCGATCCATGGCTGCGGCGAGCTCGCTCGGTGGCGACTCGGTCGACCAGCGCTTGCCAACGCGTCGAACGTCGCCGCTGCGCTCCAGGTCCTCGAGCCGAGCAAGCGCCTTGTCGCTGTTCATGCCTGCCGCACGGGCGGCCATCGCCGTGGAGAACGAGCCAGGCAGCTCGGGCAGCGCCGCTCGTAGGCGATCCGTGCGCTGGTCGGGCTGGCGCTGCTCGGGCGGCGCGGGCGGTTCAGCCGGGGCGGGAACGGGTTCCAACAGGTGCGCAGGCTGGCGTCCGACCGGCGGATCGTCGCCGAAGCGGGCTCGGCAGTTGCCGCACAAGACGACCGGCTCCCGTCCGGCCGGGCAGACGACCTCAAACCGACGCGATCCACGACCCGAGTGGCAGACACCGCACCGCCGCCCGGCGTTTTCTGTCTCGATCAGGTCTTCGGTACGCAACGGCACTCTCCCCTCACCATAGAACGTCGATCGCGCCGTCGCAGTAGAGGTTGGATTCTGAGACGGTCACAGCCGCCGGGCGGCCGCTTCAGTTCGGACGACGCGGCGATCGAGGCGTCCAGGCACGCAACGGCGGCCGTTCGTGCCCGAGCCGGCCCGAGTGTGAGTCTGCGCCGCCACGCTGCCGGTCTTCCCGTGCACGTTCGCGGTCCTCGCTCAGGCCAACCTCCAGGAACACGAGCAGGACAGCGCCTCCGAACCCCAGCGACATGAGCACGATCGTCAGCAGCTGACCGATCAGGTCAGGCACCACCGCGGCGCAGATCGCGCCGGCGATAACGAGTGCGCCGGCCGAGCCGAACGCCAGAAGTCGAGTGCGGAAACCCATACCTTCCCAAGGTACTCCTGCCGATTGGCTGACTGATGCGCCGGGAGCCGGCGGCCACGACCGCAGTCCGGCCGCGTCTACACACGCCGAGCAGCTTCTGCAGCGGCGGACGGACGGGCCTGGCCTTCGCGCGGCCTGAACCGCTTCTAACGATCAGCGTACGAATGGCGCCGTTGCTACTGGAAGGCCGAATCAGCTACTGGCGCCCGAGCTCGCGGCGGTAGCGCCGCACGGTGTCCGTCAGGCGAGCCAGGGCCGCGGGGTCGGCGGCGTCGACGTGCTCGTGCAGCAGTGCTGCGAGCACCTGCTCTTGGGTCAGGTCCTCGAACTCGTCGCGCAGCTCGACGACCGCCCGCTCGAGCCGGCGGCTGAGTGACCGCGGCACCCGCCCGAACACGGCACGCTTCTCCTCCTGTCCGTATGAGCGGACGGGGTCTGCGGCGCGAGGAGCCGCGGCCGGATCGCTCGGAGCGCGGCGCCGAGGTGGACGACCGGTCGGCCGGGTGTCTTGGGGCTGCGGCTGGTCGTCGGCCGGGTCGGCGTGCGCCGCGTCCGTCCGGAGTGGCTGGCGGCGCCGTCGGCGGCGCGGGTGCCGACCGGGTGCGGTTGAGCCCGGTGACGGGGTCATCGACGATCTCGAGCTTGGGACGATCGGCCATCACGCGACCGCCCTGAGCATTGGCACGCCGTTGTCGATCTCCTGCGCGAGCTTGCGGTACGCGTACGCGCCAGTGGAGTCCGGTCGATGCCAGACGACGGGCCGCCCCTCGGTGAGCGCGTTGTTGAATTCCGCGCGCAGCGGGATCACGGTCTCAGCGACCGGAAGCCCGAGTTGGTCAAGGGCGGTGTCGATCACCTGGTAGCTGACGCGCCGTCGGTCGCCGAGCGTGCGCACCACCGCGCTGACGCGAACGTCGACGTCTTGCTCGCGCAAGCGGGCGATCGTCGCTCGTACCTCCCCCGCGCCCTGGTACGCGCCGGCGTCGAGCATCGACACCGGCACCAGCACCTCGCGTGCGGCGAACAGTGCGTTCACGGTCAGCAGCCCGAGGTTCGGTGGGCAGTCGATGATGATCGCGTCGTAATCGAAGAGGCTGTCCTTCAGCGCGCGCGCGAGGAACTCCTCGCGCTTGGTCTGCGCGACGAGCGTCAACTCCAGCTTCGCCAGATCACGATGCCCGCACAAGAGGTCGAGGCCCGCGCGGACGTTGACCGCCGCGGCGCCGAGCTCGCTGTGTCCCGCGATCACGTCCACGGCCGTCGCCGGAGCGTCCGAGGGCGCCCAGCCCAATGACCGGGTCAGCGCGAACTGCGGGTCGAAGTCGACCGCCAGCACGCGCACGCCCGTTTCGGACCACACCGCCGCGAGGTTCGCCGCGGTGGTGGTCTTCCCCACCCCGCCTTTCTGCGAGCTCACCGCGAACGTCCGCGCCATCTCCGTCCTCTTGGACATCGCCACACGGGCTCCTACAGGTTCGGTGTCAACGACCGGCGGGCGTGAGTGCGCGCCAGCTAGCACGCAATCTAGCAGACTGGCGGGCTTGCTAGTCAGCTAGCTAGATATCAACGTCACGGCCTCGGCAACGTTACGGCCTCGGCACGTACGCCGGCGAGGACCGCAGCAGCGGACCGGACGGGCGTTAGCCCTCGATCCACATCCCGGGCGATGCCGACTCCTCCTCGATGCGCCGTTCGCGAACACCAACCGCGCGACTGAGGCAGCGGCTTACGAGAGGCGGACCTGCTCGAGGGCTGCGCTTGGCGCCCGCGCGCCCAATTGGAGTTCTTTTCCTGCTTCAGAGGTCGTGCCTAGCTTCCGCAGTTCACTGGGCGGCCCGTAACCGCCGATTGGCTCTGGGTCTTTGCGCTCCGATGGTCCCTCGGGACCGGGCCGCCATTCCCCGCGTCGTGCGCGTTCGCCGATGCCGCCATCCCCCGGATCGCGGTGGCCGCCATTCCCCGGGGTCGCGCCGGCGGTGGCCGCCATCCCCCGGACCGCGTCGATGGCCACCATCGACGCGGCGTGAAGCACACAGCTTTCGACCGCCACGCGAGAAGCCGAATCGGGGACGTCGAGGACCTCAACCGCCGCCGCCGACGATCACGATGCCTCTGCCGGCGGACGCGCGCGCAGGGGCTATCAGCGAGGCGCGGCGAACCTGGGGTCTGCTTGGGACAGGCGCTGCGGTCTACGGCCCGGCGCGCATCGCCGCGCCGGCGTTGAGCGGGCCGAGACCGTGGCGCGGCGAGGCCGCGCTCGTCTCGCTGGATCGTGCGGCTGCTTGGTGCAGTGCTTTGCTGACGAGCTCGACCTGTTCACGGGCTTCGCGTAGCGTCAGGCCGCGCAGCGAGGCGGGGCGCTCTGCCGGGCACTTCGCGCGTTCCATAGCGCGCTGGGTGGGGGCGGATCCGCGGCGGTGGGGGCTGATCCTGAACGCGGGGAGGTTGGTGTTCGCGTAGCGGCCGCGGATGCTCCACTTCGGCGCGCGGTTGTAGCGCTCATCGGCGCCATAGAGCTGGTTCAGCGCGGCGCGGACGCTCCCCGCTGCCCGGTGCTGGCGACCGCGCAGGCCGAGGGTGTAGCGAAGCGGGCCGGCGAGGTAGAACTCGATCGCGTCGTCGTAGCTGTCGCGGTGCGTTCCCTGCAGCCACGCGTACAGCCGCTGCCCGAGCGGCCGCAGGTGCGCCCACACGCGGAAGTCGACGCGCACGACCTCACCGTGAGCGATCTGCTCGCGGACCCAGTCCGCGAGGTAGATCCGGATCGTGAACGCGCCGCCCCCGCGTCGGCGCCGTCAGCGTCGGCCTCGGCGGTCGTGAGCGCGTCCTCGTTCGACAGTTTCGCGAGAGCGTCCTGATACGCGCGCGCGTCAACCCACCGTCCGTCCGGGAGACGCCGCTCGACGCGCTCGACCGGTGGGCTGGGGATCCTCGAGTGCCAGGTTCGGCTTGCTGCCGTCCTTCGGCGGATTCACGGTCGCTGAGAGCTGCAGCTCCTCGAGCTGGGCGAGGAGGCGGTGGATCTCGGCGATGTCCTTGCCGCCGAGGCGCCGGCGCCCGGTGATCAGCTGCGCGAGCTCGCCGGCGGTCGTCTCGGCGTACGGGGAGGCGGCGGGGTTGCGCGAGTGCCACAGCCCGCCGGCAGCCGCGAGGATCCCAAGATGCCCTGAGCGGAGCGTCTGCGAGCACGACACCGGCCCGTAGATGTCCTGCCCGTCGTTGGACCCGCTGCGGTGCGTGTCCGCCGAGGTCGGCAGCCGCTTCGCCAACGCTCGCGGGAGCTTGCCGACAAGCCCGTCGAGACGCTCGCCGCGACGCTGGCCGTACGCGCGTTCTGTACGAGGCCGTCGGCCGCGCGGTCGGCCGTAGCCGACCCGCTCGAGGATCTCGAGCGCCTGGTCGAGCTGCTCGCCCTGGTCGCTGAACAGCTCGTGCAGCTCGGCGCGCTCCTCGTCGGTCAGGGCGGCGGGGGAGAGGCCGCCGAGACGCGCCGGCAGGAACGTCCTGGCGAGAAACCGGACGGTGAAGTCGCCGGCCATCTGATCGACACGCCCCGCCAAGTCGACGGGCACGACGCCGCGGTGCCGGCCGCGCAACGGCAGGAACCGTCGAGCGGTCCACCCCGCAGCAGCGCTTGGTCTTCTTCCCCGACCCGCACGGGCACGGGTCGTTGCGCCCGGGCGGGGTGCCAGGCGCGTCGAGGTTGATGTGGCTGAAAGCCATCGCCAACACCGCAACACAGCGGGGTTCGCGATGACCGTCAGCGGGAGCGAACGGGCGCACAGCGAGATTCCGGTCGCGGATCCGTCCGCAAGCCGGCTACACTGGCCGTACTGATCTTTGTGCCGCGCTGGAAGGCGCGTATGTATCGGAAGACCGGGTCGCCAACCCGGTCTTTCTCGTCTCCGAGGACAGCAGAGTGCGGAGGTCCCCTGCAGGCGGGCACGAAGTCCTGGCCGCCCGGGCGCGCACAACGGCTGAACCGCCGACCACGCTCGGGCGCCGCTCCGTGCCGTTGTGGGCCAGCACTCTGGGCGCCGGTGCCGAGATCGCGGTAGGCGCGCGCCCGACGAACTACGCGCGGGCTCATGCGAGCGCCTCCTCGAACGCTTCGTCGCCGCGCTGACCGGCGATCAGGATGCAGCGGTCAGCGAGCGACCACGTGACCGTGCCGCGGATCCAAGGATGGCCAGCGAACTGGCCATAGCGATCCCACACGGGGCCCTCAAGCGCGAGCGCCAGCTCGTCGCGACCCGTCCATCGCTCGACGTCGACGAGCTCATCGCCCGCGAATCCACTGAGCGTGATCGTTCCCGTCGTTCCCCCGTCGGCCGGCGCGACCCGCGAACGGAACGACCGCGACCGTCGCGCCGCGACGCTCAAGCTCCTCCCACACAGCCCGGCGAGCCGCCAGCTCGCGACGCCCGGGCACGCAACCGGGCCGTATGCGGTCGGGAAGCCTCACGACCCGACGGCGTCCGGCACAGCTCGCCCGGCAGCGCCTCGCAGGTCGGACAGCGCCGCGCCCGCCATCCGCGGGCCACGTGCAGACACGCCGCCGACCCGCAACGGGCGCTGTATGAATACCGGTGCCTATCCCGGCAGCGCGTCCCAGGCGCCGCCCGGCACTCGGGACACCACTCCGCCAGCCATGCGCGACGGTCGCTCACGGCAGATCCGGGACCCATGTCCAGCCCCCGCAATCACCGGCCGGGCCTCGCGAGTCCGGCTGCCAGTGGAGGTCCGTTAGGTGTCGGCCGTTAGGGGCTGGGGAAATCCCACCGTTTGAGTTGCTTTTTCCCTGCTTGTTCCCGGCCAGGCGCGAGCGCCTTAGCGCGTCGCAAAAGTCCGTGTTTTCCAGGGCTTTTGTTAGTGGAGCCAGCCGGGATCGAACCGGCGACCTCCTGCTTGCAAAGCAGGCGCTCTCCCAACTGAGCTATGGCCCCGCCGGAGGTCGAGTGTACCGCCGGCCTCTGGCTGGATCGCGGCGCTCACGCGCGGGCAAGGTGCCCACAACGGGTTTTGCACACCTGCGGAGGTATATTCGAGCGGTGGCTGACACAGCCCGGTGTCCGGAACTGACAGAGCTCGAGACGTTCGTGCTCGCCGTCGAGGAAGGCAGCATTGCCCGGGCGGCGGCGCGACTGCGGATCTCGTCGCCTGCCGCCGCGAAGCGGATCCGGCAGCTCGAGACGCTCGCGCACGCGCCACTGCTCTCACGGGGGCGTCGCGGCGTGACTCCGACCGATGCCGGGAATCGGCTGTATCCGATCGCCCGGGAGCTCGTGTTCCGCCGGGGCGAGGCGGTCGCGGCGCTGCGGGGCGCTCAACCGATCGACCCGATCCACCTCGCCGGGTTGGACGAGAAGAGTCGGGCGAGCCCGCTCCCGCCGCTCGGGCTCGCGGCCGCAAACGGCGAGCTGAGCAAGCGCTACCTCCAGGCACTCCGGGAGGGCAAGCCCTCGGTCGCACTGGCAGTCGCCGACGAAGCGCTGGAGACCGGCGCCGAGATCGCCGCGATCCACAGTCACATGATCGATCCCGCGATGAAGACGATCGGCGAGCTCTGGGAGCGCAACGCGATCTCAGTCGCGGACGAACACCTCGCGACAGAGATCAGCCAGCGAGTCGCCGCCCGAGTGTTCTGGCGAGCGCTCAACGGCCGGCCGCGACGACGCGAGCGGGTAGTGATGGCGGCCGTCCAGGGCGAGGAGCACGTGCTCGGACTCCGTCTTGCCGCGGATGTGCTCGAGAGTGCCGGCTTCGACGTTCTCTACCTCGGCGCCAACCTCCCGGTGCGCGCCCTGCTCCAGGCGTGCCGGACCCACCGGCCCGACGTCGTCGGGCTGACGGTGAGCATGCCGCTCAGCATCCCGACGCTCGCCTGGGAGGTCAGCGAGGTGAAGGCGCTCGACGGTCCTCCGCATGTGATCATCGGCGGGCGGGTCGCGAACACGGCGGCCCGCAATGGACTCGACGCCCGGGTCGTGGCACGCTCGGATCACGTGCTCGGGGTGATCGAGGACGTGCTGCATGCCGGCAGCGAGCCGGCCCTCCGCGCCTAAGCGCGCGCGAGCTCAGCCGTCGAAGTCGAAATCCTTGGGCGGCCGCTGCTCGAACCACAGGCGATCGTGGTCCGGCGTGTCCTGAAGGAACTCCGGCGTCTCCTCAAGCACGTCTTCGTCCTTCTGTTCCTTGTCGCCCTGTGGGTGCTGCTCGTCCGAGGCGAACTCTTCCTCGACCTCGTACTCAACGGTTTCGCCGCCGGCGTGGTCCGCGGGACGCCGGGTGGCGGCGGGCGGCTCCTCGGGCGGACTCGGGCTAGCCGGATGCGGCGGCGGCGTCGCGGCGCGGGGCGGCTGCTCGAACTCGTCCTCGGCGTCGAAGTCAGGGATCGCCATGTGCTGCGTCGGCTGTTCCTCCTGCCGGGACGCGGCCCGCGGGGGCGGCGGCTCAAGTGCCTCTGCCTCGGCGGGCGCACGCGTGTCCGCGTTGTGATCGAACGGCTCGAAGTCGCCGGCCTCGTCGGCGAAGCCTTCGTCCCAATCGAGCTCGTCATGATCCTCGGCGGGGGCACCCGCCTGATCGTCGTACGGCAACGCCTGCGCGAGCTCGGGCTCCTCGGCTTCCTGAGGCTCGGGGGCGCGGCGAACCGGCCCGAGGGCCTCACGCTCAGCCCGCTCGACCTCGGCCGGATCAGCCCCCCGGCGCCGTTTCAGGTCGAGGTGCTCACGGATCGCATCGTCCAACAGACCCATGGGGACAAACCTTACTCGGCGGCGAACACGTTCGCGGTTTGCAAGGTTGCTTTCACGGTCTGATTCTTCCCCTGGCGCTTGGCCGTGTAGAGCGCCGCGTCGGCTTCGGTGATGAGCGTGTCCTTGGGCGCGTCCGAGGACGCCGCGACACCAAGACTCGCCGTCACTCGGAGTACGCCCTCCTCGTCGAGGCGCGGGATGCGCAGCGCTGCGACGGCGCTCCGCAGGCGCTCGGCGATGGCGTATGCGCCGTCAAGGTCGGTGTGGGGCAGGATCAGTGCCATTTCCTCGCCACCGTATCGTGCGGGGGTGTCGGCTTCACGCGACGTCTCGCGGAGCGCGTTGGCGACGTGCTTGAGCACGACATCGCCCTGCTGGTGCCCGTAGGTGTCGTTGACGGACTTGAAGTCGTCAATGTCGAGCATGATCAGCCCGACCGGATGGTGGTAGCGGCGGACCTGCTCGACCACAGCACTCAAAAGATCCTGGAAACGGCCATGATTCGCGAGCCCCGTCAGCTCGTCCGTGACGGCTTGGCGACGCACCTGGAAGTGGAGCTGGATGTTGATCAGCGCCAAGGTCGCCTGGGCGGCCAGTGAGCGGAGCAACTCGCGATCATCGTCGGTGAACGGCCGCGCGCTCCGCGCAACCGTGATCACCCCGTGGGCACGTCGTGTGTCCTCGATCGGCCCGAGCGCGACGGCGAGCACGGCGACGCCGTCGGCCTCCGCCTCACCGAGAGCGCCCGTCTGGAGCGCTCCGCGCTCTGCCGCGTGGATCGGCCCCTCAAGCGTGCCGATCGCGCCGACCCGGACGGCCTCGGCGAGCGGTGCGTTGGGCTCCGAGCGCGCCGTGAGCCGCCCCGCGTCGGCCTGCACTGCGTCGATCGCGGTCTGCAGGGCGAGCTCGAGCAGGGCGGGTCGATCGAGGTTGGAGGCGAACGTCTCGCCGATCCGTCGAATCGAGGCGCGCAGGCGTTCGCGTTCTTCGGAGAGCTCCTGCAGCCGCCCCTCGAGCTCGCTCGACATCCGGTTGAACTCCTCGCCGAGCTCGGCGAACTCGTCGTTGCCCTCGGTCGGAACGCGGGAGGCGAAGTCGCCCTTGCCGATCCGCTTCGCCGCCTCGAGGAAGCGACTGATCTGGCCATGGAGCGCCTTTGAGACCAGAAACGAGAAGGAAACCGCGAGCAACAGGAACGCGACGATGAAGACGGCGGCGACGACACGGCTCGTCGTCACCGACGTTGCGGTCGCGGAGCGGTCCGAGAGCACCGTCACCGATACGCGGCCGGCGAACCCGGAGAACGACTGGCTCACTGCCTCGTAGTCGACGTGCCCGAGCCGCACCGTCCCGCGGGCCGGGAACGCGACGTTTCGCCCAGCCGGGATCGTGGCGGACAGGGTCCGGGCCCCCTGCTGGACGACGACCTCGGCGGCCGGCGAGCTGCCCAGATCACGCGCGTACTCACCGGCCGTGATCGCCGCGGCGCGCACCGTGAGCGGCGAGCCGCCGGTCGCGCCCTTGACGGTGACGAGTCCCGGTGCGAGCGCAGAATGGTCGCCGACATCGGCGAGCACGTGGTTGCCCGCGCTCACAACGACGCGGGCAAGCCCGGCCTGGTTGGCGAACTGTCCAAGCCGGGACCGGAGGTCGGCGCGGCTGAGCAGCAGGCCGCTGCGAGCGATCGTGCGAGCGTCGATCCGCGCCGCGGCGCTCTGGCTCGTGTACAGGCTCGCGGCCGCCGTCGCGAGCCCGTTCGCACGAGCCTCAGCCTTCCCCTGCTCGCTGTCGCCCGATCAGGCGGAAGACGAGGAACGCGATCGCCACCATCGGGATGACCACGATGAGGACGAAGAAGCTGGTTAGGCGCGTACGAAAACTCATGGCTTGCCCGACCCGTTCGTGGGCGTATCGGTCGATTGGCGAGATTCCGCAAGCCCCGGCCCCGAGAGATTCCGGAGCGAGTGCCTCGGCTCAGAGACACTAGAATCCTCCGTTGTCCCGCGGCATGCGCCGCTTCACGGGGCTATAGCTCAGTTGGGAGAGCGCCTGGATCGCACCCAGGAGGTCGGGGGTTCGAGTCCCCCTAGCTCCATCTCAAGAAAGCCTCGCTTTGCGGGGCTTTTTTGTGGGCTGGGTGTGCTGCGCGTCATCCTCGGAACATCTACTTGGCTTCCGTGGACCACTTGCGCGGACCACGCGGATCTTCACTGCCTTCGGAGCCGTTTTTTCGCCCGAATGGGCTATCCACTTGAGTCAGGTGCGGGGCCCGCGCCCCCGAGCCGGTCAGCACCGCGAGAGACGACGGTGACGAAGATGGACGGGCGGCCTGGGGCTCTGTGCCGCAACGCGCGGCGCCCTTGTGACGACCGCGTGTCCCGGTTGCGCCGGGCTCCTCTCCGAGCGCAGCGGAGCAGGCGAAGCGCGACCTGACTCAAATGGATAGCCCGCTCGCCCGAAAGCGCTTGCGCGGGTGGTGGCGTCGATCGTTGTCATTCAGACCACCCCCTTCGTCTGCCGAGTCGTTCGGCTGCCGAGGCTTCCTTGTGGCGGTGTTCCGGCATTCCAGGACCAGGATGTGGGATCATCCGTCAGTAGTAATAGGAGAAAGTGTAAAGATCCGCGTGGTATCCGGTGGTTCGGCGCCTGGGTATCGGGTAGCCTTGATTAGTACGGCTTGGTCGATTACTCAAGAACCGCGTGCGAGCGGCCGACCGTGGGGGCGGAGAACGTGACCCAGCTGACGACGAACGACCTACAGAAGAGCTTGCGAAGCGATGGGCGCGCTTGCGGCGAGGTCACCCACATCGTGGAGTTCGTGCGTCGTGGTTCCAGGACACCCATCGCGGTCATCGCCTTCGCGCGATCCCTGCGGACCCAAGCCTCGCCGTCCAAGCTTGCGAGACATCCCCACACGACGATCAGGTTGTCTGAGGAGCAGACCCGGCAGGCCGTGACCATCGAGCGCGACGCTCACGTAGCGGAACGCGAAACCACGC
>CAWEYQ010000009.1:0-14795 GCA_963813265.1 uncultured Solirubrobacterales bacterium | reverse complement strand
GATGGCAACGGGCCGGATGTGGGCCAGGTATTTCCCCGGCGAGAATGGCGGTGGCGTCGGCGCGCGCCACACGACGGGCTGGGCTGGGACCTTGGCGCTGCTGCTCGTGGTTGGCGGCATGCTGCGCTTGCCGATTGACGCGATCGCGGGCGTCGTGAGCTGAGGACTTGGCGGTGCGTCTGCGGGCCCGGCCGACTGTCTACGAGATCAATACGGCAGTGTGGCTGCAGCGGCTCGGTCGCGAGCGGGGGCGCCCGCTCGGGCTGGGCGAGGTCCCGGGCTGCGAGTGGGACGTGCTGGCGGCGCTGGGGGTCGACGCGCTGTGGCTGATGGGTGTGTGGCAGCGGAGCGCCGCCGGCCGCGCGGTCGCGGTTGCCGAGCCTGGGCTGTTTGCCGGCTACCGCGCTGCTCTGCCTGACGTGCGCGACGACGATGTGATCGGTTCGCCGTACTGCGTAAGTGGCTACGTTGTCGACGAGCGGTTCGGCGGGCGGGAGGGGTTGGCGGCGGCGCGCGAGCAGCTCGCGGATCGGGGCGTCGCGCTGATCCTCGACTATGTGCCGAATCACGTCGCGCTCGACCATGCGTGGGTCACGGATCGTCCGCAGTGTCTTCTGAGCGGCAGCGAGGAGGAGCTCGCGCGGCACCCGGATGCGTTTATACGGATCGCTGGTGGCGTGTTCGCGAAGGGACGCGATCCGTATTTTGCGCCTTGGCAGGATGTGTTGCAGCTGAACGCGTTCTCGCCGGCGCTGCGCGATGCTGCTGTCGAGACGGTGATCGCGATTGGAGACCAATGCGATGGGCTTCGCTGCGACATGGCGATGCTGATGACCAACGAGGTGTTCGCGCGCACGTGGGGCGACCGGCCCGGGCGCGCCCCCGAGGCCGACTATTGGCCGACTGTGATCGGCCGCTGCAAGCAGGCCCATCCGGATCTGCTGTTCATGGCCGAGGTGTATTGGGACATGGAGTGGACCCTGCAACAGCAAGGCTTTGAGCTGTGTTACGACAAGCGGCTCTACGACCGGCTCGTGCACGACTCGCCCGCGTCGGTGCGCGGCCACCTGGAGGCCGACGCCAGCTACCAGGAGCACCTGATCCGGTTCATTGAGAACCACGACGAGCCGCGGGCGGCGGCCACCTTCGGGGTCGCGCAAACGCGCGCCGCCGCGGTCGTGATGTCCACGCTGCAGGGTGCGCGCCTCTACCACGACGGCCAGCTGGAAGGTCGTCGCACGCGCGTCCCGGTACAGCTTGGGCGGGGGCCGGACGAGCCGCCCGACAGCGATCTGCGCGCCTTCTATGAGCGTCTGTTGCGCGCGATTGCCGACTCGCAGTTGCGAAGCGGCGACTGGCGTCTGTGCGAATGCGGGCGCTCGTCCGACGACGACGACGACGACGACTCTCACCACCATCTCGTTGCTTGGTGCTGGGCGAGCTCGGACGCGCGCCATCTGGTGGCGGTCAACCTGTCGTCGGCCCGAGCCAAGGGCCGCGTACGCCTGCCGTGGGGGGACCTCGCCGGACGATCCTGGAGCCTGGCCGACAAGCTGAGCGATGACCGCTTCGAGCGTTCCGGCGACGAACTTGCCCGCCAGGGCTTCCACGTCGCTCTCGAGGCTTGGGGATCGCACCTCCTGGTGCTCGAGAGCTGAGCCGGTCGCCCGGTCACGGTCAGCGATCTACCAACGCGAGGACAGCAGAAAGTACCGATGCATTCTCTGCCCGCGCTGCTACGTTTCCGATACCCTGCGCGCCCCGTTTGGGTGGAGTGGTCTGTATGCGTCATGAGAGTTCGGGTCGGATCGGCTGAGTCGGCTCGTCGGAAGCTGATCGTATGGTGGGTCGAACCGGCATCCGCGTTGCGCCTATCGGTCGTGCTTGCAGTTCTATGGAGCGTGGGCGAGTCAGCCACGACGCCGGCCACCCCTGTCCCCCGACGCGTTGTGGCGCTCAGTCGCATCTGCTGACCACGTCCCACCGCGAGGTGCGCTGATGGATTTGAGGACGGTGTGCGTGGATCTCAACGTTCGTGGAGCGTGGGAGATCGTGCTGTCTGACCAACGCGAGCCGGTCACGTGCAAGACGCTGGAGGAGGCCAGCCGTGTGGCGCACCGGTGCGCGGCTGACAGACGGCCGTGCGAGCTGATCGTGCGTGACGCCTACCACCGCGTGTTAGATCGCGAGCTGATCAACGTTCGCGGTGAGTGGCGCAGCGGCTTGCTGTCAAAGACCACGACGCTGGCCTCTTGACCGTTGCGCGGCGGGGTTCCCGACCGCGCGAGTGCTCGGCCCCGAAGGTCGGGGCTGTCCTACCCTCCGTGCTGGGCCGGCTGTGCAATGCCTGCTCGATGCTCCGCAGACATTTCAGCGCGGCGGACCGCGCCAGCAGTATTTGATTGAGAAGCAGGACCGAGGACCGGGAGCCGTTTCGCCAAAGCAGACGAGCACACGCGTCTCGGGGTCTGTTGATTTGGCTGTACGCGCGTCGCACCTGCTGGTCATTCCCAGCATGTTTGAGTTAAGCGGGCTGGCGGAGACTGATCTCGCCGGGGGACGGGTTCCGATTGTCCAGGCGCTCGGCGGGGCGGGGGATACCGTCGCTGGCCGCGATTATGGGCGGGATCCTCCCGTGCGGAGCACGGGATACGTCATCCACGATGTCCCGCACTGGGCGCGAGAGTCCGCGATGGCGCGCGATCGAGCTCTCGCATCGCTACCCGGAGGACTTCCGGTACCTGATGCACCACGGCGTGCGCGTCGATCGCTTGTGTGGGCGCGCGCCGCTCTTGCGGGGCAAGGGGGGCTTGCGTCCAGAACGGGTTCTTTGGAGGTCGTGATCGCGTATGACGACGATCTGTCGGTCGCCGAACTCGGCGATGTCGGGCGGTATCCGCGCTCCTCAGTGCATCGGCGTGAGCGGGTGCGCGTGCTCGGTGTCGACGATCAGGTGCCGTTGTTGGCTTGTTCACGAAGCCGCATCGATCGTGTCCGCAACCAGTTTGGCCAGACGGGGGATGCCCGCAGTTCAGCCGGCCCGCGAGCGCGCGCTGCCGGAAAGCGGCGGTCGACCGCCGCGCGGTGGGTCGGTACGCCAGTGTGGAGACGTGAGATGATCGTGGCGATGCGTGGTGATGAAGAGCTTGATCGTCGGGTCGCTGACCTCGCGGGGCGGCTTCCGGTAGAGCTAGCGTCGCTGGCCCGAATCGCATACAACTATCGCTGGTGCTGGTATGCGGGCGGCAAGGACGTGTTTCGCTCGGTCGACGAGCGTCGCTGGGACTTGTGTGGCGAGAACCCGGTTCGCCTGTTGCAGGAGGTGTCGGGTGAAGCGCTCGCGCGGGCGGCGGATGATCCCGTTTTGCTTGCTCGGGTGGCGTCGCTGGAGGACGCCTTCGCAGTGGGCCTGGGGCGCCCGCCCGCGAGAGCAGCGGTGGCGCCGGAGCGGCCGGTTGCGTTCTTCTGCGCCGAGTTCGGCGTGCACCAGTCGCTGCCGATCTACTCGGGTGGGCTCGGCGCCTTGGCTGGCGACCTGCTCAAGGAGGCTTCGGATCGGGCGCTGCCGCTGGTGGCGGTCGGGTTGATGTATCGCCAGGGGTACTTCCGTCAGCGCATGGAGGTGACTGGTTGGCAGCAGGAGTACTGGATTGATGTCGATCCCGAGCGGCTTCCTGCGGCCCTGGTGCGCGCTGTTGATGGGCGGCCGTTGATGATTTCGCTGCCGATTCGTGGGCGGGAGGTGAGGGCTCAGATCTGGCGTGTGGCTGTGGGGCAGGTGCCGTTGTTCCTGCTCGACGCTGATGTGCCTGAGAACGGTCGTCTGGAGCGGTGGATCACCTCGCAGCTGTATGTCGCTGATCCGATCACGCGCCTCTCGCAATACGCGCTGCTCGGCGCGGGCGGCGTGCGCGCTCTGGCGGCGCTGGGTATCGATCCGGGGCTTGTGCATCTGAACGAGGGGCATGCTGCGTTCGCGGTGCTTGAGCTGGCGCGCGCTGAGATGGCGCGCGGAGCGCCGCTGGAGGCGGCGCTCGATGCCGCGCGGGAACGTACGGTGTTCACGACGCACACGCCGGTCGCGGCCGGCAACGAGACCTATCCCCGCGAGGAGGTGATCGGCACGGTCGGGGATCTGATGGCGGAGCTGGGGGTCGACGGCGAGGCGCTGCTGCGGCTCGGTCGCTACCACCCTGAGGATGATGGCGAGCCGTTCGGGATGACGACGTTCAGCTTGCGGATGAGCCGGGCGGCGAACGGTGTCAGCCGCCGCCATGGCGGCGTCTCGCGTGCGATGTGGCGCGGGCTGTGGCCAGGACGGGCGGTGGAGGCGGTGCCGATCATTCATGTCACCAACGGCGCGCATCTGCCGAGTTGGGTTGGCGCTCCGATGCGCCGGCTGCTGGAGCGCCACATCGGTAAGGCCTGGTGGCGCAACGCGAGCGACGAAGCGACCTGGGAGGCGCTCGACGCCGTGCCCGACAGCGAGCTATGGGCGGCTCGGCGCGAGCAGCGCTCAGAGCTGGTGCAGTTCGTCAAAGAACGCAGCGGAATCGACCGGCTCGCCGAGCGCCAGCCGCGTGCGGGAATCGAGGCGGCCGCTCGCACGTTCGACCCGGACGCACTCACGATCGGGTTCGCGCGGCGCAACGCGACCTACAAGCGGCTCGGGCTCCTCAGCCACGACCCCGACCGGGTGCTCGCCCTGCTCGCCGGACCCCGCTCGGTCCAGTTCATCTTGGCCGGCAAGGCGCATCCCAGCGACGAGGAAGCCAAGCGCGTGGTCCAGGAACTGTTCCGCTTCAAGGACGCGCCCCATGTCGCGGAGCGCTTCGTGTATCTGCACGACTACGACCTAGGGATGGCCGCGCGGCTGGTGCGCGGCTGCGATCTGTGGCTCAACCTGCCACGGCCGCCATTTGAAGCCAGCGGCACGAGTGGCATGAAAGCGGTCATCAACGGCGGCCTGAACCTAAGCGTGCTCGACGGCTGGTGGGCAGAAGCCTACGACGGAACCAACGGCTGGGCGCTGGACGGCGACGTCCACCCCGACCCCGCGGCGCAGGACGCGCGTGACGCCGCCACCCTGTTCGACCTGCTCGAACAACAGGTCCTGCCCGACTTCTATGACCGCGACGCGGACGGGCTCCCGCGCTCCTGGCTCACCCGCATCCGCGCATCGATCCGCACGCTCGCTCCCGGCTTCTGCGCCGGACGGATGCTCGACGACTACGTAGAGCGGGTCTACGCGCCGACAGCCAGCGCTTGAGCTGACTCGTCGGGCACGCTGGCTGTCCATCTGTGTTCCGGCGTGGTTTCCTGCGGACACCGGGGACGACTCGCGACCATGAGAGCGTCGCTGAGGGGCAGGTCGATCGCGTCGCTCCTCCGGCCCGCGTCAAGCCGCCGCTCAGCGATAGCGACTAGCCGATAAGGAAGCCGGCCTCCCCGGAGTCGAACAACGCCACCGCGGACGCGACACCTTGCACGGGAACGCAGCACTCTGCGCCGACGTCAGCGGTGCTCTGGCTGCTGAGTGAGGAGCAATCGTCGACACGCTGGCAGCTATCAGCTGGCAGCTGATCAGATGACCGCTATGCCTGACCAGACCAACAGTGCCCACGGCTGGCGACACTCGGCCGTGGGCGACGCCGAGATGCCGACCGATGCTCGCTGCCCATGCAACGACAAGGGCCGATCCTCAAAGCGGAAGTCCTCGTCGATCCCCAAATCTCTGCTGGTCTGGGGACTTTCGGAATGGTGTCGACGGGGGCGATCACTCTCCGTTTCGCATGGTTGCGAGCGCGACGCCGGGAGCCGAGAGCCCGTTCGACGGCGTGAGCGGTCGCTTCCGCATCGGGCCCAAGAGGAGGCGTCTCGCCTTGCCGGCGAAGTTGCTCTGACCTGGCGAGGGACAGAACGGTCGCGTCCGCTGCTGCGCTACCGCTCCGGGATTCGGGAACCAGGAGCGCGCGCGTGCGGGCCCTGGCTACGGAGGAGGACGTCGAGAAGCGGTCAGGTGGCTCCAGTACCTTCGAGCGCGGCATGGGAACGATCGGAGATGCGCAGTTGGATCGGGTGGCGGAGCGCCAACGTGCCGTGGCGCTCGCGCGGCACTACCGGGAGGCTGAGGGTCTGTCGATCGCGCAGATCGCCGAGCGCTTGGGCCGGGCGCCAGCGACTGTCAAAGGCTACTTCTACGACCCCAGCGGCGAGAAGGCCCGGGCCGTGAAGGCCCGCTACCAGGGGGTGTGCCGCGGCTGCGGTGCTCCCACCCAGGCGCGTAATGGCAAGGGCGACGCCTACGCGTACTGCAAGGCATGCCATCCCGGCGCGATCGCGCCCCGATGGACACCGGCGCGCGTGCTCGACGCGATGCGCGCCTGGCAGGAGCGCCACGGCCGCCTCCCGTCCGCTTACGACTGGTCGCGCACCCACGCCCGCCGCCGTGGCGGGGAAGCGCTCTCGCGGCTCGACGATGGCGACTGGCCGCCGGCAAGCGTCGTCGCCGACGTGTACGGGAGCTGGGACGCCGCGCGCGCGGCCGCACGCGGCGGGGAGCCATGAGCGCGATCGCGCGATCGCCCGGGGCGGGCGCACCCAGTGCTGCGACGCAGCGCCCGGGGCGTCGGGCCGCTGCCTCTGCGGGTCGCGCTGATCGTGTTCGTGATGGCGCCAGGCAAGCCCGTCGCCGACTGGGCGTGGGCCCTGCGCGCGCGGCTGGAGGCGGCCGACCTGTTGAGGCGGGTGGGATGGAGGCTTTGGCCGCCCCTTCCGGTACCTGTCGAGCGGGATGCCAGAGAAGCTCGCTGAATTGGCCGGCGGTGCCGACGCCGACGTGGCCGGTCCGGACGGATGGCACGAGCTGGCTGTCGCGAACCCGACGTTCTTGCTGGAGCGGCTCGGCAGCGAGTGCACGGACCTTCAGGGTCTGCGTGAGCTGACGGTCAACGGGCTGGATGCGATCGCGGCGCTCGGCGCTGATCGCAACGGCCGGGTGGTGTGGGATCTGGACTGGGAGCGGTTTGACGCCTCCGGCGGCCGGGTGCGGAAGCTGTCGGTGATCGACACCGGGACGGGGATGACCGCCGGACAGCTGCGCTACTACATCAACCAGTTGGCGGCCAGCGGTCGCGAGCAGTCGCTGACCGGCAACTTCGGCGTCGGGGCGAAGGTTGCCGCCGGTTCACGAAACCCGCACGGGCTCGAGTACCGCTCCTGGCATCAGGGCCAAGGCTCGCTGGTGTGCTTCAAGCGCCACCCCGACGGGCGCTGGGGCCTGGAACCGCAGCGGTGGGCGGACGGCCGCACCGACTTTTGGCGGCCGCTGGGCGAGGCGGAGAAGCCGTGGCTTCTGCGCGGCGAGGATCACGGCACCCAGGTCGTGTTGCTCGGCCAGGATGAGCGCCACGACACCACGCAGACCCCGCAGAGCGTCACGGACGCCCGCGGGCAATGGATCACGCGCTACCTCAACAGCCGCTTCGTGCGCCTCCCGACGCGGGTCGAGGTGCTGGTGCGCGAGGATCTCGGCCGCGGCGAGCCGGGGCAGCTGCGGTGGATCCACGGCGAGCGCCACCACCTCGACCGCCGCGCGGTCGCGGCGGGTGCGGTGGAGCTGAGCGACGCGCTTGCGTACTGGTGGGTGCTCGACGACGATCATCGCGGCCGGCGTCGCGAAGCCGCTCTGATGGGCTTCGACCGGTCACGCCGCCGCGGTCTTCGGAGATGAGCTCTACGACGTACTGCCGCAGACCCGAGGCGGCTACGGGCGCCTTCAGGACTTCGGCATCCGCTTCGGCTACGAGCGCGTAGTGCTGCACCTCGAGCCGCAGGCCCAAGCCGGTCGGCTCGAATCCAACACCGCCCGCACCGTGCTGCTGCTCGACCACGAACCACTGCCGTGGTCCCGGTGGGGCGAGGAGTTCGCCGCCAGCATGCCCGAAGAGATCCGGCGACTCCAGGAGAGGGCTGCCGGCGCCGACTGCCTGCCGCGCCAAGAGGCGATCCGCAGCCGCGTCACCGCGATCCTGCCCCTCTACCGCCTCAGCCGCTACCGGCCACCGCGGCCGCCGGGTCGGCCATCCTCGAAGCCAGCCACCCGCAGCCCGGAAGCCGAATCCGCGAACCGAAGGGCCGAGCCGTCTGCGCCGCCCACTCACCCGCCGACCACGCATCCCCTGAGCGCGTCCTCGGGTGGTGCCGTCGCGCCCGGGTGGGCGGGCGGCGAGTCGCCGGCGGTCGAGGCAGACCCCGAGGCGCACCGCCTGACGACGGTGGACTTGCCCGATGTCGCTTGGATCTCGGCACGCGACGGAACCCGTGCGCCCGGCGACCTGGATGACCAGGCAGCCCGCTACCACCCGGGCCGGCACGAGCTGACGATCAACACCGACTTCCGCGCGATCAGCGGCCTGATCACGCATTGGCGCTACCGCTATCAGGGCGTGCCCGGCGCGCGGACCGTGATCGAGGCCCAGGTCCGCGAATGGTGCGAACAGGTCCTCGTCGAGGTCGTGCTCGCCGTCCGCAACTCGGACTGGAATGATGAACGGCTCGAGGCGCTGCTTTCACCAACGTCGTTCACCGCAGCCCTGCTGCCTCGACACCTGCTCCACGCCACGCTCCAAAGGCGGCTCGCGCAGAAACTCGGGACACCGCGAAGCGACCCAGCCCGACCCTCATTGGGCGCGCGCGTCGCGCCGGACAGCGTGACCCGACCCTCAGACCTTCGCGAGCGCCGCGAGAGCGATCGGGAAGACCAGGAGGACACATCGAAGCTAGACCACCGGACGAGAGCCCAGGCCACGTTGCCGGGAGGCGAGCATGCGCCCGCGTGAACGTCTGGATGTCTATGGCATTGGTCCCAGTGACGCGCCTTGGCTGCATCCTGAACTCATCGATGCGGTCGCGAGGCGTTTCCTCGAGCTTGCGCGCGAGGCCGGCACTGTGACCGGGCCTGATCCCCGAGACTTGTTGACGGTGGCCGAGGTCGCAGAGCGCCTGAAGATGAGCCCAAAATGGGTCTATGCCCATCAGCGCCGCCTCGGAGTGATCAAGCTCGGCGACGGCCCCAAGGCGCGACTGCGGTTCGATCCACGAGCGGTCGAGGAGCTGAGACAGCCCGACGCCGGGCCCGATCTGACTGCCGCGCCCGCCGAGCAGCCGCCGAAGGCGAAGAGAAGCCGCCGGCGCCTCGTCTCACGGCCGCTCCCCGCCGTGGACCCCGCGGCTCGTCGGGCGTAGGGTTCCCGCTCATGCCAACTCGACGACAAGACTCATCATCCAAACAGCACCCGCCGCAGAAGCCGCCCGCCCACAAGAGTCGCAAGCGTGGTCGTCCGAAGACCGGGAGCGTCGAGACGTGGACGCGCAAGAACGGCGACGTCGGCTTCGGCGTGCGATTCTTTGACCAGGACGGGATCAGGCGATACGAGCGCTGTGGCCTCGCGAGCGAGGGATGGTCGCACCGCCGCGCGGAGATCGAGCTCGAGAACTTCGAGCGGCTCGTCCAGGCCCGGGCGTACATCCCGACACCGGACGCCGTACCAACCGAGGATCGCGACCCAGCCTTCGGCGCGTTCGCGCGCACGTTCCTCGCCGAGCACGCCGTCGAGACCGCACCCAACACTCGGGATCTAAACGAGAACCTGCTCGAGCACCACCTGGCGCCGTATTTCGAGCGGCTGCGGCTGTCGCAGATCACCTGGTCCGCAGTCGACAGCTACAAGAAGCAGCGGCTGATGCTGATGCAGCGGATACGCGCCGCACGCGCGAGCGGCACGCCGCTGCGCGACTGGAATGACCGGCCGATGAGGCTCAGTGAGCGGACGATCAACATGTCGATCGGCCTGCTCGCGATGATCCTCGACGAGGCCGTCCGCAGGCCGGATATGGATCTCGGCGCGAACCCCGCCCGGGACAAGAAGCTGCGCGTGAAGGTCCCCAAGAAGACGGTCCGCGACTGGCTCGAGCCCGACGAGGTGATCACGCTGCTCGAGGCCGCCGAGCACGTCGACAATCCGGTAAGGCCTGAGACCGAGCGCAAGGCACGCGAGGTCCGCCGCCTGCGGGACGAGGAAGGCTTGACCGTCAAGCAGATCGCCGAGCAGCTCGACATGAGCCAGGGAGGCGTCTGCTGGCTGTACACCCGGCACCGGCCGCGGATTGTCTCGCGGCGCCGGGCGATCATTGCGACGCTGACCGCCAGCGGCACCCGCAACAGCGAGCTGTGCCTGCTTCGCTGGCAGGACCTCGACTTCCAGCGCTGCAAGATCCGCATTCCGGCGGCGAAGACGAACCGCGGCGTTCGCGAGATCGACATGACCCCGTGGCTGCGCGAGCAGCTCCTCACCTACAAGGCGAGCCTCGGCGAGACTCAGCCTGAGGACCCGGTGTTCCCCACCCGCGACGCGACGTTCCGCGACAAGGACAACATGAACCGGCGCGTGATCGGCCCGGTTCAGCGAGCGGCGGCTGCGCTGCGCACCGAACGCGGTCTCGCGCCGCTGCCCACCGGCCTCTCGGCGCATGTGTTCCGCCGCACATACATCACCCTGATGGCGGAGGCTGGCGCCCCCATCACGTACGTCCAGGACCAGGTCGGCCACGAGAGCGCGCGGCTCACGCTCGAGATCTACGCGCGCGTCTCCCGGTCCCGCGACCGTGCCAAATGGGGACGCGCGTTCGACGAGATCATGGCCGGCGCGGTGCCGCCGGACGCGTACGACCCAGCCGGCCCGATCGCGCTGCCCGTGATCGACGATGACCCCGGTTCCGTCTCCGCCGCATGGCACGAATCCGGATCACGATGACAGGCCGTCTGTGCCCCCGGGTTAGCCTGATTTCTGCCGAGAAACCGCCGAAAAACGCATTCTCTCGGCAGAAATATCGTCACGTCGCCACCGATGAGACGGTGCAAACCAGCCCATTTGCAGCGCTTTCTTCAGTGGAGCCAGCCGGGATCGAACCGGCGACCTCCTGCTTGCAAAGCAGGCGCTCTCCCAACTGAGCTATGGCCCCGCCGGAGGTCGAGTGTACCGCCGGTCTCTGGCTGGATCGCTGCGCTCACGCGCGGGCAAGGTGCCCACAACGGGTTTGCACACCCGCGGAGGTATATTCGAGCGGTGGCTGACACAGCCCGGTGTCCGGAACTGACAGAGCTCGAGACGTTCGTGCTCGCCGTCGAGGAAGGCAGCATTGCCCGGGCGGCGGCGCGACTGCGGATCTCGTCGCCTGCCGCCGCGAAGCGGATCCGGCAGCTCGAGACGCTCGCGCACGCGCCACTGCTCTCACGGGGGCGTCGCGGCGTGACTCCGACCGATGCCGGGAATCGGCTGTATCCGATCGCCCGGGAGCTCGTGTTCCGCCGGGGCGAGGCGGTCGCGGCGCTGCGGGGCGCTCAACCGATCGACCCGATCCACCTCGCCGGGTTGGACGAGAAGAGTCGGGCGAGCCGGCTCCCGCCGCTCGGGCTCGCGGCCGCAAACGGCGAGCTGAGCAAGCGCTACCTCCAGGCACTCCGGGAGGGCAAGCCCTCGGTCGCACTGGCAGTCGCCGACGAAGCGCTGGAGACCGGGCGCCGAGATCGCCGCGATCCACAGTCACATGATCGATCCCGCGATGAAGACGATCGGCGAGCTGTGGGAGCGCAACGCGATCTCAGTCGCGGACGAACACCTCGCGACAGAGATCAGCCAGCGAGTCGCCGCCCGAGTGTTCTGGCGAGCGCTCAACGGCCGGCCGCGACGACGCGAGCGGGTAGTGATGGCGGCCGTCCAGGGCGAGGAGCACGTGCTCGGACTCCGTCTCGCCGCGGATGTGCTCGAGAGTCGCCGGCTTCGACGTTCTCGACCTTGGCGCCAACCTCCCGGTGCGCGCCCTGCTCCAGGCCTGCTGGACCCACCGGCCCGACGTCGTCGGGCTGACGGTGAGCATGCCGCTCGAGCATCCCGACGCTCGCCTGGGAGGTCAGCGAGGTAAAGGCGCTCGACGGTCCTCCGCATGTGATCATCGGCGGGCGGGTCGCGAACACGGCGGCCCGCAATGGACTCGACGCGCGGGTAGTGGCACGCTCGGATCACGTGCTCGGGGTGATCGAGGACGTGCTGCGGCCACGGCAGCGAGCCGACCATCTGCGCCTAGCGCGCGCGAGCTCAGCCGTCGAAGTCGAAGTCCTTGGGCGGGCGCTGCTCGAACCACAGGCGATCGTGGTCCGGCGTGTCCTGAAGGAACTCGGGCGTCTCCTCGAGCACGTCCTCGTCCTTCGGTTCCTTGTCGCCCTGTGGGTGCTGCTCGTCCAGGCGAACTCTTCCTCGACCTCGTACTCAACGGTTTCGCCGCCGGCGTGGTCGCGGGACGACGGGTGGCGGCGGGCGGCTCCTCGGGCGGACTCGGGGCAGCCGGATGCGGCGGCGGCGTCGCGGCGTGGGGCGGCTGCTCGAACTCGTCCTCGGCGTCGAAGTCAGGGATCGCCATGTGCTGCGTCGGCTGGTCCTCGGCCGGCACGCGGCCGCGGGGGCGGCGGCTCATGGTGCTCGGCTCGGCGGGCGCCGGGCATCCGCGTCGTGATCGAACGGCTCGAAGTCGCCGGCCTCGTCGGCGAAGCCTTCGTCCCAATCGAGCCGTCATGATCCTCGGCGGGTACCCGCTCGATCGTCGTACGGCAACGCCTGCGCGAGCTCGGCTCCTCGGCTTCCTGAGGCTCGGGGCCGGCGAACCGGCCCGAGGGCCTCACGCTCAGCCCGCTCGACCTCGGCCGGATCAGCCCCTCGGCGCCGTTTCAGGTCGAGGTGCTCACGGATCGCATCGTCCAACAGACCCATGGAGACAAACCTTGCTCGGCGGCGAACATGTTCGCGGTCTGCAAGGTTGCTTTCACGGTCTGATTCTTCCCCTGGCGCTTGGCCGTGTAGAGCGCCGCGTCGGCTTCGGTGATGAGCGTGTCCTTGGGCGCCCGAGGACGCCGTGACACCGAGGCTCGCCGTCACTCGGAGTACGCCCTCCTCGTCGAGGCGCTGGGATGCGCAGCGCCGCCACAGCGCTCCGAGGCGCTCGGCGATGGCGTACGCCGTCAAGGTCGGGTGGGGCAGGATCAGCGCCATTTCCTCGCCACCGTATCGTGCGGGGGTGTCGGCTTCGCGCCGACGTCTCGCGGAGCGCGTTCGGCGACGTGCTGGAGCACGAGATCGCCCTGCCGGTGCCCGTGGGTGTCGTTGACGGACTCGAAGTCGTCAAATGTCGAGCATGACGAGCCGAACCGCATGGTGGTGGCGGTGGACCTGCTCGACCCAGCACTCAAAGACCTGGAAACGGCGATGATCGCGAGCCCCGTCAGTCGTCCGTCAGAGCTTGGCGACGACATGGAAGTGGAGCTCGATCGTTCGATCAGCGCCGAGGTCGCCTGGGGGGCGAGTGAGCGGAGCAACTCCGATCATCGTCGGTGAACGGCCGCGCGGCTCCGCGCAACCGTGATCACCCCGTGGGCCGTCGTGTGTCGTCGATCGGCCCGAGCGCGACGGCGATCACGGCAACGCCGTCGGCCTCCGCCTCACCGAGAGCGCCCGTCGGGAGCGCTCCGCGCTCTGCCGCGTGATCGGCCCCTCGAGCGTACCGATCGCGCCGACCCGGATGGCCTCGGCGAGCGGTGCGTTGGGCTCCGCAGCGCGCCGCGCGCGCCCGCGTCGGCCTGCACTGCGTCGATCGCTGCCGCAGGGCGAGCTCGAGCAGGGCGGGTCGATCCAGGTTGCGAGGCGAACGTCTCGCCGATCCGTCGAATCCAAGGCGCGCAGGCGTTCGTGTTCTTCGGAGAGCTCCTGCAGCCGCCCCTCGAGCCGCTCGCCATCCGGTCGAACTCCCGCCGAGCCCGGCGAACTCGTCGTCGCCCTTGGTCGGAACGCGGGAGGCGAAGATCGCCCTTGCCGATCCGCTTCGCCGCCTCGAGGAAGCGACTGATCTGGCCATGGAGCGCCTTTGAGACGAGAAACCAGAAGGAAACCGCCAGCGACAGGAACGCGACGATGAAGACGGTGGTGACGACCGGCTCGTTGTCACCGACGTCGCGGTCGCGGAGCGGTCCGAGACACCGTCACCGACACGCGGCGGCGACCCCGGAGACCGACTGGCCCACCGCCCGAGCCGACGTGCCCGAGCCGCACCGTCCCGCGGGCCGGGAACGGCGACGTTTCGCCCAGCCGGATCGTGGCGGACAGGGTGCGCCTGGCCCTGCCCGACCACCACCTCGGCGCGCCGGTGAGTTGATCAACGCGCGCACCCTCAGCTGGCGCGGGATCGCGGCGGCCCGCACCGCCCGAGCGGCGAAGCCGCGGGTCGCGCCCTTGACGGTGACGAGTCCCGCGCCGAGCGACAACGGTCTCGCCGACATCTCGGCGAGCACGTGGTCGCCCTGCGCCACAACGACGCGGGCAAAGCCTGGCTGGGCCTCCTGCCGAACCGCGCCAACCTGGGACCGGAGGTCGGCCTGCTGCCGAGCAGCAGGCTGCTGCTCAGCGATCGTGCGAGTGTCGATCCGCGCGGTGGTGCTCTGGCTTCGCGCCAGGCCGCTGCCGCTGTCGCGAGCCTGTTTGCACGAGCCGAGCTTCGCCGCTGTCGCCGATCAGTGGAAGACGAGGAACGCGATCGCCACCATCGGGACGACCACGATGAGGACGAGAAGGTGGTCAAGGGTGTGTACGAAAACTCATGGCTTGCCCGACCCGATGTCAGCGTATCGGCCGACTTGCGGGATCCCGCAACTCCCGACCCGCGTAATTGCGGGGCCGGCGCCTCGGTGCAGA
>CAWEYQ010000008.1:0-25274 GCA_963813265.1 uncultured Solirubrobacterales bacterium | reverse complement strand
TGGGATGAAGATCGCCTATGTGTTCTCCACTTCCGGCCACACGGCCAGCTACAAGCTTGGGAGGATGATCCTTCCGCAGCTGGAGAGCGGGACGCACGGGGTCGAGGTCGTTGGAATGTTCTTCTTTGACGACAACACCTACGTGTTGCGAGCGGGCGATCCCGTCGGCGAGCGCCTCGGTCGTGTGGCCGCCGAGCATGGGATGTTGCTGATGCTCTGTGATCAGTGCGCGTTGGAACGCGGCTTGGCCGAGGGGGAGATCGGCGCGGCGTCCCCGGCGGGAACGGTCGCGGGCGTGCGGGTCGGTTGCTTTCCCGATCTGTACGAGGCGCTGGCGGGGGCCCCGCCGGACCACGTCATCACTCTGTGAGAGGACCGAACTGGCCCTCGGTGGGCTCCGCTCAGCAGAACCACGGCTCGGTGAGCCGTGGCCTCCCCTCGGTCGATCCCATCGGGATGGCGTGCGGCTCAGGGCCGCACGCCTCGCCGTTGGCCTCGCGCACAGCCGCGCGGATCCGAGCGAACGTCAGGCCCGTCGCCTCTTGCGCGGCGTCACTCTGCTGGACCAGCGCGCTGAGGCGGCCTTGCAGCCGGTCGGCAGCAGGGTCCACTGAGCGCCACGGATAGCTGAGGCGTTCGGCGTCGTACGGACCGAGGTGCTCGCGAAGGTCCTCGCTCTCCAGCAGCAGCGAGCCCTCAGGTACGAGCAGCCGAATTGTGTATTGCACCGGGTCGACGTTCGCTACCAGATCGTGCGCGGCGACGAACTCGACGATCTCCAGCACGTCACGCGGCGTCGTCCACGGGGTGAACGGCATAAACGAGGGCCGGGTCTCGATTCCGTGCTCGCGCAGCAGGTCGAGGGCTTGCACCGCCTCGGCGGTGGTGTGGCCCTTCTCGAGGCGGACCAGGATCTCGTCGTTGACGCTCTCCAGCGCGCAGACGACGAACAGACAGCCCGAGGCGACCATCTCCTCCCACACCCGGGCGTGCTCGAGCACGTGTTCGACCTTGGTCGTGCAGTCGAAGGTCAGCTCCGGTCGGCGCTCGTGCAGCGCGCGCACGATCGCCAGAGAGTGGCGCCAGCCATTGAGGAAGTCGGGGTCGCCGAACGTGATGTGGCGTGCGCCCATGCTCGCGAGGCGCTCGACGTCGCGCAGGACGGTCTCGGCCTGCACGACGCGGATGCGCCCATCGTAGACGGCGGGGACAGGGCAATGCCGGCAGCGATGCACGCACCCATGGCTGGCCTCCACGTACCCGACCAGCCGCTCCTCCCCATCCAACGCCAGACGGGCGTAGCGCTCGAGTCCGGGCAGCAGCTCGCGCGCCGGCGGGTCGAAGCTGCCGCGCTGCAGGTGGATGATCGGTCGTTCCGCGGCCCGGGCCGACAAGCGGGGAGCCGCCAGCTCATTGACCCAGGCCGTGAGCGCCGGTTCGTACTCGCCGGCGATCGCGCGCGCGGCGAGCTCACGCTCTACCAGCTCACGGCTGACCGTGGCATAGAGCCCGTAGAAGCAGATCGGCAGCCCGGGGTGCTCGCGGCGCACTCGGCGCGCGGCGCTGAGCGCCAGGCGCATGGCGGTATGCATCGGCACGGAGAAGCCAACCGCCTCGGTCCACTCCAGGGCGCCTGGATCCCACGGCTGTACGCTGAGATCCAGGCAGCGGACCTCGTGGCCGGCGCGGCGCAGCGCGGCCGCCGGCGAGGCGACGTGCAACGGCTGGTGGCCCAGCTCGTAGGTCGAGATCAAAAGGACACGCACCGCTGACGCACGCTAGCGCGTGCGGACCGGCTCGGGCGCGTGCGGCTCGATCAGGATCCGCAGCAGGCCGTGCGCGACGCGCAGGGAGCGCTCGACCGCGTCCGGGCTCGCCGCGCGCGCGAACATGAACCCCAGGTAGCGGTCGCCCTCAGGCAGCGGGACCACCGGGCGGCCGCGGGCGATCGTGATCTCCAGCCCACCGATACCCTCCACTGCCCGCGCCTGCTGCTGACCCTCGACCGCGCGCAGCACTCCGGCGCCGGGGATCGGGATCATCATCACGCCAGACGCGGTCGACTCCCGCGCGAGGTCATCAAGGCCTAGACCCAGGGCGTGGCGCAGGATCACCTGCTCCAGGCTGACGCCAGCGCCGAAGCGCAGGGCTCGCGAGCACAGGCCGCCGATCGACCGGGCCGCCAGCTCGAGGACGCCCACCCGTTCGCCGTCGACGCGCAGCTCGGCGTGGATCGGTCCCTCCCGCAGCCCCAGCGCACGCGCCGCCCGCGCAGTAACCGCCTCGACCTCGGCCAGGACGGTCATCGGCAGCCGCGACGGTGTCACGTACAGCGTCTCCTCAAAATACGGCCCCTCGAGCGGGTCGGGCTTGTCGAACACCGCCAGCACCTCCAGACGGCCCCCGCGCAGCAGCCCCTCGAGCGCCACCTCCACTCCGGGCAGGTAGCTCTCCACAAGCAACGGCGCCTCAAGCGGCTCCTGAGCCGCGGCCAGAATGCCCCGGACACGCTCGACGGTCAAGCGGGCCTGCTCGGCGTCATTCGCCCGGATCACCCCGCGACTGCCCGAGAACCCCAGCGGCTTGACGACGCAGGGAAGGCCCACCTCGCGCACCGCAACCGCGACGTCGGCTCCGGAGGGCAACAGGGCGAAACGCGGCTGCGGAACGCCGGCCTGCGCGAGCGCCCGGCGCATCGCCGCCTTATCACGCGTGCGGGCGACGGCGTCCGGGGGATTGTGCGGGAGCCCGAGGCGCTCGGCGCCCAGAGCCGCGGCCATCACGCCCTGATCGTCGACGCCCACGATCGCGGCGAACGGGGTCTGCCGGGCGCGCTCGGCGATCTGCTCGGCCGCCAGTGCCGGGTCCGACAGCCGCAGGGTCAACGCGCGCTCCCCCATCACCGCCGACATCGCCGCCCGGCGCTCGGACGCGACCGTGACCGCGACGCCGAGCTCCCGCGCCGCCGCCAGGAAGTCCGGCGCCCGGTAGGTGGCCGACGGCAGGATCAAGAGAAGGCGCTCCACGGCGCTATCGTAGATCGATGGCCGACCCAGCCCCCGCGCTCCTCGCGATCACGGCATCGGCCCTCGCGCGGGTGCGCGAGTTCCGCGCCGCGCGCACCCGAACCGAGCGATCGCGTGCTGTCCGTGCGCGTCACCGGTCAGGCCGACGGCCAGTACGTCTGCGCGCTGTCGCTCGAGCCGCTCGCCAAGGTCCGCGCCAGCGACACCGTGCAGCACGAGGGGGATCTCGCCATCGTGATCGCCAACGACAGCGTCGCGAAGCTGCGCGGGGCCACGGTCGACTGGAGCGAGGACCGGCTGCACAGCGGCTTCGTGGTCATCAACCCGAACAAGCCGCCGCCCCCGCCCGTCGCGCTTCCCATCCTCCCGATGAGCCCAGGAGCCGATCCCGCCGTCCGCCCCCCGCCCCCCGTACCCGGAGCCGGCCTGGACACCGACATCGCCCGGCGCGTAACCGCCGTGCTCGACCGCCAAGTCAATCCGAGCATCGCCAGCCACGGCGGACACGCCGAGCTCGCGGGCATCGACGGAGCCACCGCATACCTGCGCCTGGGCGGAGGATGCCAGGGCTGCGGCATGGCCACAGTCACGCTCAGCCAGGGCATCGAAGTGGCAATCACCCAGGCCGTCTCCGAAATCGACCGCGTCGTCGACGTCACCGACCACGCCTCCGGCACCAACCCGTACTTCGAGCAGGCCAAGAAGTAGCCGACCCCGCACTGAACAACCTGCTCGGGTCCTACAGCTAGCTCTCTGTTTTCGGGTACCCGACGTCGTGCAGCGCGTCGCCGATCTCGCCAAGGATCGCTGGGTCGTCGATCGTGGCCGGGGTGGAGTACTCCTCGCCATCGGCGATCTTGCGCATCGTCGCACGCAGGATCTTTCCGGACCGGGTTTTCGGCAGTCGGTCGACGACGGTCGCGGTCTTGAACGCGGCGACGGCGCCGATCTGTTCGCGCACGACCTGTACGACCTCCTTGGCGATCTCGTCGTGCGGGCGCTGGACGCCCGCCTTGAGGACCACAAAGCCGACGGGCAGCTGCCCTTTGAGCTGGTCGGCCGGTCCGATCACCGCGCACTCGGCGACGTCCGGATGCCGGGCCATCGCCTCCTCGATCGCGCCGGTCGAGAGGCGGTGGCCGGCGACGTTGATGATGTCGTCCGTGCGCGCCATCACGAACACATAGCCGGCCTCATCGATGTAGCCCGCGTCGGCGGTCTCGTAGTAGCCAGGGAAGCTCGACAGGTAGGTCTCGCGGAAGCGCTCCTCTGCGTTCCACAGCGTCGGCGTGGCGCCTGGGGGCATCGGGAGCTTGACCACCAGCGCTCCGGTTTGCCCCGCCGGGACATCGTCTCCGGCTGCGTCCACCACCTTGAGTTGCCACCCGGGGGCCGGCAGCGTTGGCGAACCCGGCACGACCGGCAGCAAATCGATTCCGATGCAGTTGGCGGCGATCGCCCAGCCCGTCTCGGTCTGCCACCAGTGGTCGATCACGGGCACACCAAGCGTCTCCTCCGCCCAGTGCAGCGTCTCCGGATCGCATCGCTCGCCAGCGAGAAACAGCGTGCGAAAGCGGGAGAGGTCGTAGCGCTTGATGTGGGCGCCGTCGGGATCTTGCTGGCGAATCGCCCGGAATGCGGTTGGCGCCGTGAACATCGTGCTCACGCCATGCTCCGAGATCACTCGCCAGAACGCTCCGGGGTCCGGTGTCCCGACCGGCTTGCCCTCGTAGAGCACGGTCGTGCAGCCGTGAAGCAGCGGCGCGTACACGATGTATGAATGGCCCACGACCCAGCCGACGTCGGACGCCGCCCAGTACACCTCGCCCGGATCGACGCCGTAGAGGTTCTTCATCGACCATTTCAGAGCGACCGCGTGACCGCCGTTGTCGCGCACGATCCCCTTCGGTAGACCCGTGGTGCCGGACGTGTAGAGGATGTAGAGCGGATCCGTGGCCTCGACAGCAACGCACTCCGCCGGCTCAGCGTCGGCCATCGCCTGCTCCCACGTGATATCCCGGCCGGGCTGGAGCTCGGCCTCGAGCTGTGGGCGCTGCACAATGATGCAGGCGTCCGGCTTGGTTTGGACGAGGTCGATCGCGGCGTCGAGCAGCGGCTTGTAGGCGATCAGCCGTCCCGGCTCGATCCCGCACGATGCCGACACGACGACCTTCGGCTGCGCGTCCTCGATCCGCCCCGCCAGCTCGTTCGACGCGAACCCACCGAACACCACGGAGTGAATCGCTCCGAGCCGGGCGCAGGCGAGCATCGCAATCGCCGCCTCGGGCACCATCGGCATGTAGATCACGACCCGGTCTCCACGCCCCACGCCCTGTGCCGCGAGCGCCCCGGCGAATGTTGCGACGGTGTCGCGCAGCTCGCGATACGTGAATGTCGTGGCCGTATCGGTGACCGGCGAGTCGTAGATCAACGCGAGCTGCTCGGCCCTTCCACGGTCCACATGCCGATCGAGGGCGTTGTAGCACGTGTTCAACTGGCCGCCGGCGAACCAGCGGTAGAACGGCGCGCGCGAGTCATCCAGTACCCGCTCCCACGGCTTGACCCAGTCGATTTCGGCTGCCGCCTCGGCCCAGAACTCCTCGGGCTGCTCCACGGATTGCTGGTACACCGCGGCAAAGCGCGCGGCGCGCTGCCGCCGCTCGTCAACCGATGGCGGGACGACGGAAGTAGTCATGTGCTCTCCTCAACCTCTAGTGCTGGCGCCGCCGTGGGGCGCCGGAGACCAGCCTGCGCCTACGGTGGCAAGTGGTAAACCGGAAAACGCCGCAGATGTGTGCGGACGACTACTCGTGGGAGTGCTTGACGACCACTGCGAGCAGCGGCGGCCAGTGCTCCTGCAGCGAGGTCACGCAACCAAGTCACTCGCAGGCGGGAGGCCCGCATCCGGGCTCACCCGGATCGTGGATGCAGGAACTACGCACGACCGGACAGCAAACGTGCGGTCAGTTGCGGATGCGAACAGGCTCGCTAGGTCTCATCGTTCCCCGACACCATGCGACGCTTTCCAGGCAGTCGACCGTGGGGGCGCGTTGTAATCGCAGGAGGGGGATTTGCGGCGTTGGAGTCGCTGCTGGCGTTGCGTGCACTCGGGGACGACTGGGCGCGCGTCGAGTTGATCACGCCGAGCTCAACGTTCGATTTTCGCCCGGCGGCGACCGCGCAGGCGTTCGACTCTCGCGAAGCGCGCAGCTACGACCTGCAGGAGATCGCGGCTGATCTCGGCGCCACCTTCCATCGTGCCCGGCTTCAATCAGTCAGTCCACGCAATCGCTATGTGCGGCTCTCTTCCGGAGCGCGACTGAGCTACGACGATCTCGTCCTGGCGATCGGGGCCCGAGCCACCGCCGGCATCGCCGGTGCGCTCACGTTTCGCGACCAGCGCGACCTCCCGCTGTTCGATCGCGTGCTGCGCGACGTCATGGACGGCGCGGCGCGGCGACTCGTGTTTGCGCTTCCCGAGGGACGATCGTATCCGGTGCCGCTGTACGAGCTGGCGCTTCTCTGCGCCGGCATGATCGCCGACCACCATCTGAACGCGACCATCACGATCGTCAGTCCCGAGACGGCACCGCTGGCAGCGTTCGGGGCCAAACCCTCTCGCATCGTGGCGGATCTACTCGCGGAGCACGGTGTGTCGTTTGTCGGCAGCGCCCAGGGCTGCCATGTTCGACGCGGAGCCCTCGTGCTCGGCTCCGCCGAGGTGATCGAAGCCGACCGCGTCGTCGCCGTGCCGCAGCTCAGCGGCACGAGGATCACCGGCGTTCCGACCAACCCCTATGGCTTCGTGCCGACAGATGCCGATGGGCGTGTGGTCGGGTTGCGCCACGTCTACGCCGCAGGAGACATGACCACCTTCCCGGTCAAGCAGGGCGGCATCGCGACCCAGCAAGCCGACCGCATCGCCGAGGTGATCCTGACCGCCGGAGGCGCCGGGATACCACCGGTTCGGACCCCTCGTGTCCTGCAAGCACGGCTGCTGGGCGGCGAGCAGCCATTGTTCCTGCGCGCCGAGCTAGACGACCTCGGCCAGGCGACGGCCGCAACGCTCGCCCGCCCCACGCCTGAGGCCCCGATCCACTCCAAGGTGATCGCGCGTTATCTCACTCCCTACCTGGCCGCCCGCGAGCTAGGCGCGAGCGGGACGCGGGCAGCGTACCCCGGCGAGCCGATGTTCTCTGGAGAGCCGTGATCGGTCGCCGGTTGCTTTCGACCCGGGATCGAGCGCCTCCTGGCGGGGCTCGGTCGCCAACACGTTGGTGATCGAGACACCCAGTTATGCATTGCATACATCGAGGAGAGAGGTATAGAAATGTCAGCCACCACACCACAGGCCACGTCCGACGGCGTCGGTGCACGCGAGATCACCGCGGTGCGTCTGGAGCCGACCGAATGGGGGAATGCGGCCCCGCTGGCGCTCGCTGCGTTTGCCGTCACGACGTTCATGCTGAGCATGGTCAATGCGAACTGGATCAGCCCCCTCGTGGAGCCGATCGTTTTCGCCGTGGCGTTGATGTTCGGCGGGCTGACCCAGCTGATCTGCGGAGTCATCCAGTTCCGCAACGGGAGCACGTTTACCGGAATGCTGTTCGGCGCATTCGGCGCGTTCTGGCTCTCACTGTTCGCCATCGCTCAGTTCTTCATCACGGTCATCCCCCTGACTGCAGCGCGGGCATGCGCTGGGGTTGTTTCTGTACGCGTTCGGGATCTTCACCTTCGTCATGTGGGTGGCGTCGTTCCGGACGAGCGTGGTCACGAACGTCGCACTGTTCGTCCTGATGCTGACGTTCTTCCTACTCGCCATCGGGAACTACGGCCACCACGTCACCGTGATCCACTGGGGAGGCTATATGGGACTCATCACGGCCGCGCTGGCCGGATACCTGGCCTGCGCCGAGGTGTGCGAGGCGGCATACGGTCGGAGCGTGCTGCCGATCTGGCCGTTGACGAAGCAGTAGCAGCGTGAGATCGATGGTCCCGGCGCGCGCACCCTGGCGCCGCGCCGCGGACCATCGCCCGCACGCGATGTGACCGGATGCGCTCAGGCTGCGAGCGCCAACATCAGCGCCTCCGCCACGCAGACGGGCTTATCGCCACCCTCGCGCTCGAAAGTCAGCTCGAAGGTCACCATGACCCCTCCCGACACGTCGTCGACCGCGCGGAGGCGGATGTGCATGCGGACGCGATCACCCACCGGGAGCACCGCCGGGAAGCGCAACTTGTTGAGACCGTAGTTGAGCATGGGGCCGATCCCGTCCACGCGCAGCAGCTGCTCCAGGAAGCGGGGCGCCAGCGACAGCGTGTAGTAGCCGTGGGCGATCGTCCCGCCGAACGGCGTCGCGCGCGCGCGCTCGGGATCGACATGGATCCACTGGCGGTCACCGGTCAGCTCGGCGAACGCGCTGACGTCGGCCTGAGTGACCTCGTGCCAGCTGCTCACCCCCAAGTCCTCGCCCACGTGGGCCTTCAGCCCGTCGATGCCGTTGATCGTCAGCGGGGTGTCATGGAGGAGGCTCATGACGCGGACCCGTTCATCGTCGCGGCGGCAATGGGGTTCGCAGGCCCCAGGTCCGTCTCGGCCGACGGGACCATCGGGCCGTCGCCGGCGGATGGGTCGATGATGCCCTCCTCGAGCCACGTGTGCCGACCTTTGAGGACGTCCAGCGCCAGGCGGTGATTGGAAGCGTCGGCGTTGTCCCACAGCTCGTGGAACAGCCGCTCGGTGCGATGCTGCGCCTGGTTGCAGAAGACCTCGGCGAGCTCCTGCGTCTCGGCCGCCCGCTCGGGATGCTCCCGCAGCGCCGTCTGGGTGTAGACAACGGTCGCGGAGATCGCGAACAGCTCGGCTCCGATATCCACGATTCGTCCCAGGAAGGCTCCGTGGTCCTCGGTGCCGGCCTGCCAGCGCGCCATCGCGTAGAACGTCGAACGGGCAAGCTTGCGGCTGGCGCGCTCGACGAACCGCATCTGCCCGGCCAGCACGCCGTAGCCGGCATAGGACTGGGGCGCCTGTCCTCGGCCAACGGCGAGCTTGGGGTACCAGGTCGCGTAGAACGCACCCGCCTTGCCGAGCGCCTTCGCCTTGCGGTCGAGCGGGAGCTCGGGCTCCATCAGATCCCCGGCCACGTGTAGGTGCTGGTCCATCGCCTCACGGGCGATGATCAGATGCATGATCTCCGTCGAGCCCTCGAAGATCCGGTTGACGCGCATGTCGCGCAGGACCTGCTCGACCGGCACCCCGCGCAGACCGCGGGCTTGCAGGGAGGCCGCGGTCTCGTAGCCGCGCCCACCGCAGACCTGCATGAGCTCATCGATCACGCGCCAGCCCATCTCCGAGCCATAGAGCTTCGCGATGGCGGCCTCGATGCGTACGTCGTTTCGCTTCTCGTCCGCCAGCCGGCTGGCCACGTCAAGCATGGCCTCGAGCCCGTAGGCGGTCGCGGCGATGAATGCGATGCGCTGCGCGGGCTCGTCGTGCTCGCCGATCGGCTTGCCCCACTGGACACGCTGGCTCGCGAACTCGCGGGCGATCTTCGTCGCCCACTTGCACACCCCGGCACAGATGGCCGGCAACGCCAAACGGCCGGTGTTGAGCGTTGCCAGGGCGATCTTGAGTCCCAAGCCCTCGCGGCCGATCACGTTCTTGGCCGGCACGAAGACGTTGGTGTACCGGGTCTGGGAGTTCTCGATCCCGCGCAGCCCCATGAACTCACAGCGCGCCTCGACGACCACGCCATCGGTGTCACCCGGGACGATAAAGGCGGTGATGCCACCCTTGTGACCCTCGCCTCTGGGCACCTTGGCCATCACGACGAGGACGTCGGCCACGGTCCCGTTCGTGGTCCACAGCTTGCGGCCGTTGAGAACGTAGCCTGACCCGTCCTCGGTCGGCGTCGCGGTGGCCGACACCCTGGCGGGGTCCGACCCCACGCCGGGCTCGGTCAGCGCGAACGCGGATACCAGCGAAGTGCTGACCTTCGGTAGCCACTCGCGCTTCTGCTCCTCCGAGCCGAACAGCAACAGCGGCTGCGCCAACCCGATCGACTGGTGCGCCGACAGCAGCGTCGACACGCTGGAATGACATGTCCCGATCAGCATCATCGCGCGGTTGTAATAGACCTGCGAGAGCCCGAGGCCGCCGTACTGCTCGGGCACCTTCATGCCCAGGGCGCCGATCGCCTTGAATCCGTCGATCACCTCGTCGGGGATCCGCCCCGCGGACTCGATCGCCTGCGGATCCACCTCGTCTTCCAGAAACGCGCGAAGAACCGCCAAAAACCGTTCGCCCTTCTCCACAGCGTCGGGCGGCATGTCCGGCTGGGGGGAGATCAACTCGGGCTGGAAATGCCCCAGGTACAGCCCCTTACCAAAGCTGGGCAGCTTCCAGTCCTTCTCTCGAGCCGCCTCCGAGATCGCTCGAGCTTCTTTGTAGCCGGTGTCAGCGGGCATGGCTGTACCTCCGTCATCGGTGTTGCGGCTGGGGAATCCGTACGTCCTCGTCTGCGAGACACGAGGTCCGAGGGAACGAGATGAGGTCAGCCTTCTACTGCAAACACCGACCACCCCACCATTTAGGGTGGGCTGAAGATCTCAGCTGGAACCGCCTTCGACCACCAGGCAATCCCACGTGAAATTCTACCACCTTGCGTGCGTCGTCGTTCGAGGTTTAACCCCCGTGTCCGTGACCTCCAGGGTTACCTCCTCGGCGCTTGATCGGCCGACGCTGCGCAATGCCTCTGGAGAGGTCACCCTGCCGCTGCCGTGCCCGCCGATCATATGTCGATGCCGCCGTCGACGGCCCCAGATTTGTCCGGTGATGTAGCCGGAGGCGTCTTGGGCGAGGAAGCAGGGACCTCGGTCTGCACCTCGACCGAGCTAGGACCTTGCGGGCCGGTCCTTGGGGCCAATGGCTTTCGTCGTTGCCACGGAGCGCCACACCGCCTGCGCGACCGGCACGCGGTCGACCGCGGTCGGATCGACGGCCACCGTGCTGACAATCGCGCACCTTCCCAACGCGGGGGTGAAGAGCTCAATACGACATCGGTTGAGCGTCGCGCGTTTCGCCGCCTCCCCCGCCTGCGCGAGCACTCGACGCCGCTCACGAGCAGCATCGAAATCGACCGTGAGCCTTACCCTTGAGGTAGGGTGAGGCTGTCACAGCGGAGGCCTTCGTCTCACCGAAAACACGAACAGGAGAACGGCGCGATGGAGGAGACCGGCAGCTACCGTATCCCAAGAATCGATCACGCTCGCGTCAGCGATGCGATGAACAAGGCGCTCGTGACTTGCTCGCCCGACGCCGGCCTGAGGGAGATGGGCCGCCTGATGGCTGGCCACCACATCCACAGCCTCGTCATCTCGAGCGGCGATCCCGCCCGATGGGCACTCGTCACCGACGTCGACATCGCGCACGCCGCGATCGGCCGACCCGACGCCACGGCAAGCGACCTTGCCGGCCCGGCGACCGGCATTCAGGCCGAAGCCACTCTGATCCGTGCGATCGAGTTGATGCGACAGCAACGCACTTCCCACCTGATCGTGACCGACACCGAGAGCGGCAAGCCGACTGGCATGATCTCGGCCCTCGACATCGCCGGCATCGTCGGCTGGGGCGAGGGCTAGCTCGGCTTGCGCTAGCTATCCGAAGATCGGGAAGCGCCGTTGCTTGGCGAGCCGATCCATTCCGTCCTGGATCGCGGATTCGACTTCTTGGTAGATCGAGTTGACGTAGTCGCGATCGTTGACCCGCTCCGGGTCCTTATCGACGTGAATCGGTTCGAGCAGCTCGGTGCGGATCTTCGCCGGCAGCGGAAGGTGCGTCGGAACGCTCTCGATCGTCAGGCCAAAGGGGATGCCGAGCACGATCGGCAACTGCGAGCCGCGAAGCTGTTCTTTGAGACCCTTCAGCCCCGGGATCTTCTCGAGCCCGTTCGCGACCCAGTGGCCCTCGGAGACGACGAAGACTGTGTCATGGCCGCCGACGCTGGCGACGGGAACGATCGGCACGCCTGAGCGGATCGCCGTGCGGACAAAGCCCCTGCGCCCGCCAAGGACGGCCTCATCGCGCCGGCGCCAATTGCGCATCGCGTCGACCTCGCCCCCCGGCCAGATGATCACGTCGCACCCGGCGCTGAGCGCTGCGCTGACGCCTTGACGGGAAGCGGGGATCACGCCGACCTGGCGGAAGTAGTCGCCGAGGCCGGGCGCGGCCATCAGAACATCGTGAGCGGTCGCATGAAGCACGCGCTCGGTCTCGAATCGCTGCCACCAGTCGGCCACGAACGTCCACGCGTCCATCGTTAGCGACCCGCCTGAATGGTTTCCGATCAGCAGCGAGGTCTCCTCGGGCAGTCGCTCCCAGCCGGAGGTTTCAAGCCGAAAGTAGTACTTGCAAATGGCGTCCCACACAGGCCTCTGAGCGCGCATCAATCTCTGGTTGGGACCGTCGAGAGCGTGTTCGGTAGCGGCGGCGACACGCTTACCGATCAGGCCCTCAATTCCACCCTTGGATCGGCGCTTGGCGCTCCCGGGCTCGGCCACTGCAGCCGGCCCGGGGGCCGGCCGGCCGTTGCCCTCGTGATGCGGTAAGTGCTGCTTCACGGGTGGCCTTGACGTTGACATCGGTATCAACCTACCAGCGCCATCCGTAGAAGTCGAGCCGAGGCGGCAATTCTTGTCCGTCCACGGTCTTGACACCGACGTCATCGTCATGTTTACCGGGTACCCTTCTCGGAATGGCATCGACCGCGCGGGACCCAAACGCCGCAGCTGGCGCAACCGCGAGGCGGCGAACGAAACCCACGAGCGGAGCAACGCGCGAACGGCTCTTGTCGGCTGCGCGAGAGTCGTTCACGGAACTCGGCTTCGCCTCGACCCGGGTCGCTGACGTCGTTGCGCTGGCGGGCACGAGTCACGGAACGTTCTACACGTACTTCGATGACAAGCGCGACGCTCTGTTGGCGCTGACTCAGGAGGCCGCGAGCGCGATCTACGGCGCTGCGGTCGGGCCGCTCGCGAGCAGCAAGCGACAGTCCCCGCGCGACGTGATCCGCGCCCGCCTGACGGTCTTCTTCCGCACGTACGGCGAGTGGTGGGACGTTGTTCGGACCTGGGATCACGCCAGCGCCATCCACCCCGAGGTCGACGAGCTGCGCGGGCGTATCAGGGCAACGATCGTCGACCAGCTCTGCCAGCGGCTCGCACGCGACCCCGAGCTCAGACCCGCGGATGGAAGACTCGACCTAGAGATCACGGCGATCGCGCTGACCGCGATGGTCGAGGAATTCGCGGGCCGCTGGTTCGCGCTTGGCCGCACACTGGGGGCTACCGAGATCGATCAGCTGACGGGGCTGTGCGCCGGAGCTCTCTACGCAAGCGCAGCGTCGGCCGCCTAGAGGCTTGCCGGGACGCGATCGACAAGATGTTGTCTATGCGGCGGCCGGCTTGCGTGAGATGCCGAGGTCGTTGAACAGGGTCTGCATGTCGAGGCGGAGGGTTTCGTAGTCGCGGTCGATCTGGGTCCAGTGCTTGGGTGGCCGCCCGCGTCGTGGTGTCCGGATTCCGCTGATGAGGGGGGCGATGACCTTGTCGCGGACGGTGAGCAGCGCGGTGATGATGCGCGCCGCATCACCGGGCACGTGGTAGCGGCGGGTGCGGCCCGGTTTGATGACGAGTTGTTCGCCGCGCAGCTTGCGCAGGTCGTAGGCGCCCTGGCGGGTGCTGTAGCCGTCGGGGGTCTGTCCGGTCATCGCCCGCACTTGGGCGGTGAACTGCGCGACGGTGAACCCTTGCGGGGCGACCGCCAACGCGAGCGCCGCGGCGAGGGCGGCACGGACCCGGGGTATGTTCATGTCGATGCCGCCGATCCGGGTTCCGGCGACCTGCGAGGGTGCGGGCAGCTGGTCGAGGATCCCCTCAGGCAGAAAGCCGACATCGACGCAGTCGAGCATGCTCATGAACCGGTCGACCATTCCGGTCAGCCGGGTGGTGATCTGGCCGAACTTCTCCAGCGTCCGGCCGCAGCCGAGCTGCTTTGTGTTGTGCACGATCGCCTCGAAGCGCAGGACGCGTTCGCCTTTGGTGTAGCCCTTCAGCGTCAACAGTCCGAAGCGGACCTTGAAGATGGTCAGGTTCCACTGAGGTCTCTCGATCACGACTGCCTGTCGCGGCGATAGCTCGAAACCGGGTTTGCGGTGCGGACGGCCTTTGCTGCCGAACAGCGTGCGCACCTTGGGCACGTCGAGCCGGGATCGGGTGCGGTCTACCACGGTGTTGAACAAGCGATCCATCACCGCGCCGGAGGCGAACAGCAGGTTGCGGCTGTACTCGACCTGGTAGATCGAGTACTCGTAGACGAAGCGGCTTTGCTGCTGCTCGTCGATGCCCAGCCCGAAGCACAAGCACGCGGTGTAGATCCACCGGTCGATGACCTGGCTCAGGCGCCCTATCGTCCCGGGCTGGGACAAGGTGTCTGCGATCTGAGCCAGGCGCTCGGGTTCGCTGACCCGAGTGAAGCAGTTCCCCTCCTTGGCGAAGCCGAGGCCGGCTTTCTGCCCGGCGCAGGCGACGTACTCGTGGCCGTTGAGGATCACCTGAGCGCCGAACGGCGGGTGACCGCTGATCTTGATCGTCACATGCCCCCACGTGGGATCCATGATGTGGAACGAGTAGTGGTTGACGAACTGCCTCGTCTTCTCCAGGTGATGGATCACTCCCGCCCTGGACCGGCTGACCTTCCACACCGTCGCCGGCGCCCGAGCCACCAGGACCAGGAACACGCCCGTCCGTACCGGGTGCTCGGCCAGGTACTCCTCGGCGATCTGATGCTTGCGCTCATCGGCCTTGCAGTCGATCACCGCAATGCCGTGCGCCTGCGCGGACGCACGGACCCGGCGGGCGAACCGACCAGCGAGCCGCATCAGGTGCGCGTTGTCCAGCTGCTCATCGCTGTCGCCGTGCCAACGGCGCCACCACACCCGGAAGCCGCCCGGCGAATGCCCCAGAGAGAAATACGCGTTGAGGACGATCCGGTCCACGCAGTCATAGCTGCCCGTCAGCAGGTCACCGCACCGCTCGCTGAACAGGTCGGTCATCCCGCGACTGTAGGCTCAACCGGGCCGCGACTGGATCTGCCCCGAAGGGGCCACCGGTTTCGGGCGAAGTCCCGGACACCGGAGTAGACTACTTGCTGAGGAAAAACTCCCGCGCGGCCACACCAGCGGTGAACGCGAGACCCAAGCCCCCAGTCACTTCAATCACTCTGGATTCGCGCTGATTGACCTTTGGCGGTCGTGCAGCACTTTATCCTCAGGAAGTAGACTAGAGGCAGGACCCTCCTGCGGATGCATCAACGCGCCCGCGCGCGCGGGCGCCGCCCGCGCCCGCGCGGGCGGCGACCTCGCGGGCGGCGACCTGATCGGTGGCAGGCGCGGCCGTCAACCGGCGAACCGGATCTGAAGCAGCTCGATGATCTCGCTGACCAGCGGGATCCGCGGGTTGGTGCGCATGCTCGGGTCGGCGAACGCAGTCTTGGCAAGTCCGAGCAGGGAGTCCTCGAATTCCTCGCGCGCAATGCCCAGCTGGGCCAGGGAGGTGGGCTCGTCGACCTCGGCCAGCAGCTGCTGCACGCGATCGAACAACTGCTCCCGCCGTTCGGACTCCGACCGGCCGCCGATGCCAAGGATCCAGGCGATCTGCGCTAAGTCCACGCCGGGGTGGTGGAAGAGATAACGGGAGACGTCAAGCGACGGGTCCGGATGACCTGGAGCGCGTTGGGAGGTAGCCCGGCGGCTTCGCCCGCCTGTTGCAAGATGTCCGCAGCGTGGCTCGCGCAGCGAGCGGCCCGAGCCGACGGTCTCATGATGAGCGCGTTGCGCGTCTTGGCCGCCACGATCGACTTGAACAGCGCGGTTGAGGTCGGATTCGTGATCGGCAGAAGGGCGAGCACCAGGTTCGTACCCGCAAGTCGAATTGTGGGCGCCCTTTGTGCGGACCATCGCGTCTCCGAACGCGGTTACGCGACGACCACTGAGGGTCACACACACGCCGGCCGAGTCTCTGGAGCCGGAACACCGGTGGCCACGCCGAGGTTTAGGGCGAAGCCGACGCCAAGTGCTACATGTCGGCGGGCGTGTTGTCGACGCTCGACATTGCCGCCGCGCACGCAACAGCCTGACAGCGGCGGGCGAGCCGCGCCTTACGCCAACCCGCGCGTGGACGCCAGACGCTGGATCACCTCGAAGTACCGGCCCAGGTGCTGCGGACCAAGGAAGTGCTGCTGCACGCGGACGCGAGCGGCGGATCCCATCCGGTCCGCGCGTTCTCGGTCGGCGAGCAGGCCTCCGACGGCCTCGCCCACCTTCTTGAGGTCACGGGGATCCGAGATCAACAGACCTGATCGGCCGTCGTCGATCTGGTCCCGAATGCCGCCGATCCGACTTGCGACGACCGGCCGCTCCTTCCACATCGCCTCGGCGACCGTCAGCCCGAAGCCCTCGGCGAGGCTCTTCTGGATAACCACACTGGCAGCCCGTTGCACAGAATTGACGATCGCGGCGTTCTCCTCGCTGTCGTCCATCGGCAGCGACGCCAAATGGACGCGACGGCGCACGTCGCCGGGCAGCGCATGCCACGTCTCCACCACGGAAGCGAGCACCTGCGCACCCTCGGGATCGTCGGCGACCGCTTCCGTCGACGGACCGGCCAGCAGCAGGTGCGCCCCGCCGGCAGGGTCGACGTGCTGGGCAAAGGCGCCCAGCACGCCCAGCGGGTCCTTGAGACCGTCCCAGCGCGAGACCTGCACAACCAGCCTGTCTTCAGGTCCGAGCGGCTCGTCCTCGACGATCGTCGCGCGGCGGTCGACGCGGCCCGGCGTGCCGTCCGAGCGCGTGAACGTCGCCGGCTCGGTGTCGTACTGGGGCACGATGCCCGCCGCCGAGAGGATCGCCCGCGACTGCTCGGTGCTCTGATCCGCGTTCTTCGGAGAAAAGGCGTCGATCGAGGGGTGGATCACCGTGATCTTCTCGCGGGGCAGACCCTCCCATGCAAACCCCCCGCGCGAGAACACGAATCGGTGAGCCTCGACCACGTATCCACGCAGGAAGTTCCATGCACCGCGGGCGTTGTCGTTCGCACTGTCGACACCGACATGGCAGCGCCAGATCACCGTCGCCCCCGTCTTGCGCAATGACTGTGTGAGACCGGCGGTTTGGGGATCGTGGAGGATCACGACGTCCTCCGGATGCACGAGCTCGACCAGCTCGACCGCGTTGGGGACCAGAGTCTGGTCGTAGATCTCGTGCTCGGCGGCGCCCAGCGGACCGCCGTCTCCTGCGAACCCGTGCAGGCGGTTGTGAATGCGCTTGGTGATCAGGAAGAACTCGGGATCCCCGGAGATGACCGCCCATCTGGCGTCGACGCCCAGGCCTCCGCAATATCCGAGCAGGGGCCGCAGCATCTCGGCGACGCCGCCGCCGTTTGCCGTCGAGTTGATGTTCCAGATGACGCGGCCGTGGAGCCCGGGAGCGGCCCTGGCGATCAAGTGACGCAACGCTTCGAACTCCCCCACCGAGAGCACCGACTCGAAGCGCAGCGGATCCATCGCCTCGACATTCACATGTTGCAAGGCCGGCATGTTGTTCCTCTCCTCAGGGTCCATGGACGTTCCCTACCGTCCATCGCACCGCACGACCGTGCATAGACCCGGCTCCTGACGCATAGGTTGTTGCGTACACCGTTGTGGCCACGCTCGCGCCGACCGAGTGCTGGAGCCGGAAGAACATTGCCCGCCGAGGCTTAGGGCGAGGCGGAGCTAGATCCTACACCGCGACCCCGCTCTGTCCACCCCAATTCGAGATCGATCGACCCCGCTGCGCTTCTTGGAGCGCTCGGCCGAGGTTGATCCCGACAAGGCGGCGACGACGGCGTCGCGCTCGAGGGGCCTACAGGCTCCAGAAATGCCCGACGTGTGCGGCGAGTCGGGAGGTGATGAGCGGGTCTGGCGCGATCGATTCGGCTTGAGTCTTTCCGGCGAGCGCGCCGATCATCGCGAGCACGCTTTCTGCGAGCGAATTGAGGTGGTAGCCGCCCTCGAGCACGGCGCCGACCGGGGCGCCGACGCGCGAGGCGAGGTCCATCACCTGCGCGGTCATCTGGGCGTAGGAGCGGGCCTCCAACGCACACCCGGCGAGCGGGTCAGCGATGTGGCCATCGAAGCCCGCGGAGATCAGGATCAACTGCGGGCGGAACTCCAGCGCGGCTGGGATGATGACGTGCTCGAGCACCGAGACCCACATCTCCTCGTCGGCGCCGTGCGGAACCGGAGCGTTGATCGTATAGCCGAGACCCTCGCCCGACCCCACGTCCGACGATCCGCCGGTGCCGGGGTAGGCGCCGGCTTGGTGGATGCTCGCGAACAGTACGTCGGAGCGACGGCGGAAGAAGTCGGCGGTCCCGTTGCCGTGATGCACATCCCAATCGAGGATGAACACCCGCTCTAACCCGAGCTCGCGGATCGCGAGCTCTGCTGCGATCGCGACGTTGTTGAACAGGCAGAACCCCATCGCCCGATCGCGCCCGGCATGGTGCCCGGGGGGCCGCAACCCGCAGAACGCCGCCTCAGCATCGCCCCGGACGAGCGCACGGACCATCTCACAAGCGCCGCCGGCCGCATACAGTGCTGCCGTGTAGGAGGCCTCGCCGACGAACGTGTCCTGATCGATCTGGCCGCCGCCGCCCTGCGACATCCGACGGATGTGTCGAACGAGCATCGGCGCGTGGACCAGTTCAAGCTCGGCGAATGTCGCTGCCGGCGCCTGGACCCGCGAGCAGCCCACCCAGCCTGCCCGCTCGAGCGCCGACTCGATCGCGTCGATCCGCTCAGGCGTCTCCGGATGCTCAGGCAGGAACACCCGCGGGTCGTGCTCACGGGACGAGCCGTGATGGAAATACAGCACCGTCCTCACATCACACCTCTCCTACAGATCACGTCTCTCTCCTCACACACAGACCAGCACACGAGCGTCTCGACCGCGACCGCTGCAGTCCGCATCCGGCTGCGGTCAACTACCCACCCGCGGAGCGAACCGCGACGGACCGCCTCCAGACTCGACGGACAGACCGCTCGCGGGGCACGCCAAGCATCGCGAAAGGGCAGCTTCACATTGTTTGAGCGAACAATTCGGCGCGAGGCACTTGGATTGCGGCGCAGCGGGGGTAGGATGTCGCGCCATTACTGAGGCCGCCCCGTCCACACCGCGTTCGGGCGCCACCGTGATTGTCGAGCGGAGCGCCCTCGACGTGCTGCTCGGTTCGATCGCCCGCCAGGGGTACCAGGTACTTGGTCCGACCGTGCATGACGGCGCGATCGTCTATCGGGAGGTGCGGTCCGCCGCTGACCTTCCGATCGGCTGGGGTGACGAACAGGACGGCGGCACGTATCGGTTGCGGCGCCGCGAGGATGAGGCGGTGTTCGGCTATGCCGTCGGCCCGCAGTCCTGGAAGCAGTTCCTGCACCCTCCCCGGCTGCGGCTGTGGCGGGCTCGGCGCGGGCAGAACGGTGATGGCCTTGAGATCACCGAGGAGCCCACCGATGCACCTCGGTACGCGTTCTTCGGTGTGCGCTCGTGCGAGTTGCACGCAATCGCGATTCAGGATCAGGTGTTTCTGCCAGGTGCCCATCCCGATCTGAGCTATGCCGCCCGGCGCGAGGACGCGCTGCTTGTGGCGGTCAACTGCGGCGAGCCGAGCGGCACGTGCTTCTGCACCTCGATGGGGACCGGCCCGAAGGCGAGCGCAGGGTATGACCTCGCGCTGACCGAGGTGCTCGACGCAGGGGGTCACCGGTTCGTGGTCGAGGTCGGCAGCGACCGAGGGGCGCTCGTGCTTGGCGAGGTGCCGCACCGTGCCGCCGACGCCGCCGACGCGCGTGACGCGGAGCAGGTGACTGCCTACGCGGTCGCGCGGATGGGGCGCGAGATGCCGGAGGTCGACCTGCGTGCGCTGCTGTACGCCAACTACGAGCACCCGCGGTGGGACGAGGTCGCTGACCGCTGCCTGACCTGTGGCAACTGCACGATGGTGTGCCCGACGTGCTTCTGCACGTCGGTGGAGGACACTGCGGATTTGGCGGGCGAGGAGGCGGAGCGCTGGCGCCGCTGGGAATCGTGCTTCTCGGTCCAATTCTCTCACGTCACCGGAGGCGAGGCGCGTTTGTCGCCGCGCTCCCGCTATCGCCAGTGGATGACGCACAAGCTCGCGACCTGGTTCGATCAGTTCGGAACCTCCGGGTGCGTGGGGTGCGGGCGCTGCATCACGTGGTGCCCGGTGGGTATCGACATCACCGAGGAGGTTTCAGCTATTCTCGCGAACCCGACAGACCCGACCCCGCCGACCGAAGCGTCATAGCGAGCAGCCATGGAGAGCATCGAAGAGACGCTCGCATCGACCCGGATGTTCCGCAACCTGACGCCGGAGCAGTTGAAGGGGGTCGCCGCGCTGGGCGAGAAGGTCGACTTCGTCGATGGCGCTTCGCTGCTGGTCGAGGGCCAGCCGGCGGATTCGTTCTTCCTGATCCGCGATGGGTTCGTGGCCCTGCAGACCGAATCGCCCGCGGGCGTGATCACGATCGAGACGCTGCACAACGGCGACCCAGTCGGTTGGTCGTGGCTGTTCGAGCCGTATCTGAACCACTTCGACGCGCGCTCGCGCGGCGTTACCCACGGTGTCCGCTTCGACGGCGCGGCGCTGCGGGGACGCTGTCTGCAGGAGCCCGAGCTGGGCTATGAGCTGATGCGAAGCTTCGCGTCCGTGATCGTCGAGCGTCTCGACGCGACGCGGCTTCAGCTACTGGACGTCTATGGCCGCGCCACTGTCAGCTAGTCCGTTGCCCCGGAGCGCGATGACACCGCGCACCCACAGGGTCGTCAGCCGGCGACGGGAGACCGAAGACACATGGACGCTCGCGCTTGAGCCGCTGCCTGGACAGAAGCTGCCGCTGTTCGCTCCGGGGCAGTTCGGCATGCTCTACGCCTTCGGCGCCGGCGAGGTACCGATCTCGGTCAGCGGCGCGGCCACCGCGCTGGACCCGTTGCGCTGCACGGTGCGCGCGGTCGGGTCGGTGTCCTCCACGCTGTGCGCGACGGCTCCCGGCGACCTGGTCGGCCTGCGCGGACCGTATGGAAGCACGTGGCCGCTGGCCGACGCGGTCGCAGGCGACGTGGTGATCGTGGCCGGCGGTCTCGGTCTGGCGCCGCTGCGCCCGGCGATCCACCACGTGCTCGCCCACCGGAACGAGTACGAGCGGGTGATCGTCTGCTACGGCGGCCGCTCTGCGAGCGAGATGCTGTTCGTGCCCGAGCTCGAGGAGTGGCGCGGGCGCTTCGACCTCGATGTTGATGTGATCGTCGACATCGCGGGCCCGAACTGGCACGGCAAGGTCGGCGTCGTGACCAAGCTCGTCGAGCTGGCGGCGTTTGATCCCGAGAACACGATCGCGATGATGTGCGGGCCGGAGGTGATGCTTCGCTTCGCTGCGCTGACCCTGCTACAGCGTGGCGTTGCCAAGGAGCGCCTGTACATCTCGATGGAGCGCAACATGCATTGTGCGATCGCGCAGTGCGGCCACTGCCAGTTCGGTCCGGTCTTCATCTGCCGTGAGGGGCCGGTGCAGCGCTACGACTTGGTCGAACCGTGGCTGAAGGTGCAGGAGCTGTGAGCGCTCCCACGAGCAAGCCCAAGCTGGCGGTGTGGAAGTTCTCCTCCTGCGACGGCTGTCAGCTGAGCCTGCTCAGCTGCGAAGACGAGCTGCTGACGCTCGTCGGTCAAGTCGACATCGCCTATTTCCTCGAGGCCTCGCGGGCCGTCGACGAGGGTCCCTACGACCTGTCGCTGGTGGAGGGTTCGATCACGACCGAGCTGGACGCCGAACGCATCCACCGGGTACGGCGCATGTCGCGGCGGCTGGTGACGATCGGGGCCTGCGCTACCGCCGGCGGGATCCAGGGGCTGCGCAACTTCACCGACGTCGAGGACCTCATCGCCGCGGTCTACCCGACGCGCGAGTACGTCGAGACGCTCGAGCACTCGACCGCGATCAGCGCCCACGTCCCAGTCGATTTCGAGCTGCACGGCTGCCCGGTCAACAAGTATCAGCTACTCGAGGTGATCCGGGCCTCGCTCGCCAACCGCGTGGCACCGATCCCCTCCTCGAGCGTCTGCCAGGAGTGCAAGTTGCGCGGAAACAACTGCGTCATGGTCACTCACGGCACGCCCTGCCTCGGCCCGGTGACGCACGCCGGCTGCGGCGCCTTGTGCCCGTCGTTCAATCGCGGCTGCTACGGCTGTTTCGGGCCGATGGAGTCGACCAACACCGGAGCGCTGAGCGCCTGGATGCGCAAGCTCGACATGGACGACGTCGACCTGGTTCACGTATATCGCACATTCAACGCGAGCGCGCCGGAATTCCAACGCGAAAGTGAGCGTTATGGCCGCTCCGCTTGAACGCCCTCCCAGCCGCCGGATCCGCACAGCGGCCCTCGCCCGGGTCGAGGGCGAGGGCGGGATGAGCGTTCGCATCCGCGACCGCGAGGTGCTCGACGTGCAACTGCGTATCTACGAGCCACCGCGCTTCTTCGAGGGGATCCTTCGCGGGCGGCACTTCACCGAGGTGCCCGACATCACGGCGCGCATCTGCGGCATCTGCCCGGTCGCCTACCAGACGAGCTCCTGCCTCGCGATGGAGCAGGCGTGCGGGGTCACGGTCGACGGACCGATCCGCGAGCTGCGCCGGCTGGTGTACTGCGGCGAATGGATCGAGAGCCATGCGCTGCACCTCTACCTCCTGCACGCACCCGATTTCCTTGGCTACGAGAGCGCGATCCACATGGCCGCCGACCATCCCGCGCTGGTTGAGCGCGGTCTGGCCACGCGTAAGGCGGGCAACAACCTGCTGATCACGCTCGGTGGTCGGGCCGAGCATCCGGTCAACCCGCGGACCGGGGGCTTCTACCGCGCGCCCTCCCGCGATGAGCTGGAACCTCTGGTGGAGCCGCTGCAGCACGCGCTCGAGGAGACGCTCGAGACGATCGCGCTGTTGGGCACGCTCGACATGCCCGATTTCGAGCGTGACTACGAGTTCGTGGCCCTGCGCGATGACGACGGGCGCTATCCGATCGACCGCGGGCGGATCATCTCCAGCAGCGGTCTGGACATTCCGGCCGAGGACTTTGACGAGCATTTCGTCGAGGAGCACGTGGCCCACTCCAATGCCCTGCACTGCCGCCTGCGCGATGGCGGCTCATACATGGTCGGACCGATGGCGCGCTATAGCCTCGCGTTCGACACGCTGTCACCGCTGGCCCGTGACGCTGCCCGCCAGGCCGGACTCGAGCGCTCATGCCGCAATCCGTTCCAGAGCATCATCGTGCGTGGCGTGGAGCTCCTGTACGCGATCGAAGAGGCGCTGCGCTTGATCGAGGCCTATGAGCCGCCCGACCCCCCGGCGATCGCGCTCGAACCGCGCGACGCGGTCGGCTGCGGAGTCAGCGAGGCCCCGCGCGGAATCCTCTGGCACCGCTATCAGATCGATGCCGCCGGCGCGATCCGTGACGCCCGGATCGTACCGCCGACGTCCCAGAATCAGCGCGCGATCGAGGAGGACCTGCGCGGGTTCGTCGCCGGGCACCTGGACCTCGCCGACGACGACCTGCAGTGGCAGTGCGAGCAGGCGATTCGCAACTACGACCCGTGCATCTCTTGCGCGACGCACTTCCTCAAGCTCGACGTGGAGCGGACCTAGGCGCGCCGGCGCCCGACGCCGCCGGCGCAACTTCGCCCAGCAAGCGCTGCTCAGCCCGGCAGGGTGAGTGCCGACAGCGGAATGTCGACGTCGACGAATCCCAGCGGTGGGGCGTCTAGGCCGTCCGCCGTGCTCCGTTCGAGCAGGTACGGCGGCAGATAACGGCCCGCGACCTTCGTCGGCGGCCACCAGAGCGGGTACCAGGCGCCCGGCACATCCGGGTCGGCGTCGGGCACGCCCGAGCGCATGTACAGCGGATCGTCGCCCGTGAACAGCATGCCTCGCAGTACCGGTTGAAACGGCGCCGGCTCTACGGGCGCACCATATCCCGCGGCGATGTGCGTCGCCACGGTGTCGGCCTGCTGTGCAGCAAGGCCACCCTGCTTGACCGGAAACTCGACCGCGTCGCCGGCAGCGTACACGTCCGCAAGCCCTCTCACGCGACCGTACTCATCGACGGGGATAAACCCATCGGGCTCGCTGGCCGGAACACCGGCCAGCTGCGGCCCGCTGAGAAGCGGCAGCGTGACAACGTAATCCGGCGTCGCTTGACCGAACGCGCCATAGGCCAGGCCGCCGCCGTCGAGCTTGACGAACGACGCTCGCATGAATTCGATTTCCGCCGCAGTCAGCAAACGGCCGATGCTGCGGCTGACCTCACCGCCGAACAGCGCCAGCGGCCGTTCTTCGGGTGTGAGGATGTGCAACTCGACCCCCTCGACGTTGCTCCGGCGCAACTCACGCGCGGTCATGAGCGCCAGCTCGTAGACCGGCAGGAGCCACCCGGTCATAGCGGGACTGACGAACGCCACGCTGTGAGCCTGGCCGCCCCGCAGACGATCGAGCATCTCCTCAAACGCCTGCCGCGAGCCCTCGAACCCGAAGGTGATCGCATCGGCAAACGGCGCGCGCGCGTGTGCCCCCATCGCGAGGATCAACTTGTCGAAGGCGAGATCTGATCCGCCCACGAGGCTGAGCCGTCGGTTCGCGGCATCGACCCCCGCCGCCGTCCCTTGTACGAATTCCGCACCCACCTCGGCAGCGACCTCTGGCAGCGAGAGCTGTGCCGCGGAGCCAAGGCCAAACGGCTCGGCAACCGTCATCGGCCGATCGATGAACGAGTCATTCGGCGCAACGAGGGTCAGGTTGACACGGGCGCCCGCGATGGCATGCAACGCAAGCAGTGCCTCGAGGCCGGCAACGCCTCCGCCGGCGATGACAACGCGGCCGGAGCCGGGGATGTTCGTGGATTCGGTCATGTCGTCTCTCCAAATGCTCGCTCACCACGCGACCTGCAATTAGCCGCGGACAATACTGCCCGCGGCGAGTGCAGCGTCCGTACACCGTGCGCGGTGCGTAGCCCGCTCCGTAGTTTTCCCACGACGCGTTCGGACCGACACCCTGGCAGAGTCGGCTCTCTGGCACTAGCGTGGGGG